>QZEE01000009.1 GCA_009917445.1 bacterium D16-76 | reverse complement strand
GAGATGGTGGCCTTGCCCAGCCAGTTCTCCGATATTTCCTTGATGGTGCTGGCCTCCCGGCCCCCGAGGAACACCACGCTGTCCATGTTGCCTAAAATAGTTTCCGCGTTTTTATCGTAGATGGCTTTGCATTGGGCCAACTGCTGGTAGAACAGCGTCAGGCTCACCTCCCGGGAGCGGATGACCGCCACCAGCTTTTCGAGGTTGGGCACTTGCCCGGTGTTGGCGGCCTCGTCCCACAGCACCCGCACATGATGGGGCAGGCGGCCCCCGTGTACGTTGTCCGCCCTTTCACAAAGCAGGTTGAACATCTGCGAAAAGGCAAGGGCCACGATGAAGTTATAGGTCGTGTCGGTATCGCTGATGATGAAGAACGCCGCCGTCCGTCTGTCCCCCAGCTTGTCAAGCTCCATCTCGTCATAGCTCATAATCTCCCGGAGTTGCGGGATGTCAAATGGGGCCAGCCTTGCGCCACAGCTAATAAGTATGCTCCGCGCTGTCTTGCCGCTGGCCAGCTTGTACTTTTTGTACTGCTTCACGGCAAAATAGTCCGGCTTTCTCTTTTCCAGCCCGGCGAACATATAGTCCACCGCGTTCATAAAATCGTCATCGTCCTCCTTGACCTCCATGCCGGAAATCATGTCTACAAGGGTGTTCATGTTTTTATCCTCGTCCGGGCCCTCGAAGATGATATAGGCGATAAGGGCACAGTATAAAAGCGTTTCTGATTTCGTCCAGAATGGGTCGCCCTCTTTGCCCTCGCCTTTGGTGTTGGCTATTAAGGTATTGACGAATTTCAAAATGTCGGCCTCGTTGCGGATATAGGCCAGCGGGTTATAGTGCATGGAGCGGGAAAAATCAATGCTGTTAAAAACCTTGATTTTATATCCCTTTTTCTTTTGCAGGAAATACCCGGCCTGCTCCAGCACCCCGCCTTTGGGGTCTACCACCACATAGGAGGAATGGGCCTGCAGAAGCTGGGGCGTGAGCCAGAACCGGGTCTTGCCGGAGCCGGATGAACCGACAACACAGCAATTCAGGTTCCGGGCATTGGCGGGGACGGCGGGCCGGGTGTTGGTGGTGAGAAATTCCGTCCCGGTCAGAATGATGTTGTTCTCAAACCTGGGGTCGGTGAACGGCTTGATGTCTTTTTCCGTTCCCCAGCGGGCCGAACCATATTCTTCATCCCGGCGGTATTTTTGGGCTTTTTTGCTTTTCTGATAGATAATCAGCCGGATCGCCACGGCCCCCGCAATGCCAGTGAGCCAGTCAAAAGGGTTGAGCCCCGGCGCGAAGTCGGCAAAGGCCGGGCCGAGGGCCGCCACCATCCCCACCAGCTTGTGGGCCAAATCCGCCCCCGCCGCCAGACGGTAGGCCGTCCCCACTTTCAGGCAGGCCCACGCGATGAACAGATAGGGGAGGTTCGGCAAAAGGTACTTTTTCAGCTTATCTGTCCTCATGGGCGGCCTCCTTTACGCGGTCTTTCTTTTGGGGCGCGGGCTGGCGCAGTATCTCGGCGGCGGCCCGTCTGAGCTGTTCCCGGATGGGTACGCGGTCAGTCTTTGCCTTATCCAGCACCCGGCGGGAGTATTCTGAAAAACAAGCGGTGATTGCGTCCGCCTGCCCGGACTTGAAGAACAGCAGATATTTGTCCGGCCCGGTCTTGTAAAAGGCATAATCCACGTTCCACTTCCGGGCCACCCGGTCAAATTCTTTTGGGGCCCCGGTGAGCTCGATACTGTTCGTGGCCGCGCCGTGGGCCATCAGCTTTTTCACGGACTGCCTGCCGTGGGGCGTCTGGTGGGCCCGGCGTTCCTTTTGTATCTTCCGGCCAGCCGCCCGGAGCGCATAGGCCAGCACCCGGGCCGTCAGCTTTCCCGTCCGCATGGATAACGCAATAGTGCGCCGGGAAACATCCTCGTCAATCAATCAGAACCGCCTCCTTTCATGGGGGATAGCCCTCCGGCCTTTGGGACATTTTGTCTCGAAGTCACCGCTCCTCCCGGCCCGTTTCCGGGTGCTTGCGTTCAGCCGCCAGAGAGGAACGGTCAATCACTTCCTTGTAGGCGGCCATCTGCTCCCGGATGGAGAGCCGGGGGAGGGCAAAAACCTTGTGCTCCTTGGGAATATCCTCTATCCCGTGATAAACTTCCTTAATATCGCCCGTCTGGACGATATAGCCGCCGGGGGCAAGGTGGCCGTCCTCGTTGATGGATATGTCCCGCCCGTATGCCTCATAGTCAAAGTAGTCTTTCAGCTCGGCGGGGATCGGCAAATCCTCCGCATAATAACGGCCCAAATCCTCCTCGCTTTCAATCTCCGGGTAAAACTCAAAGCTGTCCAGATTTTCCGCAAGGTTGATGATGTCCGCCACGCTGGAGGTATGCGCCCCGATATGGAGCGCGGCCTCGAATTTTTCAATCTCACTTTGGGGGAGCTCCGAGAGCAGGCAGGCCAGATGGTTCAGCTCGTCCAGATTTTCATACTCGCCCAGATAGTCATAGAGCCCCAGCACATCGCCGTCAAAGCTGGTGATGAAAAATTCCTCGTAGCGTATGCCGTCCACGCCGATATTTTTTAACAGCGCCTCCACCGCCTGGGGGCTGGTGGGGAATTTCAGCGTTTCCCCCACCAGCTCGCCCTCATTGTATTTCCCCAGATTGGTAATGTACGCCTCGAACAGCGCGGCCACGTCAGCGGCGGCCCTGGCCCTTGACGGTCAGGATGCCCTCAAGGGTAGTGGCGGTGATGCCCAGCCGCTGGGCCACGGCAATGTCGTTCTTCATGGACTCGGTGACGGTATGTCCGCACACCACCAGCACCCGGGAGCGGCGGAGCAGGTCACGGCCAATGTCGATGCTGCTCTTGTGCTCCTCGGGAACCGCGTCATTGAGGAAAAGGGGCAGGAACAAGGCCGGACAGATAGGGGCAAAGCCCGCATCGTAAACCGCCCGGCAGTACTGCGCGGCCAGCTCCGCATTTTCCGTGTCGCCGCCATACCAAGCGGCGGTGATGTAAGCAAGGGGTCGTTTCATAGTCGTTTACCTCCGATATTTTAATAGTTGTCGTTCAACCCTATCCCCCCGCCCTTTCCCATTCATGGGAAAGGGGGCGGCTCTGGAGGATATATCCCCCGCCGCGCCGGGAGGGGTGGCACAGCCGGGGCGGGCCGTCAAGGGCAAGCCGCCGCAGGCGGCGGGCGTTCCGCCCCTTGACCGCCCACTCCCGGCTGTGCTCAGTAGCAGGCGGCGACGGGGGATATACCACCAGAGCCCCTCTCTAAAAGAACGCTATGCAAGGCGCGGGGGAGGGGCGCGGGAAAAAGAAAAACCTCGGGACAAAATGTCTCAAGGCTTACTTTTCCCGGTCGGTCTTTTTCTCCGGGGCGGTGCGCTCCGGGGGCTGTTTCTCTTTCCATTCGGCCAGCAGGGACATAATCTGGTCTTTCATTTCCCGGGGCGTGGCGTCCTTGCCGAAATACTTGTTCAGTTCAGCGGCGGAAATAATCACTTTGTCTACCTCCTTTTTTTCACGGCTCAAAATGCCGTCTATCACATCGCCGTTCAGTTTCCCGTCCTTATCCAGCTTGCGGAGCTCCTGCGCCTGGGAGAGCGAGGGGGACGCCTGCTCGCCCTCAATGGAAACGGCGATAAACCTCTGGTTTTTGGGCTTGATGAACGAGATTTCCACGGCGGGGGTGAAAGACAGCTTTTTCTCGTTCACCATAGACTGGAGCTCCGGCACAAGCTCGGTCAGCCGGATATACCGCTGTACCTGCTTGTAATTCATGCCGTTCCGTTCCCCCACGATTTCCGTGGAGCGTTTTCCAACGTCCCCGGCGGCCACGCCCTCCATCTTCGTCCCTTGATGGCTGATGGCCTCCACCTGCATTTTCAGAGACTGGGCCTTTTCCATCGGCAGAATCTTTTCCCGGTGGCGCAGGTTGTCGTCCGTCATCGCAAGGATGGCCTCGTCATCCGTCATGTTGCGGACGATACAAGGCATATTTGCAAACCCGGCCAGCTCACTGGCCCGCTGGCGGCGGTGGCCCGCGATGATTTCATAGCCGCCGCCCTCCCGGG
This sequence comes from bacterium D16-76, assembly GCA_009917445.1. GTDB lineage: Bacteria > Bacillota > Clostridia > Oscillospirales > Acutalibacteraceae > Acutalibacter. The sequence continues at coordinate 119,756 of QZEE01000009.1, read as the reverse complement.
GACGCACCAGCGCGGGCTGGTGTACGCCGTTGTCCTTGACGGACTCCACAAGCCCTTTCATTTCCGCATCGTCCCGCACCCCAAAGGGATGGTCTTTGAACGGGAACAGCTCCGAGAGGTTGAGATAGACAATCTCTTCCTTTTCGGCGCGGGTCGCGTCACGAGGCTGGGGCGGCTGTTCCGGCGCAGGAGGGGGAGCGGGGGCCTCTTCCTTGCCCTTTACCGTGGCGGCCTTGGCCCCCTTGCTTTGGGACATTTTGTCTCGAGGTTGGGACGGGGGCCTGTCCGGGGCCGCCTTATCAGCCTTGGCCGGGCGGCCACGGCGGGCCCCCGTCCCTCCCGGTTCGCCGGGCCCCGCTTTTTCTTCCTTGGGCTTGCGGCCCCGCCTGCCCTTGGACTTATCCGGCTCGGGCGTTTTTTCTTTGGCGGCCTTGTCCTTTTGGGCGGGCCCCTTTTCCCCGGCGGCCTTTTCCTCCGGGGCCGGGGTGGGCGGCTGTTCCGGTTCGGGCGGCTCGTTCTTTTCCACCTCCGCACGTCCCGCCGCCCGCTGTTCTGCCATCAGCTTTTCAATCTGGTCAGCGGAGACATTCACCGCGCCGGGGGCCCCAGCCGGGGCATCCTGGGCGGGTGGTTCGCCGCCAGTCTGCTCGGGGGCGTTCTCTGGAGCCGGGGGCTCCGGGGCGGGAGCGTCCTGGGCAGGAGCACCCTCCGGGCCGGCATCAAACAAGCTGGGCTGGGGATTTTCCTTCGGGCTCACGTTTAATTTTTCGTCTGCCATTCGTTACCTCCTTTTTCAATTTCGTGAATGTTGCACAAATCTTGCGCTAAAACTTTGTTACTATTTTTTCGCCTCCCTCCCGGCTATCCACGCAAAAAAGCCGCCCGTTTTTTCATGCCGGACGGCTTTCTGCGTAATGTGATAGCTCAAATAATATTTTTTTGTGGGTGTAGGCTCCGAAAAGCCTTGATATTACAGTGTTCCTAATAGGAGTCATTCATAGGATTGTAGTACGCAATATTGCCGCAGTTTTGTATCCGCTTTATCTCATTGTCAGTAATACGGATATGATTTTCCGTAACAGTCATTTCGCCATTCTCGTCTGATACTACGCCTGTACTTGCCCTTAGATAAAAGGCAGCGCCTAAAGCTTCTCGGATATCACTCGCTAACTTCTCGGATGCGGCAAGGAGCGAAAAACAGGAAATAAGAAAGGTCGAAACGACCATAATGAGCAGAAGGATACTGATGGCTTTTCCTTTTTTACGGAGCAGATACAGGCCTGCCCGCTTTTTACAATCCATTTAGGCTTCATCTCCTTTCCGCTGACAATCATATCTTTTTTTGATTAGTTTTTGGTTAGCATTTGATATGCGTTTCGTTCGTTTTTCCAAACGCAAGGAAGCCGCCAGATAACTGACGGCTCCTTTAGAAGATGGCTTAATTTAATTTCAGATAGAACGCAACACCCTTGTCGGTATTCGAAATTTTGTATTCCATTCCGTGTAGGTCAAGAATAGTCTTTACAATGTATAAACCCAGACCGCTTCCGCCTGTGGCTTTGCTGCGGGATTTGTCCGCCCTATAAAACGGCGTAAACATATTTTCCAAATTATCCTCGCCTAAAAATACGCCTGTATTTTCTACAACCAAAATGTGCGTATCCGTGTCATAATCTGCATAAACCTTAGCATCTGCTTTAGAGTGACGGATGGCGTTGCCAATGATGTTGGATAACGCCTTACCGAACAGGTTGCGGTTGACTGACACACTTATATCTTCGGAGATATTCTGAAAAATAGCAATGTCTTTTTCAGTCGCCAAAGGCTGCAACTCTGTAACTACTTTACTTACCATATCAGCTAAAGAAAGTGTTTCCAAAGAGCTGCCGATGTTCATTGTTTCCATTTTGGTAATAGATAGTATCTCTTTAACTAAGTATTCGATGTCCTCGGTGGATTTTAGTGCCTGCGGCAGATATTTGTCGTGGTTCTGGTAATCTCCAAAACCTAATATCGTATTCTCAAGCTGACCTTTCAGAATAGTCAACGGTGTTTTCAGCTCGTGGGAAACAGCCGCAAAAAAATTCCTATGCTGTTCCTCCAACCTTTGAAATTTCTTAACATCTTTGGTTAGCTGCTGATTTGCCGTTTCCAGTTCTTCCATTGTACTTTGCAGCCTTGCCGCCATTGTATTCAGACTGGAAGAAAGTACGCCGATTTCGTCCCCCCTGTCTGTATCACACCTCCAAGTCATATCAAGCTCTGTCATCCGCTTGGAAATCTGACTGATTTTTGCAATCGGTGCAACAATCACTCGGCTGCAAATAAAAGCACTGAGAGCAGAGAGAAGCAGAATAACAGTCAATACCAACGGAATAAAACGGAGCAGCAGACTGAACAGTTCGCTTGCCGTTTTGGAAAGGGAGATAACGGAAAGCGTATAGCTTGCTTTATCTTCAGCAAAGGTCACATCAGTTGTATAGGTCTGTGCCGTTGACAGGTCATCGCCAATAGTTTCAAAGCCCCCGAAAGTAACGCTGTCCTTTTCGTTTCCTAACATCGCCACGGCGTTGTTCTCAATGCAGAAATTTGTAATCAGCGTCGTCCCTTCCTCATAGCTTTTGTTTTTCAGGACAGAGAATAATGCTCCCGCATTGGTTTCAAACTGTTTGCTGCCTGTGAGTTGATAGCTTTGCGGCACAAATACAAGGACGATGCCGTATATCAAAACGCTGCACAAAGCCAATGCGGCAAATACCCACAAGAAGACTTTTGTACTTAGAGAGTTACTGATTTTCTTTTGCAATTTTGTACCCCACCCCTCTGACAGTTTCTATATAATCCACGCCTAACTTTTTTCTCAAATTCATAATGTGGAAATTGACGCTTTTTTCCTCGCCGATAAATTCATATCCCCACACAAGGTTAAGCAGTTCATCTCTTGTGAATACTCGCCCTTGATTTTTAAGGAACAACAGTAAAATATCAAACTCGGATTGCGTGAGAATGACCTTTGCACCCGATACAAGGACCTGCCTTTGCTTTGCACTTATCTGAAGTTCCTTGTATCGAAGGGTATCTATATCCATATCCGCTGTTTCTGTTCTTCTAAACAGTGCTTCTACACGCTTTAGCACCAATTTAATCGAAAACGGCTTCGTGATATAGTCATCTGCCAACAAATCAAATCCTTTTATCTGGTCGTCCTCTGTGTCAAGGGCAGTCAAAAGGATAATAGGGGTCTGGGCTTCTTGTCGTATCATTTCACAAACAGCATATCCATTGATTTTCGGCAGCATAATATCTAAAAGGATAAGGTCTATATGGTGGGAGTGAAAAGCATTGATACCCTCCAGACCATCCGATGCAGTCACAACTTCATAGCCGCATGCCCTAAGTGGCTCGGCTAAGATGTTTTGTATTGCGATTTCATCTTCAATAATCAGTATTGTCTTTGCCATATCTTAAACCTCCAATCTGATTATACTAAGGCTTAGTTAGTTTTTAGTTAGATTTTCCGTTTTTCTTCGCCTGTCAGCAGGCTTTTTCGCTTCTTTGGGTATAAGCCATACCCGATTGATATGTAGTACACTGTCAATGCGGTTTTCCTTGCAACAGTGTACAAAGGGATACATATAAAAAAGCAAAATAATGGACTGCCAACCTACTGAAAAACCGCTCTTTCACAACGAAGGGCGGTTTTTTCATGGGCGCAGGGAAAGGAGGCAACCCAACTACCGGGGCTTGACAAGAGAGGTCAAGCCCTTTTTTCATGCCAGAAAACCAAGAAGGAGGTATTGCGTATGTGAGTTTTCTTTTCTCTCATACCGTCCACCGTCCTTTCTTGGCTTCATTATAATTAAAGACGGCTTGATATTCAAAGATGCAAACGAGTGAAAAAAATAAGCGTACCACTATTTCTAATGATACGCTTATCCTAATTCAGTTCTTAATCAAGGTCGATATATACCGTTACGGTAGTTTCTCTCCATTGATTTTTCCTTACATACTGTCCGTTAGCCTTTCGGTAAGCTGCCGCCTGCTCGAAAGATAGCGGTAATTCCAAGGAAAGAGAACTCCTACCTACTTTTGATAGCCGCCTGTGCAGCCGCCAAACGGGCAATCGGCACACGGTAAGGCGAGCAGGAAACGTAGGTCAAGCCCACATTGTGGCAGAACTCGATGGTGGTGGGGTCGCCGCCGTGCTCGCCGCAGATGCCCAGGATGATATCCTTGCGCACAGACTTGCCCTTCTCGGCAGCAATCTTCACCAGCTGGCCCACGCCCTCCTGGTCCAGACGGGCGAACGGGTCGTTCTCGTAAATCTTGTTCTCATAGTAAGAGGTCAGGAACTTGCCCGCGTCGTCACGGCTGAAGCCGAAGGTCATCTGGGTCAGGTCGTTGGTGCCGAAGCTGAAGAACTCGGCTTCCTCGGCGATCTTGTCGGCAGTCAGCGCTGCACGGGGGATCTCGATCATGGTGCCCACCTTGTACTTCATGTCAACGCCAGCCTCGGCGATGATCTTGTCGGCGGTGTCCACTACGGTCTTCTTCACGAACTTGAGCTCCTTGACCTCGCCTACCAGCGGGATCATAATCTCAGGCACCACGTTCCAATCGGGATGGGACTTGTTCACGTTGATAGCAGCCTTGATCACAGCCTCGGTCTGCATCTCGGCGATTTCGGGATAGGTGACAGCCAGACGGCAGCCGCGGTGGCCCATCATGGGGTTGAACTCGTGCAGGCCGGAAATGATGGCCTTAATATCCTCTACGCTCTTGCCCTGGGCCTTAGCCAGCAGCTCGATGTCCTTCTCGTCGGTGGGGACGAACTCGTGCAGCGGGGGATCTAGGAAGCGGATGTTCACGTGCTTGCCCTCGAGAGCCTCGTACAGCTTCTCGAAGTCGCCCTGCTGCATGGGCTCCAGCTTAGCCAAGGCAGCCTTGCGCTGCTCTACGGTGTCCGAGCAGATCATCTCGCGGATAGCGGCAATGCGGTCCGGGTCAAAGAACATGTGCTCGGTACGGCACAGACCAATACCCTCGGCGCCAAAGGCCACAGCCTGCTTGGCGTCGGCGGGGGTGTCGGCGTTGGTGCGCACCTGCAGGGTGCGGTACTTGTCAGAGAGCTCCATAATACGGCCAAAGTAGCCGCCCTCGGTGGAAGCGGGCACAGTGGGGATGGCTTCGCCGTAGATGTTGCCGGTGGTGCCGTCCAGGGAGATATAGTCGCCCTCTACATAGGTGCGGCCGTTAAGCTCGAACTTCTTGTTGGCTTCGTCCATCTTAATGGCGCCGCAGCCAGATACACAGCAGGTGCCCATGCCGCGGGCCACAACAGCCGCGTGGCTGGTCATGCCGCCACGCACGGTGAGGATGCCCTGGGAGTAGTGCATGCCCTCGATATCCTCGGGGGAAGTCTCCAAACGCACCAGCACAACCTTCTCGCCGGCCTTGCCCTGCTCTACAGCGTCCTCAGCGGTAAAGACGATCTTGCCGCAGGCAGCGCCAGGGGAGGCGGCCAAAGCGGAAGCCACAGGGGTAGCGGCCTTCAAAGCGGCAGCGTCAAACTGGGGATGCAGCAAAGCGTCCAGCTGCTTGGCTTCCAGCATCAGCAGGGCCTCTTCCTCGGTCTTCATGCCTTCGTCGATCAGGTCGCAGGCAATCTTGATAGCGGCAGCGGCGGTGCGCTTGCCGTTGCGGGTCTGCAGCATAAACAGCTTCTCGTGCTCTACGGTAAACTCCATGTCCTGCATGTCATGGTAGTGGTCCTCCAGGGTCTTGCAAACCTCCTGGAACTGCTTGAAAGCAGCGGGGAACTTCTCCTCCATTTGGGCAATGGGCATGGGGGTACGCACGCCGGCCACCACGTCTTCGCCCTGGGCATTGGTGAGGAACTCGCCCATAAGCTTCTTCTCGCCGGTAGCGGGGTCACGGGTAAAGGCCACGCCAGTGCCGCAGTCGTCGCCCATGTTGCCAAAGGCCATCATCTGTACGTTTACAGCGGTGCCCCAGGAATAGGGGATCTCGTTCTGCATACGGTAGTAGTTGGCGCGGGGGTTGTCCCAGGAACGGAACACGGCCTTTACAGCGCCCATCAGCTGTTCCTTGGGGTCGGTGGGGAAGTCAGAGCCAATCTTGGCCTTATACTCAGCCTTAAACTGCTCGGCCAGCTCCTTCAGGTCCTCGGCGGTCAGCTCGGTATCCTGGGTGACGCCCTTCTTTTCCTTCATCTCGTCGATGAGCTCTTCGAAGTACTTCTTGCCCACTTCCATAACCACGTCGGAATACATCTGGATGAAACGGCGGTAGCAGTCATAAGCCCACCGGGGGTTGCCGGAAGCCTTGGCCATGTACTCCACAACTTCCTCGTTGATGCCCAGGTTCAGGATAGTGTCCATCATGCCGGGCATAGAGGCCCGGGCGCCGGAACGCACGGAAACCAGGAGAGGGTTCTCCTTGTCGCCGAACTTCTTGCCGGTGATTTCTTCCATTTTGCCTACGTACTCCATGATCTCGGCCTGGATGCCGTCGTTAATGCTGCGGCCGTCCTCATAATACTGGGTGCAGGCTTCGGTGCTGATGGTGAAGCCCTGGGGCACAGGCAGGCCCAGCTTAGTCATTTCCGCCAGGTTTGCGCCCTTGCCGCCAAGGAGCTCCCTCATGGAGCCGTCGCCTTCGCTGAACAGATACACATACTTGTGGCTCATTGGTATCAACCTCCAAAATAATGTTCAACCGGACGTAAACCTCCGGGTGACAGCAAAGCTAACCGTCCGGGCAGGGCAAAAAAGCCTGTCCAACGGGCTGCTACCAGAATTATACCAAAGAAATCCCAAAAATACCAGTGTAAATTGGGAAGATTTTGAAATATTTTTCTTTTGCGCGCCCATGGGCCCTGCCGTTGACTTTTCCTATACTGTGCATTATAATAGAAACCATAAACAAATCGCTTTTCCCTTGGGCGATTTGCACGAAAGGGGCCAAAAACCATGAAAATGCAGAAAGCCTTAGCCCTATGCCTGGCCTTGTGCTTGCTTATCAGCTTTCCTGCCTGCCAGACGGAGAAGGACAAAAAATACGACGCCCTGGTCAGCGCCAACCAGGCCGAAGCCTCGGCCCTGCCCAGCGAGTTAGAGGTGGACTACGACGCCCCCAATTACATAGGCCCGCCCAAGCCCGACGAGGATGACCTCACCACCCCAGTGCCGGGGGACAACCTCAGCGGCACCCTTGCCATCCGGTCTTACAACATGTATGGCTACACCCCGGCGGTAACGTGGCTGGCCAAAGAGTTTATGGAGCTGCACCCCAACGTGGCCATTTCCTGCGAGTTTGGCGACCGGTTCGGCCAAGAGGAGACCAAGCAGGAGAGGCAGGACACCCGGCAGGACTATTACACCCGGTTAAGGGTAGAGATCGCCGCCGGGGAGGCCGACTGCCTGCTTTACGGCGTTACCCAGGACCTGGATTACACATCCCTGTCCAAAAACGGCGCCCTGGCCGATTTCCAAGAGTTCTGGCAGAACGACCCGGACATCCGGGAGGAAGATTACTTCATGCCTGTACTGGACGCCTTTCTGGTAGAAGGCCGGCGGCCCGTGATGCCCTACAGCTTTAATTTGACCGGTGTATACTGTAACCGGGCCCTGCTGGGGGAAATCAACGTAGACCCGGACAGCGTCACCCTCACAAACGCGGTTCAAATTTTGGACTGGTACGGCCAGCTGCGCCCCCAGCATCCAGACCTGAACCTGCTGTTTGCCTGTTCCCCCAAAGCCTCCCTTTTCCCCCTGGAACGCCCCGCCTATATCGACCTGGAAAACCGTCGGGCCGCTTTTGATTCCCCGGAGTTTGTAAGCTTCCTGGCGCAGAGCCGGGACGCGGCCCATGAAGACCCGGACCTGGACCCGGAAAAAGAGATAAACTACGGGTTCGGTTCCACGCTGGAAGCCGCGCTCTCCTACCGGGCCACAGGGGAAATATCCCCGCACGCCGAGGTCATGGCCCAGGCAGGCTACCCGGCCGACAAAAACATCCTATTAAAAGCCCGCCCCGCCCTGTGCGGCCGAATCGAACCCTTGGCCCCTTATGAGCTGGCAGAGTCCCGCCAGCGCTCGTTCCAATACGTGGCCGGGCCTTATTTCCTCACCAGCTCCGACGGCCGGCTGGGCATCACCTGCGTGGACGAGACCTTTGTCATGCCCCAAAGCCTGAAAAACAAAGAGCTGGCCTGGGAGTTCATAAAATACTGCCTGTCCCGGCGGGAGGACATTACCTTTGACCATTTCGGCTATACCGGCCAGCACTATTACACCCACAGCGGCATACCCGTCACCCGTTCCAATTATCGGAAAATCATGGAGGACGCGCCGGAAGACCTTAGCCGTTTAGGCGCCGCAGGCCTAGAGCACCTCCATTTTGACCCGGTGGACGGCGCGGACATGGAGGCCTATATGGACGAGCTGCTCACCAATGACCCGGTGGACCTGGGCAAATATAACATTGACCTGCAGGACTACCTGGATGAATTCTACATAAACGAGCTGACCACCCCAGAGCAGGCTGCGGAGAAGATACAGGGCCGGGCGTACATCTGGTTAAACGAATAAATGGAAAGGCGCGCCGGAGGGGGCGCGCTTTTTTGCAGAAGCTTGTCACCTTTCCCCAGGACCCGGCCTCTAACAGATGAGCAGCAAAACAGCGGAAAGGAGCTGGGAATATGGCGGATCACAGCCTGGAGCTCATACGCAAGGCCAAAAAGGGGGATAAGGAAGCCTTTACCGCCCTTATCCTGGAAAACGAAAGCATGCTGGGACGGGTGGCCATGTCCATCCTGAAAAACCCGGAGGACAGCGCAGACGCCGTGCAGGAGACGGTGTTCGCCGCGTGGCGGGGCTTGGGGGGCCTGCGGGCCGCCCGGTACTTTAAAACCTGGCTGACGCAGATCCTCATACGCCAGTGCTATGCCCTTTTGCACCAGCGGCAAAAGCACGGCCACGAGGACCTGGACGACGCCCTGGATGCCGCCCGCCCTGCCGCCGACCGGGACGCCCTGCTGGACGTGCGGGCGGCCCTGCGGGAGCTGGGGGAGGACGACCAGGTGGTTTTAGGGTTCTTTTACGGCGACGGGCTTTCGGCCCGGGAGATCGCCCAGGTGCTGCACCTGAGCGAGACTGCCGTAAAACAACGGCTGCACCGGGCGCGCCGGCGCTTTGCCGTCATCTACACCGAACAGGAGGGACTATGCTATGACAAGTGAAAGCAGCCGTAAAGAACAGGTTATCCGGGCCCATTTCCAGCAGGAAAAGCCGCCCCGGCAAATCCACGAAGCTATTGTATCGGCCTGCATGTACCTGCCCGAACGCCCGAAAAAGCACGCCCTTGTGCGCGGCCTGCGGGTGGCCCTGGCAAGCCTGGCCATGATGTTTGCCCTTTCTGGCGGGCTGTTCGGCCTTAACGCCGTGAACCCCGCCCTGGCAGAGGGCCTGCCCCTGGTAGGCGGCATTTTCCGGAGCATCAACGTAAACGGGTCTGAAAACCTGCGGGATACCCAGCGGGACATCCAAAAGTACGCCCAGCCTTTGACGGCCCCCGAGGCCGCGCCAGTAGAAAGCGGCGGGCCAGAGGACGCTTCTGCCCCAGAGGGCTCTGCCGGGCGGGAGGCCGCCCCGGTGCTGGCCCTGGATGTAGCCCCCAACGGGGACGGGGAACAGAACGTGCACATTACCTTGGAAGAGGCGTATTACGATGGTTACTTCCTCTATGCGGGCATGCGCATGGAAGTGGAGGAAAGCTACCCGGAGGCTTACAACCGGATATACGACAAGGCCGTCCCCGGCTATGACCTGCTGATCAATGGCCAGGGTTGCTACGGCTGGAACGAAAAGGGCGGGCGCGGCATGGATGTACCGGGTTTCTGCACCCTGGGTTACGATACATGGAGCCGCACCGGCGAACGGGAGTACATTTGCCAGCGGGCCTTCCTGCTGCCAGAGGTGTATTGGGGCCAGGACAGCCTGGATATAGAGCTGGCCTATAAGGGCTTCTTTACCTATCACCCGTACCGCCCCGAAGGGGAGGAAGAGGACAAGGCTGTGAATACCAGCGAATTTTCCCTGCGCTTTGCCGCCCAGCGCAGCGACGTCCCCATAAAAGAGATCGACTGCGGTGGCATCACCCAGAACGGCGTCACGGTGCAGCGGGCCATTTCTACCCCGGCGGGCACCCTCGTTGTGGTGGACTATGAAAACCGTTACGAAAACCCGGTTATCGGCTCCCGCTTTTCAGACGGGTACTCTTTAGGCGGGCAGGGCATGTGTGTGCCCCAGGACCTGGGCAACGGCTATACCCGCGATGTAGGCGTATGGGGAGGCACGCGCGAAAACGAAGGCCGGCCCATCTACCTTACCCTCTACGACAAAAACGGCAGCCAGCAGTTTGAAGCTGTCTTTAAGCTGGATTTCCAGGCAGGGGCCATAGAGGTCAGTGATGCCAGCCAGGTCCCCGAAATGGCCAACTATGCCTGGTTCGATACGGACGAGGAGGCCCATAACCTGTATAACGGCGATTATACCGGCGAAATGTTCCTGGGCAGCTTCACGGTGGAATCCGGCGAAGGCCGCTGGCAGGTGTTTGGCCCGGCGGGGGAGAGCCGCCGCCACGTGAAAATGGAAGCCTGGCAAAACGGCGAATTGCTGGGGGAAGGGGAAGCAAACCAGACCGAGTCCAGCAGGATAGACAACCCAGATGGCTCTTACTGTGTATTTAACGGCAAATTCTGGTTTGCCGTGGCCCCAGGCCAACCTACAGATGTAAAGGTATACGATGAAGATACAGGGGAACTGCTGGTTGAAAAAACCGTGACGCTGGAAAACTGGTGATAAAAAGGGAAGAAGGAAAGGCGCGCGGCTAAAAGGCTGCGCGCCTTTCCCTTTCCCCAAACGCCAAAAGCCGCCAGCCTCCCCTTGCGCCCCTGGCCTTGTTCTGGTACAATGGGATAAGCTATGGAGTAATTTGGAGGAATGGAACATGAAAAAGAAGCTTATCAGCGCCCTTTTGGGCCTATGCCTGGCCCTTACCCCCTGCCCGGCCCTGGCCCACACGACCCTTGCCCCTGAAGAGGGGGTTGACCCCGCCCCGTCCCTAAACCAGCAGGTCCCCCTTGCCGAAGTGCGCCAGCGCTGCGCCGGGGGCACCGAATACCTGGATAAATTCGGCGTCACCCGCAAGTCCCTGGTTTCCGAGCTTTCCGCCCACCAGTATGACGGCTTTTACCTGGGCACCCCCCAGGTAGGCGGCGACTGGCAGTCCCCCCGGGGGGACGTTTCTTATAACGGCGCCCCAGGCATGAACTGCGCCGGGTTTGTCTCCTATGCCCTGCGCCGCGCCGGTATGGACGGCGACACCGTCACCGCAGTCATACGCCAAAGCCCCACAGCCATCACCTGGGGAAGCGGCAGGCCCTTCCAGTACCTTTCCGGAGCCAGCAACTATTTAAACCTCATCCAGTATGGCAACCTGGTCGCCCATGTGTTTGAAACAAAATGGGAGCTCCTGGCTTCCGGCCAGGCGGAAAAGGGCGATGTCATCCTGCGCTTTTGGACCGACCGGTTTACCGGCGGCGACGCGGACAACCACCTGATGATCTATTGGGGCGACAACCCCCATGAGGACAAGGTCTGGCAGAACACCATCGGCGGCAACCAGATCAGCCCCATAGCCGAGACCGCCGCCACCGCCTTTGTCCTCATCAAATTTGCCCCCGAGCCCCCGCCTGCCTTTGCCGGTTTTACCGATGTCCGCGCCGAGGACTGGTACGCGGCCCCCATCCAGTTTGCCAAAGAAAACGGCTTTATGCAGGGCGTGGCCCCCACCCTCTTTGACCCCGCGGGCACCGTTACCCGTGCCCAGGCCGTGTCTGTCCTGCACAATATGGCGGGCAGGCCCACCCCCAGCGCCCCAGCCCCTTTTCCGGACATAGAAGGCCACTGGGCCTCTACAGCCATTGCCTGGGCACAAGAGGCTGGCATCTCCACCGGCACCGGGGACGGGCTTTTCAGCCCTGCCCTCCCTGTTACCCGTGAGCAGGTGGCCCAGCTGTTTTTGGGCTTTTGTACCTACATGGCTTCCGAGCCCCCAGAGGCCGACCCGGCCGTCCTGTCCCTTTACACCGACAGCGGCGCTATCAGCCCCTGGGCTTTAGAGGGCATGGCCTGGGCTGTCGGGTATGGCCTGCTTTCCGGCAAGGGGGGCCAGGCCTTGGCCCCCCAGGACCCCTGCACCCGGGCCCAGCTGGCCCAAATCCTCCAAAACTATTACCAGCCCCAAACGCCCCCTGCCCAGCCCTGACACCCAAAGGAGGCGCCCCATGAAGCAATGTCTCACAAATCAAAGCCTGGATTTCCTCTGGGAACTGGCCCTGCACAACGAGCGCAGCTGGTTTTTGCCCCGCAAGGAGGAGTTTGAAAGGGTGCTGCACCGCCCCTTTAAAGAGCTGGCCGGGGAGGTACTGGCCATGATGGAGGCCCGCCACCCGGGCCTGGATTTTTCCCTCCACGTCTCCCGCATCTACCGGGACGCCCGGCGCCTGTACGGCCGGGGCCCTTATCAGGACAGCCTGTGGTTTTCCCTGCAAAAGCGCGGGGGCGAATCCCGGGGGCCTATGCTCTGGTTCGAGCTGGGCAAAGAGGGCACCTCCCACGGGGTGGGATTCTGGGACCGCACCGCCCGGCAGGCAGAGGCGTTCCGTCAAAAGCTGGATAAAGACCCAAAGGCCTTTGAGAAGCTGCTGGCCGCCCTGCCAGACCCGGAAAAAGGCCGCGTCTGGGGCGACGAATACAAGCGCCCCAAGGGGGATTTAGGGCCGGCCCTAAACCCCTGGTACAACCGCAAGCAGGCCAGCTGGGGCTATGAGAACTACTTTGGCCCCAGCCTCTTTGACCCTGGCCTGTCCGGGCTTTTGGCGGATTCCTTTACGGCCCTGCTGCCCCTTTACCGTTTCTTCCGGGAGGCCTACGAGGAAGCCTTGCGCCTGGAACAGCCCCCTATGCAACAAATGGACAGGTTTCCCTAACAAACGCGGGTAGCACGCCCCCCGGCGCTGTGCTATAATGGCGCCAAGATAAAAAAAGAAAGGGGCCTTTTTATGCCTATCTCTTATAACCCAGAAACCCGCATTTTTAAGCTGGACACGGAAAACTCCACCTATGCCCTGCAAATCAACCAAGGGGGCTACCTTGTCCACCTGTATTACGGCAAAAAGCTCCCCACAGACCAGGGCCTGGAAAGGCTCTCCTTCCGGGGCGTGTACGACTCCCTAAGCCCCCAGAGCCCCTATGTGGACGACCCCTATTTCTCCCTGGACATTGCCCCCCTGGAATACCCCTGCGGCGGTGCGGGGGATATGCGCATCGCGGCCCTTTCGGTGCGGGGGGAAGAGGGCAACGCCGTAACCGACCTGCACTATGAAAGCCACCGCCTGCTAAAAGGCAAGCCGGGGCTTTTAGGCCTGCCAGCCTCCTTTGCCCAAGAAGACGAGGCGGAGACCCTGGAAATCCAGCTGGTAGACAAGGTGACGGGCCTGCACGCCTATTTGCTGTACACGGTCTTTGTGGGGTATGAGGCTATCGCCCGCAGCGCCCGCCTGGAAAACAAGGGGGAGAGCCCAGCCTGGCTGGAGCGTGCCTACAGCGCCTGCCTGGATTTGCCCTCTATGGACTTTGACTGTGTGCACCTTCATGGCCGCTGGGCCAAGGAGAACACCGCCACCCGCCACCCGCTGCACCACGGCCAGCAGGGCATCCAGTCCAAGCGCGGCATGACCGGCCCCAACCACAACCCTTTCATGGCCCTTGCCGGCCCCGCCTGTACCGAAGATGCTGGCGAGGCCTACGGCCTGAGCCTCATTTACAGCGGCAACTTTGCCATAGACATAGAAGTGGACGAGCGCGGCTGCACCCGCGCCCTCACCGGCATCAACCCCGCGGAGTTCCGCTGGCACCTGGCCCCTGGGGAAAGCTTTACGGCCCCCGAAGCGGTTTTGGTTTACTCGGACACAGGCTTAGGCGGCATGAGCCGGGCTTTCCACAAATTCTACCTGGACCGCTTAATGCGCAGCCAGTGGGCGAAGAAAAAGCGCCCCCTTCTCATTAACAGCTGGGAGGCCGCATACTTTGACTTTGACGACGAAAAGCTGGTGGATTTCGCCCGGGCCGCCAAAGACCTGGGCATTGAGCTGCTGGTTATGGACGACGGCTGGTTCGGCGACCGCCACGACGACTTCCGGGCCCTGGGGGACTGGCAGGTAAATGAGCAGAAGCTGAAAGGGGGGCTTAAAAGCCTTATCGACCGGGTGAACGCCCTGGGCGTAAAATTCGGCATCTGGTACGAGCCGGAAATGATCAACCCCGACAGCGGCCTCTACCGGGCACACCCGGACTGGGCCGTCTGCGCCCCGGGCCGGGGGAAATCCCTCTCCCGCCACCAGTGTGTGCTGGACATGACCCGGGAGGACGTGCGGGACAACATCTTCCAGCAGATGTACGATGTGATTTCCCAGAACAACATTGAGTATATCAAGTGGGACTGCAACCGCCATATCAGCGAAGCGGCTACCCTTTCCCTGCCGCCCCAGCGCCAGGGCGAGTTCTTCCACCGCTACGTGCTGGGCGTCTACGACTTAATGGACCGCATCACCACCGCGTTCCCCCACATCCTGCTGGAAAACTGTTCTTCCGGCGGCGCCCGTTTTGACCCCGGCATGCTGTACTATTCCCCCCAGATTTGGGCCAGCGACAACACCGACCCCATCGAGCGCCTGACCATCCAGTTCGGGGCATCCCTGTGCTACCCGGCGGCTTCCCTGGGGGCCCATGTCTCTGCCTGCCCCCGCACAGACATCCATACCCGTGCGGCCGTGGCCCTGTGGGGTACCTTTGGCTATGAGCTGGACCCCTACAAGCTTACCGAAGAGGAAAAGGAGGCCGTAAAAGCCCAGGCAGCCGCCTACCACAAATACTACGACCTTACCCACTACGGCGACCTGTACCGCTTGACCCTCCCCACCGAAAACCCCTTCCTCTGCGATTGGATGTTCGTAAGCCCAGATAAATCCCAGGCCCTGTACACCCGGGTAATCATGCGCCGCCCCGGCGTTGTCTACCAGGTGGCAAAGCTCCGGGGCCTGGACCCCGACCGCCTTTACCGGGACGAGGATTCCGGCGAGGTCTACTCCGGCGCCATCCTCATGCACGCAGGCCTGGACCTTTCGGCCAAGCGCTGGGAAGACCTGGCCGACGGTACCTGTGTGGTGAAGCACTTCACAGCCCTGTAAGGCGTGGGCCTAGATCAGCTAGGCCAAGGAAATTGCCAGCCTTAAAAAAGGGCTGGCCGAAAAAACAGGCCGCACCCACGTGTGCTTTTTCGCGGGTTGCTGCCCCCATTTTGCCTAAGAAGGGCCGTGCACAGTGGCACGGCCCTTCTTGTTTTGGCTTTTATCCGTTTACTTCCCAGTACATTTTGGTTTTTGTGCTGACTTCGCCCTCTTTCAGCGTAAAGCTCAGGGGCTCCATTAAAGGCTCGCCCAGGCCGCCGATTTCCGGGATGGTTGAATCCGCGGTCACCCGCAGCTTATCCCCCGCGAACTGGAAAACGAACCGTTTGCCTGCCACGGCCCGGGTGTTGCGCATTTCTATTTCCAGCTTGTCTTTTGCCCGCCAGCGGCCGTTGGCCCCGTAGAGGACGCCGTTTACACGGCTTTGGGCAAAGTGGCCCTGCATGCCTACGTCAAAGGTAAAGCTGCCGTTGTCCTGCTGGCAGGTGAGCTTCAGCCCGCTTTCGTCAAACTGGAAGGAGAGGGCCTGCAAAGCGCCGCCCTCGGGGGTAAAGCGCCCTACGCCGCCGAGGATATCGGCAAAGCCGGGCAAGGGCGCATCGGGCACATACACCGCCCCGCTCAGGGACTCCTCCGCGCCGGGGCTGCGCATGCCCAGCATGGGGTTGAGCTCCAGGTTTTTCAGGCGGTTTTGCAGGATATGCAGGGCTTTGGGGTCTTCGGGCAGGGGGGCGCTGGCCATAGCGGGCAGAAGCTTTTGCCACACAGCGGTAAGCACGGCCTGCAGCTTCATAGAAGCCGACTGGATTACCAGTACGGCCCCTTGGTCTGCCATGACTACCCCGTACTGGCCAAAGGCCCCATCCCCCCGGAACACGCCCTTGGGCGCGCACCGCCAGAACTGGAAGCCGTACCCGGCCTGCCAGTCCGGGTCGCCGCCCCAGCCGGCCCCGGCGTTTTCGATCTGCTTGGCAGTGGCCAGGTCAAACCAATCTTCCCCTAAAAGCTGCTTGCCGTCCCATTGGCCCCGGTTTGCCACAAACTGTACAAACCGCGCCATGTCCTCAATGGTGAGGCAGCACCCGGCGCCGCCCATGGAGATGCCGTTGGGAAGCTGGTGGCACTGGATGTCGCTCATGCCCAGAGGCTCAAAAAGGCGTGGCTTCAAAAATTGGGTGAGGGAAAGGCCGGTCTTTTCCTTTAAAATGGCGCAGAGCATATTGGTACCTGCCGTGTTGTAGAGGAAATGGGTGCCCGGCTCATACACAAAGGGGTGGTGGAGGAAATCCTTTACCCAGTCGTTGGTTTGGGTGGGGCCCCAGCTGATTTCGGTTTCATGGCCGCAGCCCATCATCAGCAGGTGCTTAACGCAGGCTTTTTGCAGGTTTTCGCTGGGGTTTTCGGGTATTTTGTCCGGGAAAAGGTCCACAAGCCTTTCTTCTAAAGACACAAGCCCTTCCTGCCGGGCAAAGCCGATGGCCGTAGAGGTCAAGCTCTTGCTGAAGGAAAACATAATGTGGGGCTCGTCCATGGCGTAGGGCTTCCAAGCCCCTTGGGCGCAGACCTTCCCGTGGCGCAGCAGCATAAAGCTGTGCATCTCAATGCCTTGGGCGTAAAGCTCCTCCAACATGGCGGTGACGGCAGAAGAAGGGATACCGACGCTTTCCGGCGTACAGTGCTGCAGGTTCATATGTATACACGACCTTTCTAAAAAATTGACAAAGCTATAAACCGGGGCTATAATAGGCGCAAAAGGAGGCCCCGCTATGTATAGAAAATGTAACAGAAGCCCTTCTGCCCGCGTGCCTGGGCCTGATACACACAGCCTGCGGCACCTTGGCAGAGGAATTCGGATTGACAAAAGAGAACTGCCCGACAAACGGCGCTTTCATGCCCCTTGCCCGCCTACAGGCCGAATTTGCAGGGGCCAGCGCTGCCTATGCCTATATGGAAGACGGCAGGCCCATAGGCTTTGCCATGCTGTGCCCCCGGCCAGGGGAAGCGTATAAGCTGGAAAAGCTGGCGGTATTGCCGGGGCGCCGCCGCCAGGGCATAGGCGCAAAGCTGGTAAGCCATGTATGCCAGGAAGCCCGCGCCCTGGGCGGGAAAAGGCTCCTGATCGGCATTATAGAAGAAAACACCCGGCTGCGCGCCTGGTACGAAAGCCAGGGCTTTGTGCATGTGGGTATAGAAAAAATCTCCCAGCTGCCCTTTACCGTCGGCCATATGGAGCGCCGATTGTAAAGCAGCGGCAAACCGTTTCTCTCAAGCCCTCAGGCTGTGCCCGGTGTAAATGCGCCGGGGCCGGAGGGCTTTTATTTTTTCCAGGCTTTCTTCCATCTGGGATTTGTCTTCATAGCACCAGGCGGGGCCAGGGGCCCACAAGCCGGACATGGCGTCCCCCACCAGCAGCTCACGGGTAGCCAGCAAGACGCCTACAGAGCCTGCCGTGTGGCCGGGCAGGGCCACGACCTTCCCGTCTATGCCGTAGGGGGCAAGGGGCATGCCGTCCTCTAAAAAGACGGTTGGCTCTATAGCCGGAATGGGCTGTTTACGGATGCTGCGGTTGGAAACCCAGGCAAAAGCGCTGCCCCAAAGGCCCTGACCCTGCACGGGCCGCTGGGCCCCGGCGGTAAGCAGGGGGGCGTCCTGGCGGCTGATGGCTACGGGGCAATGGAGCTCTTGGGCGAAATACGCGGCATTTTGGCAATGGTCAAAATGGCCGTGGGTAAGCAGGATAAGCTTTACGCCCATATGGTGGCAGGCGGCCAAGGTCTGCTCGCCCAGCTTTTCGGTGCCGGTGTCCACCAGGACACTGGATTTTTCCCCGCGAAGCAGGTAAGCATGGGCCCCGCTGGCAGGCAGGGGAAGAATCTGGATAGGCATAGCGCACCTCCTCTTCTACAGAAGGACCGGGAACAATTTGCGAAAAAACGGCTATAAAATTTCAAAAGCACACCAAACGAACAACATACACCTTTTCCCAAAAACCAAAAGCCTTTACAAAAATAAGTATAGCACAGATTAAACGCCCCCGCAATTCCCCATACTAGAACATACGAAAAAAACCGGCAGCAGACGGGGTCCAGGGGACCGTGTCCCCTGGCGGGGTTGAGGGGCGGCGCCCCTCATGGGGTTTGGGGCAAAGCCCCAACCAGAAAGGCAGGGACGTAAATGGTACGGATACAAAAAGTTATGGGAAGCGAAATTTTAGATTCCAGAGGCAACCCCACGGTAAGCGCCACGGTGCAGCTGACCGACGGCACAGTGGGGACGGCGGCGGCGCCGTCGGGGGCTTCGACGGGCAAGTTTGAGGCGGTAGAGCTGCGGGACGGCGACCAGCGCCGCTATGGGGGCAAGGGCGTGCTGAAAGCGGTGCGGCATATCAACGAGATCATTTCGCCGGCGCTGGAAAAGGCCCACAGCCTGACGGTGCGGCAGGTGGACGACATCCTGCGCAAGCTGGACGGTACGCCCAATAAATCCCACCTGGGGGCCAATGCTACTTTAGCGGTGTCTCTGGCCTGCGCCCGGGCTATGGCGGCCCACTACCGCATGCCGCTGTACCGGTTTCTGGGCGGGGCGGCGGCCAGCCGCCTGCCGGTGCCCATGATGAACATCCTAAACGGCGGGGCCCATGCCGCCAACAATATCGACATCCAGGAATTCATGATCATACCCGCCCAGGCCGAAAGCTTCAAAGAAGGGCTGCGGTGGTGCGCGGAAATCTACCACGTGTTGGGGGCCCAGCTGAAACAGAAGGGCCTTTCTACCGGCGTGGGGGATGAAGGCGGCTTTGCGCCGGACCTGGGGTCGGACGAGGAAGCCATTGAGGAAATTTTACGGGCCGTGGAAAAGGCCGGGTACGGCGGGAAAATCACCCTGGCCCTGGACGCCGCAGGCAGCGAGTGGGCCCAGGACATTGGCTATAAGCTGCCCAAGCGGGGGAAATGCTACTCGGCGGAGGACCTGATCGAGTATTGGGAAGGGCTCATCGATAAGTACCCCATCGTGTCGATTGAAGACCCCCTGGGGGAAGAGGACTTTGCCGGGTGGGCCGAAATGACCGCCCGCCTGGGCAGCCGGGTGCAGCTGGTGGGGGACGACCTGTTCGTCACCAACATCGAGCGCTTGCAGCAGGGCATTGACGAGGGGGCGGCCAACGCCATCCTCATTAAGCCCAACCAGATCGGCACCCTGACAGAGACCCTGGAAGCCATTGACCTGGCCAAGCGCAGCGGGTACAAGACCATCATCTCCCACCGCTCCGGCGAAACAGAGGATACGTTTATTGCGGACCTGGCGGTGGCGGTAAACGCCGGGCAGATCAAAACCGGCGCGCCCTGCCGCACCGAGCGCGTGGCCAAATATAACCGGCTGCTGCGCATAGAAGAGTGTTGACAATCTGAACAAAATGCCTTATGATGATGGTAAGATTTTTTGCATGATTTTGCAAAGGAGGCTTACCATGGGAAAGGTAATGGATCGGATCCACCGCTGCGTGGAAGATATCCGCACGCATACGGACTTTGTGCCCCGGGCCGCGCTGGTGCTGGGCTCGGGGCTGGGGGGCTTTGCGGACAAGCTGCAAACTGTGGCCCAGGTGGGGTATGGGGAGATCAGCGGGTTCCCGGTGTCTACAGTGCCGGGGCACGCGGGGCGGTTCGTCTTCGGCTATGTAGAGGGTACCCCGGTGGCCGTCATGCAGGGCCGGGTGCATTATTATGAAGGGTACCCAATGGAAGACGTGGTGCTGCCCATACGGGTGCTGGGAGCCTTGGGGGCTAAAGAGCTTATCCTTACCAACGCCGCCGGGGGCATCAGCCCAGAGCTGGCCAGTGGAAGCTTGATGCTCATTACGGACCACATTACCACCTTTGTGCCCTCGCCCCTGATCGGGCCCAACGAGGAAGGGCTGGGGACGCGGTTCCCGGATATGTCGGAGGTGTACTCCAAGCGTTTGCAGGGCCTGGCACGGCAGGCGGCGGGGAAAAAGGGCATCGGCTTAAAAGAGGGGGTCTATGTGCAGTGCACGGGGCCCAACTATGAGACCCCGGCGGAGATACGGATGTTCAAAGCCCTGGGGGCCGGGGCCGTGGGCATGAGCACCGCCTGCGAGGCCATGGCGGCCCGGCATATGGGCTTGGAGGTCTGCGGCATCAGCTGTGTGACAAACCTGGCCGCCGGGCTGAGCGGCAAGGCCCTAAACCACAAAGAGGTACAGGAGATCGCGGACCGGGTGTCCGGGGATTTCCAGGGGCTTTTGTGGGAGCTGCTGTGTTCGCTGGCAGGATAAAAAAGAAAGAGGGGCCGCGCCGCCGTTATCTAGACGGGGGCGCGGCCTTTTTTGTGAGGCGCTTCATTTTACGATTTGGTACACGGTAATGGTGTGCAGCACGCTGCCTGCCAGCACAAACAGATGGAAGACCGAGTGGATGTAGGGGATTTTTTTCCCCAGCCCATAGAGCACAGCCCCTACGGTGTAGCTGAGTCCCCCGGCCAGCAGGCACCAGAACCCCACAGGGGAAACATTGGCCATAACGTCCTTCATGGCCAGCACCACCACCCAGCCCATAGCCAAATAGCAGACCATAGAGACAATCTTAAAGCGCTCGACACTGATAGCGTTAAGCACGATGCCCAGCACAGCCGCGGCCCACACCACGCAGAACATCACCCAGCCCTGGCGGCTGCCCAGGCTGATAAGGGTAATGGGCGTATAGGTGCCGGCAATAAGGAGGAAGATGGTGCAGTGGTCTAAAGAGCGGAAGACCACCTTGGCCCGGTTGAGCCCCAAGGCATGGTATAGGGTGGACACCGTGTAAAGCAGCACCATGGTAGCCCCATAGACCGACACACAGCCCACATACAGGGGCGTTTTCTGGCAGAAGACCAGCAGCAGCACCAGCCCCGCCACAGCCAGCAGCGCCGACACCCCATGGGACACCGAGGAAAAGACCTCTTCCCCCAGGGTATACCGGGGCAGGCCCAGGCGCCGGCGTTTTTCGGCCTGCTGTTCTTTTTTCTGCATCCGGCTGAGTTTTATGGCTTGCTCCATCTATAACCATCCTTTCTCGATATATTATGCGATATCAGAAACTTGATATATAGTTTTAAAAACTATGTGTGCCTATAGTATACACGCCACAACCGGAAAAATCAACCCTTTTATACCGCCTTTTTGTGAATTTTCTAAAAACCTTTTTTCCACGGTTGACTTTTTTCCAGGGCCGTGCTACTATTTTGTATACCGTCATTTCTGCCCGCTGTCTGCTGTACGTTGCACAGAACCGCGCTGGCATAGCCAAACCGCATCCGCCCCACCCGTGTCACGGGGCCGGAAGCCTTGGCTTGCCGCGCTTTTTTTATGGCGCCGCGGGCGCAGGGCCGCGGGCTCTGCCCACACCCGCTTAAGAACCTTTTTTGATAAAAAGGTTCTTAAGAATCTCGAAAAAACCATTTTGTGACACGCTCTTTAGCGCACGAGGTACATAGTGAATGAAAAAGAAACAGGCAAATGAACAGAAGAAGTCCAGCATTTTGCGGTTTTACCCTTATACCAAGGGTTTCCGCTTCCAGTTCCTTTTATCCGTTGTGATGGTGGTTGTTTCGGTGGTGGCGAACTATATGACGCCCCAGGTTATCCGGGTCACCGTTGATTCGGTGATTAACGACAACCCCTTCCAGCTGCCGGGGTTCCTGGCGGGGTGGGTGGCGTCTGTGGGCGGCGAAGCGGCCCTGCGGGAAATGCTGCGGGGCAGCATTGTGATCTGCGCGGGGGTTTCCCTGGCCTTTGCGGCGCTGGCCAGCCTTACCACCTATTCTTCCCGCATGAACCTGGCCCGGGCCTGCGAGGGTACCGTGGCCCGCATACGGGATACGCTTTTTGACCATATCCAGCGGCTGCCCTATGCCTGGCATAACTCCCACCAGACCGGGGATATTATCCAGCGGTGCACCATGGACGTGGACCTGATCCGCAACTTTGTCAGCGACCAGCTGATGGAGTGCATCCGTATTGTGCTGCTGATTGTGGTTTCCCTGGGGCTGATGTTTGCCATGAATGTACAGCTGTCCCTGTTGGTTATGGCTTTTATACCGGTGGTGTTTGTCACCTCCTTTGTCTTCTTTGGCATTGTGGGCAAGAAGTTCCAGCAGGCCGACGAGACCGAGGGCGAATTGACCGCCTTGGTACAGGAGAACTTGACCGGGGTACGGGTGGTACGGGCCTTTGGCCGGGAAAGGTTTGAGATTGACCGTTTTAATAAGAAGAATGAGGAGTTTACCGGCATGTGGGTGCGCCTGGGTAAAGTGATGGGCGTAAACTGGGGCCTGGGAGACTTTTTTGCGGGCTTCCAGGTGTGCGTGATTATTGTGGCCGGGGCGTTCCTGGTAGAACGGGGGCAGCTGACGGCCGGGGAGTTTTTGGCGTTTACGGCGTATAACTCTATGCTGGTGTGGCCGGTGCGCAACTTAGGGCGCCTGCTTAGCGAATTGAGCAAAACTTCTATCAGCGCTACCCGGTTGTTTGATATTTTGGACGCAGAGGAAGAAACCAATTGCCCTGCCCCGGTAAAGCCCGGGCTTAATGGGGACATTGTGTTTGACCATGTAAGCTTTGGCTACCCTGGGGGCACTGGGGTGCTGGAAGACGTAAGCTTTACCATAAAGGCGGGGTCTACCTTTGGCATACTGGGGGCTACGGGCAGCGGTAAATCTACCTTGATGTATTTGCTGGACAGGCTTTATGAGCTGCCGGAGGGCCAGGGGAGCATCACCATTGGCGGGGTGGATATACGGAAGATGGACATAGCCCACCTGCGGAAGAATTTGGGCATTGTTTTGCAGGAGCCTTTCCTGTTTTCCAAGACTTTCCGGGAGAGTATTGCCGATGGGGCGGCCCGGGAGGATTTGGAGACGGTGCGGCATTTTGCCAGGCTTGCCGTGATCGATGATGCCATTGAGAATTTTGCCCAGGGGTATGAGACGCCTATTGGCGAACGGGGTGTGACGATATCTGGCGGGCAGAAGCAGAGGGTGGCCATTGCCCGTATGCTGATGCAGGACACGGCTATTAAAATTTTTGATGATTCCCTTTCGGCGGTGGATATGGAAACAGACGCGAAGATCCGCCACTCGATAAAAGAGAATGTCCACGGTACGACGATTTTGATTGCCCACCGTATCACTACCCTTATGAATGCCGACCAGATTCTGGTGCTGGACCGGGGCAAGGTGGCGCAGATGGGTACCCACGAGGAGCTTTCCCAGCAGGAAGGAATTTACAAGAAGATATTCGATATGCAGAAAGCGACGTAACGGCAAGCAAAAGAAGCGAAGCGTGGGAGTCCAGAGGGCGCAAGCCCTTTGGCGGGGTCCAGGGGCGCGAAGCCCCTGGTGGATCCTTAAGGCGAAGCCTTAAGCTGCCAGAGGCCATAAAAGCGTAAGCGGGGTTTTAGGGGCAAAGCCCCTAAGGCCTTAAATCCCCAAGCCAAAAGACAGAGCGCGACACTTTTTTAGTAAAAGTGAGCGCGAGACGCCATACGCACGCGGCCACGTTCAGCGCAGTTTTCTGCAAGATGTTGAAGCAAGGAACGAAAAGGAGAAAATACATGGAACATACAAAAACAGAAAGAAAGGAAAGGTTCGCATCGCTAAAGACCTGGGCCAAGCTTTTGCCCTTTCTGCGGCCGTACCGGGGGCTGATGGCGGTAATCATCGGCACCATGCTGGTGAACGCGGCGGTAGATATCTGCTGCCCGCTGCTGTCAGGCTATGCGGTAGACCGGTTTATCGAGCCCCAGAGTACCCAGGGCGTCACGGGGTTTGCCATTGTGTATATGCTGGTGGTGCTGCTGCAAATGGCCTGCATCATCGTGTTTGCCCGGACGGCGCTAAAGGTAGAGATGTACTTGGGCCGGGACCTGAAAAAGACCCTGTTCACCCATTTGCAAACCCTGAGCTTTTCCTATTACAATACCACGCCTGTAGGCGTTATTATGGCCCGGGTCATGAGCGACACCAACCGCATTGGCGGCGTGTTCGCCTGGAGCCTGGTAGACATTTTTTGGAGCCTGGCCTATGTTATAGGGTGCATGGGCGTCATGCTGTTTATCAACTGGAAGCTGGCGCTGCTGATCCTTGTAGTAGTGCCGGCCATAGCCCTGGCCACGCTGTACTTCCAGAAGCGCATTTTGAACCTGAACCGGAAGGTGCGGAAAATCAACGCCGAAATTACCCGGCACTATAACGAGGGCATTTCGGGGGCGAAGACCTCGAAAACCCTGGTGATAGAGGACAAGAACACCGCGGCTTTCCAGGAAGTGACAGGGCGCATGAAGGGCACGACCATAAAGGCGGTCATGCTCAACGCGGTGTATGTGCCCATCATCGGCTTTTTGACGGCTTTGGCGGTGGCGTTTGTCATCACTGGGGGCGGCAGCATGGCCATGTGGGGGGACATTGGCATTGGCGAGCTAACAGTGTTTGTGAACTTTGCCCTGGTCATTGCCGACCCGGTGCAGACCCTGGCCCGCACCATTTCCAACTTTATTGCCACGCAGGCCAATATTGAACGGGTCTCCGCCCTTTTGGAGCTAGAGCCCCAGATCAAGGACGCCCCGGAAGTCATCGAAAAATACGGCACCTCCTTTGAGCCGAAGCGGGAGGAGTGGGAGCCCCTGAAAGGGCACATCACCTTTGACGATATCACCTTCCAGTACCCGGACGGCACAGAAAATGTGCTGGAACACTTTACCCTGGACGTGCCCGCGGGCACTACGGTAGCCATTGTAGGGGAGACAGGGGCGGGCAAGTCCACCCTGGTGAACCTGGCCTGCCGGTTCTTCGAGCCCACCGGCGGGCGCATCCTCATAGACGGCCGGGACTACAAGGAACGCAGCATGCTGTGGCTGCACAGCAGCATCGGCTATGTGCTGCAGACGCCCCACCTGTTTTCGGGCTCGGTAAAGGAGAACATACGGTATGGGCGGCTGGACGCTACCGACGAGGAAGTGGTGGCCGCGGCGAAGCTTGTGAACGCCCACGATTTCATCACGCGCATGGAAAAGGGTTATGACAGCGACGTAGGCGAAGGGGGCGGGCAGCTCTCCACGGGAGAAAAGCAGCTGGTGTCCTTTGCCCGGGCGGTATTGGCAGACCCCCGCATCTTTGTGCTGGACGAGGCCACGGCCTCTATCGACACCAAGACTGAGGCGCTGATCCAAGAGGCCATTTCCACCCTGCTTACAGGGCGCACGTCGTTCCTGATTGCCCACCGGCTTTCCACCATCCGCAAGGCGGATTTGATCCTGGTGGTGCGGGGGGGCAAGATCATTGAGCAGGGCACCCACCAGGAGCTGATGGCCCAAAAGGGCTATTACGCCAACCTGTACAACAAGCAGTTTGAGACCGAAAGCGCGGAAAGCGTGTTCAGCGCCTAAGCGGGACAGGAGGCCCTTATGCCAAGATTTTTTATCCCGGAGCCCCCGGCCGGTCCCAGCTACTTCCTGGGAGGGGAGGAGGGGGCCCATGGGGCCAAATCCTTGCGGATGAAGCCCGGCGAAGAAGCCACCCTGTGCGACGGCGCGGGTACCGATTACCCCTGCACCGTAGACCGCATAGAGCGGGACGGGCTTTGGCTGCGGGTAGGGGATCCCGTGCCCAACCGGGCAGAACCGCCGGTAAAGGTGACGGTGTGCCAATGCCTGCCCAAAGGCGACAAGCTGGACACCGTAGCCCAAAAGGCCGTAGAACTGGGGGCGGCGGGCTTGTGGCAGATCGAGAGCGCCCGGTGCATTGCCAGGCCCGACCCCAAGGGGGCCAAGAAAAAAACCGCCCGCCTCCAACGGATCGCCCTGGAAGCGGCCAAGCAAAGCGGCCGGGGCGTTGTGCCCGGGGTGCGGGAGCCGGTACCCTTCCGGCAGGCTTTGGAGGAAGCGGCGGGGCAGGGGATAATCCTGTTCTTTTATGAGAAGGGTACCTACAGTGTAAAGCAGGCGCTGGCGGGCACGCAGGGGCCCTATTACCTCTTTATTGGGCCAGAGGGCGGCTTTGCCCCAGAGGAAGCGGCCTTGGCCCAAAAGATGGGCGTGCCGCTGCTTACCCTGGGCCCGCGTATTTTACGGACAGAAACAGCGCCTTTAGCGGCGCTTGCCGCCATCCTCTATGAGAAGGGCGGCTGGGAGCTATAAACTTTACGCAAGGAGGTCCGGGCCATGGAAAGACGGAAGAACGTGCTCATTACCGGGGCTTCCGGGGGCATAGGGCGGGCAATGGCGGAAGCTTTTACGGAAAAAGGCTATGGGGTGGCCATGGCCTGCTGCGCCCATCCCCAGCGGGCGCAGGACGTAGCCAATAGGATTGGGGCGCAGGTGTTTACCTGCGACATCACCCGGGAGGAAGAGGTGGACGCCCTGTTTTCCGCCGCAGAAGAAGCCTACGGTTTTATAGACGCAGTGGTGAACAACGCGGGGGTCTCCTGGCGGGGGCTGCTTACCGACATGACGTTGGAAGAGTGGGAAAGGGTCTTTGCGGTGAACACCCGCGGGGTGTTCCTGTGCTGCCGCCGGGCCCTGCCGGCCATGGTGCGCCGGAAGCGGGGGGCTATCCTCAATATCAGCTCCATGTGGGGGCAGCAGGGGGCCTCCTGCGAGGCGGCGTATTCGGCGTCGAAAGCGGCGGTGATCGGGCTCACCCAGGCCCTGGCCCAAGAGGTAGGGCCCTCGGGCATACGGGTAAACTGCCTGTGCCCGGGCGTTATCGACACGCCCATGAACGCTTCCCTCACCCCCGGCGAGCTGGGGGCGCTGGCGGAGGAAACGCCCCTGGGGCGCATGGGCACACCCCAAGAGGCAGCCCAGGCCGCTGTGTTCTTGATAGAAAATACGTTTATTACCGGGCAGAGCCTGGGGGTAAACGGCGGGTTTTTGATGCGATGAAAAGCAATAGGCTGTCGCCTGGTTTGGGTAACGGCCTATTGCTTTTTGGTTAAGCGCCCGTGTAATCCCAGCAGGGCGGCAGCGTCCGGGGATGCCCACTCAGCAGGGGGCTCTGCCATATCCCGAAAATCTTTTTTCCCTGTAAGAAGGAAGACACAAATCTTTGCCCCCACGCCCTTATGCCGCGCGGAAAAGCTGCGCTTCAGGCAGCCCCGAAAAGGCGGCAAACATTGACAGGGCTGGCTTTTTGGGGTAAAATAAAAACGGACGCTTCTTTTCAGAAAGGCCGGAGAAGGGC
Organism: bacterium D16-76; assembly: GCA_009917445.1. GTDB lineage: Bacteria > Bacillota > Clostridia > Oscillospirales > Acutalibacteraceae > Acutalibacter. Next base: position 92,185 of record QZEE01000009.1, on the reverse strand, counting down.
GGGCAAATTTAGGACGGGAGTAAAAATATATGAGTTTTCAGATATTGGGCGTCGGCAGCTTTGTGCCGGAGAAGGTCGTGACAAACGATGAGCTTTCCCGTATGGTGGAGACCTCGGACGAATGGATTGTAAAGCGGATAGGCGTAAAGCAGCGGCATGTATGCACCACCGAGACCGTGACGGATTTAGGGGTAGAGGCATCCAAGCGGGCGCTGGAGGACGCGGGCGTAAAAGCCGAGGAGCTGGATTTGATTATCGCGGCGACGATCAGCGCGGATACCATTTCGCCGGGGCTTGCCGGTATGGTACAGAACCGGCTGGGGGCCCACTGCCCAGCCTTTGACATGAACGTAGCCTGCCCGGGGTTCCTGTTTGCGCTGGACGTAGCGGCAGGATTCTTTGCCCGGAAGACCGTAAAAAAAGTCCTGGTAGTAAGTGCCGAGCGCATGAGCGGCCTTCTAGACTGGGGAGACCGGGGCACCTGCTGCATCTTTGGCGATGGAGCCGGGGCCGCTGTGCTGGGGGAAGGGGACGCCTACCTGGCCAGCGAGCTGCACACCCAGGGCGGGGACGACATCATCTCCATCCCTGCCAAATGGGACAACTCGCCCTTTTATAACCACGAGCTGCCCAAAAACGTAGTCCACATGGAAGGCCAGGCAACCTACAAATTTGCGGTGACCTCCATGGTAAACGACATACGGTCTGTAATGGAGAAAGCGGGCATTACCGGGGAACAGGTAAAAGCCGTAATCCCCCACCAGGCCAACTACCGCATCATCAACGAGGCCCGCAGGCGGCTGCCCGAAATCCAGCCGGAGCGGTTCTTAATCAATATAGAACAATACGGCAACACCTCTTCCGCCAGCGAGCCCATCCTCCTGGACGAGGCATACCGCAAAGGCATGTTCCAAAAAGGCGACTATATCGTACTATCGGCCTTTGGGGGCGGGCTGTCCAGCGCGTCCTGCGTAGTGCGCTGGACAAAATAGCAGGCCCCCAAAAGCCAGGCAAAAGTTTTTGAAGATCCTTAAGGGACTTTTTCCAAAAAATCCCTTAAGCGGGGTTTGGGGCAGCGCCCCAAGAAAGGAAGGAATCAAATGCTAAAAACACCCTTGTGTGAGCTCATAGGCATCCAGTACCCCATTTTCCAAGGGGGGATGGCGTGGATATCCGACGGGAAACTGGCGGCGGCGGTGTCAAACGGCGGGGGGCTGGGCATCATCTCGGCCATGAACGCCAACGCCCAGTATGTGCGGGAGCAGATACATCTGGCAAAAAGCCTGACGGATAAGCCCTTTGGGGTAAATATCATGCTGATGTCGCCCTTTGCCGGGGAGGTGGCCCAGGTGGCCGCAGAAGAAAAGGTGGCCGTGGTGACCACCGGCGCGGGCAACCCCTCCAAATATATGCCCATGTGGCTGGAAGCCGGGGTAAAAGTGATACCGGTAGTGGCAAGCGTAGGCATGGCCAAGCTGGTGACAAAGGCCGGGGCCTCGGCCATCATCGCCGAGGGCGGCGAATCTGGCGGGCACGTGGGGGAGCTGACCACCATGGTGCTGGTGCCCCAGGTGTGCGACGCCACAGACCTGCCTGTGCTGGCAGCCGGGGGCATTGGCGACGGCCGGGGCGTAGCCGCCGCCTTTATGCTGGGGGCCGTAGGCGTGCAGGTGGGCACAAGGTTCCTGGTGGCCCACGAGTGCGGCGTGCACCCCAATTACAAGAAAAAGGTGCTGAAAGCAAACGACATTGCCACCATGACCACCGGCAAGCGGCTGGGGCACCCGGTGCGGCAGATCAAGAACCAGTTTGCCAAGGATTTCCTGAAAGCGGAATACAGCCAGATAAGCGACGAAGAGCTGGAAAAGCTGGGCAGCGGGGCCCTGTACCGGGCGGCAGTCGAAGGCGATGAAAAAACCGGCGACTTTTTGGCCGGGCAGATCGCGGGCATGGTAAACAAAGAGCAGCCCGCCGCAGAGATCATAGAAGAGATGTTTGCCGAAGCGGAAGAAATTTTGAAGGGGGCGGGGAAATGGGTAAAGTAGCCTTTGTGTTTTCGGGCCAGGGGGCCCAGTACCCGGGCATGGGGGAATCCCTGTGCAAAGGGAGCCCTGCGGCCCGGCAGGTTTTTGACCTGGCAGACGGGGCGCGGCCGGGTACCTCGGCCCAGTGCTTTACCGGCACAGCCGAGGAACTGGCCATTACCCAGAACACCCAGCCCTGCGTCTACTGTGTAGACCTGGCCGCTGCCCGCGCATTGCAGGAAGCCGGTATAGAGCCCGACTACGCGGCGGGCTTCTCCTTAGGGGAGATCGCGGCCCTTACCTTTACCGGGGTATTCACCCCAGAAGACGGCTTCGCCTTTGTCTGCAAGCGGGCCGAAGCCATGCAGCAGGCGGCCCAGGAAAACCCCGGCGCTATGGCGGCGGTGCTAAAGCTCCCCAACGAAAAGGTGGAAGAGCTTTGCGGGGCCTTTACCAAGGTCTGGCCTGTAAACTACAACTGCCCCGGCCAGCTGGTAGTGGCGGGCGACCCCGCCCAGCTGGACGCTTTTTGCGAAAACGCCGCCGCGGCAGGCGGGCGTGCTAAAAAGCTGGCGGTGGGCGGCGGCTTCCACACCCCCTTTATGGCCAGCGCCGGCGAAAAGCTGAAAGCCGACCTGGCCCAAAGAAAGCTCCATGGGCCCTGCGTCCCCGTTTATGCCAACGCTACAGCCGAAGCCTATGGGGGCGACATAGCCGCCCTTTTGGTGCGCCAGGTGCAAAGCCCTGTCCGCTGGCAGGCTACGGTAGAAGCTTTAATCGATTCCGGCGTCGACACCTTCTTTGAGTGCGGCCCGGGCAAGACCCTTTGCGGGCTTATTAAAAAGATTTCAAAGGATGTACAGGCATATCCCGTACAGGACGCGGAGTCGCTGCAGGCGGCCCTGGCGGCTTACCGGGCATAAACCCCCGGGGCGGGCGCTTTTTTGGGGCCCCGCGGGTTATCTTTCATCATAAAGGAGTGCGCATATGAAACTGGAAAACCGGATCGCCCTAATCACGGGGGCTTCCCAGGGGCTTGGCAAAGCCATTGCCTTGAAATTTGCAGAGAACGGCGCGGATATCGCGGTAGTGTACGTGGGGCCGGAGGAGCCCGCACTGCAGGTCTGCCAAGAGATCGAGGCCATGGGCCGGCGGGCAAAGGCTTACCTTTGCGACGTCCGGGATGAAGAGGCAGTAAAGGAAACCGTCAAGGCTGTTGCGAACGACCTGGGCAAAATCGACATATTGGTAAACAACGCAGGCGTCACCCGGGACGGGCTGATGGTCAAGATGGATGACGCAGACTATGACATGGTGCTGGACATCAACCTAAAAGGGGCGTTCCACATGACCCGCACCTGCTGCCGGGACTTTATGCGGCGCCGGTATGGAAAGATCATCAATATCAGCTCCATAGCGGGGCTGGTGGGCAACGCCGGGCAGGTAAACTACGCGGCATCAAAAGCCGGGCTGATCGGCATGTCCAAATCGGTAGCCAAAGAGCTGGGCGGCCGGGGCATTTGCTGCAACTGCATTGCCCCCGGCTTCATTGAAACCGACATGACAAAGGACATCAAAGAAGACAACCCCCTCCTCCAGCAAGTCCCCATGAAGCGCATGGGCAAGCCCGAGGACGTAGCCAACTGCGCCCTGTTCCTGGCCTCGCCGGACTCCGACTACATCAACGGCGAGACCATACGGGTAGACGGCGGCCTGGCAACATAAAAAAGGCCCCCCGCCCCCAGCATGGGGCGCGGGCCGCAAACGCCGTGAAAGCACACCCCCAAAAGCGGGGCAAAGGTTTTTGAAGATCCTTAAGAAACTTTTTCCTCAAAAAAGCTTCTTAAGCCGCCGTAGGCGGTACAGGGAAAGGAGACGTTACACATTGCGTAGAGTTGTGATAACCGGCATGGGGGCCGTTACCCCCATTGGGAACGATGTGCCCAGCTTTTGGGAGGGCCTAAAGGCCGGCACGTGCGGCATTGGGCCCATTACGAAATTTGACACGGACGGGTATAAAGTCAAGGTGGCGGCCCAGGTAAAAGGGTTTGACCCCTTGCCGTATATGGAAAAGGGTGACGTGCGCAAGTACGACCTGTTCTGCCAGTACGCCCTGGCAGCGGCCAGCCAAGCGGTAGAGGAAAGCGGCGTAGTAGGCACGCTGGACCCAGAGCGCATTGGCACCTACTTTGGCTCAGGCATTGGCGGCATTGAGACCTTCTCGCAGCAGCAAACAGCCCTGATGGAAAAAGGCCCCCGGCGGGTGTCCCCGTTCTTTATCCCAGCCCTGATCATCAATATGGCCAGCGGCCTGATTGCCATCAAATACAATTTCCAGGGGGCGGCCATCCCTGCGGTGACGGCCTGCGCCACCGGCAACAACGCCATTGGCGAGGCCTACCGGGCCATCAAGCACGGATACTTAGACGCGGTGCTCACCGGCGGCGCAGAGGCGGCCATTATCCCCCTGGGGGTAGCCGGGTTTGCCAACATGAAAGCCCTTTCTACCGTCGAAGACCCAGAAAACGCCTGTGTGCCCTTTGACGCCCGGCGGGACGGCTTTGTAATGGGCGAGGGCGCCGGGGCGCTGATGCTGGAGGAATACGAGCACGCCAAGGCCCGGGGGGCCAAAATCTACGGCGAGCTGTGCGGCTACGGCGTAACCTGCGACGCCTACCACATCACCGCCCCCCACCCAGAGGCCATTGGCGGGGCCCGGGCCCTGAAAATGGCTTATGACGAGGCGGGCGGGTGCGAAGACGCATCGAAAATCTATGTAAACGCCCACGGCACCAGCACGCCCCTCAACGATTCCGGGGAAACACTGGCTATCAAAAAAGGCTTAGGGGAAGAAGCCGCCTATCGCTGCATGGTAAGCTCGACAAAGTCCATGACCGGCCACATGCTGGGGGCGGCAGGGGCGGTAGAAGCCATTGCCTGCATCATGGCGGTGAAAGAGGGCCTTGTACCCCCCACCATCGGCTACAAAGAGCCAGACCCGGCCTGTGACTTGGACTATGTACCCAACACCGCCCGGAAGGCAGAAATCCAGCTGGCGCTGTCGGCGTCTTTGGGATTTGGCGGGCACAACGCTTACCTAGCGTTTAAGCCGGCAGAGTAAGCAAGGGCCTGGGGCCCGTCCCCATGGGGACAGAAAGGAGACGGCGATGGAAATAAAAGAAATTGAAAGCCTAGCAAGGCTGATGAGCGAAAACGGCCTGACCGGGCTGGAATATAAAGCGGGGGAGGTCTCCCTGAAACTGGAACGCAGGCAAGAGGCCGCAGCCTTCCAGCAGGCGGCGGGGTCGCCCTTTATGCCCGCGCCTGTAGAAGCACCCGAGCAAGCCCCGGAAGAAAAGGAGGGCACCGTAGTCGTTTCGCCCACAGTAGGTGTATTTTACGCGGCGGCCTCGCCGGAAAGCAAGCCCTTTGTAGCGGTAGGCGACCGGGTAGAAAAAGGCGACACCCTGTGCATAATCGAAGCCATGAAGCTGATGAACGAAATACCGGCAGAGGTCTCCGGCAAAGTAGCGGAGGTCTGTGTGGGCAACGGCCAGGTAGTCGAATACGGGCAAGCCCTGTTCCGCATCGTTTAAGCTTTTAATAGGCCCTGCCCCCAAAAGAAGGAAATCCAAACGGAATACCGGGCAGGCCATCAAAAAATAAGAACCCCCACCCCGCCGCGTAACGATACCGGGCCGCAAACGCCGCGCCCCCCGCAGCGGGGCTGCGGATAGTTTTCGGATCAACCCCTTTTCCAAAAGGGGTTGCAGGGTTTGGGACAGAGTCCCAAGGTCTTAGGAGGCATAAAGCGTATGAACAAGGAAGAGATCAAAAAGCTGCTGCCCCACCGGGAGCCTATGCTGCTGGTGGACGAGGTAGAGCTGGTAGACGGCAAGGCCCATGGCAAATGCCATGTCAAGGGGGACGAATACTTTTTGCAGGGGCATTTCCCGGGAAACCCTGTGGTGCCGGGGGTGATACAGTGTGAGATGATGGCCCAGTCGGCCTGCGTACTGCTGGCAGGGGCGGGGCAAGGCAAAACGCCGCTGTTCACCAGCCTTACCAACGTAAAGTTCAGGGGCCAGGTAAAGCCGGGGGATACCCTGGAAACAGAGTGCGAGATCACCCGGCAGAGGGGCAGCTTTTATTTTGCCAAGGGCGTAGGCCGGGTAAACGGCAAGGTGTGCGTAAGCGCCGAGTTCTCTTTTGCGCTGGTAGACGTAGGGGAATAAGGGCAAAGCGAAAGGATGGAAGGAATTTGTTCACAAAAATTTTGATCGCAAACCGGGGTGAGATCGCCATCCGCGTCATACGGGCCTGTAAAGAGATGGGCATCTCGACGGTGGCGGTGTACTCCCAGGCGGATAAAGAGTCGCTGCACGTGGCGCTGGCCGACCAGGCGGTGTGCATAGGGGGCCCCAGGGCCGAGGAAAGCTACCTGGACGGCAAACGGATTGTCAGCGCGGCCATAGCCACCGGGGCCCAGGCCATACACCCGGGCTATGGCTTTTTGGCCGAGAACCCGGATTTTGCGTCGCTGTGCAAGCAGTATGGCGTGGTGTTCATCGGGCCGCCGGCAGAAGTCATTGCCAGCATGGGGGATAAGGACTGCGCCCGCCGGCTGATGAAGGAAAACGGCGTGCCCGTCACTCCCGGCACAGATATCCTAAAGGACGCGGGGCAGGCGGTGGAAGAAGCCGAGGCCATTGGCTACCCAGTGCTGATCAAGGCCAGCGCCGGGGGCGGAGGCAAGGGCATCCGCCTGGTAAAAGGGCCGGAAGAAATGGAAAAGGCCTTCCAGACCGCCAGCCAAGAGGCAGAAAAAGCCTTTGGCGACGGCCGCATGTACCTGGAAAAATACCTGGCCCCTGTCAAGCACATTGAAGTGCAGCTGCTGGCCGATCAGGATGGGCGCATCGTGTGCCTGGGGGAGCGGGAATGTTCTATACAAAAGAACAACCAGAAGCTCATCGAAGAGTCCCCCTCCCCGGCGGTAAGCCCGGCGGTGCGGGAACAGCTGATGGAAACCGCCAGCCGGGCCGCCCGGGCCGTGGGCTATGAAAACGCGGGCACCGTAGAATTTTTGATGGACAAAGAGGGGCATTTCTATTTTATGGAAATGAACACCCGCCTGCAGGTAGAGCACCCGGTGTCGGAGCTGGTGACAGGGGTGGACATTGTCAAGTGGCAGATCCGTATAGCAGCCGGTGTGCCCTTAGACTTTGTCCAAAAGGACATACAGGTCCAGGGTGCGGCCATCGAGTGCCGCATAAATGCCCTGGGCGCTGGCAAGGTGGGGTTCTTCCACACCCCCGGCGGGCCCTGGGTGCGCTTTGACACCTTCCTCTACCAAGGCTACGACATCCCCCCCTATTACGATTCCATGCTGGGGAAGATGATCGTCTATTCCTCTACCCGCGAGGAAGCCATACGCAAAATGCAGTCGGCCCTGTGCGAGCTGGTAGTGGGCGGCACCCACAACAACATCGAAAGCCAAATCGAGATCGTCCGGGACCCGCGGTTTAAGGCCGGGGACTATTACACGGACTTTATGCAGCGCTTCGGTGGCTAAAGCCCGCTGCGGTCGATAATTTCCTGGCTGCCGGGAAGGATAGAGACAAGGCCATTGCGGCATAGGGTGAAAGGAGTGTGTGAAGATGGCAGGGAATAAGATCGCCCGGGTAACAGAGGACGTGCACCGGGAAATAACGGCAATCCTGCGGGATGTGAAAGACCCCCGGGTAAGGGGCTGCCTGTTAAGCGTGGTGCGGGTAGAGGTGACAAACGACCTTTCTTACGGCACCATATATGTCAGCACCATGGAGGGCATGGACCGTACCAAAAACGCGGTGCAGGGGCTTAAGTCCGCCGCGGGGTTTATCCGGCGCGAGCTGGGCAGGCGTTTGCAGCTTCGCCATGTGCCAGAGCTGATTTTCAAGCCCACCGATTCCATTGAATATGGGGCGTCCATCTCCCGTATGCTGCACGACTTGGACATACCCGAAGCCCCAGAGGAAAAGGAGGAAGGCATATGACGGACTGCGCCGGATGCGCCGCCCTTTTGCGGGGCTGGGATGATATCCTCGTGCTTTGCCATGCTTCCCCGGACGGGGATACCCTGGGCGCAGCCGGGGCCCTGGTGCAGGGGCTGCGGGCCCTGGGGAAAAGGGCCTGGGCTGCTTGTGGGGATGAGGTCGGCGAAAAGTACCGCTACCTGGTAGACGGGCTGCTGGCAGGCGGGGAAGCGCCTGCCCATGTCCTGTCTGTAGACGTAGCCACGCCCGAGCTTTTAGGCCCGCTGGAAAAGGAATACGCCGCGGCCATAGAGCTTGCTATTGACCACCACGGCAGCCACAAACCTTTTGCCAAGGAAAGCTGGGTAGACCCAAAGGCCGCCGCTGCCTGCGAGCTCCTTTACCAGCTGCTAAAGGAGCTGGGGGCGCCCATAGACAAACCCATGGCCGATTGCCTCTACACCGGGCTTACCACCGACACCGGCTGTTTCCGCTATACAAACGTCACGCCCCTTACCCACCGTATAGCTGCCGAGCTGCTGGAGCTGGGGGCCGATGCCGGGGAAATCAACCGCCGGATGTTTGAGTGCAAGCCAAAGGCCCAGGTAGAAGCCGAGAAGCGTATCCTGGCAGGCATGGAGTTCTTTTTTGAGGGGAAGTGCGCTATGGTGCAGGTCCCCCAGTCTGTTTATAAGGACACCGGCGCCCAGGAAAGCGACCTGGAAGGGGTGGCCTCGCTGCCCCGGCAGATTGAAGGGGTGCTGGTGGGCGTGACCCTAAAGGAAAAAGAAGACGGCAGGGTGAAAGCCTCGCTGCGGAGCAACCCGCCGGTAAGCGCCTGCGCCATCTGCGAAAAATTCGGCGGCGGCGGCCACAAGTACGCGGCCGGGTGTACCTTTGAAGGCGCGTCCCTGGCGGAAGCCGCAGGGAAAATAACCGCTGCGGTGCAAGAGCATCTGGCCGGGCTGAACCTTCTCTAACCAGATGCCGGGCCAGCAGGCCTTGAAAGGAGGCGGCAGACGTGAAAAGGGGTATATCGCGCAGATGGTTCATCAACACCATAGGGGTGGTGTTTGTAATTTTGCTGGTGTCCATTTTAACGCTGTCGCTGATGGTGCAAAGCTCTACCTACAACGGCTTAGAGCTGGCCCTTACCGGCCGCGTAGAAGAGCTGCTGAACTGGCTTTCCGGCAGCTCCGGGGGCTATGAGACCTCAGAGTTTGCGGCCATCACCCGGGACTACATCGAAAACGTGTTCCAGGACAAGAACCGGATAGAGGTCATGGCCCTAAGCAAAGACGGCCGGGTGTTCATAACCTCAACCGGGTTTGAGCCAGACCAGGAGCAGGCCATGCCCGACTATGAAATGGCCCTGAAGAGCCAGGACTCCGCTGGGAAATGGGTGGGGGAGCTGAACACAGGCGAGCGGGTCATGGCCATTACCCGGGCCGTGCGGGACAGCAGCGGGGGGCTTATAGGGTCTATCCGCTACATGGTCTCCCTGGAACGGGCCGACCGGCAGACCACCCTGGTCATCAGCGCCTTAGTGGTGGGCGGGGCTTTTATTATGCTGCTGTTGACCTTAAGCGGCGCGTACTTTATCCGCTCCATCCTGGTGCCGGTGCGGCTGGTAAGCCAAAGCGCCCGGCAGATCGCCCAGGGGGACTTTGACGTGCGCATTGAAAAAGCCAAGGACGACGAGATTGGCCAGCTGTGCGACGCTATTAACGACATGGCCGGGGAGCTGGGGGCGGCGGAACGGATGAAAAACGACTTCATCTCTTCGGTCTCCCACGAGCTGCGCACCCCCCTTACAGCCATAAAGGGCTGGGCCGAAACCCTGCAGGTAGGCGCAGACCCCCGCACCGAGGAAAAGGGCATGGGGGTCATCATACGGGAATCGGAACGGCTTTCCGGGCTGGTAGAAGAGCTCCTGGATTTTTCCCGCCTGCAAAACGGCCGCATGCGCCTGCTGGTAGAGCGCCTGGACCTGATCGCCGAGCTGGACGAGGCTGTGTACCTGTTTACCGACCGGGCCCGCACCGAGCGCAAGGAGCTGCACTATGAAGAAATCGCCCAGCTAGCCCCTGTATATGGCGACCGTAACCGTATCCGGCAGGTGTTTGTGAACATCCTGGACAACGCCCTGAAGTATACGGGGGAAGGGGGCGCCGTCACCGTCACCCCCCAGGAGGATGGGGGCTTTGTGCAGGTAACCGTGGCAGACACCGGCTGCGGCATACCAGCGGAACACCTGCCCAATGTGAAGAAAAAATTCTATAAGGCAAACCAGCTGGTAAGGGGCTCCGGCATTGGCCTGGCCGTGGCAGACGAGATCATCACCATGCACGGGGGCATCTTAGAAATCGCCAGCGAGGAAGGGGTGGGCACGTCGGTAGCCATCCGCCTGCCCCTGTGTTCTACCCTAGAAGCCGAACCGGACCGGGCCCAGAACACCCCGGAGATACAAAAGCTCTTGGAAAGGAATAGGGAATAAATGGAAAAAACCGAGAAGATCACCACCATAGGCGGCCAGGCTTTGTTAGAGGGCATTATGATGGTAGGCCCCACCCGCACAACAGCAGCCTTTTGCGATGAAAAGGGCAACATCTCTACCGAAGACATCACAGCCCCCCGCCTGCGGGACAAGTGGCCCCTGTTAGGCAAGCCCTTTATCCGGGGGATTTTCGCCATGGTCGACACCTTCCGCCTGGGGTACAAGGCCCTGTCGGTCTCAGCGGACAAGCTCACCGAAGAGGGCGGAGAGGAGGAGCTTTCCGGCTTTGACAAGTGGCTGAATGACCACCTGGGGGAAAAGCTCACCGGCGTGGTCATGGCCGTGGGCGGCGTGCTGGGGGTAGGGCTTGCCATTTTGCTGTTCTTCTTTTTGCCCACCGTGCTTTTTAACCTGCTGCAAAAGGCGGTGCCCGGGGACATCAGCAGCCTCCGTTCGCTGTTCGAGGGGCTTTTGCGCATCGCGATCTTTGTGGGGTATATCCTGCTGGTGTCCCTGCTGCCGGATATGCGCCGGACCTTCCAGTACCACGGCGCCGAGCATAAGACCATCTTCTGCTACGAATATGGCCTGCCCTTGACCGTGGAAAACGTGCGCAGGCAAAAGCGTTTCCATCCCCGGTGCGGCACCAGCTTTTTAATTTTGATGTTGCTTATCGGCGTAGTAGTGGGCTTCTTCATCCCCTTTGAAAACCCTTTTTTGCGCACCTTCACCAAGCTTCTGTGCATACCGCTGATGGTCAACATCGGCTATGAGCTGCAAAAGGCCTGCGCCCGGCACACAGGGCTTTTGTCCCGCATCATCACAGCGCCGGGGCTGTGGATGCAGCGGATCACCGTAAGGGAGCCGGAGGACAAGATGATCGAAGCCGCCATTGCCGCCATGGAGGCCGTAATACCGGAAAACGGGGAGGACATAATCCGTTGATGAGCAAGGGCGCTACCTACCGGGAGCTTTACCTGGCCTGCCGGGCGCGGCTGCAAAGGGCAGGGGTGGAAGACCCCGGCACAGATGCCGCGCTGCTGTGTAGGCATTTTTTCTCCCTGGACCGGGCGGGCCTGGCCGTGCATGGAGAAGAAGCCTGCCCGGAAGGCCTGCGGGAAAAATTCCTGCAAGCCCAGGAGGAACGGGCTGGCCGCAGGCCCCTGCAATATATTCTGGGCCAATGGGACTTTATGGGCCTGCCCCTAAAAGTAGGCGAAGGCGTGCTGGCCCCCCGTGAGGACACCGCCGCCCTAGTAGAAGCCGTAGCCGCCCGCCTGCCCCGCCGGAAGGGCTTATATGGGGTAGACCTGTGTGCTGGCACCGGCGCGGTAGCCTTAGGGCTGTGCAGCCTTTGCCCAGGGGTGCGCATAGATTGTATAGAGCTTTCCGAAAAAGCCCTGTTTTTTTTGCGGGAAAACCTGGCGTCTTACCCCCAGTACCCCATCCAGGCCCGCCAAGGGGACATATGCAGCCCCCAAGATGCCCAAGCCATTGGGCCCTTAGATGTGCTGGTGTCCAACCCCCCCTACATCCGCAGCGCCGTTTTGCCCACCCTGCAGCCTGAGGTGCGCCGGGAGCCCTCCATGGCGCTGGACGGCGGCGGGGACGGCCTGGGCTTTTACCGGGCCATAGCAGCCCTGTGGCTGCCCAAGCTAAAGCCCGGGGGCCTTGTAGGTGTAGAGATCGGGGAGGAACAAGGCGAGGCCGTAGCCGGCCTCTTCCGGCAGGCTGGTCTTACCGGCATTGCCGTGCATCAGGATTGGGCTGGTCTGGACCGGGCTGTAACAGCCACAGCCCAAGTCTAATTGGACAAGAAAGGGCCAGAGCTTTGGGCCGGATTCGGCAAAAACGTGGAAATTAGGCGGGAAGGCGCATGGGGGATTGCGCTTTCCCGTCTTTTTGTGTAAACTGTATACTTGGAAAAAGGAGGAGCGAACATGGGTAAAATGAGAAAATATAACGGGCGGTACGCCGGGCAGTTTTTGCCCCGGCGGATTTTCGCCATGCTGGCAGCGGTAATTGTCATGGGCTTAGGGGTATCCCTCTACGTGCTGGGGGGCATGGGGGCCGACCCCTTCTCCACCCTAAACCTGGGGGTGTCCTCCAAGCTGGGCCTGAGCTTTGGCACCTGGCAAATCCTCTTTAACGGTGCCATGCTGGCGGCGGTGTTCTTCATCGACCGCTCTATGCTGGGCCTGGGCACCTTGGGCAACATGTTCCTCATTGGCATTACGGCAGACTTTGTCAACGCCTGGCTGGCTGAAGCCGCGCCCCCCACAGAAGAGCTGGGCATACCCGTGCGCCTGCTGTTGACCCTCTGCGGGGTGGCCTGCCAAATCCTGGGCTGTTCTTTTTACGTGACCGCCAACCTGGGCATGGCCCCCTATGACTGCGTCTCTTTCATTGTCCCCAACAAGACCAAGCTGCCCTTCCGCTGGTGGCGCATTATCAGCGACTTTATCTGCGTGGCCGTGGGCTTCGCCTGCGGGGCTACCGTGGGTGTCGGTACCCTGATCATGGCCTTTGGCACCGGCCCCCTGCTGCCCCTGTGCAACCAGTACATTGCGGCCCCTGCCCTGCGCATTGCCGACATTCGCAAAACATAAACAGGTTATCCAGCCTGCCGGACCCCGGCGGGCCTTTCTCTTCCCCAGGCCCTTTTGGGGGGAGCCACAGAAAAGGAGGACAAAGATGAAAAAGTTTTTTCTGTTTGACTTAGATGGCACCATCACCGACACCGGGGAGGGGATCATGAAATCTGCCCAATACGCCCTGGACGCCTTTGGCTTCCCGCCCCAAACCGGAGCCCAGCTGCGCCGGTTCGTGGGCCCGCCGCTGCAAGGCTCTTTCGAGGGCTTCTACGGGCTAAACCCAACCCAAGCCGCCCAGGCAGTAGAAAAGTACCGGGAGCGCTACCGCACAAAGGGCGTATTTGAAAGCCCCCTGTACCCAGGCATGGGCGGTTTCTTAAAGCGCTTGTCGTCAAAAGCAACCATCTGCCTGGCCACCTCAAAGCCCCTGGTGTTTGCCAGGCAGATATTAGAGCTGCGGGAGGTGAGCTGCCTCTTTACCCACCTGGCCGGGGCTGAGTTGGACGGCACCCGAACAGACAAAGCAGAAGTAATCGCCTACGCCCTGGAGCTTCTGGGTAGCCCGCCCCATGGGCAAGTGGTGATGATAGGGGACCGGCGCCAGGATATCCTGGGCGCCAAAGCCCAGGGCATCGAGAGCATCGGCGTCCGCTACGGTTACAGCGAGCCCGGGGAATTGGAAGAGGCTGGGGCCACCTGGCTGGCGGGAAGCGTAGAAGAGCTGGAAAAAACCTGCGAAGCCCTTCTGTAAGGCATGGCGGTAAAACAGCCGTTTCCCCAAAGAAATTTCCCAGCCAGCGGCATAGCAGGAATAAAGGCGGCATAATCTATAGCCAGGGGTGTGTGCGCACCCACTCAAACACAGGGAGGCTGTGCTATGCTGCAAAGGCAGGAGGCTATACATTTTTTTGTGGATTCCACCGGGCCCCAGGCCGGTGGGTTCTATCTGTCCAACTTTGGAGGGCTGCAAAAACGGGTGGCGTTTAGCGGGTGGCCCCATGAGGTGCAGGAGGGCGTCTTTGAAAACCTGCGGAAAATGGCCCAGCAGGAGGGCTTGGCCTATGAGCTGGTACACCACCCCCTTAACGACCATGTACAAGGCATCCGTCTGCCAGAGGCTTCGGCCGGGGCCTTTGGCTTTGATATGGACGCAGATCTTGTACGGGGCCCGGGGGTGCTGCAGCCAGCCGATGGCCTTACGGCCTACCGGGAGGCCGTATCCCAAGCCCGCGCCGCCTTTTCCCAGGCCCGGGCCATACATAACAGCCAAGAGCGCATCTACTTGGAGCATATGGATTTTGAAGCCGCCGATGCCATTGCCGACGGCCTGGTAAAGCGCCTGCTGGGGCACAAAAGCGGCACCCGGCCCGGGCGTGAGCTCCACCGGTTTTTTGGGGCGGCCACTGCCCAGGGGAACCAAGACCATATCCCCCAGGTTATTGCCGGCCTGGACTGCCGTATCTTCATTAAAGGGCGGCCGGGGACAGGGAAATCTACCCTGCTGAAAAAAGTATGCGCCGCGGCCCTGCGCCGGGGCTGCGACGTGGAAATCTACCACTGCGCCCTAGACCTAGCCAGCCTAGATCTAGTAGCCGTGCGCCAGCTGGGCTTCTGCCTGCTGGACAGCACCCCGCCCCACGAGTATTTCCCCACCCGTGAAGGGGATGAGATCATTGACCTGTACGCCCGGTGCGTAGTGCCCGGCACCGACGAGGCCCATGCCGGGGAGTTAAACAAGCTGGAAGGCGAATATAAGCAGCTGGTGCAAAAAGCCACCAGCCACTTGCAGGAGGCCCAAGAAGCCCTAACCAAGCTCCACGCCGCCCAGCCCCAGCCAGACCCCGCCGCCATAGAGGCCGAACAGGAAAGGGCCGCCCAGGTACTTTTTGGCTGAAAGCCTTAACAAAAGGAAACGCATACCGGCTTCCCGATGCCCGGTATGCGTTTTTTCTGTCCGCCCAATCAAAAAAGCCCAAAGGCAAACCCTTGGGCTTTTTTATACACTTCACGGCCCCTCTGGGGCTTTATGCTGCAGCTCGTTAAGCATAGCCAATAACTCTTGCGGCTGGGACTGTTCCTCTGCGGCATCCCGGTTTTCCACCATGGCGCTGAAAAGCTCGCTGCGCAGCACCGGTACTTCCTTTGGGGCGTCGATGGCAATCTGGGTTTCGCTGTCCTTTGTGGACAGCACGGTAATCGTGATGTCTTCGCCAATGCGGAAGGACTCCCCTTCACGCCTGCGCAGAATCAGCATTTTCCCCGCCTCCTTCCCCGAACTCCGAAAGCAGGTGGCGCATGCCATAGCCGCCGTCCTCTAAAATCACCTGCATGCCCACCCGGTTCCCGTCATGGATGACAATAGGGCATTTCAGGTTTACCGTGCTGCTGGATACCGGGCTTTTCACCACGCACAGCACGTAATAGCGCAAATCCTGGCTGTCAGCCGCGCCCAGGGCCTTCAACTCCTCCGGCTGCAAGGCCGGGGCATAGCCGCCGTTAAAGGAAAACGGGTCTATGCACACAAAAGCCAGCTGAGGCGTAGCCACGCTCTGCAGGCAAAGCAGGGTGCCGCTGCTGCCAGAAAAAGGCAACAGCAAAAACCCCTTCTCCTCTTCAAAAGCAAACAAGCCCTTGGGAAAGGACAAAACGTCCTCTTTCTCAAAATCAATTTCTCCAAAATACTTGGTCAAAAGCTTCACGGCTCTACCTCGTTACGCCTGCACGTCAATGGGCTCATAGTTGGGGTCTGCCGAAGGCGGCACGTACATGGGGCCGCCCACATACTTGATAATCACCTCAGGCCGCTGCACCACAGAGATTTCAATGTCCCCAGGCTCAAACTCAAAGCCCACGCCGCCGGTCTTCCAGTCAAAATTCAGCTTATCCATCTCATAGCGGATCTGCATGGTGCCGTCTTCCCATTCCAAGTTCACCCCGCCCTTGGGGATGAAATCCAACCCGAAATTGTTGGGATCCCCGGCAATCATGGTCTTGTCAAAGTCCTCGGCAGCAAACTGGGTAATCAGTTCCTGCCCCAACTTAGCGTTTAAGCACAGCTGGCCCCGCTGGGCGTAGGTAGCCGTAGCCTCATACACCGATTGCTTGCCCTTTTGGGCAGCCTGCTCAATGCTCTGGGGGGCAGTCGGACGGATAGAACTCTGTGCCTCAAAGGAGTCCATTTTTACCTTGATGGGCCGGCTTTTGATATTCAGCCCACCTTTATCCCGGCTGATTTCCACCTCGGCACTGGCATTGTCGTATACCAGCTTGGCGTTTTTTGTACGCATTTCAATTTGAATGGGTACGGTTTGTATTTCAATCAATGGTCCCATCATAGTGCATGGCTCCCTTCCTCAAATCTCCTTATCTATAGGATAAACTACTTAACTCAAATAGTCAAGTAAAGATTGGGACAAAATCCCATTGCCGATCTTCAAAGCGGCGTTATAAGAATACTGGGCCCACATCAAAGAGGTAATGGCCTCAGCAGGGTCCAAATCCTCGGTGCCCACGATCTGGTCATTCAAGGTGGTGTCCAATTCCTTCAAACGGTCCTTGTTGCTCTTCAAGAAAGCCACGTCCGTGTCCAAATCCACGTGGGTAACGCTAACCTTGCCCAAAGCCGTCTGCAGCTTTCCCAGCAGGCGGTCAATGGTGCGGGTGCTTTCAAACTCCGTAACGTTGCCGTCCGCGTCGGTGGTGCCCCAGGCGGGGGCTTTGTCATCGTCACCCCAAGAGCCTGTATCCTGGTCGCAGTTGTACAGCAGCTCGCCGGTCTTTTTAATCAGGCTGATAAAGTTCAGCGGGTCGCCGTCCTTATCCTTGCCGTAGCCGCCGTAGACCTTGCCAGCCATAACCTGGTCGTCGCTGCCCCCCAGGTATTTCAACCCGCACAAGGCCGAGTTAAAAGCCGTGTCCGGCTTAATTTTCCCGTCCTCGCCCTCTTCAAAGCCCATGCCCAAATCGACAAAGGTAGTCTCGCGCAGCATCTTCTGCATGGCGTCGTTTGCCTCTTGGGCGGCCTTGCGGCCTTCCACGTCCTCGTCCTTGCCAGCTGTCGTAACCTTTACGGCCGCGTCTAAAGGAGGATTAGCCGGGGCACCGGCCGTAGCCCCTCCTACCTCGCCAGCATTTCTAGCGGTAAATATAATACCATCGCCATTGCTGTTGACCTTCGCTTCCCAATCCTTACACGGGAGGGCCGGGTTTTTGTTATAATCGTCAGCAAATGCCTGCAGCTGGCCTTTAAAATCTGTAGCAGTTGTAGTGACAACATACCTACCAATATCGATTTGGCCGGGGGCTGTGGTTATTTGAGCCTGGTCAAGCTTCCCCGTCTCATAAACAGCCTTTACAGCGTCAAACTGCGGGTCCGCAGGATCCAAATCAACCTTAATGCCCCGGAAAGTCAAATCGCCGTCCTTATCCCAGGCAAAAGGGGCGTTCATGCCGTCCGCGCCGGCAAAAATATACTCATCCGCATATTTGCTGTTCATGGTGAACACAATAGACTCCGCCGTAGCAATCAGCGACTGCCCCAGGGCCTTACGCCCCGAAGCCGTAGAGTCCGAAGAGCCGCGCAGGGTCGAGAAGCTGCCCAGCTCGTTGCCCAGGTTGTTGTATACCTTCTCCAAAGCGTCCCAGCCCTGGCTGAACTTACCGGAAACCCGGTCGTTGCTCTTCATCTGGGACTCGGTGTTCCACCGGGCCCGGCGCAGCTGGAAAGCCTTGCTGGCCGCGGCGGGGTCTTCGCAGTAAGAGTTAAACTGGCGGTTGCTAATAACCCGGTTGCTGGCCTGGTTAAGCCCCCGGTATGTGCGCTGCAAAGTAGATTTATAGCTATACATCGTGCCGTTAGTCGTTACGCGGCGTACCATAAGAAAACACCTCTCTTTAAATTATCTGTTCCTAATTACCGGCCCACAATACCGGTGTTGGCAATAAGCCGTTCCAGCATCTCATCAATGGTAGTCAGCAGGCGGCAGGCCGCTGTGTACGATTTCTGGAACTGCATCATGTTCGCCGTCTCATCGTTCAAATCCACGCCCGAAACGCCCTCGCGCGCCAAATACAAATCCTCTTGGGCAATGCTGTAATTCTCCAGTGCCTCCTGCGTGGCCTTTTGGTCGGTGCCCAGGGTGCTGTTTACCTTTGTCAGCATGCCAAAGAACGTGCCCTGGAAGTACGCCTTGTCGCCGTCCGCAGCAGGGGGGTCTGTGATAATGTCGCCGGGCATAAAGTCAAAGGTCTTATCCATAATAGCCACAAAGTGGTTCAGGTTGTCGCTGGCGGTGCTTTCGTTTTTAAATTTCTCCGGGTCCTTGGTGCGCAAAATCTGCACCTGGTCCGTAGACCAGCTTTTGGAGATAGAAAGGTTTTTCGCGGTAATGCCCTCGGGGTCATCGCCATCGCCGCCGTTGCTGAACAGTACGCCCGCGCGCATGTCGTCAATCGTCGCCTGGTCTTTTACAACACACTTCTCTTGCAGGGCCGCTATTTCTGCAGGCCCCATTTCAATATCGGTTAAGGGCTTTCCACTTAGGCCTGTGGGGTCAGAAAGATAGTATTTTGTTGTGGATTTCCCATCGGCATCGGTTGTTGTTAAGGCCCAATATTCGCCGCCGGTTGGGTTAGCAGGAGGCGTACCCTCTGGGTCGCCATCATAGAATTGGAAATGCTCAACACCAGCACCCAAAGTATTGTCCGTTTTGGAGTCCGTTACCGTATGCCAATAAACGTTAGGATTCGTAGTAGGACTCATATCCATAGTATTAGCATCGTTAAACCACTTGGCAAAGACGTTGGCCAGGTGGTCCAGGGCTTTTTCATAGAAGGGGATGCCGCGCTTGGTGGTGCAGTCGGGGTCAATAGCCACGTCGTTAACGGTAGAGTATTCACCGGCCTCGGTCAAAATCTCCCGGGTAGACTGCAAGGAGCCATACATGAAGTTGTCGCCAATCTTCAAGTACATCTCGCCGTCTTCGCCCTCATATTTTTCCACGTCCAAAGTAGGGTCGGCCACAGCCTTGTCAAAGCGCCGCTCTTCGCCGGGCTTAATGTTGCCGTGGCGGTCCCGCAATACCGAGGATTGCAGGCGGAACATGGGGTCGTCCGAGTCATCCGGATTTTCAATCATAATAGGCTCAAAGTCATCTGCCGTTACGCCGCCAGCTCCAGCTGTTATCAGCGCGTCCATATCATCCTTTGTCAACTCGCCGGCAGTTCCATCTTTGTATTTCCAAAGAGGCTTATCGTCAGCATTCGTTTTCTGTATCAGTTCTTTCTGGATAGAAAGCTGCGCCCCATAAATACCATCAATCAGGGTAATACCGCCAAAGACGCTGGTCTTGTCGGCCATCTCGATTTTGAGATTTTCCACGGTCATGCCCGCGCCAATGTCTTCCTCGGAGTAGGTAACATGTATGCGCATGTAGCCAGAGAGCTCATCGATCAGGGCGTTGCGTTCGTCCTTCAATTCCAGGGCGTCGCCGCCGTGTATGTTCTCCTTGCGGATCTGTTCGCTCAAATCCCGTATGCCGGTAAGCACGGTGTTTACCCGCTTTATATCCTGGCGGAAAGCGGCCTCGTGGTTCTTTTTCAAGGTTTCCAGCTGGCCGCTATAGTCCCTGAACCAGCGCACCAGGCTTTCGGCGCTGTTGCGCACAATGTTGTTATAGGTGTCGCGGCTGGCGCCCTCGGTGTTGTTAGACTGCAATTTGTCGAAAAACTCTTTAAAAGCCAGCTCCAAAACGCCGTCTTTCTCCGTGCCCTTGCCCACCTCGTCAAAGATGGCGGCCAGCTGCTCTAAACCGGCCAACTTAGCGTCCATAGCGCCAACGTTTGAATACTCGTTGCGGTAGCGGATGTCCAGATAAGGGTCCCGCAGCTGGCTGACGCCGGTGCACAAAGCGCCCGCGCCCACGCGGATGTCGTTGGTAATGGTGTAATGGTCAACCCCGCCCACATGCAGGGCCTTCTGCTGCAAGACCTGCCGGGTATAGTTCGGGGTATTGATGTTGGAGATGTTATTCCCCACTACCTCTAAGGCTTTCTGGGAAGCGTATATGCCCAAGCGGGCGGTAGAAAACCCGCCGAAAGTCGATACATTGCTCATGGTCGTTATTCCTCCTTGGTATAATGGGCGGGCTTAGGCCCGCAGGTCCGTTTTCATCCGGGGCGGTGGGCCGCCGGGCTCTGTGGGAGGCGGGGCGTTTTCCGGCATCATCTTCTCAATGTCCCGCAAAGCCCGCTCCATCAAGGTATGGGCGGCGTCGGCCGCGCTCTGGTACCGGGTAAACTGGGTAAGCAAAGCCTCTACGGCATCCTTAGCCTCCAGCCGCATGGCATCGGGGTAATGCTCAAAAAGGTGGTTGAGGGGAACCTCTTGCAGCCCCATTTCCTGCAAAAGCCCCAACCGCCTTTTTTCCAGGGTTTTCAAGGCTAAAGCATGCACCTGTTCCTGGCGCATGCACTGGTCCAACTCCACCAGATCCCCCTGCTTGGTACACTCTATTTTCCTTTTCGCAATGCCGGCCAGCTGGTCCAGTGTAGAGGTCAGCTCACCTAACAGCTTCAAAAACTCGCCATGGGGCTTGCTCACAGGTCAAACCTCCCCCAAAAGCAGCATTTTCCGGGCAATGTTCCCGGCGTCGATCTTGTATTCGCCAGCCTGCACCTGGTCGTGCAAAGCCGTAATCTCCCCGGTGGTAGTAGCGGTGCGCACATCTTGGGCAATGCGGCTTTTCATCTCCATCATAAAGGGGTCGTTCTCATGGGCGCTGATGGTCACCTGGTCATACTTGCCGCCAGGGGTACTTACCCGCGCCGCCGCAGCGGGCCTGGCCCGCCCAGCCCGAACTGGACCGCCTACAGGGGCAATGCCGTTAAACTGGATCATAACTGTCCCTCTTTTCTCAAAAGGCTGAGGCCTAGGAAGCCCGCGCCGTCTCGTGATAATTCGTATCTTCCTATATAATTCATCGGATAGGGACCCAAAAAATTAAGCCCCAGGCCAACAATTATCTCCCGCCAGCCCTATTTTTCCCCTTTCCATAAGCAAATATCAGGGCGAAAGAAAGCAAAACAAAAACCCCCGGCAAGCCATACCGCTTGCGGGGGCAAAGAAAAGGCAAAACGAAGCGAAGCGTGGGGTCCAGGGGGGAAGCCCCCCTGGCGGGTTCCAAGGGCAGAGCCCTTGGCCGCCGGAGGCTCACGCACCGGCCATGCGCAGGCGACGGAGCAGTACCCCGGCAATGGCCTCGCAAGAAGCCTGCTCGCAGACAGCCCCTTTTTCATAGGCAACACCGGGCATGCCGTAAACCACGCAGGACTCTTTGTCCTGCCCGATGGTGTAGGCGCCGCGCTTGCGCATGGCCAAAAGGCCTGCGGCGCCATCGGCGCCCATGCCGGTCATAATAATCCCCACCATCTTGCAGCGCACATTTTCCGCCATAGAATGGAACAAAGCGTCTACCGAGGGCCTGTGGCCGCTAACGCGCTCGCCCTGGGTGCAGCTGACATAATACTCCCCCGCGGGGGTGCGGTTGATGCGGCACTGCAAATCCGCCGGGGCCACCAAAGCAACACCCTTCTGGACCCGGTCGCCGTTGACCGCCTCCCGCACCTCCATGCGGCACAGGCGGTTCAAGCGTTCGGCATACATCTTGGTAAACCCCGGGGGCATGTGCTGTACAATTACCATGCCGGGGATATCCTCCGGCAAGCGCTTCATAACCTCCAAAGTAGCTTCTGTGCCGCCCGTAGAAGCCCCCAGGCCAATAATATACGGCGCAGCCCCAGCCAGCTGGGCCAAAGGGGTCACAGCAACCTCCGGCTCCTTTACAGCCTGGGGGCGGCGCACCCGGGCATGGGCGGCGACCGTCACCTTCTGCACCAGGGACATCACAAAGGTCTCCCGGCTCTTTACACCGTCGGGCTTGCGCACAAAATCCACGGCCCCGGCGTGAAGGGCGTCAAACACCTTAAGGTTTAAAGAGGACACCAGCACCACGGGCAGGGGGTGTTCGGGCAGCAGCTTTTTCAAAAACTCAATACCCGTCATGCCGGGCATCTGTACGTCGCAGGTCATCACGTCGGGGTTCAGCTGCTCCACTTTCCGCCGTGCGTCCATGGCATTTATAGCATAGCCCACCACCTCAATATTCGGGGCGGCGCTAAGTCCGTCGATAATGGTCTTCCTGGCCACGATGGAATCATCCACTACCAGCACACGGATCTTCTTTCCCACCATGTTCATCCTACTACCTCCTAACTTTCTGCTGGCTTTATAAAACACCAAAAAGCGCAACACGCCTGCCCTGGCCCGCGCGGCGGCGGGCAGGGCTGTGGGCGCTGCGCCTGTGGCTATACTTTTCGGAAAATAGATGTGGCCACCCGATGGTAGGGGGTGTCCGGGGAAAGGTTCTCAGCCTTGCTGATAACCAGGTACCCGCCGGGTACGGTAGCATCGTAAAACCGCCGCACCAAGGCATCCTTGGTAGGCTGGTCAAAATAGATCATCACATTGCGGCAAAAAATCAAGTCGAACTTACGCCGGAACTGGATGGGGTCCATCAAATTAAACTGCCTGAAAAGCACATTCTCCTTTACCCTAGGGGCAACGGTATACGACCCGGCCTTTTCCCGCACCGGCACAAAATACTGCTTGCGCCACTTCTGGGGGATGGTGTCGGGCAGCTGGTACACGCCGGCCTTGGCCTTGTTCAGCGCCTCCAAAGAAAGGTCGCTGGCCAAAATCCGGGTGTCCCACTGGGAAAACTGGGGGCCCAGGTAATCCATCATGTACATAGTCATGTTGTAAGGCTCTTCACCAGAGGAGCACCCCGCGCTCCAAATGGAGAGGGACTTGTCCCGCTGGTGGGCCCGCACCAGCTCAGGCAGGATGGTGCCGGTAAAATAGTCGAAAGACTCCACCTCGCGCATAAAATAGGTATAGTTGGTGGTAAGACGGGACAAAAGGTTGTTGATATCATCCCCGGTGCCGCTTTTCAGCAGGTAGTCCACGTATTCGGTAAAATCCTTAAAGCCCAAGCCCTTCACGGTGCCAGCCAGACGGCTGGTGATGAGCTGCTTTTTCTCGTGGAGGTCTATGCCGTACTTCTGCTTGACGAAGTTGACCAGACGGTGGAAGTCAGCTTCGGAAATGGCCATGGCGCCGGGGGCCTTTGCATTAGAGCTGGCCATGGAACAAAGGCTCGCAATCCAGCACCATCAGGGTGCCGTTCTGGTTAGGCAGGGTGCACATGCCGGACACCAGCTTAGATTCCCCAGCCGTCTGCTGGGAGGGGACGGGCAGGATGTGGCCTTGCTCGATGTCCACCGTCTGGTCCACCTCGTCCACCATAATGCCGATCTGCGTACCGTCCTTTTCCAGCACAATGGTGCAGGATTTTTCCCCAGCCTCTTGGCCCAAAAGCAGCCGGAAGTCTAAAATAGGCACCACCGCGCCCCTAAGGTTGATTACCCCGCGGATGTGCTGGGGCAGCACAGGCAGCCAGGTAATGGAAATCTCCGTAAGGATGGTGTTGATGTACTGGGTCTTCACCCCATACAGCACCCCGGCCGAAGAAACCACCAGGTATTTGTCCATGTCCACCTGCACCTGGTCATCGGTAGCCGCCTGCTGTTCGTCGTTGCGGGCAAACAAGCCATTTTCCTGAGACATAACTAGTCAAGTCCTTTCCTTGTGGATTTGCGGGCATCGAAATATCAAAAAGCGCCGCGCTTAATGTGCATAGCTCTGCGCCATAGCGTAGATGCTGGAAACCTCCAGGATAATGCTGATGCTGCCGTCGCCCAGAATGGTGCAGCCGCCCACGCCGTAATCCCGTATGCCAAAGTCGGTAACATAGCCGGGCAGGGGCTTTACCACCACCTGCTGCTCGCCGATCAGCTCATCCACAAACAGGCAGAAGGAGGTATCGCCGCTTTCCACCCACAAGAGGATGCCGTCGCCAAAGCTGTCCACGCCGTCCATCATCTGGTAGAACTCCTTGGCCCGGACAATGGAGTAGAAATTGTCCATAATCTCGATCATCTCGCCCCGGGCGGCGTCGTGGATGATCTGGTCGTCCGTAACGCGGAAAATCTGCCGGATGTTCTGGATAGGCACCGTAAAGGTAGACCGGCCCACCTTCACCTCCATGCCGTCCATAATGGCCATGGTCAGGGGGATCTTCAGCGTGGTAGTCATGCCGTGGCCCTTCTCACTGGTAATAGTAACCGTGCCGCCCACGCTCTCCACGTTGGACTTCACCACGTCCATACCCACGCCGCGGCCGGAGAACTCCGTAACCTCGGTGTTGGTAGAGAAGCCGGGCATCAACAGGAAATTCAAAATATCCTTATGGGAGTAATCCACCCCCGGGGCAGCCAGCCCCTGGCGGATAGCTTTGTTCAAAATAGCGTCGTCATCGGCGCCCTGGCCGTCGTCAATAACTTGAATGATAACCTCGCTGCCGGTATGGCGGGCAGAAAGGGTGATATTGCCCACCGGGTCCTTGCCGGCCCGGATGCGGTCCTCGACGTGCTCCTCAATGCCGTGGTCCATAGAGTTGCGCACAATATGCATAATGGGGTCGCCAATGCTGTCCACAATGGTCTTGTCGACCTCCGTGTCTTCGCCCTCCAAAGTCAGGGTGACTTCCTTGCCCAGCTTCTTGCTCATGTCCCGCACAATACGGCGCATCTTCTGGAACGTAGCGGAAACCGCCACCATGCGCAGGGCCATGGAAACATCCTGCAGCTGGTCCGTAAGGGAGCGCAGCTGCCGGGCGGCCTGGGTAAAGCTGTCCAGCTTCAAGCCCTTCAAATCCGGCGAAGCGGTCACCATAGACTCCGTAATCACGATCTCGCCCACAACCGCCTGCAGCTCGTCCAGCTTCGAAAGGTTTACGCTGATCAAGCTCTCCTTGTTGTGCTGAGCCTGGGGCGGCTGCTTGCTGCCGCCGTTAGCCGGTGCCTGGGGTGCGGGCGCCGGGGCCGCAGCCGGGGCGGCCTGCACCTCGTTCTGGGGTGCGGGGGCCGGGGCCTCTGCGGGCGCGGGCGCGGCGGCCACATGGTCAAAGGGGGTGTACTCCTGTACCGAGCCCGTCTCCGCTACCAGGGGCAGGGCCAAATCCCGCAGCTCAGGGGTGGCAAACCGTACAAAGAAGCCCTTTTCCGCCACAAAAGAGGCGGTGTCGGGGTTTGTCTCCACGTCGGCGGGCCAGCAGTCCATCTGTCCGGGCTCGCAAAGGTCCCGCACAGCGTTAAGCACCATAAACGAGCGCAGGTTCTCCATGCCGCAGCCCTCCTGGAAGAAGACCCGGATGCCATAGGGGAACTCGTCGCTGCCAAACATTTCCTCGCTGCCGGCAGAGGGGGCGTCCCCGGCAGGCGCGGCAGGCTCTTCCGCGGCCTCTTCAGCCTCTTTGCCTTGAATTTTATTTGAGAACCTATTAATATTCGCCAATATGTTGTCGATATCTTCTGTGAGAGGTTGGTCATTTTCCAGCTTCTCAATCTCCCCGCGGAAGAAATCGATGGAATGGAAGACCAGCTCAAAGAGCTCGGGCCGCAGGTTTTCGGCCACCACATCCATGCCTTTGTCGCGGATGATAAAGAACATATCCTCTATACGGTGGGCCACCGTCATCAGGGTGTTAAACTCCATCATGGCAGAGGAGCCCTTGAAGGTATGCATGATGCGGAAGATCTCGTTTACGTCTTCCTGGGAGAAGGTCTTGGCCTCCTCTGCGGCCAGGACAATGTCGTCCAGCTGCTCGAGAAGCGTATTCATTTCATACAAATAAGCTTCCATCATATCGTTGCCCATATCGTTTCCACCTTTTCTGTAATAGAATTCGGGACCTGCAAAGCCAGTAGATCCAACCCCAGGCAGCCCGGGGCCGCCCGTTCACGGGGGCGCATCCGCGTAAAAACGCGGTTCCCTTAGTTAGTTAATCGGCAGTCTTTTATGGAAAATAAGACTTTGTGCAATAAATAACATTATAAAAAGGGCCAGGCCCACACCCCGCCCCACGGCGCGGGCAGGGGGCGGCCCCCCGCAGGCAGCCCAAACCGCGAAAAGCGCAGCGGGGGATCCTTAAGGGGCGGGGCCCCTTAAGCGGGTTCTCAGGGCAGGGCCCTGAGGCCCACCCAAGTAAAAACCGTAAAAACTACGCAGACCGCCGGGCGCCGCAAAAAAGCGCCGAGGGGGCCTGCGCACCACTATGCGCGGGGCGGATAAACGGCCCTCTGCGCCAAGGAGTCGATACCATGCCCGAAATCTTGAGACCAACCAACCCGGTGCCCAATTATGATAATGCAGGGGCCCGCAGCCAGCCCATTACCCCCCGGGACACCAATATCCAGAACGTGGTGGACCCCACCCGGGTAACCAGGGCCGACCAGCGCACCGACCAGCAGCAGGCCGGGGACGCCGTGCGGTCCCAGCATCTGCGGTATGAATCCAACTTCCTCACCTTTGTGCAGCGCCTGCGCAACGCGCCGGACACAGCCACCGCTTTCCTGCAGATCTTGGGGCGGGGCCTGCAGGTCAGCTCCGGCATCAGCGAGGGGCTGGCGGTGGAAATGGCCCAGTTCCTGGAATACATGCAGATGGACGAGGCAAAGCTCATGGAGTTCTTAAAGGGCCAGCTGCAAAGCGGCAGCCGGTTCGGGGGCGCCTTGTTCCAGGCCCTGCGCACGGCCTACAACCGTTCCGGGTCTGAGATGCTCCGCACAGAAATCCTGCAGTTCCTGCGCCAGTACAGCGACTATTCCTCCACCGGCCACTTAGAGGGCCGCATGGTGCGCACCCTGTACGATATGACCCAGTCCCTGCCCTCCCATTGGTCCAGCCGCCTGCTGGACACCGCCGCCCAGATGGAAAACGGCGTGGCCGCCGGGGACCGCCAGGGCAACCTGCAGCTCCTGCGGGACCAGGTGTTCCCCCTCATCTCCAACTATGTCAGCACCACCCACGACCACGGCCGGGCCCGCACCCTCCTTTCCATGCTCACCCTGGACATGGTGCGCTACGAAAACGGCAGCGAGCCGGAAATGATAGCGGCCTTCCGCCACTTAAACGGCTACGGCATCTTCCCCGGTGACCTGGATAAGCTTTCCGACGAAGACATCCTGCGCCTTTTAAAAGACACAGAGTTTATGAAAGCCGCCGGGACCGACCGCTTTGCCCAGCACCTTACCCAGCTTACCGGCCGGGCCTTAGGGGGCGAAGCCAATATGCAGACCCAGGAGGCCCTAAAAAACATCATGGCCTCCATCCTGGTAAACGAAAGCGTGTACATGCCCCTAAAGCACCTGCTGCTCCCCTTCCAGTGGGACGACAAGGCGGTGTTCTCCGAAATGTGGGTAGACCCCGATGAGGACAAAGGCCAAAGCGGGCAGGCCCCGTCCCCCCGCATCCTGATCAAAATGGACATAGAAGGCCTGGGGGCCTTTGACCTGCTCATCGACAGCGGCGGGGGCCGCACCTCCATGAACGTGGCCTGCCCCGAGAGCGTCGCCGCCCATTCCGGCGAGGTCAGCCGCTCCCTGGGGGATATCCTGGAACGCAACGGCCTGCGGGCCGGGGATATCCGGGTAGGCCCCCTGCGCCGGGCTTTGAAGATTTCCGACGCGTTCCCAAAATTATTTGAAAGGGTGATGACTGGTGTCGATGTCAAGGTCTAACGAGCCGGACCCCCGCCCCGCCGCCAAACGGGCCGTGGCCCTGCAGTACGGCGTTATGGACCAGGCCCCCGTAGTGGTGGCCGCGGGCATGGGCCACCTGGCGGAACGGATTGTGGACGTAGCCGGCGAAAGCGGCGTACCCATTTACGAGGACAATTCTTTGGCCACCATCCTTTCCCAGCTGGAGCTGGGGCAGGAGATCCCGGAGGAGCTGTACCGGGCGGTGGTAGAGATCTACGTATACTTTTTGAATTTCGACCCGGGCGATCCCACCCGGGGCCGGCGGCAGGCCCAGCCCCCCCTTCCTGAAGAGGCGGCACCCCAGCCTGCCCCCGGGGAGGAGGCAAAGGAGGAAACACCATGATCTTTGGTAAAAAGAAAAAAGACACCACCGACTGCATGCTCATGGACAGCATGTCCCGCGTGCTGGCAAAAGGCCGGCTGGAATCCAAGCAGGAAACCACGTGGAAGGTAAGGATCACCGAAGGCAGCGTAAAAGAGGTGCTGCGCACCAATAAGCTGCAGGTGGTGCCCACCCAAGAAGGCCAGCCCGCCATATTGGGCCGGGTAATCGACTGCGACGAAGGCGACGTGGTAACCTTTACCACGCTGCGAGAGCTAAAAGAAGAAAGCGTGCGCACCAACCTGCGCATGCCTGTAGATTTTACCAGCTACTGCTACCCCCTGTCCGGCCCCTCCCGGGCCCGGGCGGCCATACGGGCCAACGACCTTTCCGGCGGCGGCATCTCCTTTTACTGCACCCTGGCTTTCCAGCCGGGGGATATTGTAGAGGTCGTCATACCCATCACCCGCACCGCACCCCTGCTGGTAAAGTGCCAGGTCCTTCGCAAAGGCGGCAGCAACGGCGAATACATCCTGTACGCCGCCAAGTTTGTAGACATGATCGACGAAGAAGAAAGCCTCGTGCGCGAGGCCGTCTTCCGCGCCCAAATCCGGCATATCCGCGAAAACCAGGCGTCATAAGGGGGGCTTTCGCCCCCGCCCCGCGCTTTGGTTTCCGCGTTTGCACCCCCTTCTGGCCCTTGGCCTGCCCGTCCCTTTTCACTGGGCGCGGGCAGGCCCCGGGCCGCAGGGGGGATAAAAGCACAAAGAGCTCCGCCCGAAAAAACCGGCAGGCCCCCCTGCCACGACCAAGATGAGGTAACCGCTATGAACATCCTGAAACGTACTGGCAAACGAGTGCTGGCCTTGCTGCTCTGCTTGTCCCTGGCACTCTCCGTACCCGTATTGCCCACCCCGTCCGCCTCGGCGGCGGACTGGCTCACCCCTTATCTCGATAAGATGGTAAGCTGGGACGTGGTAAAGGGCGACGGCAATGGCAACTACAACACCGGCAACGTAATCACCCGCGCCGAGTTTGTAGCCATGATGAACCGGGCCTACGGCTATAACGACATGGGCACCATGCCCTTTACCGATGTAACCCCTTGGGACTGGTTCTATGAGGACATCAATAAGGCATACACCGCGGGCATCTTCCAGGGCACGTCCGATACCACGGCCGAGCCCTATGCCCCCATCACCCGCGAGCAGGCCATTACCCTGCTGGCCCGCACCATGCGCATGGACGAGATCCCCGGCGAGATCATCGACTTTACCGACGGCCGCCAGTTCAGCTCCTGGAGCCGGGGCTACGTAAAGGCCGCCATCCGTGCCGGCATCATCAACGGCTATGAGGACGGCTCCTGCCGGCCCATGCAGAACCTTACCCGCGGCGAAGCCATCAAGATGATGTGCGTGGGTATCGGATCCCTGATCAACACCCCGGGCACCCATGCCCCCGGCGGCGTTTTCGGCAACGTGACCATTAACTGCACCAATGTCGTCTTAAAAGACACCATCATTACCGGCGACCTGTACATCAGCGGCGGCATCAGCCTGGGCGATGTAGTGCTGGAAAACGTCCAGGTGCGCGGGCGCATTGTGGTGGCGGGCGGCGGCTCCAGCGAGCTGGGCCAGAACAGCGTGATCCTGCGGGGCGTAGACACCAACACCCTGATCATCGACGCGCCCACCAACCAGTATGTTTCCGTGCGCACCGAGGGCCGCACCCATATCACCAACGGCCTTTTCCGCTCCAACGCTTTCTTAGATGACGGCTGCCGGGACCAGTACGGCATCCTGAATGTTTCCTTAGAGGGTAACCCCGGCGACAGCTTCACCCTTTCCGGCAACCTGGAAAACGTGGTCAACCGCACCCCGGACTCCACGCTGATCTTAGGCGACGCCCAGGCCTCTAAGGTCACCATAGACGAAAAGGCCACAAACTCCAAGCTCGTACTGGAGGTCAACGCCTCTGCCGACGAGGTTAACCTGGACGTGGGCACGTCCGTAGAAGGCTCTGGGGACATTGACCACCTGGTAATCAACTCCGAGGGTTCCAGCACCACCATGCTGCCTGATAAGATCACCATCCGCCCGGGCCTGAAAGGCGAGATCTCCGGCGAAGAGATGGACGCTTCCCAGGCCCAGGAGTTCTCAGAGGAGCCCCGGATTTTGAGCGGCTACCCCAAGGTAGAGAACGTGGCCCCCACAACAGCGGACGGCATCAACTCCACCAATAAGCAGGGCACCATTTACTGGGGCCTTACCACCGCCGCCGTGGGCGCCATCCCCGATACCGAAGAGGGCCAGCACAAGCTGATGTCCCCCTCTTATGGCGATGGCTTCCTGCTTTCCGGCAATTACCCGGCCGAGTCCTCCAATAAAGACTTCGCCATACCCGACGGCTTGAAAGGCCTTACCGCCAGCGGCACCTACTTTGTCTCTGCCGTGCTGGTAGATTCCCGCGGCCATATCAGCCCTGTGTACAGCGAACGCTTCGAGACCCCCGACGACATCGTGCCGGCCTTTAGCACCCAGCCCTACATGAGCGTGGTCGAGACCGACGAGTCTGACGTGACCGTAATGGCCAACAAGAGCTGCGACCTGTACTACGTGCTTTACCCCCAGGGCAGCACCCCCCCCACCCAGAACGACTTCCTGGCTTACGCCAACTTGGACGACGCTTTGGGCTATGGGCGCATCCGCATGGCTAAAAACCGCACCGAGACCTTCCCCGTCAACGGCAAGATCCCCATGGGGCAGACCACGCCCCTGGACCCCCTGACGGAGCTTAACGAGAAAGCCACCTATGACCTGTACCTGTGGCTCTGCGATTCCGACGGCATCAAGAGCTCCAGCATAACCAAGCTGACCTTTACCACCCGCGACAAGACCCCGCCGGAGTTTGTCACCGACATGCAGCAGACCACCATGGGCCCCACCAGCGTGGGCGTTACCGGCGTTATCAATGAGCCCGGCACCATCTACTGGGTCATGGTAGAGGTAGGCTCTGGCCGGGAGTACCCCGCCAAGCCCCAAAACTGGCAGGACGACCCCCAGTACGGCGACGGCACCGAGGAAGGCTACTTGAAGAGCGAGCACGCCAAAATGCAGGTGTTCAACGGCACCGGCGGCGACTTTAAGGGCTCCATCAAAACAGCCGGCAATACAAACGCCAACGCCACCATTAACGGCCTGAAGTCCGAAAAAGCCTACGAGTTCTACTACGTAGCGGTAGACCAGGCCAACCCCGGCAACTTCTCCGAAAGCGTGAAGCACTTTACCGTCTATACCGAGGACAATACCCCGCCCACGGCAGAGATCACCTTTAGCCGCGTGGCCCCCAATACGGGCACCGGCACCGTGCCGCCCCAGCCCTATGCCGACGCTGACGTGCGGGTAGAGTTCAGCGAAAATATACTGGACGGCCCCTCCGGCCGGCAGCCCCTGCAGCTGTACCAGACCTGGAAGAGCCCGTCCTCTACCTCGGAGGAGAGGGATAAAGCCGAAAAGAACTTGATAGAATTCTTAGAGAAAAACATCAAGCTGTACCAGATGATAGGCGGCAACGCCACCGACGTAAGCGATGATGTGCTGATATATAAGAACGTGGTAATCGAGCTTAACCGCGAGGGCAAGCTGGTCATCACCTTCCCGGGCAGCGCAAACGAAACGTATAAAGACGCCGGCCACGAGCTAGGCAGCGGCTCCACCTATTATTTCGAGTTCACCAACAACATCACCGACGCCTCCATGCAGAAGAACCCCATGCGCGCGCCCTTCCAGTCGCCCACGTTTACTACGGTGTCGTCGCTGGCGGTGCTGGGCAAGACCGGCCTGCAGCCTACAGTAATACCTACTACGGCAACAGGCACAGGCAAAACCGAGGATATCGATATGATATTCTCCCTCACGCCAGAATCCACCAGCTCAGCCGAAGACGGCCTGCTGTGGAACATGATGCTGTGGTTCAACATTAGCTGTGACTTTAACCTTTACCGCCGGATACAGCAGAGTGACCCCCTAGCAGGCTGGGATAAGGTTGGCGAGGGGAAAGTCCTTTCCGATTCGCAGTCCCAGGGCGG
Organism: bacterium D16-76; assembly: GCA_009917445.1. Classification (GTDB taxonomy): domain Bacteria; phylum Bacillota; class Clostridia; order Oscillospirales; family Acutalibacteraceae; genus Acutalibacter. Next base: position 59,926 of record QZEE01000009.1, on the reverse strand, counting down.
CGCAAGCTTGATGACCATTAAACCCAATAATACCCTGCCCTTTGAAGTAAAAGGCGACGGCGATGACAACCTGCGAGACAACGTCGTATACGAGTACGCCCTGCACTTTACAAAGGTAGGCCTGGCCGGGGACCGTGATGCGTTCAACGACAGCGTTGTCTGTGAAGTTTCCGTGCTGACAGGCGAACGCTTCTCCCTGACAAACCTTTCCAACACATGTGACAGGTCTGAAATGGATACCCTCATCCGCAACGGCGATATCACAGACATTTCTTCGCCAAACGGCTTCACTCTGCGTGCAGATTTTACAGATAAAAATGCCCCCAAATTTGCAAATGGCCGGCCCACGTTCCTGCCTGGTGACCAGGGTGTAGAAATTTCTGTCTCGCTAGAACGGCCGGGTACTGTCTATTATGTTATTGTTAAAGCTGGCAGCGTTACTGTAGAGGATAAGGATGGGAATGTTATAACAGATAAACATGTTGATAGTAGTAGTTCTATTAATTTTCCCATAAACGGCTCAGACGAGACAACTAGCAATTTCAAGAATCTTCTCCCACTAAAAGGCCCCACAAATGAACAGGTGTTTTCAGGTAATGCACTTGGAGACAATATTATTAAAGGGTCTATAAAAGGTGATAATGGTACTAACACAGCTGTTATACGGGAAGGCCTAGATGCTGACACGGACTATCACGTCTTTATGGTTACACGCAGCAGTGCCAACAAGCTTTCGGATACACATGTGTACCACTTCAAAACAAAAAAGGTGGTACGGCCCATCATTGAGGCAAACTACGGGCAGAACCAAGTTAACATTATGAGCAATCTGACTGCCGATGTGCATTATATGGTGCTCCTGAGAGATGATGCTGCCCTGAAATACAGCATTAAAGGTGCAAGTTTGGCCTCTACCGATCTCTTTAAGGAAATTGCAACAGACAAGTACACGAGCGATACCAAAACTACGGTCTTAGATGCGTTGAGAACAAACGAACGCGCATCGGATGGTGTTACTTCTGCTGGGTCGCTGTATGACCTTTACACGGAGGAGGACAGCTACAAAAATGCCCTTGCGCAACGAACGCGCGGCCAAGGGCAAACCGGTGGTGTAACGGCATTTGGCCGAACGCCAGAATCCCAACCGATTCCCGCTGGTGGGAGATACACAATTGATTGTAATACGTTAAATATGAGCCCCGGTCAACAATATGTCCTTGTTGCCGTTGGTAAAAGCCCCAGTGGTTCCGGTGACGGTTTCTGTGCCGTTGATATCGAACTGCAAGATGTTCAGTGTCCGCAGATAAAATCAGCCACCGGTTTGGATTACGATCCGGTCGCTGGAGAAATATCTGGTACGCTTGTTTTAGACTTTGGTGAACCTCTATACTATTACGACCAAAAGTTGGATCAAGATAATCGGTTACACACGCTTTGCAACCATGACATGGATAAACATCCTATGGCAACCAACATTCCTGAAAAGGATAAGCCTGTGTCTATGAGGCACGTTATCGCACAGTGTACCAATGGGGTTCAGCCTCTTTATGCTGATAAAGATAAGGATAATTGCACACATATATCCACCATGGCTTTTGATTTTAACAAATTGACTAATCCGAGTGGCTCATCTATTATCTCCTTCCAGGCAAGTCGTATATCAGATGCAAGAAACAATACCATTACAAGCTTGACCATTACAGTAAGAGTCGTAAACGGTAATATCAAAATCGATATGGCATGCGAACCTAAAAACGTCGACGCACGTATTAACAAAACTTAACTAGCCCCACCCCGCCCCCGCCACTCCGGCGGGGGCTTCTTTTTCCCCAAACCCCCAAAACCTATTGCAATTCCATTATACGTACTGTATAATGCAGGTAGATAATTCCACAGTCCACAAAAATTGCCCCTTGAAAGGAGGCTTCCCCATGGCCGCCCCAACCGTATTTGCAAGCCCGGTCTCTGGCACCGCCCTGCCGCTGTCCCAGTGCGAAGACCCCTGCTTTGCCCAGGGGCGCATGGGGCGCGGGGTATTGCTCATGCCCAGCACCAGCACGTTGCTGTCCCCGGCCGACGCCCAGGTATATTTTGCCTTCACCACCGGCCACGCCGTAGGCCTGCAAACCCCCCGGGGCGAGCAGCTCATCCTCCACGTTGGCCTTGACACCCACCGCCTGCAAGGCCAAGGCTTCCACCTCCACGTCTCCACCGGCGACACCGTAGCCCGCGGCGCCCCCCTCCTCACCTTCGACCCCCACCTCCTAACCCAAGCCGGCTTTTCCTTGGCCATGCCCTTTGTCTTCTGCAACTCCCCCCGCCGCCTGCGCGTACTAAAGCTCGGCTCCGTTTCCGCCGGCGAAGACCTGGTCATGCTCTACTAGCCTTTTCGCAGGGGGTGAAACACCCCCTGCACCCCCACGCTGCGCTTCCCGCGCGCCGACTGGCTTTTTACGGGGGCGCGATTTGCCCGCGATTCGGGCGGCTGCGGGGCGTGGGGGAGGGGTCATAAAACCACAAAAAGGAAGGAAAGAAACGCCGAAAGCCGCATAAAACATTACGTTTATGCGTGCTTTCGGCATTTTTACATCTTTTTCTGTTGATTTGCCCCACCTACCCCCCGCAGCACGAAAGAAAAGAACCGCTTCCCCGCAAGGAAACGGCTCCATCCCACAGATTACGGCCCCATAGCCGCCACCCGCTCTAAAGCCCGGCGCAAAGGCCGGTAAAGCAAAAAGGCAAGCAGGGCGTTGCACCCAGCATGGGCCACGTCAAAAGGCAGCCCGGCTACGGCCCAGGCAAAAGCCACCCGGGGCCCGCCCATTGGCAAATAGACCAACGCGCACAAAGACCCAAAGCACAGCCCGAATCCCCCGGCCACCAGCGCCCATTGCCACGTCTTGTCCATCCAGCGAAAAAGCCAGGTGGCCAGCGCCAGCAAAGGCCAGATATACAGGTACATCACCCACCACAGCCCAAAGCCGTACAACAGCCCTTCCAGCAGAAGGAACACCCCCAAAGCCCCCGCCACCTGCCGCCCAAAGCTAAGGGTAAACAGGATAGTAAGCAGCGAAACCAGCTCAAAGTTAGGCAAAAACGCCAGCACCTCTTTCGAAGCCGCCAGCACCACCCCCAACAGGGCCATGCGGCACAGGGCCGTTATGCTTTTCATGGCTAATAGCCCACCGTAAAGGTAAACTCAAAGGCATCGCCGTCCTCTAGCTTAGTAGAATCCACGCCGTCGTTCCACATGTCGCCGCCTTTAGTCAGGCACCACCATTCCTGCTTGCCCCCATCGACGGTTTCCCCGTCCACTGTTTTTACAAAAAGGCCATAATCGCCTTCTTCCCCCGCAATAAGCCCCTCATCCTCCAAAGCTTCCCGCAGGGTGCCCTTGCTGGTGGTGATTTCAAAATCCTTCACACTCCCGTCCTCATGCACCACCTGCAAGGCAATCGCCTTAGCCTCCCCCGCGCTTGACGCCGTACCGGCATCCTTGCACCCCGAGAAGACCCCCGCCGCCAGTACCAGGCAAAGCGCCAGGGCCAGCCACTTGTTTACGTTCGTCCGTTTAACCATAAAAAAGACCCTCTTTCTGCGAGAGGGCACGCCGCCCCCTCAAAAAATAATCATGGAGGGACGGCAAAGCACAGCCCGCCGGCGCTCGCGGCAGCTGTGCGGCCCTCCGGGCAAGTCTTCCGGCTTAGGCGTCAGACGGCGCCCCCTTCCCTTCCCGGCGCAGCCGCGCCAGTGGCATATAAAGGGGCCCCTCCGCCATCACGGCGACGGGCTCGCTGGGGATTCCCACCCCATTCCTATGTTCGGCCGCGGCCTTTCCCGCGGGCACCCGGATTCCCAACGTCCCCCATAATACTACAAAAAGGGGCCCTTTGTCAAAGCTAAAATCCCTCTTGCTACCAAAAACCATAGGGAACATCCCCCCGCCCAGCAAATGTCAAACAGCGAAAGTTTCGTCCATTCGTGAAACGAATGGATCACCTTCTTCAAAGGTGGTGGGGTTCTCAGGGGTTGCTGCGCCCCAGTGGGGCGCGTCCAGCAACCGACCGAGCCGGCAGGCGAGACGAAACCCCTAAGCCGCCGGAGGCACACGCAGTTTAGGGCTTTCCTTTCCCAAATACTGCCTTGCCACGTTCCTTCCTCCGTGGTATAATAAGTGTAGTCTTACCCGACCGGAAAGGAAAGCCTATGAAAAAAATTTTCCGTTCCCTTTTGGCCTGCGCCCTGCTGTTATGCCAGCTGGCGGGCTGCTCCTTCACCGGCTTCTCGGCCCAAAACCTCATGTCCCCGCCAAAGGTCAACGCCGACCAGCAAAGCATCTATAAACTCCTCCAAGGCTCCCAGCCGGATATCACCTTTATCTACCCCCGCACCGGCACATACCGTTCGGCTATCATCATGCACGACTTTACCGGCGATGGCAGCGAGGACGCCCTGGGCTTCCATCTGGTAGAGGACACGGGCGTCATGGGGGTAGAGGTACAGTTTTTAACAAAAGAAGGCGGCGCGTGGAAAGCCGTGTCCTCCTTTTTAAATACCGCCACCCAGGTAGACCGGGTGTGCTTTGGCTCCATGGGGGAGGGCGCCCCCCCCAGCGTGCTTATAGGCTGGGGCAGTACTGCGGGCACCACCGGGCGCATGGCCGCTGTCAACGCCTATCTCTACGAGGACGGCGAAATGCGGGAATACGCCCTGGGCGTCTACGGCGAAATGGCCCTGGCAGACCTTGACGGCGACGGTATCGACGAGGTCTTTACCATCGACAAATATGTGCCCGCCCCCGAAGACGGCGCCCAGCCCGTGCCTGCCCAGGCCCGTGTGTATAGCTTTGACACCGGCCAGCCCCAGGAAACCGCCTCGGCTATGGCGGACAATTCCCTTTCCACGTACTCGTCCATTGCCTTTGGCCAGTTGACTGGGGAATGGGGCGGGGTGGTGGTAGACGGCTCTACGGCCGACGGCACCATGACTACCCAGGTCTTTGTGCTGGAAGAAGGCCGCATGCGCAACTACCCCATCGGGGTAAACGATGAAAACTACCGCAACCCCTTTGCCCGCCCCGCCGCCGCAGCCTTTACCTCCCGTGATATCAACGGCGACGGCTTTTTAGAGCTGCCCGCCGTCACCCGCCTGCCCGGCCTGCCGGAAGACGTGACCCTGGACTCCACCAGCTACCTGGTAGAGTGGGACACCTTCCGTCCCGGCGGCCGCCGCCGTATGGCCCTGTACGCCCTGATGAATACCCGGGAGAACTATTGGTTCCAGGTGCCCCTGCGGCTGCGGGGCCGGGTCTCGGCCTCTAACGATACCGCCCGCCGCACCGTCACCTACACCGAAATGGTCCGGGCCCAGGACGGCCGCCAGCTGCTGGGGTCCCCGCTGTTTAATATCCGGGTGTTCACCCAGCCCGCCTGGGAGAGCCGGGGGGAGGGCAGCGGCTACGAGCTTTTAGCCGCCCAGGGCGATTCGGTTTACGGCATACAGGTGTTGACAAAAGAGGAAGGCCTTTTAGAAGCCATTGAAAGCGTCAAAAGCACCTTCTGTATGATAACGGGATAAAAGGCCCCCCAAGGGGCAAAACAAGCAATAGAGATGGGGGAATGGTTTGTATGAAAAAAATCCTAGTGGCAGAAGACGAGCAGAATATCCGTGAGTTTGTGGTTATCAACCTGGAACGGGCCGGCTACCAGATTTTTGAAGCCGAGACCGGCGACGAAGCCCTGGCCCTGTACGACAAGGAAAACGGCTCCTTTGACATTGCGGTCTTAGACATTATGATGCCCGGCGCCCACGACGGCCTGGCCGTGTGTAAAGAGCTGCGCCGCCGCAACAGCTCCATTGGCATCATCCTGCTAACCGCCAAGACCCAGGAGATCGACAAGGTAAGCGGCCTGATGATGGGCGCCGACGACTACGTTACAAAGCCCTTCTCCCCCAGCGAGCTGGTGGCCCGGGTAGACGCCATCTACCGCCGGGTGGCCCTGGCCGCAGAGAGCCGGGGCGGCCCCATCCGGGAAGTGCTGCAATCCGGGGAGTTTTCCCTAAACCTGCGTAACCGGTCCTTCCTGAAAGGCGGCGAGCCCATCGAGCTTACCCAGGTCGAGTTCCAGATTATGGAGTATTTCTTTTCCAACCCCGCCACCGCCCTGTCCCGGGGCGATATCCTCCGCCACGTATGGGGCCCCAGCTACGTAGGCGAGGAAAAAATTGTCGATGTAAACATCCGCCGCCTGCGCATGAAGGTAGAGGACGAGCCCTCCTCCCCCAAGCACATCATCACCGTCTGGGGCCTGGGCTACAGGTGGGACGTATGACACTGGCGGTTTTAAGCGACATCCACAGCAACCACCTGGCCTTAGCCGCCTGCCTGGCAGCCGCAAAAAGGCGCGGCGTAAGCGCCTATATCTTCCTGGGGGACTACATCTCCGACTGTGCCTACCCCCAAAAGACCCTGGCCCTCCTTTACGATTGGGCCGCTTCCCACGACTGCCGCTTCATCCGCGGCAACCGGGAAGAATACATGGCCGCCTACGCAGACGGCAAAATTACCGGCTGGCAAAACGGCTCAGCCACCGGCTCCCTGCTCTATACCTACGAAAACCTGTCTGCAAAAGACCTGGCCTGGTTCCGCACCCTGGCAAACGTAGGCCGCGGGGATTTCCCCGGCCACCCCCCCTTCCTATACTGCCACGGCGCACCCTGGCAGACTACCGGCACCCTGCCGGAAGGCAGCCCCGCCGCCATCGAAAAGCTGCGGGCCTTGCCAGAGGGGTGCATCCTTTGCGGCCACACCCACCGCATGGGCGTGTACCTTTTAGCCGGGCCCGGCCCCACGCCTAAGACCATAGCCCGGGCAGGCTCTGTAGGCTACCCCCTTACTACCCCGGGCCAAGCCCAAATGCTCCTTCTGCACAGCACCGAAGACGGCGCGCCCCGCTGGTACCCCGAATACGTCCTGGTGCCCTATGACGTCCAGGCCGCCGTGCAGGAGCTCTACACCTCAGGGCTCATGGAGCGGGCCCCCGTATGGTCCGCCATGACAGCCCACGCGCTGCTTACCGGTGAAAACATGGCGGGCCTGCTGCCGCCCTACGCCCAATCCCTTTACGAAAAAGACACCGGCCAAAAAGTACCCTACCCCGCCATCCCCGAGCCCTACTGGCAGAAAGCGGCAGGGGTCTTCCATTGCCAAAAATAATCCACATAGATAAGCCACAACAAACAGGAGGGACTTACATGAAGGTTACATTCATCACCCACAGCTGTTACCATGTCGAGCTGGAAACCTGCTGCCTGCTTTTCGATTATTTCCAGGGCGCTGTGCCCCAGTCCGATAAACCCCTGTACGTGTTCGCCAGCCACAGCCACGAGGACCATTTCTCCCCCTGGGTCTTCAACCTGGCCCCAGAGGGGCGGCAGGTGCACTATTTCCTGTCCCACGACATCTTTGCCCGCCGGGTGCCGGAAAGCCAGCAGGACCGGGCCACCTTTGTGCGCCCCCGGGGCTTTTACGAAATGGACGGCCTGCGTATTGCCACCCTGCGCTCTACCGATGCGGGCGTGGCCTTCCTCCTGGAGTGCGAAGGCAAGCTCTTCTACCACGCCGGGGACTTAAACTGCTGGGTATGGGACGGCGCCCCCCGCCTGCAAAACGACCAAATGACCAAGCAGTACAAGGACGAACTCAGCGTATTAGCCTGCCGGAAAATCGACGTAGCCTTTGTACCCCTGGACCCCCGCCAGGAGACCGACTTCGACCTGGGCATGAAGTATTTCTTCCAGGCCGCCGAAGCCCAATACGTGTTCCCCATGCACATGTGGGGGGACTACTCCGTAATCCCCCTCTTCAAATCCACCCCCGGCTACGAGGCCTATGCCCCCCATATCCTGGACGTAAAGGAAGAAGGCCAGGTGTTCGACCTATAAAAAAGCAAGCCCCTGGGATAACCCCCAGGGGCTTATCTTATAAAGCTTGCCCGCACGGCCCCATTACCGGCCATGCCGCAGCCGGCTGGGGCGGGAAGGCTTAGGCCGCATATGGCGGGGCCGTGGCTTTTTCTTGACCTTCAGCAGCCGCGCCAAAGCCTCGCCCTTAGGCAGCATAACAACGTCCTCATAGGTGACAGCCCGGAAAACCACAATGCACAACACATAAGCCCCAATAGCCACCACAATAGCCGGCAGCACAGCCACCCGTGGGGAGAGGAATTGGCACAGCCCCCAATAGCAGCCGTAAGACACCGCCCCCATAGCCCCAGCAGAAAGCAGGATCGGGAACGCCATGCCTAAAAAGCTGTCCATGTTGGGCAGGCTGCGGCGGATGCACAGGGAATTGAGCACCATAATGACAAAATAAGAGGCCACCGTGCTGATGGAAGACCCCATAGCGTTGACTTCCGGGATGCCCGCCAAAAGGTACGAAAGGGCAATTTTAATAAAGCCCCCCACCGCCATATTCAGCACCGGCATAACCGGCCTGCCAAAAGACTGCAAAATAGCGTTGCCCGTATACAAGGTGCCGTTAAAAGCAATAGCCAGGCTCATCACCGAAAGCAACGGGGCCGTAGCGGCGGCGGCATCGGGCCGCCCGGCCAAAAGCAGGCCGCAGATAGGCTCCGCAAAAAGGGCCATGCCCACGCTGGCCGGAATGGATATCAGCAGCGTCACCCGCATAGAGACCGAGGAGATCGTGTCCACAGACCGCCTGTCCCGGGAGGCAATAGCCCCCGACAGGGCGGGCAAAAGGGAGTTGGCAATAGGGATCACAAAAGCCCCCGGCAGGTCGAAAAATTTGCGGGCATGGCCCAGCATGGCCCGCAGGCTCTCCGAGGCGTCCTGGGAAAAGCCCGCCGCCGTCTGCAGGCGGTCCATGATCACAGCCGAGTCCACCGAATCCAAAACGCTTAAAAAGCAGGACCCCAAAGTAATAGGCACCGCAAACCGCACCAATTGGATAAGCAGCTCTTTGCCCGGGGTAACCGGGGACATATCCCCAGCCAGCGCCGCCCGGTCCCGCACCCTTTGCCGCAGCTTGTAAAAAACCAGGTAGCCCAGCCCCAAAAACGCGCTGGCAGATACGCCGGTAATAGCCCCCACCGCCGCCCACATCTGGGCATTGTTCTGCAGGGCGGCCGCCCCCAGCTTTATGCCCGTGGAAATACAGGCCGTCGGGCCGGGCCGCCGGGCCAAAGCGTCCAGCGCCCACTTGTAGGGGTCGTACCGGTCCAGAATAAACACCGCCAGCCCCACGCCAATAATGACTTTCGTAACCGCCTCAATGCTCTGGGACACAGCCGTAGGCACCATGTTGGAGCGCCCCTGGAAGTACCCCCGCATAGCCGACATCACCGACAGGAAAAACAACGTAGGGGCCAAAGCCATAATACAGTAGCTGGCCCTAGGGTTTTTGTAAAAGCCGGCAATCTGGTCGGCACAGAAAAACATGACTAAGCTGCCCACCAGCCCAATAACGAAAAACAGCCAAAAAGCGACCCCAAACACCCGGTCCGCCTCTTTTTTACGGCCTTTGGCATAAGCCGTGCCCACCATGCGGGACACAGCCACCGGCAGGCCCGCCGTAGAGAGCATCAAAAAGATAGCAAAAATATCATAAGCCGTGTAAAAGTAGGACATAGCCCCCGGCTCAATGACATTAGCCAGCGGGATGGAAAACAGCAGCCCCAATATTTTTACAAGCAAAGTGGAGGCGGACAAGATCGCCGCCCCTTTCATAAAGCTCTGTTTTTTCTCCTGCGCCATAAAATCTCCTAAATCTTGGGTAAAGATAAAACGGGTATCAAACATATTGTACCCCAAAACCCAGGAAAGGTCAAGGCGGCGGCCCAATCATTTGACATTTTCAACAGCCGCCCCCATCCCCGCCAAAGCCAAAAGCTCTGGGGAAAAAGCCGAAGGCAGCGCCATATCCCGTTCCAGCTGGCCGGGGCTGGCCCAGGTAAACCCGCCCCCAGGCGCCTCCACCTGGGCGGCCCAGTTGTGCATGTGCCATTCCAAATGGGAAAAAACATGCTTAGTAGGAGGCAGGGCCCGCAAAGGCCCTGCCCGCATCCCCCAGCCCTGCAAAAAAGCCAGGGCATCCGGCCCCTCAAGCCAGCCTTCGCAGGAGGGCGGCTCCCACAAGCCCGCCAAAAGCCCCTTGCCGGGCCGCTGCCGCAGGGCGACCTTCCCCCCGCAGGTAAGCCAGAACACCGTGCGCTTCTCCACCCGCCGGGGCTTTTTCGGGGCCTTTACCGGCAGCGACCCTTCCACCCCCAAGGCCCGGGCCTCGCAAATGTCCTCCAAAGGGCACCCCCCGCACCGTGGGGACCGGGGCACGCAGACCACCTCCCCCAGCTCCATAATGGCCTGGTTAAAATCCCCAGCCCGACCAGATGGCAGGGCCGCCGCCAGCTCTTCTTCCGCCCGTTTCCGCACCGCAGGGGAGAGTACGTCTTCCTCCCGGCATAACAGCCGGGACCATACCCGCAGCACGTTGCCGTCCACCGCGGCGGCGTCCTCCCCAAAGGCAATAGACGCCACCGCCCCCGCCGTATAGCGGCCTACCCCCGGCAGGGCCAGCAGCCCCTTTACCGTGCCGGGTATCTCCCCGCCGTATTTTTCCATCACGTCCTTGGCGGCCCGGTGCAGGCTGCGGGCCCGGCTGTAATACCCCAGCCCCTCCCACAGCTTCAGCACCTGGTCCTCCGGGGCCCTGGCCAAATGCCCCACCGTAGGCAAAGCCTCCATAAACCGGGCAAAATAAGGCTTCACCGCCTCAATGCGGGTCTGCTGCAGCATCACCTCCGATACCCACACCCGGTACGGCTGCGGGTTGTCCCGCCAGGGCAGGGGCCGGGCGTGGGCCCCATACCAATCCAACAAACGCCCTGCCGCCCGGGCAAGCAGGGCCTCAGCCCCGGGCCCTGTCATAAATTTGCAGCATCAGCCCGATGGTATCCTCCACCCCAGGGATGTCATTGGGGAAAGCCGCCCCTTCCCGCACACAGCGGTAAAAATCCCGGATGCATAACCTATGGCTGTGCCCCCAGTAAGACTTGCCCCCTTCTACCGGCCCATCCACAGGCAGGCTCCGGCGCTCCACGCTCCCGTCCCGCCAGAATAGGATGACTTCTTCCTCTTCCATGCGCAGGGTGCCGTTTTCGCAGGCCAGCTCCACCAGCACTGGGGAGTCGGTACAATAAGCCGTGGAAGCGTAAAACAGCGCCTTGGGCCCGCCAAAATCTATATAAGCCTCCAAGGTATCCTCCACCTCTATGGTCCCCGCCAAATGGTGGTTGCCCATAGAAGCCTTCACCTCCGCGGCCTTGCCCAAAAACTGTACCAGCAGATCCAAAGTATGGATAGACTGGTTAATCAGCACCCCGCCGCCCTCGGTGCCCAGGCTGCCCCGCCAGCCGCTTTCGGTGTAATAGGGGGCCTCCCGGTGCCAGGTGACAAAAGCCCGGGCCCCCAGCACCTTGCCGGGCTTCCCCCCGTCCAGCAGCTGCCGCAGGAATTTCACACTGGGGTTATAGCGGTTTTGGAAGCAAACCCCCACCCGTACTTGGTCCTTTAACGCCTTAAACTCTTCCCATTGGTCCCAGCTGATCACCGGCGGCTTCTCCGTAAACACATGGATGCCCCGCCCGGCGCAAAGCTTAGCCATAGGCGTGTGCAGGTAATGGGGCGTGCACAGGTGCACAACTTGGGGGGATTCCGCCCCCAGCAGCGCCTCCAGGCTTTCATAAGCCCGGCCGCCGTACTTTTCCGCCATCCGCTGGGCCCGCTGGGGTAAAATGTCCGCAAACGCGGCGATCTCCACGTCCTCCATAGCGTCCAGCACTTGGGCATGCACCTGGGCAATGCCCCCGCAGCCGATTACCGCGCTTTTTATCTTTTCCATCCGCCAGCCCTCCTTATCCTTAACCCTCTTGTATCCCCGCCAAAACCGTCTTCAAAGCCTCCAAAGCCCTCTGGAAAGCCGCCCGGCCCTCTTCCTCCTGGGCCTTGGGGCGTTCCTTGGGGTCCTTTTCCAGCAGGGCAAGCCCCGAGAAATCCGTCAAATGGGGTTCCAGCGAGAGGAACCCCTCCCAGCCGCCGCCCAGCAGGTCCCCCAAAATCTCCGGAAGATGGCCGTCCCCCTGTCCGGCGGGCACCACCCGCTTTTCTTTTGCCAGGCAGTCCTTTACATGGATGTAAGCAATATAAGGCTTTAGCAGCCCATAAGCCTCCAAGGGGTCCTGGCCCACCTCCACAAAGTTCGAAAAATCAAAGACCGCCTGGAAATGGGGGCCATAAAATTCCTCCATCAAATCCAGGCACCGCCGGGCGTTGTCGCCGTAAATGCCCTTTTCGTTTTCATGCAGCAGCACAGCATCCCACCGGGTCGCCTCCTGGGTAAAGAAGGCCATGCGGCGCATGACCTCCTCAGCCCACGCCTGAGGCTGGCTGCCCTGGGGGATATAAAAGCTGAAAATGCGCATATAAGGCGCGCCCAGCTCCTTCTGGATGTCCAGGGTACGCTTAAACTTTTCCATCTGGGGGTAAAAGCTGTCCTCAATGCTGATTTTCCCCATAGGCGAGCCAATAGAAGACACCTTCACTCCCGCCCGCAGCAGCTTAGCGCGTATCTGCCCCAGCTTATAGGGGGAAAAATCCGAAACATTCACGCCGTCAGCGGCGCGCAGCTCAATATGGGTAAGCCCCATTTCCCGCACAGCCTCCAGCTGCCGGTCAAAATCCGGGGTGATTTCATCGGAAAAACCAGAAATAATAATATTTTTCATAAAATATGGTCCCTTCGCGGTTTTTAACGCAGACTTTCTCAAAAATTTGTGGGGCCCTTAGGGGATGGGGGAGAAACGCCGCCATTCCCCCCACCCAGCCCTTAGAGTCTGTTTTAAAACAGACTCTAAGCCCCCAAGGGCCTAAATCAAAGGTTTACGATTTTCTCCCCGTCAAAAACAAGGATGCCCAGCGCTTCGCCGGTCTTGCCCCCAGCCAGCAAATGGGACTTAAAAGCCCGCCGCATAGAAGTATCCTCCGGCAGCTGGGCTGCAGGGTCCTTGTGGTGGGGCCCAAAGACCCGCCAGGCGTCGCAGAAATTGCCGTCCTCAGCCTCTACAATGTCAAAATCCCCCATAAAGCTAACAATGTTGGAAGTAGGCTTCAAAACCGCCTTATACCCCGGGTACAGCAGCCAGGAGTGGCACACGCACACAAGGGGTCCCCCCGCAAGCTCCTCCCGGAAAAAGTCATAAGCCATCTTGTAAGAAGCCAAACGAGCCTCCCGGTCAAAGGGCTCGCCGCTGGAGGGGATATGGATGCTCCTCACCTTGTCCCCCGGCTTCAAGGAGAAGCCCCCCTTCTCATACGCTGGGCCGTCATACGCACGGGTTTCATATTCCAGCCGGCCCAGCTTTACAATGTCGCAAGAGTAGAAAATCGGGTACCAAAAAGCCACAAAAGTGCCCCATACCCCATGGTTTTCCTTGCACTCTATGGCCTTATAGCGCAAATCCGCAAAAGTAGCCCAGAAGATTTCCTCCCCCACGCCCTTTGCCTCATAGTCGCCCTTAGCCCGCTTAGCCCCCTGCATCAAAAAGAGCATCCACCCGGTATAAGCGCTTATCCCCGCCTTTTCGCTGATTTCCGCCACAGCCGGCTGCGCGTTCTCAATGGAGAAGCCATCCCCGTAAAAAGCGTCCAGCGCCTGGCACAAAGCCGGGGCCTGCCCCGCGTCCTCCACCGCCTGCGCGCTTTGCAGCAGAGCCGCCCGGGCTTCCTCAGGGAAGCCGGTTTTTCCCATCAGCAGGGACATAAAAGCCTGATCCAGCGTTTTCATAACAGAAAACCTCCTAAAGAAATAATATTTTATTAAAGGGAAAAAATAGCATATCCAAAAGACTTTAAGACCTCAAGGGCTGTCTCGCCCGCCAGCTCGGTCTGCTCACAACCTGCGAACATTTTGCCGCATAGCAAACGCCCCCCAAAGCTCTTAGAGCCCCCGCCGCAAAGGCCGCACCTATACCAAGACCTTGGGGTTGCACCCCAAACCCCGCCTCACGCCTATAGAGCCTCCGGCGCAAAGGTCGCGCCTGGGGCAGGACCTTGGGGCTGTCTCGTCTGCCGACTCGGTCGGTTCGCAGCTTGTCTGCCACCGGCAGACGCTCACCCCCAACCCCCACTTAGGGCTCTGCCCTAAGGACCCGCAAGGGGCCTAACGCCCCTTGACCGCGTAATGGCTCCCCGGCATCTTTCCTACAGCTATTTCCCTATCCGTTCCGTATCCAGGATAATATTCACGGGCCCATCATTCTCCACTAGCACATGCATATGTTCCCCAAACTCCCCCGTCTCCACCGTCACCCCCAGCGCCCTGGCCTTTTCCACCAGCCGTTGGTACAACGCAAGCGCCAATTCCGGCGGGGCCGCCATATCAAAAGACGGCCTGCGCCCCCGCTTGCAATCCGTCCCCAAAGTAAAGTTAGACACCACCAGCAGCTGCCCACCCACATCCAGCAGCGACCGGTTCATCTTATCGTCCTCATCCTTAAAAATCCGCAGATGGCAAATCTTATCCGCCAAAAAATCCGCCTGCGCTTCCGTGTCCCCCCGCACGACCCCCAAAAAAGCCACCAGCCCTTCCCCAATGCTCCGGGGCGCCAACCCCTCCACCGTCAGCTGGGCGCGGTTGACCCGCTGCAGCACGACCCTCATAAACAATCCCCCTTCTTTTCCATCGGAAACCCCGCATCCAGCGGGACATTGGCAAAGGCGTTCAAATCCGCCCCGGCCCTCACGCCATCCAAAAATTCATAGTACCCCTGGCTGGCGATCATAGCGGCATTGTCCCCGCAAAGTCCCAGCTCCGGCAAATAGAGCTCCCGCCCTGTCTCCCCGCACCGCCGGGCAAGCTCCCGCCGCAGCAGCCGGTTAGCCGATACGCCCCCCGCCACCGCCAGCTTCCTGGCGCCGGTCTCTTCCGCCGCTTTCATAAAGGTGTCCACTAAGCTGCCCACCACCGCCCGCCGGTAGCTGGCGCACAGCCCGGGTATGTCCACATCTTCCCCCTTCTGCCCCGCGTTGTGCAGAAGGTTCACCACCGCCGTCTTCAACCCCGAAAAGCTGTAATCCAGCGGCGCCCCTGCCACCCGGGGCCTGGGCAGCTTATACGCCTCCGGGTCGCCGGCCTCCGCGATCCTATCCAATTCCACCCCCCCAGGGTAAGGGATGCCCATAGCCCGGGCCGCCTTGTCAAAGGCCTCCCCCGCGGCATCGTCCCGTGTGCGGCCCAAAACCCGGAACTGCGTATACCCCCGCACCTCCACAATGTGGGAGTGCCCGCCAGAGGCCACCAAACACAAAAACGGCGGCTCCAACCCCGGGCTCGTCAAATAATTCGACGCCACATGCCCCCGCAAATGATGTACCGGTACCAAATCCAGCCCCGCCGAAAGGGCCAGCCCCTTAGCAAAATTCACCCCCACCAGCAGCGCGCCAATCAACCCCGGCGCATAGGTGACCGCCACCGCGTCCAAATCCCCCAGCCCCCGGCCGCTTTGCGCAAGGGCTTCCTGCACCACCCCCACAATCGCCTCGCTGTGCAGCCGCGAAGCGATCTCCGGCACCACCCCGCCAAAAACCCGGTGCCTCTCAATCTGCGAAGCCACCACCGAAGACAAAACCTTCCGTCCGTCCTCCACCACCGCCGCCGCGGTCTCATCGCAAGAGCTCTCAATCCCCAACACAACCATAACCGTCACCATCCTCCCAAAAAACTCAAATGAAAATCCCCCTACCGGCGCGGCCCCCCAACTCCTCGTAATTCAGAAAAAACGCGAGAAGCGAAGCGTGGGTTTCCAAAGGGGGTTTCCCCCTTTGGCCGCCGGAGGCGCCCTTAAACGAAATCTAAGCGCAGCAGCAAAGCATCTTCCACAGGCCGGGTATAAAACCCCCTGCGCCGGCCGACCGCCCGAAACCCCAAACCGCCATACAAAGCCAAAGCGTAAGCATTGGAAGGCCGTACCTCCAACGTAAGAAATTCCCCCCCGTTCTCCTTTGCAAAGCCCACCAAAGCCTGCACCAACGCCCGGCCAACCCCCTGCCGCCGGTAATCGGGGAAAACGGCCAGATTATCCATGTAAAATTCCCCCCCGGCAAAGTGGGCCCCGGCGTATCCCGCCACCTGCCCCTGGGCCAAAGCGGTAAAAAAACAAGCGCAGGGGTTTCCCAGCTCTTCCGCCAAAGCCTGGCGGCTCCAAGGCTGCGAAAAGCATAAAGCCTCCAACTGGGCCAGCCGGTCCAAATGCCCCTCTTCCATAGGGGCAATTTTCAAGCCCCTCATGGCAAAAAGGGCTGCCGCCCCATATAAGCCACCAGCTTGTCCCAAAAAACCTCCAGCTCTTCCCGCAGCCGGTCCCGGCAGGCCCGGTAAGCCGCCAGGTCCTGCCCATAAGGGTCCGCAATGGTGCCCGGTATATAAACCTTCTCCGGCGGCGCCCCCGCCTGTCCCAAAATATACCCGTGGGTCTGGGACATGGTAAAAAACACATCCCATACAGGTATCTCCTCCCCCGACACCCGCCTGGCCCGGTGGGCGGTCAAATCCACCCCCAGCTCCCGGCAAGCCAATATGGCGTTTTCCGAGGCAGGCTCCCCTTCCACTGCCGAAAGCCCGGCGCTTTGACAAAGCACCTGGCCCTCCAGCCCAGCCCGGGCCACCATCTGGCGGAAAATCCCCAGGGCCATAGGGCTGCGGCAGGTATTGCCTGAGCAAACAAATAAAATTTTTATCATGCCTAGTTGATCCTTTTTTTCTGTATTTTCAGACGAAAGCCCCCGCAGCCTGCCCGCAAAAGGGAAGCTTCCCATAACCCCTCCCCGGAGTTCCCGGTACCCCAGCACAGCAGGGGGCGGGCGCGTCGCACGAGAGCCCAAGTGTTCGCCAGAACACATTATACCATATCCCCAGAACCATTTCCATCATCCCCGCAAAAATTCTAAAAAAAGAGACGCCCCACCGCCCCCTGTCCCCAAGCCAAACCCAAAAGCCCCCCGGCCAAAAAGCCAGGGGGCAATTCTGCATGGATTATTTGTAAGGATTGTTTTGTATGGATTAAAAAGCAAAGCTTACTTCAAAAGCTCTTCCGGCGACTTCTCAATCCGGGGGCTTTCCAGCTTCTCAATCCACTGGGTAGGCGCGACCCAGCGCACGCCGTTCTCAATAATCTTCACAATAATGGGGTTGTGATAAGAGGGGAAGGTCTCATGGCCAGCCTGGAAGTAGAAGATCTTGCCGTTGCCCCGGGTCCAGGTAGCGCCGCTGCGGAACAGCTCGCCGCCCCGGTACCAGTTGGTAAACAGCAGGTCGTCCGGCTTGGGGATGTCAAAGGGCTCGCAGTAGACCTCTTCCCGTTCCAGCTCAAAGCTCTCGGGGATGCCCTGGACAATAGGATGGGTGCGGTTCATCTTGTACACCCGGGTAAAGTCCACCTCGCGCCACATCAGGTTGCCGCTGGTGCCCAGCAGATACCGGAAGGGCTTAGACAAATGGGCCGAATGTAGCCCCACAAAGCCCATGCCCCGCTGTACCCGGGCCACGATCTTATAAGCCAGCTCGTCCGGCACGGCGTGGTGGGCAATATGGCCCCACCATACCAGCACGTCGGTCTTGTCCAGCAGTTCGTCCGGCAGGCCGTATTCAGGGTCAAACAGGCTGGTGTAGGTAACGTTCATGTCCTCGTTTTTAGCCAGGTGGTTAGCCAGGGTCTTCAAGTGCCCCTCCGGGTACACCTCTTTGATCTCCGCCACATTCTTAGCGATCAAAGCCTCCAAATGCCCCTTGCGTTCCTCCGGGATGCCGGCAGGCATAAACTCGGGGCGCAGCTCGCCGCGCTCCTCTACAGCCTCATACCACACGGTTACATTGATCATATTTGCTCATTCCTTTCAGGAGTATTAGGGAAATACTATCCAGATTATACACCAGCACCCCAAAACCCGCAACCAGTTTCCTGCAAAATTTTCCCAAAATCCTCCACCGCCGCAGAGCCTCCGGCGACTTGCCTCCGGCGGCTCAGGGGTTTCGTCTCGCCTGCCGGCTCGGTCGGTTGCTGGACGCGCCCCACTGGGGCGCAGCAACCCCTAAGAACCCCACCACCTTTGAAAAGGTGGACGAAACTTTCCCGTTTCAAATGTAAGATAAAGAAATCCCTCTTACTTTTCCTCAGCCACCTCGGCCAGCTCTTTCTTATACAGATACTTTTCCACTTCCTCCACCATGTTCTGGGGGACTGTACGCTCCACCGGGAAAACCCTGCCGTTAATTAAAGCGCGGGAGATTTCCAGCACCAACCGGGTAGTCTTTTCCAAAGCCTCTGCGGAAAGGAAAGAAAGCGTGTCAAAGCGGTTGTGGATATAAGCAGCGCCAGGGGCCCCGTCCCGGCTGAAATTGATAGCGGGTATGCCGCTGTCCGCAAAGGGGATAGAGTCGCTGGAATAAATCCCCTGCCTGACCGCCGCGGGCAGGGCGCAGATCTTACTCATATACTCCGCAAAATGCACCAGCTTTTCCTCGCCCGTCACCGTGACCTTGTCCATACCCAGCACAGGCCCGCCCACGTCCACATTGACCATCAGCTGGTGGGCGGCAAGCTCCTCCTTGTGGCCCTTCACATAGGCCCAGCTGCCTTCCAGGCCGATTTCCTCCGAGCCATACCACACAAACTTCACCGTGCGGCGGGGCGGGTTCTCCACAAAATAGCGGAGGATCTCCATATTGATAACCGAGCCGGCGCCGTTGTCATACACGCCCTTCGAAAAGTCCACCGAATCGTAATGGGCCCCAAAAGAAACGATCTCATCCGGCTTCTCCGTACCCAGCACCGTCGCGATGACGTTGTGGGATGTGCGCTCGACCAAGGTGTTTTTCAGCACCAGCCGGGCTTTGCAGGCCCCGCGCTTGACCATGTCAAAGGCGTCCAGCACGCGGGTGTGGGCCATAGGCACATTGCCAAAGGCCCGCAGGGTGCGGCGCAGCTTGCGTGTAGCAAGGTCGGTTTCCCCCCGGTCATCCCGCAGCTCGCCTTCCATGGTGACGATGCCCGCCACCCCGGCCTTCATCAGCTTGCGGAAAAGGGGCACCCGCATAAAGCCATTAACCAAAACGATCTTCCCCTTGGCCGCAGAAAGGCTCACCTGGTCCGCGTCCTCAACGTAAAGGAATTCCGCCTCCAAGCCGTCGCCAAAGGTGTTCTGGGCGCACTTATAGCCCGTAACCGGGTAGCTTTGGCAGTAAGGCTCCAAAATCTCCAAGGTGCACTCCGTAACCTCCGCGTCCTCAATTTCAAAAGGCTGCAAAATAGCCGGCGCCCCCAAGGCCTCGCATTGGGCCTTCAAAATCTCAGCTGCCTGCAGCTCTTCCGGGGAGCCTGCCGTGCGGGTAAACCCCAGCTGCTGCAATAAGTCCATTTCACGTTTTCCGCAAATATCCATTCAAAAACGTCCTCCTTTTTCAAAATATTCCGGGCACATATTCATCCTATTATAACATAAGCGGCACCGGAAGTCACGAAGGAAATAGGCAAGCATTACAATTACGAAGTTATCGCATGTGTTTATAAGCTCTTCGATTTGGACCCACCCACGGCCCCAGCCCCCCACGTGCACAAAAAGGGGTCAAGGGGACCGTGTCCCCTTGTAGGTCCTTAGGGCGAAGCCCTAAGCGGGGCTGGGGGCAGGGCCCCCAGGTTTTGCCGCAGGCCAAAACATCGTCCCAAAAGGCCCTTCCCGGCAGGGGCATAAAACAGCCCCAGTACCCTTATACATAGTAAGGGGGTGGGAATATGAAAAAATCAAAAGGCCTGTTCGCCCTGGTTAAGATTAACCTAAAAATGCTGGGTCTGATAACCCTGTGCCTGCTGCTGGGAGCCGGGGCCCTTATAGCCGCGGCCGCCACCGCCGGCGGGGTAGAAGTGCCGGTGGTCATGTACCACGCCATTTTAAAGGACGAGGCCAGGCACGGCCAATACGTTATCTCCCCAGATGAGTTCGAAAGCGACCTAAAATACCTGCAAGACCACGGCTACACCACCATTTTCATCGAAGACCTGATCGCCTACACCCAAGGGGGCGCCCTGCCCGAAAAGCCCGTGCTGCTAACCTTTGACGACGGGTACTATAACAACTACCTCTACGCTTTCCCCTTAGCCCAAAAGTACCACAGCAAATTCGTCCTGTCGCCCATAGGCCGCTATACCGACCTGTATACCGACACCCCGGACGAAAACGCCTATTACTCCCACTGTACCTGGGAAGAACTGCGGGAAATGGCCAGATCCGGCCTGGTAGAAGTGCAGAACCACAGCTATGACCTGCACCAAAGCGGCGGGGCCCGGCTGGGGGTGCGCAAGCGGCCAGGGGAATCGGAAGGGCAGTACCGGCAGCTGTTAGAAGAAGACCTGGGCAAAGCCCAAAAGGAGATCGAAGCGCAGCTGGGCGTACTCCCGTCCGCCTTTGCCTACCCCTTTGGGGCCGCAAGCCCCTCCACCCCAGAGATCGTAAAAAGCCTGGGGTTCCAGTGCACGCTTTCCTGCGAAGAAAAGATATGCCGCGTCACCCGTGACCCCGAGTCCCTTTTTGACTTGGGCCGCTTCCTACGGCGTTCTGGGGTAAGCTCCCAGGACTTTTTTGAAAAAAAGATGAAGCTGGGCAGCTGACGCCCCGGCAAGGAGGAAAAGCATATGGCCGAAGCATTGCGCAGGCTCTTGTGGGGCTGGCCCACACTGGCCCTGATTTTAGCGGCAGGGGCTTATTTTTCTTACGAGACCTGCTTTTTCCAGGTGCGCAAAACTGCCTGCTGGCTAAAGGCGGCGTTGGGCTCCCGCAAGCAAAAGGGAAAGGGCATCAGCCAATTCCAGGCCCTTACAGCGGCGCTGGCAGGGTCCATCGGCACCGGCAATATCGTAGGGGTAGCGGCGGCCGTCACCGTAGGGGGCCCCGGCGCGCTTTTCTGGATGTGCGCTTCCTCCCTGCTGGGGATGATGACCGTGTTCATGGAAAACTACCTGTGCGCCCATTTCAAAAAAGCAGGGGGCCGGGGCACCGGCGCCCTGCGGTACATAGAAAAGGCCGGCCGGTGGGGCGGCGCCCTGGCCCTGATATACGCGGCGGGCTGCTGCCTGTCGTCCCTGGGCATGGGCAACATGGTGCAGATGCACGCCTTTTCCGCCGCCTGCCGGGACCTGGGCGCGCCCCCCTGGGCCCTGGGGCTGCTGGCCGGGGGCGTGCTCTTTTTTGTAGCCTGGGGCGGGCTGGGCTTTGCGGTAAAAATCACCGAAAAGCTGGTGCCGGCCATGACCCTGCTGTTCATGGGCTGTTCGCTGTTTGTGCTGTGGGTGTTCCGGGAGAACCTCCCCGGGGCCCTGTACTCCATCTGGGAAAGCGCCTTTTCCCTGCGGGCCGGGGCCGGGGGCACGGCGGGCATGGTGCTGGCCATGCAGACCGGGGTCTCCCGGGGGGTGTTCACCAACGAAGCGGGCCTGGGCAGCTCAGCCTTTGCCTACGAAGAAGTAGAAAACCGCGCCCCCGTCCAGCTGGGCTACATGGGTATCTTCCAGGTGTTCCTGGATACCCTAGTCATGTGTATGGTAACGGGCCTGTGCATCCTCTGCTGCCAAGGGGAGGGCCTCTCCGGGGCCCAGCTGACCTTTTACCCCTACCAGCAGGCCATGGGGATATGGGGCCGGTGGGCGGTCTCCCTGTGCACGGTGCTGTTTGCCTTTGCCACGGCCGTGGCCTGGTGCTGCTACGGCCGCAGCGGCCTCTTCTACCTGACCGGCGGGCGGGGCCGCACGGCTTTCGCGGCGGCATCGGCCCTGGCGGCGGTGCTGGGGTGCCTGCTGCCCCTGGATGTGCTTTTCCAGCTGGGCGACGCCTTTAACGGCCTCATGGCCATACCCAATATCGCGGCCCTTTTCCTGCTGGCCCCGCGGGCCCTGGGCCTCCTGGCCGGGGAGGAACAGCCCACGCGCCCCTCCAAAAAGCGCGGCCATATATAAATTGTACAAAACTGTAAATTTTGCTGGCTTTTTTCCCGGTACTATGCTATAATAGATTCACATAATATCCCTGCCCGTGCTCTGTA
Organism: bacterium D16-76; assembly: GCA_009917445.1. Classification (GTDB taxonomy): domain Bacteria; phylum Bacillota; class Clostridia; order Oscillospirales; family Acutalibacteraceae; genus Acutalibacter. The sequence continues at coordinate 37,764 of QZEE01000009.1, read as the reverse complement.
TGGGGCAGATACCAATAAAAGGCAGGCCGGGAAGCACCCGGCCGGGAAAGGCTTGGTCTACTATGAAATTGATTTTAGCAATCGTCAGCAACGATGACAGCGGCGCCGTGTCCTCGGCCCTCACCCGGGGCGGCTATTCGGTGACAAAGCTTGCTACCACCGGCGGCTTTTTAATGGCCGGCAACACCACCTTCATCTCCGGCGTAGAGGATGAGAAGGTAGACGATGTAATCGGCATCATCTCCAAATACAGCTCCCGCCGCACCCAGATCGTGCCCAGCACCTCTACCATGGAGGTAGGCATGTACTCTTCCTTCCCGGTAGAAGTGACAGTAGGGGGCTCTACCATCTTTGTGCTGAACGTAGACCGGTTCGAAAAGGTCTAAGCCCCTGTGGAGCTTTCCGGTTTTTTAGGCAACAGCGGGGTAAAAACGGCCCTTTCCGGGGCCTTTGCCGCCGGGCGTTTCCCACACGCCGTCGTCTTCCAGGGGGAGCCGGGCACAGGCCGGCACACCCTTGCCCGGCTGGTAGCCCAGGCCCTGGTATGCCGGGACAAAGCCAAGGCCCCCTGCGGGTCGTGCCCCTCCTGCCTGCGGGCCTTGGCGGGCTCGCACCCCGATATACGCGTGGTCGAGGGGAAGACCGACAGCGGCGCCATCACCGTAGAGCAGGTGCAGGAGCTGGCGGCAGACGCCCAGCGCATGCCGGATGAGTCGGATTACAACGTATACATCCTCTCTTTTGGGGACAGGGTCATGGACGCCCCCCAAAACAAGCTTCTCAAGCTCATCGAAGAGCCCCCCCGGGGGGCGGTGTTCCTGCTGGTGTGCAGGCGGGCCCAGTCGCTCCTGCCCACCATACGGTCCCGCGCCCAGGCGTTCCAGCTTATGCCGCCGGAAGAGGCGGAAGCCGCCCAGTGGCTTGCCGCCCATACCGGCACAGCGCCGGAGGAAGCCCGTAAGCTGGCATCCCTGTGCGGGGGCAACCTGGGCCGCATGCAGGATGAGCTGGAAAACGGCGGGGCCAAAAGGGCAGCCGAAACCGCCCAGGCCATTGCCCTAGCCTTGCCAGGCCGGGGGGCCCACGGGCTTTTGGCGGCCACCGCCCCGCTGCTAAAGGACCGGGAGCTTTGCCGCCAAACGCTTTCCCGGTTGGAAACCATCTTCCGGGATGCCCTGGTGCTGCGCTGCGGCGGGAAGACGCTGCTGGGCGGCGCGCCAGAGGCAGCGGACCGCCTGGCGGACCTGCCCGTAAAGCAGCTGGCGCAGCTGCCGGGCTTGGCGGAGGAAGCCCGCCAAAACCTAGAGCGCAACGCCAACACGAGCCTGCTGATCACCCAGTTTTGCGCAGCCCTGCGGGAAGCGGTAGGGCGTTCCTAAAAAAATCAAAAAGAAGGGGGCCGCTGGCACGCGGCCCCCTTCTTAGCTTTCTGCCTTTTTTTCCTCCTGCCCCTGGGCAAGCTGGGCCAAAATGCGCTCGGCGGCGGCGCGCTTGGCGTTGGCCTCGGCCGCTAAGCGCAAAGCCTCCTGCCGGGGGTCCGCGCCCTGCTGGGCGCTTTTTTCCAGGCGGGCTTGCAGCTCTTCCATAGCGGCGCGGTGGGCCTCCCGGCAAAGGCCATAAAACCCCTGGGCCGTGTCGCTGCCAGCCAAAAGGGTCTGTATGTCCTGCAAAGACAGCACCTGCTTCAGCATGCACAGCACTGCCAAAGCCCCCAGGTGCGGCCGGCTGTATTTCTTTTTTTCCGGCCGGGGCACAGCCCCGCTTTTCACATAATTATTGACCATCGAGCTCGTCAGCAAAGGCGGCCCGCCCTCCCGCTGCAGGAAGGCCAGCTGCTCCGTAAGGTACAGCACCACCTGGTCCATGTACAAGGGGATGCCGGTAAGGGCCTCCCATTCTGGCGGGGGCTGGCTGGCAGCGGCCTGGGCCCAATGGGCGGCGTCTTTCAAGGGGTGGTCCGACATATTTTTTGCCTCCCTTTAGCTGGGTTGATAGAAATCCAATACCCCCATTATAGCGGAAAAAGCCGCCTTTTTCAAATTTTCTTTTGCGCCTGGTTGCCTTGGGCGGCACAATCATGTAAAATAAAGGTCGGGCTCTGCCCCAGGGGGCCCGCCCCCCAAAGATTGGATTTGAAAAAACCACTATTTTTAGAAAGGCTTTTGTGAATATATGCAAGCGATAAAAGAGGAAGTGCTGGCCTTGCGCCGCAAGGTCATGGAAAAAGATTTTTCCCGGATGAACGAAAGGCAGCAGCAGGCGGTGTTTACGTCCCAGGGGCCGCTGCTGGTGCTGGCCGGGGCGGGCAGCGGCAAGACTACCGTATTGGTAAACCGTATTGCCAGCCTGATACGCTATGGCACCGCATACACCAGCAGCTTTTTGCAGCCAGGGCTTACAGACGAAGACCTGTCCGCCTGCGAAAGCTACCTGTCCGGCGCGCCCCTTTCCGACGACGTGCGGGGCCGGCTCTCGGTCTCCGCATGCCGGCCCTGGCGCATTATGGCCATCACCTTTACCAACAAGGCCGCGGGGGAGCTGAAAGAGCGCCTGTGCGCCATGCTGGGGGAGGACGGCAATGACATCTGGGCCTCCACCTTCCATGCCAGCTGCGCCCGCATGCTGCGGCGGGACGGGGACCGCCTGGGCTTTACGTCCCACTTTACCATTTACGACACCGACGACAGCCGGCGTCTCATGAAGGACGTCATGCGGCAGCTGGACATTTCCGAGAAAGCCCTGTCCCATAAGGCGGTGCTGGGGGAAATCTCCCGGGCAAAAGAGCAGCTGGTTTTGCCAAAGGAGTACGAAATCCTGAACGAAAAGGACTACCGCCTGCGGCAAGTAGCCCGGGCATACACCCTCTACCAGCGCAGGCTGGAGGACGCGGACGCCATGGACTTTGACGACCTGCTGGTAAACGCCGTGCGCCTGTTCGAAAAAGCGCCGGATGTGCTGGAATATTACCAAGAGCGCTTCCAGTACATCATGGTGGACGAATACCAGGACACCAACCACGCCCAGTATAAATTTGTAAACCTGCTGGCCCAAAAGCACAAAAACCTCTGCGTCGTAGGGGACGACGACCAAAGCATCTACAAATTCAGGGGCGCCACCATTGAAAACATCATGAATTTTGAGCAGGACAACCCCGGGGCCAAGGTCGTGCGGCTAGAGCAGAATTACCGTTCCACCCAAAATATCCTGGACGCCGCCAACGCCGTCATCGGAAACAACACCGAGCGCAAGGGCAAAACCCTGTGGACCGCCGCCGGGGCCGGGGAAAAGCTAAAGCTGCACCTGGCCGAAAACGAGCAGGACGAAGCCGACCGCATTGCCGCCGCTATCTTAGAGGGGGTGGGGAAGGGCCGGAAATTCTCCGACTACGCCGTGCTCTACCGCATGAACTCCCAGTCCTTGGCTTTTGAAAGGATGTTTGCCAAGCAGGGCATACCCCACCGCATCATCGGCGGCCACCGGTTCTTTGACCGCAAAGAGGTGCGGGACATGATCGCCTATTTAAGCGTAATCAACAACCCCGAGGACGAAATCCGCCTAACGCGCATCCTCAACACCCCCAAAAGGGGCATAGGGGACAAAAGCGTGGCCACAGCCGTAGAAATCGGCCAGCAGGTTGGCGAAAGCCTCTACCAAGTGCTTTCCCACGTAGAGGACTACCCCGCCATAGCCCGCAGCACCGCCAACCGCATGGCCTGCTTTGTGCAGATGATGGACCGCCTCATAGAAAAAAACGAAGAAGCCGCGCCCCCCAGCGAACTCTATAGCGAACTGGTAGAAGCCATTTCCTACAACGACTACCTGAAAGCCGACGACCCCGAAAAAGCCGAAGGCCGCTGGGAAAACGTGCAGGAGCTTTCCTCCATGCTCAGGCGCTACGAAGAGGAAAACGGCGAAGAAGCCACCCTCTCCGGCTTTTTAGAAGAAGTGGCGCTCTTCACAGATATCGACAACTACGACCAGGAAAACGACAGCGTGGTACTCATGACCATCCATTCCGCTAAAGGGCTGGAATTCCCCGTGGTGTTCCTGCCGGGCCTGGAAGAAGGCATCTTCCCCGGCAATGCCGTGCTGTACGACCCCACCCAGGTAGAGGAAGAACGCCGCCTGGCCTACGTGGCCATTACCCGGGCCAAAGAGGAGCTGTCCCTTTACCACGCGGAGTCCCGTATGCTGTTTGGCAGTACCAACCGCAACCGCATCTCGCGGTTTGTAGACGAAGTGCCCGACGAGCTTTTGCAGCGCAGCCGTTCGCGGGAATATATGCCCCGCCCGCAAACGCCCACCCTGCCCAGCGTGGGTGGCCCCCGCAAGCCGGCTATGCCCCAGTATAAGCCCCAGGTGAAGCCCGCCGCCCCCGGCACCTACAAGCCCGGCGATACGGTCACCCACAAAACCTTCGGCCAAGGGCTTGTCCTCACTGCCACGCCTATGGCAAACGACACCCTGCTGGAAATCGCCTTTGACAAAGTAGGCACCAAAAAACTCTTTGCCAACTTCGCGCGCTTATCCAAGCCGTAAGGCCGTGGGACGCTGTCCCACACCCTGCAAGCCTTTTTGAAAAAAGGCTTGACCCAAAAACCACGAACCTAACGGTTTGCGCATCCGGGAGTCCAGAGGGCCCCCGGCCCTTTGGCGGATTCTTAAGGCAGAGCCTTAAGTGGGGACGGGGGCGAAGCCCCAGCCGCCGGAGGCCCGCGCAGCGCAGCGAGCATTTCATCCCCAAAATAAAAAATTTATAACTGTACCAGCCAGTACGCTATGGCGCTTCCTTTTGTGTTATACTCCAAAAGAATCCTCTCACAAAAGGAGCGATAAAAATGAATAAAGCAGAAAGATGCCGGGAATTTGCAAGGGTTATGCGGTGGCTGGTCACGCACCCGGAGGACAAGTACAAGCTGATCGACTACGACGAGCCCTACAAAGCCAAAGATTATCTAGAAATTATCAGGCAGTTAGAAGAGGATTCTTTAGAATACTTAATCCCCCTAATCCTGGTAGTAATCCCATTCAATGTAGAGTTCGGCCACGCGCTGGGCCGCCTAACCGCCGAAGCCCTAATCGAGCAATGGGAGCGGATGGGCCCCGAAGGATTCCTGCGTAAGTTAAAAGCGCTGACTGAAGAAGAAATGCACAACCCCAAGCCAGTAAGCCACAGAGCAAAAATAAAAAACAAAAAGGAGAGGATCCATGCGTGAAAAGGCTCCTGCCATACCTGACCCCCTATAAAAAAGAGTGCGTCCTAGGCCCGCTGTTCAAGCTGCTGGAGGCCAGCTTCGAGCTGCTGGTGCCCCTGGTCATGGCCGCTGTCATCGACACCGGCATAAAAAACCGCGACCAAGCCTACGTGGTGCAGATGTGCCTGGTGCTGGTAGGCCTGGGGGTAATCGGCCTGGCCTGTTCCATCACCGCCCAATATTTCGCCGCCAAAGCCTCCGTAGGCTTTGCCGCCAAAGTACGCAGCGCCCTCTTTGGCTGCATCCAAAAGCTTGGCTTTGCCGAGCTGGACAAAGAAGGGGCCCCCACCCTCATCACCCGCATGACCAGCGACATCAACCAGGTGCAAAACGGCATGAACCTGACCCTGCGCCTGCTGCTGCGCTCGCCCTTTGTTGTTTTCGGGGCCATGCTCATGGCCTTTGCCATCGACTGGAAGGCCGCGCTTATCTTCGCCATCGCCATCCCCCTGCTGGCGGTGGTAGTCTTTGGCGTCATGCTGTGGACCATGCCCCGCTACAAGCAGGTGCAGGCCGGCCTGGACAAGGTGCTGGGCAAAACCCGCGAAAACCTGACCGGCGTGCGGGTGGTGCGCGCCTTTGGCCGCGAAGAGGAAGAAACCGCCGCCTTTGAAAAAGAGAACGACGCCCTCACCCGCCTGCAGGTGTTTGTAGGCCGCGTCTCCGGGCTGATGAACCCCGTAACCTATGTGCTCATCAACCTGGCGACCCTGGTTCTGGTATGGGCCGGCGCCCTGCGGGTAGACGAGGGCGCCATCACCCAAGGCCAGGTCGTAGCGCTCCTCAACTATATGGGCCAAATCCTGGTAGAGCTGGTAAAGCTGGCCAACCTCATCATCAACATCACCAAAGCCCTGGCCTGCGCCAGCCGCGTAGCCGACGTTATGGACATCCAGCCCACCCTGGAAGACACCGGCAAAACCATCCCATCCAGCGCCGCCAACCCCGCCGGCCTCTCCGTAGACTTCCAAGACGTATCCCTAACCTACCAGGGCGCCGGCGCCGAGTCCCTGTCCCACATCACCTTCTCCGTCAGCCCCGGCGAGACCGTAGGCATCATCGGGGGCACCGGCTCCGGCAAAACCAGCCTGGTAAACCTGATCCCCCGCTTCTACGACTGCACCCAAGGGGAAGTGCGCATAGGGGGGGTGCCCATTGCCCAGTGGCCCCTGCAAAGCCTGCGGCAGCAAATCGGCGTGGTGCCCCAGCGGGCCCAGCTGTTTACCGGCACCATCCGGGAGAACTTACAGTGGGGCAGCGGGCCCGCCACCGACGAAGAGCTCTGGCAGGCCCTGGAAGCCGCCCAGGCCAAAGACTTTGTACAGCAAAAGCCCAAAAAGCTGGACGAGCCCGTAGCCCAAGGGGGCCGCAACTTTTCCGGTGGCCAGCGCCAGCGCCTGACCATTGCCAGGGCCCTGGCCCGCAAGCCCCGCCTGCTGATTTTAGACGACAGCGCCAGCGCCCTGGACTTTGCCACAGACGCCCGCCTGCGCTCCGCCATAAAAAACCTGCCCTGGGGCCAGACGGTGTTCATTGTCTCCCAGCGGGCGTCGTCCATCCGCCACGCCGACAAGATCCTGGTGCTGGACGACGGCCTGCCCGCAGGCATAGGCACCCATGAAGAGCTCCTAAAGGGCTGCGAGGTTTACCGGGAGATCTGCCAATCCCAAATGGAGAAAGGGGGCCAAGAGGCATGAAAGAGAAAGCACAGAAAGGCACCCTGAAAAAAGTGCTGGCCTATATCAAAAAGTACCGGCTGTTCGTAGCCCTGTCCGCCCTGCTGGCGGCGGTAACGGTAGCGGGGGCCCTGTACATCCCCATCCTAACCGGCCAGGCCGTAGACCTGATCTTAGCCCCCGGCCAGGTAGATTTTCCAGGCATCCTAAAGCTGCTGCTGCAGGCCGGCGTCGTCATGGGGGCCTCGGCCCTCTCTCAGTGGGTCATGAACCTGTGCAACAACCACGTCACCTACCGGGTGGTGCGGGACATCCGCGGGGAGGCCTTCCGCAAGCTGCAGGCCCTGCCCCTGTCCTATCTGGACGCCCACCCCACCGGCGAGGTCGTAAGCCGCGTGATCGCCGACGTAGACCAGTTTGCCGACGGCCTGCTCATGGGCTTTACCCAGCTGTTTTCCGGTGTCATCACCATTTTAGGCACGCTGCTTTTCATGCTCAGCGTCAACGTGGCCATTACCCTGGTGGTGGTGCTCATCACCCCGGTTTCGCTGCTGGTGGCGGCGTTTATAGCCAAGCGGACTTACGCCATGTTCCACCTCCAATCCCGGGTGCGCGGAGAGCAGACCGGCTTCATCGAAGAGATGATCCAGGGCCAGCGGGTGGTGCAGGCCTTTGGGCAAGAGCCGCAGGCCAAAGCGGAATTCGACGAGATCAACGGGCGCTTGCAGGCGTGTTCCCTGCGGGCCATCTTCTTTTCCTCCATCACAAACCCCTCCACCCGGTTTGTCAATTCCCTGGTGTATACCGGCGTAGGGGTAGCCGGGGCCCTGTCCGCCATAAGCGGCGGGCTGACCGTGGGCCAGCTGTCCTGCTTTTTAAGCTACGCCAACCAGTACACCAAGCCCTTTAACGAAATTTCCGGCGTGGTGACCGAGCTGCAGAACGCCCTGGCCTGCGCCGGTCGGGTCTTCGCGCTCATAGAAGAACCCCCCCAGCCCCCAGACGCCGCCGGCGCCCGGCAGCTGGGCCAGGCCCAAGGCGCCGTGTCCGCCCAGCATGTAGATTTTGCCTACCAAAAGTCCCAGCCCCTTATCGAAGATTTCAACCTGCAGATGCAGCCAGGCCAGCGCGTGGCGCTGGTAGGCCCCACCGGCTGCGGCAAAACCACCATCATCAACCTGCTTATGCGTTTTTACGATGTAGACAGCGGCGTCATAACCGTAGACAACACAGACATCCGGCAGATGACGCGGCACAGCCTGCGGGAAAACTACGGCATGGTGCTGCAAGAGACCTGGCTCAAGCGCGGCACTATCGAAGAGAACATCCGGTACGCCAAGCCAGGGGCCAGCCGGGAAGAAGTCATCGAGGCCGCCAAAGCGGCCCACGCCCACAGCTTTATCAAGCGGCTCCCCAACGGCTACGACACCCAGATCGGCGAAGGGGCCGAGAACCTGAGCCAAGGCCAAAAGCAGCTTTTGTGCATTGCCCGGGTCATGCTCTCCCTGCCCCCCATGCTGATTTTAGACGAAGCCACATCCTCCATCGATACCCGCACCGAAAGCCGTATCCAGCGGGCTTTCCAAAAGATGATGGTAGGGCGCACCAGCTTTATCGTAGCCCACCGCCTTTCCACCATCCGGGACGCCGACGTGATCCTGGTCATGCGGGACGGCCATATCGTAGAGCAGGGCCGGCACGAAGAGCTGCTGGAAAAGGGCGGCTTCTATGCCGAGCTTTACAACAGCCAGTTTGCCAAGACATGAAAAAAGGGCCAAGCGGTACCATGCCGCTTGGCCCTTTTTCATCATGTCCTGCCCGCAACCAAGCCCGCCGCCTGGCCTTAAGCTTTCTCTTCTTTCGAAATAATTGACTTCTTCTTCCACCGCCCCATCCTATAGGCAATAGCGGTAAGCACCGCGCCAATCACCCAAGAAAGCAGCAGGGACAAGAACAGGGGCGTAGGCGCGCCCGACCCCATAGCGCCGCCCTCGGGCCGGGTAAAGAACTCCAAGCCGTAAGCAATGGGCACGCGGATAACCACCGTGGTAATAATGGAAATCCACATAGGGGTCATGGTGTCCCCGGCCCCGCGCATCACGCCAGAAAGGATCTGTGTGACCGCCATGGCCACATAGCCTACCGCCAGGGTGCGCAGCATCTGCTGGCCCAGGTCAATGACCTCCGGGGTAGATGTAAACATTTCCATCAGGTACTTGCCAAAAAGCAAAATAAGCCCCACCAGTACCACAGACACCGCCAGCCCAATTTTCAGGCCGCCCTTGGTGCCTTCCTCCACCCGGTCCACCCGGTTGGCGCCGATGTTCTGGCCGGTATAGGTGGTCATAGCCGTGCCAAAGGTAAAGTTGGGCATCATGGCAAACCCGTCCACGCGCATAACCACCGTGTTGGCCGCAATCACCGCGGTGCCAAAAGAGTTGGTCAAAGACTGGATAATAATCATAGCAAAAGAGAAAATAGCCTGGGTAAGCCCGCTGGGCAGGCCCAGCTGCACCAGCTTCTTCACAAACAGGCTCTTGGGCCGCAGGGTGTGCAGGTTTACCGTAAGTACATCCTTCATGCGCATAAGCCGCCACAGGCACAGGGCCCCAGACACCGCCTGGGCCAGTATCGTAGCCCAGGCAACCCCGGCCACGCCCATCTGGAAGCCGGCCACAAACCAGATATCCAGCACAATGTTCAGCAGGCAGGCCACAACCAGGAAGATCAAAGGCATAATCGAATCGCCCAGCCCCCGCAGGACGCCGGAAATAATGTTATAATAAGCGCAGCCAATAATGCCCAAAAAGAGGATCACCAGGTACTCGCAGGACATCTCGTAAATATCCGCCGGGGTGTCCAGCATAGCCATCACAGGCCGGGTGATCAGCGGCCCCAAAACCATAATAAAGGCCGAGGAAAGCAAGGTAGCGGTAATGGTCGTGCCCACGGTCTCCGAAAGGTTTTCCCGCTCGCCGGCCCCATAATACTGGGACACCATAATGCTTGCTCCCACAGAAATGCCCATAAACAGCACCAGCAGCAGGTTCAAAATAGGGCCGCTGGCCCCCACCGCCGCCAAGGCCCCGTCGCCCACATAGTTGCCCACCACGATAGAATCCACCGTGCTGTACAGCTGCTGGGCCAGGTTGCCGATAAGCAGCGGCACCGAGAATTTCACAAGATTCCCCACAGGGCTGCCCTGGGTCATATCCTGCGCACCGAACATGGATGACAATTTTCCTGCCATACTCTCTTCCATCCTTTCTTCATCTTGAGAAGGTCCTTCCCATTCTCTAAAAATTCGCATCCTAACAATTATAGTGAATTACCCTACAAAAGTCAACCGGGTAAATGTCATAAAAATCCCCCCCGCCGCGGGGTATAACTGCCCAAGGCCCAGGGGGGCAAACTATATTAGCCAAGCACCTTGCGCCCGTCCGCCGGATGTGGTATACTTTACAAAGCAAGGAAATCGTAAACAAACTGGCAAAAAAGGCCCCGCTGCAACCGACGCGCCGAACAGCAGGGGGCCTGCTTTTTTGGTGGAAAAGCGGAAAGGGGTATTTTGAAGATGAAAACGGGGTTTGATAACGAAAAATATCTGCGCACGCAGTCCCAGCACATCCTAGAGCGCATCGAGCGCTTTGGTGGCAAGCTGTACCTGGAGTTTGGGGGCAAGCTGTTTGACGACTACCACGCCTCCCGGGTGCTGCCGGGGTTTGCGCCGGACAGCAAGGTCACCATGCTGGCCAGCCTAAAAGAGCAGGCGGAGATCGTCATAGTCATCAACGCCTCTGATATTGAAAAAAGCAAAGTGCGGGGGGACCTGGGCATTACCTATGACCAGGACGTGCTGCGCCTTATCGACGCCTTCCGGGAGATCGGCCTTTTCGTCGGCAGCGTGGTGCTGGCCCAGTACGCGGCCCAGCCCGGGGCCCAGGCCTTCCAAAACCGGCTGGAGGGCCTGGGGGTAAAGGTGTACCGCCACTACACCATACCGGGCTACCCCTCCAATATCCCGCTGATCGTCAGCGAAGAAGGCTTTGGCAAAAACGAGTACGTAGAAACCAGCCGGTCCCTGGTGGTGGTAACAGCCCCCGGCCCTGGCAGCGGCAAAATGGCCACCTGCCTAAGCCAGCTGTACCACGAGCACAGGCGGGGGGTCAAGGCCGGCTACGCCAAGTTCGAGACCTTCCCCATCTGGAACCTGCCCCTAACGCACCCGGTGAACCTGGCCTACGAAGCCGCCACCGCCGACCTAAACGACGTCAACATGATCGACCCCTTCCACTTAGAAGCCTACGGCGAAACAGCCGTAAACTATAACCGCGACGTAGAAGTATTCCCTGTGCTCAACGCCATTTTCGAAAAGATCGCCGGTCAGTCGCCCTATAAATCCCCCACTGATATGGGGGTAAACATGGCAGGCAACTGCATCCTGGACGACGATGCCTGCTGCCAGGCGGCCCTGCAGGAAATCATACGCCGGTACTACAGCGCCAGCTGCGACCAGCGCCAGGGCCTTACCGACGGCGAGCCGGTGTATAAAATCCAGCTTTTGATGAACCGGGCGGGCATCTCTGCGGGCGATCGGCCGGTGGTCACAGCGGCCATGGCCCGGGCAGAGGAGACCGGTATGCCAGCGGCGGCCATCCAGCTGCCGGACGGCCGGGTGGTAACGGGGAAGACCACGCCTCTGCTGGGCGCGTCGGCAGCGGCCCTGCTCAACGCCCTAAAGGAGCTGGGTGGCATACAAAAAAATATCCACTTGATCTCACCCATCATCATTGAGCCCATACAGAAGCTCAAGACCCGGCACCTGGACAGCCGTAACCCCCGGCTGCACACGGACGAGATTTTGGTTGCCCTGTCCATCTGCGCCGCCACAAACCCCACGGCAGAGCTGGCTATGGCGCAGCTGAAAAAGCTGCGGGGGTGCGAGGCCCATGCGTCTGTCATCCTTTCGCACGTAGATGAGACGGTGTTCCGCAAGCTGGGGGTAAACCTAACCTGCGAGCCCACTTACCAGACGAACCGGTTATATCATAAGTAACGGCAGGCAAAAGAAGCGAAGCGTGGGAGTCCAGAGGGCCTATGGCCCTCTGGTGGGGTGCAGGGGCGAAGCCCATGCGGGGGATTGGGGCACAGCCCCAAGACCTTGCCGCAGGCGCGCCCTTTGCGCCGGAGGCTCTAAAAGCGTGAGCGAGGGTTTGGGACGAAGTCCCAAGGTCTTAAAATCCCCAAAACGGCGAGTACGAAAAACGGAAAAGAAGAAAACAGAAAATCAAAAAATAAAAAGGGCCCTCCCCAACAGGGGAAGGCCCTTTGCCTTTCCTATAGTTACGCCTCGCAGGCACAGTGGTCGCAGTCGGTAAGAACGCCCACAAAGGGGGTAGGGTCAATCCCCTGCCGGGTGTAATAATCCGCCACAGCGGCCTTAATCGCCTGCTCGGCCAAAACAGAGCAATGCACCTTAACAGGGGGCAGGCCGTCCAAAGCCTCCATAACCGCCTTGTTAGTAAGCTTCAAAGCATCGGCAATGGTTTTGCCCTTAATCATCTCGGTGGCCATGCTGCTGGTAGCGATAGCCGCGCCGCAGCCAAAGGTCATAAAGGAGACATCGGTAATCGTGTCGCCTTCCACCTTAATATACATGCGCATAATGTCCCCGCACTTGGGGTTGCCCACCTCGCCTACGCCGCTATATTCCTTCATTTCGCCAACGTTGCGGGGGTTGGCAAAATGGTCCATTACTTTCTGGCTGTACGCCATGTAAAATCATCCTTTCTTTTTAAGGGTGCGCGCTTGTTTTCGCAGCGCTATTTCTTTTTCAAATTCCCGGCGACCCTGGAAGAACAGGTTCAACACAAAAGGCACCAGGCTTAAAAGCAGCGAACGCACCACCACTTTCCCCGCCCGCCGCCCGTAAGCGGGCCGTAGGGCCGGCCTGTCCTTCCCCTGGTATTCTGGCATGCTGACGCCCTCTTTTTACATGTATGGGTCGTAATTTACCTTGCCGGTCTTAATGGAATCCCACAAGGGGGACATAGCCCGCAGCCGCTCAATAATAGGTGGTATGACTTCCAGCAGGTAGTCGATGTCCTCCATGGTGTTATAGTCCCCAAAGGACAGCCGCAGGCTGCCATGTGCCACCCCGTGGGGCAGGCCGATAGCCAAAAGCACATGGCTGGGGTCCAAAGACCCGCTGGTGCAGGCCGACCCCGAGGAAGCGGAGATCCCCTGCATGTCCAGCATCAGCAGCAGGGATTCGCCCTCGACCCCCTGGAAGCAGAAATGGACGTTGCCGGGCAGGCGGTGTTCCCGGTCGCCGTTCAAGCGGCTGCGCTCAATCTTCAAAAGGCCGTCAATCAGCTTGTCCCGCATGGGGGTAAGCCGGGCCACGCGTTCTTCTATGGTAGAGCAGGCCTCCTTCATGGCCGCAGCCAGGCCCGCGATCTGGGCCAGGTTTTCGGTGCCGGCGCGCTTGCCGCGTTCCTGGGCGCCGCCGTCCATCAGGTTTTGCAGCTGCACCCCCAGGCGGACGTACAAAGCCCCCACCCCCTTAGGGGCGTGCAGCTTGTGGCCGCTTAGGGACAGCAGGTCAATGTCCTGCTCCTTCACGTTAATAGGCACATTGCCAATAGCCTGTACGGCATCCGTATGGAAAGGCACACCGTGATCCCTGCAGATCTTCCCGATCTCCGGTATAGGCTGTATCGTGCCGATCTCGTTGTTGGCATACATAATCGTGACCAAAGCGGTCTTGTCGGTAATAGCGGCCTCCACCTCCTGGGGGCGCACCAGGCCGTCCTTGTGCACCGGCAGGTAAGTGACCGTAAAACCTTCCTTTTCCAAGGCCTGGCAGGTATGCAGCACGGCATGGTGTTCAAAAGCCGACGTAATAATATGGTTTTTGCCATGCTTTTTCAACTGGGCCCGGGCACAGCCCTTAATAGCCCAGTTGTCGCTCTCACTCCCGCAGCTGGTAAAGAAAATTTCCTGGGGCTTAGCGCCCAAACACTGGGCCACCGTTTCCCGGGCCTCTTCCAGCTTGGCCTTAGCCTCCTGCCCCAAACCGTACAGGCTGGAGGGGTTTCCGTAAATATCCGTATAAAAGGGGAGCATAGCCTCCAAGACCTGCGGGGATACCGCAGTAGTAGCGGCATTGTCGGCGTAGACCCTTCTGCTCATGGTTCAATCATCCTTTCCTTCTCTAAAATAAACCGGGGCGCTGCCCGAAATCTCAAAAATCAAGGGTAGTATACCCGTCAACACTAAATATACACCATTTTGGTATACATTTCAATACCCCGGCACGATTTTTTACACAAGGATGCCCCTTTTAGCGCTTTTTGGGAATAGCTGGGCCCGAGCCCGCGCAAAATAAGAGGAAGCAGGGCTTTTATCCGGCAGCATCCCGAAAAAAGCAGCAGTCTTATTTTTTGTCTCAGATTTAAGACCTTAGGGGTTACGTCTCGCCTGCCGGCTCGGCCGGGTCAGAACGACTGCCACAGGCAATCTTCCCCGCGCCTGCGGCAAGACCTTGGGGCGTCGCCCCAACCCCCACTTAGGGGCTTTGCCCCCGAGACCCCCACAAGGGGCCTAACGTTCGCTTTGCGAACGTTTACGCCCCTTGACCGCGTAATAGGGCCCGCCCCCATGTGCGGGGTCTCTTGACAGGATGCCCCCCAGTGGGTTACAATATATGGAAAGAAGCCCCCAACCGGGCAAATGAACAAGGCGTTATCGCGGCAAGGCCGCGTGGTTTTTTAAAGCGGGCACAGCCAGCCCCCCACACAGCGGGGCCCTATACGGCAAAGCCCAGCAGATTTATAACACAAGATTCGGAAAATTACCCGCTGGGCCGTTCCCGGCGGAAGAAAGCTAGGAGGATAAAAGTGGCAGAAAACGCAAAAAAGAATAACCGCCCCCGCCGCCCTCAAGACCAGGCACAGGGCGCCGCCGGCGAAGCCCCCCGCATCGGGAAGATTGCCGGCCCCAGGCGGCCCCAGCAGGAAAACGGGAAAAAGCGCTGGCAAGGGGGCCGGGGCAGGCAGAACCAGGCCCAGCCCAAGCAGGAGCAGCCCCGCAAGCCCGCCCAGCCCAAAACCGGCGACAGGGGCAAGGGCAAGCGCCCCGCCATAGGCTCCGCGCCTATAGCCGCGGCCCAGCAGCAGGCGGCCCGGGCCGCGCAGCCTCCCCAGCAGGCCCCCAGGCGGAACACCCGGGGCCGGGGCAGGCGTTCCCGGGGGCCGGCTATCCGGGCTTATTTTTTGGGCGGCCTTAACGAGATCGGCAAGAACTTTACCCTGTACGAATGTCAAGAGGACATGTTTATCGTAGACTGCGGCCTAAGCTTCCCCGATGAAGACATGCTGGGCATTGACATGGTGATACCGGACTTCACCTTTGTAGAGAAGAACCGCTCGAAAATCCGGGGCGTCATCATCACCCACGGCCACGAAGACCACATTGGGGCCGTGCCCTACCTGTTGAAAAAACTCAACGTGCCGGTCTACGGCACCGCCCTTACCATTGGCCTCATCGAAGGCAAGCTGAAAGAGCACGGCTTAACCGCCTCGGCCCACCTCCACGTAACCCCCGCGGGCTCCCACATCCGCATGGGCTGCATGGATGTTGAGCTTATCCACGTCAACCATTCCATTGCCGACGCGGTAGCCCTGGCCATCCACAGCCCTGCCGGGGTGCTGGTGCATACCGGCGACTTTAAAATTGACTTCACCCCCGCCGAAGGCGCCATGATCGACCTGGCCCGCTTTGCCGAGCTGGGCAGAGAAGGCGTCCTGGCCCTTTTGGCCGATTCCACCAACGCCGAGCGCCCGGGGTATACCCCCACCGAGCAGACCGTCAATAACTCCCTGGACGCCCTGTTTATGCGGGCCGAGGGCAAGCGCATCATTGTAGCTACCTTCGCCTCCTCCATCAGCCGCGTGCAGACCATCATCAACTGCGCGGTAAAATATGGCCGCAAGGTGGCGCTGTCCGGCCGCAGCATGATCAACGTGATCGGCATTGCCAGCGAGCTGGGCTATTTAGACGTGCCCGCCGGGGTTCTCATCGATATCAGCATGATCAACCGCTACGAAGCCGGGCAGATCGTGCTGATCACCACCGGCAGCCAGGGCGAGCCCATGTCGGCCCTTACCCGCATGGCCTTTTCCGACCACCGCCAGGTGGCCATCAACCCCAACGATTTTATCATCCTGTCCGCCCGGCCCATACCGGGCAACGAAAAGACCGTAGGCGCCGTGGTAGACGAGCTCTTAAAGCAGGGCTGCACCGTCATTTATGAATCCATGTACGAGGTGCACGTGTCCGGCCACGCCTGCCAGGAAGAGTTAAAAATGATGCAGGCCCTAACAAAGCCAAAGTTCTTCATCCCCGTGCACGGCGAGCAGAAGCACCTGCAAAAGCATGCGGGCCTGGCCGTGTCCATGGGCATGCCCAAAGAGAATATCTTTATCGGCAACATCGGCAACGCCCTGGAGATCCACGAGGACTATATGCGCCAAATCGCCGACGTGCCCGCCGGGGACGTCTACGTAGACGGCCTGGGTGTCGGCGACGTGGGCAGCGTGGTCCTGCGGGACCGCAAGCACCTGGCCGAAGACGGCCTGATCGTGGTGGTTTGCTCCTTGGAATCCGAAACCGGCCATGTGGCCGCCGGGCCGGACATTGTCTCCCGGGGCTTTGTGTACGTGCGGGAATCGGAAGCCATGATGGAAGAAGCCCGCAGGCTGGTGCGGCGCGTATTAGAGGAAGCCGCCGGCCGCCATGTGCGGGACTGGGGCGTTTTAAAGCAAAGCGTAAAAGACGAGCTTTCCAAATACGTCTACCGCAAGACCCAGCGCAGCCCCATGATACTCCCCATCTTAATGGAGGTTTAAAGGGCGCAGCCCAGGTTCAAAATTTACGTGACAGGTAAGGTGAGGCAAGGTGAGGAGAAAAAGGGTCTGGGTCATTTCCCCGCTGTTTTATCTAATGGCCGCGGCCATGGCTGCCATGGCCTTTTTAAGCCTGCCCCACAGCCGGGTCCTGTTTATGGTAGAGCTTACCGCCGCCGGCCTTTCGGTGCTGGCGGTGCTGGTTTCCGACTATTTGTGGAGGCACAATGTCTCCTCCACCGTGCGCAGCGCCAAAAACGTGCTGGCCGCCGGCGAGGACCGGGCTTTCCAGGAATTCGCCCTGCCTGTGGCTGTGGTGGCCCCGGCGGGGGACATTGTATGGGCTAACGCCGCCTTTGTCCAGTCCTTGTGCGGGGGCGGGCCCTACCAGGGGGAGAATGTGCTCAAGTACATCTACCCCAAGACCTTCCGGCAGGTCATGGGCGAAAAAGGCGCCTGCGTAGCCCACGGGGGCCGTGAGTACACCGTTTACGGCGCCCGGGCCGGGGAAGGGTACCTGCTCTATTTTGTAGACGATACCTACTTTAAGGCCGTCAATAAAGAGTACCGGGAGAAGCGCTCGGTGGTGTGCCTGTGTGCCTTTGACAACCGTGAGGAGCTGATCCGCGACAGCCTGGGGGACGAGGAATCCCGCATTACCGCCGGGGTAGAAGCGGCCCTGCGCACCTGGGTGGCCGAAGAGCTGGGGGGCTTTATCCGCCGCCTGAGCAACGGCCGGTACCTGTTCATCACCGACGACGCCCACATTGAAGAAGCCAAGAAAAAGCGCTTCCGGGTGCTGGACGCTGTGCGGGAGGTAAAAAACAGCCGCAATAATATGAGCGCCACCGTATCCATCGGCATAGGGCGCGGGGCCAAAGACATCGCGGAAAGCGAGCGCTGGGCCCGGCAGGCCCTGGAAATGGCCCTGGGCCGCGGCGGCGACCAGGTGGCCGTGCGCTCCGAAGGCGATACATACGAGTTTTTCGGAGGGCTGTCCAAAGGCGTAGAAAAGCGGGACAAGGTCCGTACCCGCGTCATAGCCGCCACCCTTACAGACCACGTGCGGGCCAGTGACCGGGTCTTTGTCATGGGCCACAAAAACTCCGACCTGGACAGCGTAGGCGCGGCCGTAGGCATGTGGGCCGTCATCCAAAAGGGCCTGGAAAAGCCCGTGCACATTGTCATAGACCGCCTGCGTACCCTGGCCGGCCCCGTAGCGGACATGGTAGACAGCGCCTACCCGGAAGAAGACGTCTTCATCACCCCCCTGGAAGCCATGCAGTCCATAACCGACAAATCGCTTTTGATCGTAGTAGACACCCACTCCGTAAACTTTGTAGAAAGCCACGAGCTTTTACAGCGGGCCATGCGCGTAGTGGTCATCGACCACCACCGCATGATGGTATCCCACATCAAAAACGCGCTGATCTTCTACCACGAGCCCTACGCCAGCTCTGCGTCTGAAATGGTGACCGAGCTGGTACAGTATATCAAAGGCTCTGCTATAGACGGGGTAGACGCCGAAGCCCTGCTGTCCGGCATCATGCTGGACACCAAGAACTTTGTGCTGAAAACCGGCGTGCGCACCTTCGAAGCGTCTGCCTACCTGCGCCGGCGGGGCGCGGACACCGTAGCCGTAAAAAAGCTGTTTTCCAGCACGCTGGACAATTATAAACAGAAAGCCCAGCTGGTGTCCGGCGCCGAGATCTATAAAGGCTGCGCCATAGCCACCTCCACCTGGGAGTACGAAGACCTGCGGGTAGCCGCCGCCCAAGCCGCCGACGAGCTCTTAACCATACTGGGGGTAAAGGCCTCCTTTGTGCTGTACAAGGTCGGGGCCGATGTAAGCGTGTCCGCCCGAAGCCTTGGGGACGTAAACGTGCAGCTGATCCTGGAAGAATTCGGCGGCGGCGGGCACCTGACCATGGCCGGGGCCCAAATGAAAAACATCCATATGCAGGACGCAAGAAGGGCGCTGCTGCGGGCGCTGGACCAAAAGCTGGCGGAAGTAAGCAGCGAATCCAAATAAACAAAACGGAAGGGAGAAAGAAACATGAAGGTCGTTTTGCTGCAAGACGTAAAATCCATAGGGAAAAAAGGGGAGCTGTGCAACGTGTCCGACGGGTATGCCCGTAACTTCCTGCTGCCCCGCAAGCTTGCCAAAGAAGCCAACGCCCAGGCCATGAACGAGCTGAAAAACGCGGAGGCAGCCAAAGAATTCAAAATCAAGACCGAAACGGAGCAGGCCCAAAAGAACGCCGACGCCGTAAAAGGCAAGACCATCAAAATCTACGCCAAAGCGGGCCAGGCCGGCAAAATCTTCGGTTCGGTCACCCCCCGTGAAATCGCCGAAGAAATCGGCAAACAGCTGGGGGTAGAAGTAGACAAGCGCAAAATCGCCCTGGAATCCGACATAAAAGCCTTTGGCAGCTACAACTTCGACGTAAAATTCTACAACGGCATCACCGCCACCATGACCGTAGCGGTATGCGAAACCGAAAAATAACCAACAAGAGGGGGGGCCAACCCCCCTTTTTCCCATCCCCGGTTTTCAGATCAAACCCTTTTTCAAAAGGGTTTGCAGGGTTTGGGACAGAGTCCCAAGGTCTTAGGAGGGCATCATGGATTTTGAAGGAGGCTACCTGGACACCCAAGCCCAAGCGGGCCTGCGGGTGCCGTTTAACCTAGAAGCCGAGCAGAGCGTCCTGGGGGCGGTGCTGCTGGATTCGTCGTGCCTGCCGGTGGTAGCGGAGATGCTGCCCCGGGCGGAGTTCTTCTACGGGGAGACCAACCGGCAGGTGTACGAAGCCGTGCTGGAAATGTTCACCCTGGGGCAGCCGGTAGACTTTGTAACGGTGCTGGAAAAGCTGCGGGAGTTTGAAGGCTTTGACCAGGAGGCCGGCAAGGTCTACCTGGCGCAGCTGGTGCAGATCGTGCCCTCTATCAGCAATGTAGAGGCCTACGCCAAAATCGTGCGGGACAAATACGACATCCGCACGCTGATGCAGGCGGCCCGGGGCATACTGGACGACGCCAGCGAAGGGGCCGAGGAATCCTCCCTGCTGCTGGACGCGGCCGAGCAGCGCATCTTTGACATCCGCCAGGGCAAAAGCACCCAGGGCCTGCAGGCCGTGCGGGAAATCCTGCTGGATACCTTTGACCGCCTGGACCGGCTGAATTCCGCGGACAAAGACAAATATAAAGGCCTGCCCACCGGCATCGGGGAGCTGGACACCGTGATCACCGGCCTCAACCGGTCCGACCTGGTGATTTTAGCGGCCCGGCCCGGCATGGGCAAAACCAGCTTTGGCCTCAATATCTCCCGGCACATCTCCGTAACCGCGGGCCGCCGGGTGGCGTTCTTCTCCCTGGAAATGGGCCGCGAACAGCTGGCGGCCCGCCTGCTTTCCTCCGAAGCCCGGGTAGAGGGCTCCAAGCTGCGCACCGGCGACCTTTCCAACGAGGAGTGGGCGCGGCTGATCGAGGCCGGGGACATCCTAAGCCGGGCAAACCTGTACTTTGACGATTCCCCCGGGGTCACCGTGCCCGAAATGAAGGCCAAAGTGCGCCGGCTGAAAGACGTAGACGTTGTCATCGTAGACTATTTGCAGCTGATGAACAGCCCCAAGCGCATCGACAACCGGGTGCAGGAAATCTCCGAGATTACCCGCAGCCTAAAGCTCATGGCCAAAGACCTGAATATCCCCGTGGTGGCCATGGCCCAGCTGTCCCGCGCCAACACCCAGCGGGCCGACAAAACCCCCATGCTGTCCGACCTGCGGGACTCCGGCTCCATCGAGCAGGACGCGGATATCGTCTTGATGTTCCACCGGGAAAACTACTACCAGACCGGCATGGAGCCTCCCGGGGAAGACGCCGACCAGAACGAGTGCCAGATCATCGTGGCCAAAAACCGCCACGGCGAAACCAAGACCATCCCCGTGCATTGGCAGGGTGAGTTTATGCGCTTTACAGCCAGGGAGGTGATCCGCCATGAATAAATGGGACGCAGGCCTGCTCCCCCCCGAGGGCCGGGTGGTCGCGGGCTTTTCCGGCGGGGCCGATTCCACCGCCCTGGCCCACTGGCTCTTAGGCCAGGTAGGGCGCGAAAGGCTCCTGCTTGCCCACGTAAACCACGGCCTGCGTGGCGCCGAAAGCGACCGGGACGAAGAGCACGCCCGTGCCTTTGCCCAAAAATGGGGCCTGGCCCTAAAGGTGCGCCGGGCAGACGTAGGGGCCCTGGCAAAAGAAGAGGGCTCGGGGCTGGAGGAATGTGGCCGCCGGGTCCGTTATGCTTTCTTCGAATCCCTGGCCACCGGGGAGTATGACTGCATATGCACCGCCCACACCGCCGACGACAACGTAGAGACCCTGCTCCTGCACCTAAGCCGCGGGGCCTCCCTGCAGGGCCTGTGCGGCATACCGGCCAAACGGGGCCGGGTGCTGCGGCCCCTCCTGGCCGTCACCCGGGAAGAGGTAGAGGCCTACTGCGCCTGCCAGGGCCTTGCCTATGTAACAGACAGCAGCAACCTTTCCCTCAATTACGCCCGCAACCGGGTGCGCCAGCAGGTAGCGCCGGTGCTGCGGGCCATAAACCCCCAGTTTACCGCCGCAGCCTGCCGGGCCATCCAGCAGCTTTCCTGCGACCGGGACTATCTGGAAGGGGAAGCGGCCAAGCTCTTAGAAGGGGCCCGCCGCCCCTATGGCCTAAGCTGCCGTGCCCTGCGCGAAGCCCACCCCAGCCTGCAGGGCCGGGCCCTGCGGCAGTACCTGGCGGCCGCCGGCTGCCAGGACGTAGAGGAAAAGCACATCGCCCTGGCAGCCCAGCTGCTCACCCAGGACGGGGGCCTTTCCCTGCCCGGCGGTGTGCAGGCCGTAAGCGGCCTGGGCCTGTTTTACGCCCAGGTGCCCGCCGCCTTCGAGGGCTTCGCCCTGCCCGCCGCCTTAGGGGAAACCCCCCTGCCCGGGGGCAGGCGGCTGGTTTTAGAAAAAATTTACGGCGGAAAACCCGGAAACCGGGGAAAAATTCAAAATTTGTTATTCAAAAACGGGCTGGACTATGCTACAATATACGGTACAAGCCAGAGCGTTGCCCCCCTCATTGCCCGCACCCGCAGGCCCGGGGACCGTTTCGCCCCTGCCGGCCGGGGGGTAACGAAGCCCTTAAAGCAGGTGCTGCGGGAAGCCGGCATCCCCCCCTGGGCCCGGGAGCAGGTGGTTCTGCTGGAAAAAGCCGGGCAGCTGGTGTACTGCCAGGGCGTAGGGGCCGCCGAGGGCTTTGCCCCCCAGCCAGGGGCGGCGCGCCTGGCTGTGCAGATCACATAAAAGGGAAACAGGACTGGGAGAAACGGGAAAAGAGGAAGAGATATGCTGGAAAACAGGGAAATGCTGCAGGATATTGAAGACGTGCTGTTTACCGAACGGCAGATCGCCGTCATGGTAGAGCGCATTGGCAAAGAGATCAGCCGGGACTACCAGGGGAAGAACCTGCTGCTTATCAGCGTCCTAAAGGGCTCCGTGGTGTTCATGGCCGACCTGATGCGGTCCATCACCATACCGGCCCGCATCGACTTTATGGCCGTGTCCAGCTACGGTTCCGGGGTAAAGACCTCGGGCGTGGTGAAGATCAACATGGACCTGAAGATCCCCCTGGAGGGCTACGACGTGGTAGTGGTAGAGGACATCCTGGACAGCGGCAAGACCCTCCATTACCTTATGGAGCTCTTGCAGGGCCGCGGCCCCAACAGCATCCGGGTGTGCACCCTGTTCGACAAGCCCGAGCGCCGGGAGACCGACGTGCAGGCCAGCTACGTGGGCAGCCAGATACCCGATGCCTTTATTGTGGGCTATGGCTTAGATTACGCCGAAAAATACCGCAACCTGCCTTTTGTGGGCATACTAAAGCCAGAGGTGTACGCATAAAACCGGGCGGCGGTGTATTATAATCCTTTAAGGGGCGCCGGGCGCACCGGCCCCCCTTAAACAGACTTAGGAGGACGAGCTTTGGACGGTAACAAGAGAAGGCTGCGCAACGCGCTGCTGTACATGGGGATACCGGTGGTGGTGCTGCTCATCATCTATTTCCTCTTCAGGGGCGGCGCCAGCCAGCAGGACACCTACAAATATTCCGATATCCTGGACCTCTTTGAGACCCAGCAGGTGGTGGAATACGAGCTGAACCTGGGCACCGGGGAAATGGTTTTGACGCTGGACGACAGCAAGCGCCCAGCCATTGGCTTTGTGCTGCCCAGCATCGACCTGTTCTACCGGGACGCGTCGGACGACATAGCGGCCTATAACGCGGCCCACCCCGAGAAGAAAATGGTGCAGGACATTATCCGCCCTGCCGAAACCAGCTGGCTTATCAGCCTTTTGCCCACCCTGCTGCTGTTGGGGGCGCTTATCTTCTTCTGGGTGTTTATGATGCGCAATTTAAGCGGCATGGGCGGCGGCGACAAGCAGATGAACTTCGGCAAGGCCAAGGTCAAGCAGATGAGCGACGAAAAGCGCAAGACCACCTTTGCCGACGTAGCCGGCGCCGACGAGGAAAAGGAAGAGCTTAGGGAAATCGTGGAATTCCTGAAAAACCCGGCCAAATACAACACCCTGGGGGCCCGCATCCCCAAGGGCGTGCTGCTGGTGGGCCCCCCGGGCACCGGCAAGACCCTGCTGGCCCGGGCCGTAGCCGGCGAAGCCGGGGTGCCCTTCTTCTCCATTTCCGGCTCCGATTTTGTGGAAATGTTCGTAGGCGTGGGCGCGTCCCGCGTCCGCGACCTGTTCGATAAGGCCAAAAAGAACCGCCCCTGCATTATCTTTATCGACGAGATCGACGCCGTAGGCCGCCAGCGCGGCGCGGGCTTGGGCGGCGGCCACGACGAGCGCGAGCAGACCCTAAACCAGCTGCTGGTGGAGATGGACGGCTTTGGCGCAAACGAAGGCGTCATTATGATCGCCGCCACCAACCGCCCCGATATCCTGGACCCCGCCCTTATGCGCCCCGGCCGGTTTGACCGCCAGGTCATGGTGGGCAGCCCGGATATCAAGGGCCGCGAGGAGATCCTGCGGGTGCACGCCAAGGGCAAGCCCCTGGCCCCGGACGTAGTGCTCTCTACCATTGCCAAGTCCACCGCGGGCTTTACCGGCGCAGATTTGGAGAACCTTTTAAACGAGGCGGCCCTCCTTTCCGCCCGTAAGAACCGCAAGGCCATTACCATGGAAGAGATCGAGGAAGCCACCATCAAGGTGGTGGTGGGCACCGAGAAGAAGAGCCGGGTCATGACCGAGAAGGAAAAGAAGCTTACCGCTTACCACGAGGCCGGCCATGCCATTGCCTCTTATTACTGCAAGACCCAAGACCCTGTCCACCAGATTTCCATTATCCCCCGGGGCATGGCAGGGGGCTACACCATGCACCTGCCCACAGAGGACCGGTCTTATAAAAGCCGCAACGAAATGCTGGAAGAGCTCATCGTCCTGCTGGGCGGCCGCGTAGCCGAAGCCCTGGTGCTGGACGACATCTCCACCGGCGCTTCCAACGACATCGAGCGCGCCACGAAGATTGTGCGGGCCATGGTGACCAAGTACGGCATGAGCGAAAAGCTGGGCCCCATCACCTACGGCCAGGACGGTTCCAACCCCTTCCTGGGCAAAGAGATGGGCCACGTCAGCAATTATTCCGAGCAGACGGCCTCGGAGATCGACGCCGAGATCCAGCGCATCATTTCCGCCGCCTACGCCCAGACCGAGCAGATTTTGAACGACCACATGGAAGAGCTCCACCGCCTGGCCGGCGTCCTTTTCGAGCAGGAAAAGCTGGACGCCACCGAGTTCCAGGAGGTTATGGCTGGCAGCCTGCTGCCCGGCTCTGCCGCCCCGGCCCCGGCCTTAGAGGACGGTATGGACGGGGAGGCTCAGGGCGAAGATCCCGGGGCTCCCTGCCCCGGACCCGGCCAGGGGGAATAATTCCCCCTGGACCCCCAACGCCAACACACGTGAACGCAGAATGGACCTGTTGCAGAGCGCCGCTTTGCAACAGGCTTTTCTTGCGGAACAGGAGGTTAGACCATGCCAAAAAAGCCAGCTTATGGCAACGACAGTATACAGAGCCTTAAGGGCGCCGACCGGGTGCGCATGCGGCCCGCCGTTATTTTTGGGTCCGATGGCATTGACGGCTGCCAGCACTCGGTGTTTGAGATCCTCTCCAACGCCATTGACGAGGCCCGCCAGGGCTATGGCAGCGAGATCACGGTCACGCGGTTTTTAGATTACTCTGTGGAGATCGAGGACCACGGCCGGGGCATCCCCGTAGATTTTAACTCCAAAGAGCAGCGCTATAACTGGGAGCTGGTCTTTTGCGAGCTGTACGCCGGCGGCAAGTACAACAACAACGACGAAGCCGGCAACTACGATTTTTCCCTGGGCTTAAACGGCCTGGGCCTTTGCGCCACCCAGTATGCCGCCGAGTATATGGACGCGGATATCCGCTACGACGGCTACCGCTACACCCTGCATTTTGAAAAGGGCGAAAACGTGGGCGGCCTGCACAAAGAGCCCTATCAGAAAAAGGACACCGGCTCCATTATCCGCTGGAAGCCGGACCTGCAGGTGTTTACGGACATCTGCATCCCCGAGGAATATTATAAAGATATTTTAAAGCGCCAGGCCGTAGTAAACGCGGGGGTCACCTTCCATTTCCGCAGCGAGAAGCAGCCCGGGGTGTTTGAAGAGACCGATTTCCTGTACGAAAACGGCATCTTAGACCACGCCAAAGAGCTTTTGGGGGAAAACGGCCTTACCCAAGTGCAGCTGTGGCAAAGCGAGAAAAGGGTACGGGACCGGGACGACATGGCCCTTTACAACACCAAAATCAACGTGGCGGCCGCCTTTTCCAACCAGGTGCATGTCACCGAGTATTACCACAATTCCAGCTGGCTGGAGCACGGCGGCGCGCCGGACAAAGCCGTGCGCAACGCCTTTGTGTACCAAATCGACGCCTATTTGAAGCAAAACGGCAAATACAATAAAAGCGAAGGGAAAATCACCTACCAGGACGTAGAGGACTGCCTGGTCCTGGTAATTTCCTCTTTTTCCACCCAGACCTCCTACGAGAACCAGACGAAAAAAGCCATCACCAACAAAGGCATACAAGAGGCCATGGTAGAAATGCTGCGCCATAACCTGGAGGTATATTTCATCGAAAACCCCATGGACGCCGAGAAAATCTGCGGCCAGGTGCTGGTCAACAAGCGCAGCCGGGAAGACGCGGAAAAAACGAGGCTGAACCTGAAAACCAAGCTCACCGGCAAAATGGACATTACCGGCCGCGTGCAAAAGTTTGTAGACTGCCGCAGCAAAGACCCCCAGCAGCGGGAGCTCTTTATTGTGGAGGGCGACTCGGCCCTGGGCTCGGTCAAGCAGGCCCGGGACTCCAACTTCCAGGCCATCATGCCCCTAAGGGGGAAGATCCTCAACTGCCTGAAAGCAGACTACGACCGCATTTTTAAAAGCGAGATCATCACCGATCTGCTGAAAGTGCTGGGCTGCGGGGTACAGGTAAAATCCCGCGCCAACAAAAACCTGGGCGTATTTGACATGGACAGCCTGCGCTGGTCAAAAGTCATCATCTGTACCGACGCCGACGTAGACGGCTTCCAAATCCGCACGCTGGTGCTAACCATGCTGTACCGCCTAACCCCGGCCCTCATCGAAGCGGGGAAGGTCTATATAGTCGAATCACCCCTCTACGAGATCACCAGCAAGGACGAGACCTACTTTGCCTATGACGAGCAGGAAAAAAACCAGTTCCTAAAAAAGCTGCAGGGGAAAAAGGTAACCATCCAGCGCTCAAAAGGCCTGGGCGAAAACGAGCCCGACATGATGAGCCTAACCACCATGGACCCCAAAACCCGCCGCCTTATCAAAGTAAACCCAGGCGAAGCCGCCTACACATCCCAAATGTTCGACATGCTGCTGGGCAACGACCTGGACGGCCGCAAAGAATATATCGAACAACACGGCAACGAATACCTAGATGACCTAGACGTCAGCTGAGAAGCGTGACGCTTCACCCGCGACGCGGGGGACGTTTGTGCAAGGCGAAAGCCGGGCTGTCCGCGCCACGGACATGCCCCAGCAAAAAGGAACGCAAAAACCAGCACACCGGAAGCGTAAACGCTTCACCCGCGACGCGGGGGACGTTTGCACAAGGCGAAAGCCGGGCTGTTCGCGCCACGGACATGTTCCAGCAAGGCGGAACGGAAAAAACCAGCACACCGGCAGCGGCGCGGGCAGAAAGGCTGGCCATCCGCACCCATCATAAACGCGGGAAGCGAAGCGTGGGATTCCAAAGGGCCCCCGGCCCTTTGGCCGCCGGAGGCGGTCTTGTGCAGGGTTCCAAGGGACCTTGGTCCCTTGGCGGGTACTTAGGGCAGAGCCCTAAGGAAGGAGGAAAGACATGGCAGGAAAGAGAGAAAAAAAGACGCCCAAAGTCCCAAAGGCCCAGGGGTATATTGCGGGGGCCGGGGAAATCGTAGAGCAGGACGTGGGGGAGACCCTGCGCAAAAACTTCATGCCCTATGCCATGAGCGTGATCCTAAGCCGGGCCATACCCGAAATCGACGGCTTCAAGCCCTCGCACCGGAAGATCCTGTACACCATGTACAAAATGGGCCTTTTGGGGCCGGGGCGCAAAAAGAGCGCCACCATCGTAGGCGAGGTCATGAAGCTGAACCCCCACGGCGATACCGCCATCTACGACACCATGGTGCGCCTTTCCCGGGGGTACGAGGCGCTTTTGCACCCCTTTGTGGATTCCAAGGGCAACTTCGGCAAGTTCTATTCCCGGGATATGGCCTGGGCCGCCCCCCGCTATACCGAAGCCAAGCTGGACGACCTGTGCAAAGAACTCTTTAAAGACATAGACCGGGACACCGTAGACTTTGTGGACAACTACGACAGCACCATGAAAGAACCGGTGCTGCTGCCCGTAGGCTTCCCTACCGTGCTGGTAAACGCCAATACCGGCATTGCCGTAGGCATGGCCAGCAATATCTGCCCCTTTAACTTGGCCGAGGTTTGCAAAACCGCCATTGCCCTGCTGCGCGACCCGCAGGCGAACCTTTTCGACACCCTACAGGCCCCAGACTTCCCCGGCGGCGGCCTGCTGGTCTTTGACCGGGAGCAAATGGGCAAAATCTACGAAACCGGCCGGGGCAGCTTCCGGGTGCGCAGCCGCTACGCCTACGACAAAGCCTCCAACTGTATCGACATCACCCAGATCCCCCCCACCGCCACCATCGAGGCTATCATCGAAAAAGTGGTAGACCTGGTAAAGCAGGGCAAGGTAAAAGAAATAGCCGATATCCGGGACGAAAGCGACCTGGAAGGCCTGAAAATCACCATAGACCTAAAGCGGGGCACAGACCCCGACAAGCTCATGCTCAAGCTCTATAAGCTTACCGCCCTGGAGGACAGCTTTGCCTGTAACTTCAACGTCCTGGTGGCCGGGGCCCCCCGGGTGCTGGGGGTGCGCCAGCTGCTGGAAGAGTGGACGGCCTTCCGGGTAGAGTGCGTGCGCAGGCGCACCCACTACGACCTGCAGAAAAAGCGTGAAAAGCTGCACCTTCTCCTGGGCCTGCAGGCTATCCTGCTGGATATTGACAAGGCCATACGCATTGTGCGGGAAACCGAGGAAGAAGCTGAGGTGGTGCCCAACCTGATGATCGGCTTTGGCATCGACGAATTACAGGCCGAGTACGTGGCCGAAATACGTCTGCGCCACCTGAACCGGGAATATATCTTAAAGCGTACCGAAGAAACCGGCCAGCTGGAAAAGGACATTGCCGAGCTGGAAGGCATATTGGGCTCTAAGGCCAAAGTAAAAAATATCATCATTGCCGAGCTGTCCGACATCGCCAAAAAGTACGGCAAGCCCCGCCGCACCATGCTCCTGTACGCCGGCGAGGTAGAAGAGGCGGAGATCACCCAGGAGGTGCCGGACTACCCGGTCCACCTGTTTTTCAGCCGCGAAGGGTACTTCAAGAAGATTACCCCCCAGTCCCTTCGCATGAGCGGCGAGCAGAAGCTGAAAGAAGGCGACGCCCTTACCCAGCAGGTGGAAGCCACAAACACCTCCGAGCTGCTGTTCTTCACCGACCGGGCCCAGGTGTATAAAATGCGCGCCAGCGACTTTGATGACACCAAAGCCAGCGTCCTGGGGGACTATATCCCCGCCAAAGCCCAAATGGACGAAGGGGAGAGGGCCCTTACCATGTTGTGCACCAAGGACTACAGCGGCTGCGTGCTGTTCGTCTTCGAAAACGGCAAGGCCGCCAAGGTCGAGCTTTCCGCCTACCAGACCAAGACAAACCGCCGCAAGCTGCTAAATGCCTACAGCGATAAATCCCCCCTGGCAGGGGTCCTGTACCTGCCCGAAGATACCGAGGTGCTTTTGACCGCCTCTTCCGGGCGCATGCTCCTGTTCCATACCGGGCTCATTGCGCAAAAGTCCACCAAAAACACCCAGGGCGTCCAGGCCATGACCCTGAAAAAAGGCCAGCGGGTGCTGTCCTGCGTCCTATATACCCCAGACAGCCTGCCAAACCCCGCCCGCTACCGCAAAAAGCTGCCCGCCCTGGGCGCCCTGCCAAACGGCGAGGAAACCGGCGGCGAACAGCTGACCATGTAAAAAAGCCGGCCGCAGGCCTTAAAGGAGGAAAGCCACATGAAAGAGATACTCAGGCGCACCTGGGCGGAGATCGACCTGGACGCCCTGGCGCAGAATTACCAGGCCGTGCGGGCCTGCACCGCGCCTGGGGCCCAGGTATGCAGCGTCATAAAAGCCGACGCCTACGGCCACGGGGCCATACGCATAGCCCAAGAGCTGGAAGCCCTGGGCACCGACTGGTTTGCCGTCTCCAATATGGAAGAAGCCCTGCAGCTGCGTTACGGGGGCATCCAAAAGCCCGTGCTGGTGCTGGGCTTTACCCCCGCGGAGGAAGCCCCCGCCCTGGCCCAAAACCATATCTCCCAGTGCGTGTTTTCCTTAGAGTACGCCAGGGAGCTTTCCCGCTACGCCCAGCAGGCCGGGGTGGTGGTGGACATCCACATAAAAATCGACACCGGCATGGGCCGGCTGGGCTTCTGTTACCAGGACTTTGCCCGTGACGCCGGCACCTTAAAAGAGATAGGCGAGGCCTGCGCCCTGCCCGGGCTGCACCCCCAGGGGGCCTTTACCCACTTTGCCTCTGCCGACGAAGGCCCCGGCGGCGACGCCTTTACCATGCGGCAGTTTGGCTGCTTTAAAGAGCTTTTAGAAGCTCTGGCCGTACAGGGCCTGGCCTTTGACCTCCGGCACTGTGCCAACTCCGGCGGCATTTTAGATTACCCCCTTTCCCACCTGGATATGGTCCGGGCCGGTGTAGTGCTCTACGGCCTGTACCCCTCCGGCCAGGTGCGCAGGCGGCCCCAGCTTGCGCCGGTGCTGTCCCTGCGCTCTGTGGTGTCCCACGTAAAGGCCGTGCACCCTGGCGATACCATCAGCTACGGCCGCACCTACACCGCCGGGGAAGAGCGCCGCGCCGCCACCATCCCCGTAGGCTACGCCGACGGCTACCCCCGCCGCCTTTCCCCTGGCGGGGCCCAGGTGCTGATACAGGGCGTGCGCTGCCCCATTTTAGGCCGCATCTGCATGGACCAGCTGGTGGCCGACGTAACCGCCCTGCCCCACGTGGCCCCTGGAGACACCGTCACCCTCATCGGCCGCGACGGCAGCGACGCCATTACCGCCGGTGAGCTGGGCGATTGGGAGGGCACCATCCATTACGAGGTAGTCTGCGCCCTGTCAAAGCGGGTGCCCCGGGTGTACATAAAAGGCGGCCAGATTGACAGTGTATACAACCAGCTTGTGTAAAAGCACAAAAAAGCCCCGCCGCAACCCAAAGCGGCAGGGCTTCTTATTTTATCTGGATGTAAGACCTTGGGGTTACACCCCAAACCCCGGCTCACGCCTATAGAGCCTCCGGCGCAAAGGTCGCGCCTACGGCAAGACCTTGGGACTTTGTCCCAAACCCTACTTAGGGCTCTGCCCTAAGGACCCACAAGGGGCCTAACGCTCGCCCTGCGAACGTTTACGCCCCTTGACCGCGCAATTGCGCACCCCGGCAGGTATTGTTACACCGTAACCTTCCCCGCCAGAATATCCTTATAATCCGCCAAATTCTGCTTCAGCAAAGTAGGCGTATCCAACCCATACGGGCACTTCTTTTTACACTGGCCACATTCTAGGCACTCTTCAATTTTCATCATCATCGCCTGCGATTCCTCTGTAAGCCACCCAGCCGAAGGGCTGCGGCGGATCAGCTGGCTCATGCGCGCGCACTGGTTAATGGTAATCCCCGCCGGGCAAGGCATGCAGTACCCGCACGCCCGGCAGAAGTTGCCAATCAGTTCCTCCCGGTCCTTCTCTATCACCGCTTTAATTTCCGCATCCTCCATGGAAGGCGGATTGTCTATGTAGCTCAAAAATTCATCCAATTCGCTTTCCCGCTGCACCCCCCAAATAGGCAGGGTGTTGTCAAACTGCGCCTGCCAGGCATACGCCGCCGCCGAGTTGGTGATCAGCCCCCCCGAAAGCCCCTTCATGCAGATGAACCCCACATCCTTCTCTTTGCACATGTTCACCAAAGCAATGTCCTTGTCCGTAGCCAAATAGCAGAACGGGAACTGCAAAGTGTCATACAGGCCCGATTCCACCGCCTCCTGCGCCACATGGGGCCTGTGGTTCGTCAGGCCAATAAACCGGATCTTCCCCTGGGCCTTAGCTTCCAGCATAGCTTCATACAGGCCCGTGCCGTCGCCGGGCTTCGGGCAGAAGGCCGGGTTGTGGAACTGGTAAATGTCAAGGTAATCCGTCTTCAAAAGCCGCAGGCTCGTTTCCAGGTCCTTCCAAAACCCCTCCACCGTAGTAGACGGGGTCTTCGTTGCAATCGTGATCTTCTCCCGCACGTCCGCCAAAGCCAGCCCGATTTTTTCCTCGCTGTCCGAGTAAGACCGTGCCGTGTCAAAAAACGTGATGCCCGCCTCAAAAGCCTTGCGCAGCAGCTTGCCGGCATAGTCGGCGCTCACCCGCTGGATGGGCAGCGCCCCAAAAGCGTTCTTGGGCGAGACAATACCAGTGCGTCCCAGGGTAACAGTAGTCATAGGATTCATCCTTTCCAAAATAGTCGTTTACAGGCATACATATTTCCTTTATCATAGCACCTAAAGGGGGGATGAAGTCAAGGCCCCCGCCAAATTTTTTGCCCCTCTGGCGCCAAACCAGCAAAATTCCAAGAAAAACCCCGCAAAGGGCTTGACGTCCCGCCCAAAGTGTGGTAGAATAATCTTCGCAGCCGGGGGTATAGCTCAGCTGGTTAGAGCGCCTGCTTCACACGTAGGAGGTCACTGGTTCGAGTCCAGTTATCCCCACCAAAAAAGTCGTTATTCAAACAATTGCCAAAAAAATCTGATAAGCGGTTTTGGATAACGCACAACCTGGATAGTAGAGGAAGACGATCCGTGGACACATTGGTGCCACGGGTTTCTTCTTTTTTGTCGTAAACCGTGCTAACCTGTGCCGCATTGACCAGCGTGCGGAATGGCTCGGCAAACTCGGCGGTAACTTCTCCGTCTGCTCCCACCCATAATTTCGAGAAAATCACTTGATTCATCATGCGCCTGATATGGTCATCTGCTACGCGGTACATCTTGCCGCAGTCCTCCATAAGCTCCAACGCCTCTGACAAGTGCCTCAAAATATCCGCAAAGGTACTCTCGTGCGCTGTTACCTGGCTTTCAATCGCCGCTAACTGCTTAGCGATTTTCTGTTGCTCACTTTTTAGAAGGTCAAGCGGAATGGCATCATTATAATGTGCCTCTAACAGCTTCTTGCGCTTGCGTTCCAGTTTGTCCTTTTCCCGGCGCAGCCCATCTAACTCGATGTCATACTTTTTACGCTCCTCCTCAATATGCCCCTGGAGCCACTTTTCCAAGTATTCACGGATGTCGGCAGGGAGCGAATATCGGTCATAAATCTGCCGCACTCGTTCCTCAATCACATCAATCAAAACCGCCTTTTGCCGACAAGTTTTTTCCCGCTTGCTATGCCGCCCGGCACAAACGAAGTAAGGGTAGCGGACACCGGAGCCGGATTTTGCGTAAGTGATAATCATCCGCGAACCACAATTTTTGCAGTAAAGGCTACCCTTGAGAAAATGCGGGTGTTCCCGGGTACGCTCACCATTTATGTGGGAGGCTAGAACCTCCTGTACTTTCTGCCACAAGCTGGCGCTCACTATGGCCGGGTGGCTCCCCGGATACTCCACCCCCTTGTAAACCACGATGCCTTTATAATAGGGCTTGATTAACAGAGCGTTTAATGCCTTTTGGGTGATTGGCACAGATGGAACCTTTGGCGTGGCACGAGTGGTAAGCCCAAGGTCGGCAAGATAGTCCGCCAGACCGCTTATAGTCCAGTTCCCGGTAGCGTATTCCTCAAACGCCAGTTTAACCAGCGGGGCGCGTTCTTCGTCCAAAACCACTGTCCGCTCTTCGCGTCCCTTCTCGTCCACCCGGCGGATATTGAGGTAGCCCAAGGGAGCGCGGCTGGCGGTCCCGCCATTTTTGACCTTCTCGCCCATCCCTTTTTTGACTTCAGTTGCAAGGTTTTGTGAATAAAACTCAGCGATAGAACTCATTATGCCGTGCAGTAGCATCCCCGCCGGGGTGTCGTCAATGCTCTCCGAAGCGGAAACCAGCTGTACACCGTACTCCCTCAGAGCACGCATGATGTCAATATCATCGCCCCGGTTCCGCGCAAGGCGGTCAACCTTGTGGACGATAACGTAGTCCACCCGGTCAGCGTTCTCTTTTACATATTCCAGCATTTTCTGTAATTCCGGGCGGTCGGCGGACTTGGCAGAAGCGCCACGGTCTACAAATTCCTTGCCCACAATCGCCCCCATGGAGAGAGCTTTCTTTTTGTTTGCTTCACACTGGGCGGGGATAGAGAAGCCTTCATCTGCGCCACCGCCGCGCTCAGCCTGTCCCCTCGTAGACACGCGGAGGTAGGACACAGCAAACTTTGGCGTCATGCTGGCGGCAATCGCCTGCGCGGGATTTTCTGTAGAAAAGCTCACGAAATCAGCCTCCTTTCGCAGTAATTCTGCTTATATTATAACTCTGCCGGCCTCTGTTAGCAAGGCGCCCCGGCTATTGTTATCGGTTTGTTAATAGTCTCATCTTCCGATGTGTTCTTTGGAAACCAGCCCACCGGGGGCGGGCTGGTAAGCGGCGACATGCCGCTTTAAGGTGCCGTAGACGTTACATCTGTTCAATTTTACAGGTCATGCCGTCCACTTGCATGATTTTGTAGTTTTGGTTTTGCCAGCGCACCATGACAGTATGCACCCCGGATTGCCCGCTGCTGTGACCCTCTTCCAACAGGATAGTGCCGTGAGTAGTCAACCAGTTAGCTAACCCCTCTAATGGACTGCTGCCTTTAGCGAGTGGAAGTGTCAGAGTGAGGCGTGGTGGTAGACTTTTTCTATGCCGCCCTTGGCGCTCCGGGGGAGGCCCCGCCAGCCAACTGCTGTTTCCCGTGAGGTTCCTCAGCAAGAGCGTCCGCGCCGTCTGGTATTCCGGGCCGATGAAGCCCAGCCGGATCAGGAAAACCCGCATGGTGAACTTGTAGTTGGTGATGGGGCGTTCTCTGGAAATTACACGTTTCTGGCGCTTTGCCATGTCACAGATGCCCGCAATCAGTTTGGTGTAGGCATCGGCTTCGCCATCCAGGCCGTGGAGCATGAACCATGGGAACCGAATCCTGTCTTCAGTAATGACGATTTCCAGTGTGTCTGTCCCAATCGCCCGCTTAAACAACTCCGCTTTACTGGCGACTATTTTCTTGAGGTTGTCCAAAGCTGTCGCTGTGAAGCCCGCCCTGGGCATCTCCACTACAAAGGCGGTGGAATCGCTCTTGGGGTTCTCAAGTGTAAAACCCTGCTCCCGCAGAGCGGCAACCAATTGAGCGACTTCTTCGCGGGTAGCAGTGTCGGGGCAAGTTACCAGCCCGTTGCGGCTAACCGTGTAGCCATCGATGCTGTAGGCGAAAGACGGCGCTCCCATATAGACAGCGTCCTCACCCAAAATTTCGCTCATCACCCGGACTAACTGCTTGCGTTTTTCTCCAGACACGTTATAATCTAATGCGTTCATTTTGCGGCCTCCTCTGAGTTTTTCACGGCGTTGTCCAGGATCTGCTGGTCAAAGCCTGCACCTTCGTACCCCTCGCGGATCGTTTCCAGATAATGCTCGGAGGGTGTCCCATACTGCTCATGTTCCGGGTTCATAATGTAAACCATGGCGTTGTGCCCCTGCCCATCCATAGCAATCCTAAGAGCCTCCTTGTGATAAAAGTGCGGAACCCCCTCATAGCAGTCAAGCGCCGCCTCGTCCCTTGGCTGGATTCTCCAGACCAACGCTGGGACTTTCCCGCCGCGCTTGCGCTCGATGGTGGCTACGGCACTATGCCTGCTCCCCCTAAACCACAGCGACCAGCCTCTGAGGATGGTCTTACCCACTACCTCTGCGGTAGGGCAGCGCCGTCTCATCTGCTCCAAATTAAGATTGGAGCCATAAGCTAAGCGGCGCAAGCCGCAAAAAAGCGGGCTTGGGGTGGCAACCCCAACAAGATTCCCATAGGACAAAATGAGCGATTAGCGAAATTTGGTACTGTGGTAGAATCTTGCTCTTAAAAAGTGGCGGCTTCCCCTGTGTGGGCTTCCGCTGATACCCTCGACGGAGAGGGCGGGGCTTCTGCCAACTTTGCGGCGGTATTTTTCCCGTCATTATTACTACGCACTGGAAGAAAAATATGGCAAAGTCCCCCGGAAAATCTTTTCGTGTTTTCGTAACAGCATTTGACAAAAACGGGCGCAAAAAAACAGGAAACCTTTTCTGATTTCCTGCTTTCTGACTGCCTAAAATGGCGGCGGTTATTCGGTTGTCATTCCCCGGAAGCAAACTTGTAGCCTATGCCTAAAACGGTCTTTATGTAGGTGGGGGTTTTGCTGTCCGGCTCTATCTTTTTCCGCAAGTTGCATATCACGCTGGCAACGCTTGACTGGCAGCTTTCGCTTTCCATGCTCCACACGGATTCAAAGATTTGCGCCTTTGTGAATACCCGCCCCGGACTGGCGGCAAGGTAGCAGAGTGCGCCGTATTCCAAACGTGTGAGGTATATGTCCGCCCCGTCTTTTAATACCCGGCGTTGGTGCAGCCTTATTTCCAATCCCGGAAAAACCAGTGCGGGGGATTGCGGCGGCTGTATGGCTTCCAGCGGTATCATATCGGCAAGGGCGGCTATGGCTTTCTCAACTGCTTTTTCCTCTGTGTCGTTGAATGTAAGCATGATTATTTTACCGACAAATCTCACCTCCTGTCATGTAGCCTGTCCGTCAAAACGGAACTTGAACAGGGCGGCAACAAGCCGGGATTTTATGCTGTCCTCGGTGTCCTTGTCGATATGTCCGTTTTCAATAGCGGCGATTCGGATTCGCTTGCTGTAATGCCGTAAAACCTCGTCCACGGCTTCCGGGTCGCCGCTGGTCGCCCGGACAATCGTTTCATAGGGTAAAAGGTTCGGATTCCCCATGTGAAAGCACCTCCATTTCTTTGTGTAGAAGCTGTAAAGTCCTGCGTATCTGATAACCGGTCGTACTCCGGCAGCGTCCATACATTTCCCCGATTTCCCGCTGTGTGTAACGTCCAAAAAAGTAAAGGAAAATGATTTCCCGGTTCTTCTCCGGCAGAGATAACAGGGCGGCGGCAAGCTCCCCATTGGTGAGGATAACTGTCTGACCACATAGGGCAGATCGGATACGTCCCTTTTGCGCCGAGCCATACAGCGGGTGCGCCATGACGCTATTCCGGCGGGGTTTTCTTTTCCTTGCCGGGACAGCCGAGCGACCAACACCGCGCCGGGGAGCAAGTTTAGCAGCTTGCGGGCGACGACAACGCAGAATATATAATGATACTCCCTTACCGCCACAGTCCGAGCGTTCAAAGCGTCGCAGGCAATACTCTTCCTTGACAAACTCACCTTCCACGCCGAAGTAAGCGACAACCTCCTCGTAGGTGGTGTCGAAAATATTTTTATTGACATCGTTCATCCAGACATAGCCCTTTTGCACCTGTTCTTCTGTCACGATGCCGTCCCCTCCGGCTGTGTTTCCACCCAAATTCGATTCCGGAGCGTCTGAATCAAGGCTGTCCGGCATTTGTGTTCACCTCGCTTTCTCAATGTGGGTTTATGGGAAAAAGAAAAAAGGCGTGTACCCAGCCCCTCGGTGGGGCAGGATACACGCCTTTGGAGATAGCCTCGCACACACACTTGGAACGAGAACAGATCATCTACTGGATGGAGCGGTTCCGGGACGGTGACCGCAGGAGCCAAGAATTCCGCCGGAAGGTCATTGACTCCTTTGTGAATGCGGTTTATCTGTGAGATGACCACATAAAGATTGCATTCAATTATTCCGGCAAAAACAATACAATATCCCGAGAGCTGGTCATGGATGCCGAGACTGTGGCCGGAGATAGCCAATCGTATAGGCTCAGCTGACTGTAGGGTACATTCTTGGCCTCCCACTCGTCTATCAGGGTGCGCAAAAACTTTTCGGCGTTGCGCTTGTTCCCTCTCAGCGGCAGGTCGGTAGAAAGCCACTTTTGCTTACGCTTTCCGTTCTCGTCATAGAGGTTCAATACGATTCTGTTGACAAAGTACCGCCATTCACCAAAAGCACGTTATAGAAAGCAAGAAAAAAGACGCCCCATGGCGTCATCCCAAGCACTTTATCAACCTTTTCAAATTCAGGGCAGCAGCGG
>QZEE01000098.1 GCA_009917445.1 bacterium D16-76 | reverse complement strand
CGATTAGGGCCGGAAAAAACCCCTGTTTGCAGGGCTTTCCGGCCCCGGTTTTATGGGGGTGGTATCATTTCATGCCCTACCCCCATTTTGGGGGACTATTCAAACATTCTGCCGGGGCTTTGGGACACTTTGTCCCGAAGCCCCGGCCTACTTTTTAGGAGAGGAGGCCGGTCATGGAGGCCGACACTGGCTATATCTACAAACTGCACCCAACCCCCCGCACAGACGGGCCGGACAATCCCTATTTTCTGCAAGCCTACCAGCAGAGGGAAAACGGAGAGTTGACCCCCTGCGACGCGCTCTACATTGGCACCCTTGCGAAATGCCGGGAGCTTTTGGACGGCCTGAACGCGGGGACGCTGACCCAGGCCCAGGTGCAAAATCTCTATATCCACGGGGACACCGCCCCTGTCCGCTATTACCCCATCAACGAGACAGCGGCGTGGCAGGCCAAGGTTATGAACAGCTTTGATGACTATAAGCCCGGCTCCGCCACGGCACAATACCGGGCTATGGTGGATGCGGCCTATGAGCTGAGGGAGCGGCAGAAGGGCCGCGTTGATCCTATGTACCATGATAAAATCGACAGGCTGCTTGACCGCTACGCCCGCAAGCTGGTGGAGAACCTCAACCAGCAGTATGCCATAGATGCCCGTGTGCCCTCTATCCTGATCGCCGGGGACTCCAATTTCCCCGTGGGGAAAAAGCACAAACAGAACGCCGCCCGTGACCGCAATATGGGCGAGTACATGGAGATCGCAGGCCTGCTGGATAAGATACGTTCCACCGGCATGGGCGGAATCAGCGCCGACGACGCGCTGGCCGTGGAAAAGCTGGAGGCCAAGCTGGAGGGCCTGAAGGCGGATCAGGAGTCCATGAAGGCCGTCAACGCCTACTACCGCAAGCACAAGACGTTGGAGGGCTGCCCCGGCCTGCCTTTTGAGGTCATTGGGCAACTGCAAGCGTCCATGTCCCGTGACTGGCGCAAAGACCCTGTACCCTATCCGTCCTATATGCTCCAAAACAACAACGCCAATATCCACAGGGTACAGCAGCGCATTGACGAACTGAAAACCGCTCTGAATTTGCAGGCTGGACGTTCCCCGGCGGGGAGGCTAAAATCAACGAGGAGGAGAACCGCCTGCAACTGTTCTTTGACGAAAAACCCACGGAGGAACAGCGCCGGGCCCTGAAAAGCGGCGGCTTCCGCTGGGCCCCCAGCCAGGGCGCATGGCAGCGGCAGCTCACCCGGAACGCTATCTATGCGGCGGATCAGATCGACTTTATCAGGCCGGAGGGCGGCGGGAGCATTTCCGCGCTGCAACCCTACAACAAAAAACAGGAGCGTCCCGCCCCCAATGTGGGCGGCGACAGATAGGAGGTACTATGGACAAAATTCAGGGTTATGCCATTACGCAGGCCATCCTGTTCGACAATGGCCGGGGCATCGCTTTCGGGGAACACCCCAGGGAAGGCTTTGTGACATGGCAGTTTACTGACGAGGCGGGGCGGCGGGACTACTATTGGGGGCATTACCACTCTGATAAATCCCTTGCGGAAAATGAGTTTGTCGAGCGTGGCGCGGATTATATGCGCCGCTTCGCGGTCAAGGCGGTGCAGATCGAGGCTCCCGGCCTTTACAAGTATTATTCCACCCAGCGGCCTGTGGACATCGGCACGTTCCCCAAGCCCAAGGGCAACGCGCCGGATGAGATCGTAAACTACGATCAGCGCGTCCCCGTGGAGGGCGGCGCGTTTCTGGCGTGGGGGCACCTGACCTACACCAAGCCCCTGACGGAAAAGCAGGCAGCGGACTATGAGCTCCGGCCTGCCCCAGAGGTGGCTGGCCTGCTGCGCGACGGCGGCAGGCCCCGCCCCATTGCCGAGCAGATGGCGGAGGCCCAAAAGCTGGCCGACAAGCAGCGCGGGGAAATTGGGCCCGTTCAGGAGGGGCGGGGGGATTGCTGATGAAGCAGCGCCGCCGCCCCATCCCCCTGCACGTCATGGTGTCCGAGGAGGAGCAGGCCCT
>QZEE01000097.1 GCA_009917445.1 bacterium D16-76 | reverse complement strand
TCCAGTCCTAAAGCCGAGCGTGGCCCGTCGCAGCAAAGGAGGGCGCCCTGCGGAGATCCCGCAGGTGGTGAGATTCCAATGAGGTTAAAGGCATAACCGGAAGGTGTGTTCCCTGTCCAGGGACGTTGAGAACAAATATGGACGAGCAAAACGATTGATACAAGGCGGTAGTCTGCCCGTTGGATTGCCGCCTCTACTTACGGAGGAAATAATGAGAAATGTAAAGCGCGGCGAAATTTACTACGCCGATTTATCGCCGGTAGTAGGCAGTGAACAGGACGGCACTCGGCCCGTCCTCGTTATCCAGAACGACACCGGTAATAAATTCAGCCCCACCACCATCGTGGCGGCTATCACCAGCAAGTCAGACAAGGCCAAACTGCCCACCCACGTTATTGTTCACGCAGATGGGTTGGATGTGGAGTCTGTTGTCCTGCTGGAACAGATCAGGACTATCGATAAGCGCCGGTTAATTCGGTATAGCGGCAAGCTGGATAAGGCCGCAATGGGCCGGGTCGACCATGCCATTATCGTCAGTTTCGGAATCAAGTATATGGAGTCCTGCAAACAAAAGTCAAGCCCTGGGATAGAAGAAATTGAAAATTTTTTAGAAAATGAAAAAGTGTATACCAAAGCAAGCCTGCAAGCTGAGACTTTTTGCAGGCCAAGGAAATGAGGATCATAGTGTCCTCTATAGCTATGGCGTATACAAGGAGTCAGCAGCGTTCAGGCACTCTTTGACCCGTGCATAGTAAACACGCAGGAACTTGTTCTGGGCAGCGGTCATGTAGACAAAATAGTGTTTTCCTTCAGCCCGTTTTTTATCTAAGAACTGGTAGACCGGCTCATTAGCGGGAGCTTTCCTTAGGTAGGTGCAGACGATCTGGTATAGGGTCTTGCGCAGATGCGGAGACCCCCGCTTCGTTATGGGATTGCTTTTAGAAATATGTTTGCCAGAATCGTCTACCGCTGGGTCAACACCAGCAAAGCCCACAATGGAACTGCGGCGGGGAAAACGCCGTACGTCGCCAATCTCAGCCATTAACTGAGGTGCTGTCTTCTCGCCCACACCGTACATGGCGCGAACCGTTTCGTACTCCGGAAGCTGCTGGGCCAGCTGGGTCATCTCGGTACGCATGGCAGCCAGAGTGGCTTTTGCAAACGCCAGTTCCTTGGCGGCAGTGGTAATGAGAAATTTTGTACTGCTGTTCTTGGGAAGGGTAGCGATGTGCCTTGTACTGCCTGCGTATAATTCTGCCGATTTTAGAGCGCTGAAATGGTATCCCTTCCGTTTGCACCACTTCCGGTAGCGCTCGGTAAAAACGGTTTCACTCACCAGACTGATACACTCACAATGCCAAAAGGTCATAATGAAATCTATCCATTTCTGGCTCCCGTCAGCCCGGTCCGGGCTGGAAAACAGTTCATTCACTCCCGGGAAGGCTTTGTCTGTGAGGGAAATGAGATTGTTTTGCAGCGCTGTCACGTTCTTCATGTAGAGGTTGTACTGACGGGAACACAGTTTCAGTTGCTCACGAGTATTTTCCATAGGTATATATTTCAGCAAATCCACCCAATTGTCAAGGGCATACTTGGCGATTTTCATGGCGTCTGCTTTGTCGGTTTTTACCTTGCGGATTGATCCGCCGCCACTCTGCTTGATGAACAGCGGATTGATGACGCTGACCCAGACACCATACTTGCGCAAAGCCGCCGCTACCGGCTCATGATACCGTCCAGTAGCCTCCATCAGCACCCGCGTGTCTTCCCCCAATGCAAGGATATCCAGCGCCAAATGCTCTAAGCCTGTCCCGGTATGCGGGTACTCCTTTGGCTTGAGAACAACATGGCCCATTGGCTGCAGCGCTGCCATCATGCTTTTATCTTTGGATATGTCTATTCCTACTGCGTTCATCTGTCCCTCCTGTATGATTGATATGGCTCCCGCCTCTGTTTTCTCTCCGCTTGTTCAATCTCCTGTGTGACACGAACGCACCGTATTATAGCACCCCAATAAAATAACAGTGAATTTGACTAAAGGTGTAGAATGTAAACAGAAGGTGATAGCAATG
>QZEE01000096.1 GCA_009917445.1 bacterium D16-76 | reverse complement strand
GAAATGATACCACCCCCATAAAACCGGGGCCGGAAAGCCCTGCAAACAGGGGTTTTTTCCGGCCCTAATCGTAACGCCTGCACCGCTTGTTCCGCATCCGCTGTCTGCTCTTTTGGCGGTTGGCCTCGGCCTGACAGGTGGGGGAGCAATACCGCTGCTGACGGTTGGGTGGGAAGCTCCTGCCGCACATGGGGCAGATACGGAGCTCCGGGGCCGGTATGGGGGTGGTCAGCGACGCCTCCAGTCCGGGGTCGAGGGGCAGCACCGCCTCGCGGAAATAGCGGCAGTAGGCCCCTGTCCAGCACTTGCCCAGCATATAACACTCACAGTCCAGCGGCAGGCAGCCATAGTCCCGGTCATAGTTGGCGCACCACTTTACCACCAGCGCCCGGATCGCCGCCTTTTCCTGCCGCGTCAGTTCCCGGCTGTCCTCCATCGCGTCACCTCCCACGGGGTAGGCCCTTCAGCAGATCGCGGTAACAGGACACGCACATGATCCCCCGCCAGTAGGGGCAGCCCACACACCGGCAGCCGTCGGGAGCGCCGGAGGGGGCGGGGGCCTCCGGCTGGGGCGGTTCCCGCATCACCTTTTCATATTCGCTGCTGGTAAAATTCACTCGCCGCCCTCCGTGTCCCACGGGGGGCCGTCCTCGTAGTCGCCGCCGTCGCCATAGTCCGGCTCCCCGGCGTAGTCGTCCTCCAGATCGGCGGCCCGCTGCTGCTTGGGGCGGTAAATCTTAAAGTACCACCCGGCCCCGCCGCCTACGGCCACCACCGCCAGCGCCAGCAGGAGCGTACCAAAACCGCCCTTGCCCTCCGGCTCAGGTTCGGGCTCCGGGGCAGGGGTCGGCGTGGGTTCG
Source organism: bacterium D16-76 (assembly GCA_009917445.1). Taxonomy (GTDB): domain Bacteria; phylum Bacillota; class Clostridia; order Oscillospirales; family Acutalibacteraceae; genus Acutalibacter. Next base: position 1,463 of record QZEE01000096.1, on the reverse strand, counting down.
GGCTCCGGCTCCGGCGTGGGGGTGGGAGCAGGGACAGGCTCCTCGCCGGGCGTGGCAAGGGCCCTCAGATCGTCCAAAGTGACATTGTTGAGGAAATACACGTTTTCCCCCGTCTTTTGGCGGTCAATGACAAGGTAGAACACCTCGCCCTCCGCCGAGGTAACGGTGAAAAATTCCTTGCCCTCGCTGCCTGTGGCGTTGTCCAGCACCGAGCCCTGCCCATCCGGGGTCAGGGGGTTGGCGAGGTCGAGCCCCTCCCAATCCACACCGCCCGTCCCCGGCTCGTCACCCTTGGGGGTGTCCGGCTCCGCTGTGGCCGCCGGGGGCTTCTGGACAGCAGCGCCGCCCTGATTGCCGGTGCCGCCCTTGTTGCCGCCCGTCCCCGCAGGGGTAACGGCAGGTGTGGCCGGGACGGTAGGCGTGGGCTCCGGGGTAGCGGTAGGCTCCACGGTAGGCGTGGGGGTGGGCTCCGGCGTAGGGGCCGGGGTCGGCTCCGTCGTGGGCTCGGCGGTCTGCACCGGCCTCTTGTCAGGGGGCTCCGCGTCCGTCCACGCCTCGCCGCTGGCAAAGGCCGGGAACGTCAGGCCGCATAAAAGAACGACGGCGCACAGCGCCGCCGCCAGATACCGAAACTTTTTCATTCGCCCTCACCCTCCTTTTCCGGGGCCTCCTTCGGGATACTTTGTCCCAAAGGGCCGCCCTTCATGGTCTGGAGCAGGCTGGGCAGATCGGACAGGGAGATACTCATGCCGCGCACGATGTCCACGATCTCCTCGTTTTCCGCCTCGCGGTGCTTCTGCTCCAATTCCTTCAGCTTGGCCTGCTGGTCGCTGATCTTGGTCTTGACCTTTTCCATCTCAGCCATGATTTTCGCGCTTTTGCTGATTGCCATTCAAAACCTCCTTTTCACGGTAAACGCCCGTAGGCGTAAAAGTGGGACTGCCAATAGCTGCTGTTCAGGTTGGCATAACTGATGGGATCGCCACAGTGGATCATCATGCCGTCCCCCACATAGATGCCGCAATGGGTCACACCGTCCGGGTCAGGCGCGTTGTAGGTATAGCGGAAGAATACAAGATCGCCGGGCCGGGGGGAACGGACGGGAGCGCAGACATTGTAAAGGCCCTGCGCCCCCAGCCGCCCGAAATTCCAGCCCACGCCGCAATGGTTCACCACCCACGACACAAAGCCGGAGCAGTCAAAGGACGTGGCCGGGGAGCTGCCGCCCCACACATAGGGATAGCCGAGATATTTCTCCGCTTCGGCAATCATAGCGGCGAATTGTTCATCCTCCAGCGCCTCCGGGGGGATCTCATAGCGGGTCACGGGGCCGTCGTACCTGCCGATGTAGGCGGAGCCGGGGAACAGATCGGGCCGGTTGCCCAGCGCCGCCATGTCATTTGTGCAGGAAGAAACGGCCCACTTATACAGCCGGAAATACGGCCGGCCTCCCATCGACCCGG
>QZEE01000095.1 GCA_009917445.1 bacterium D16-76 | reverse complement strand
CTGCCGGAGGATTTCAGGAATACCGCAAACTCCGCACCCACCTCCGGGGTCTCTATCTGCGTGGAGCCATCGTCACAATGCTTGATGATGGTGATTTTTCCTTTCTGCACGGTTTCGGGGCTGGTGATGGCAGGAACGGAGTTAAACTCCACCTCGTACTGCTTGGGATCAGCGCCCACGGGGTAGGCAGTTTCGTCCAACAGGTACCCCTCACTGGGAGCAATCTCCTGCACTGTCCAGCCGGAATCGCATACATAGTAACTTGTAGTGAAATGACCGTCGCTGTCGGTGGTGTAGGTGTCCACCAACTCGCCGTCTTTATACACACCATACACGGCCCCCGCCAGAGTAGCGTCGCCCTGCTGAGTGCTGGTCTCGCCGTCCACCTTATTCAGAGTGATATTGAATTTCTTGAGGACGTTGCGGAAGGTAGCATTGGTGGCCTTTTCCCACTCGATATTGGCAGTCTGAGTGGCGGGTACCACATAGCGGATTTCCGTGTCCACTTCCTCCAGCGTATACCCGCTGCCGATGGGCACGTCAGTGAACTGCGCTACACCAGAGTTGTTGGTAGTGGCGTAGAGGTCAACGGTTTCACCCATGGAGGACGTACCGAAAAGGTGGAACCGAACGCCGCTGTTCAGCCCATCCTCACTATTTTTGGTGACGGTCAGACTGCCTTTCTGCAAGCTGTTGTTAAAGCTGACGGTCGCCGTCTGCCCAGCCTGGACTGTCACCTTCTGCGGTTCCTGGGGAACGTAATCGCCGGACACCTGCTCCGTGGCGGTGTATTCGCCCGGCTGCAGGTTGTCGATCTGTACCTCACCCCGGCTGTTGGTGGTGACCGTCTGGTCGATGCCGTTGCCGGTAATGTGGAAGGTGATGCCCTCCACCTTGCCGTCCTCGGAGGTCTTGACAATTTCGGCGGAGCCGTAAGAAACATTCAACTTGAGATAGGCGGCGATGGGGTCGGTGACGGACTGCGTATAGGTGACTGTGTTCTGCTGACCCACACCAGGGCCGAAGGTACCATCGTCCCACACGACCAGCCCCATACGCTTGGAGTCCTTTTTGCTGGCGCTGACAGTCACGTTGCCAGTGGGCGCGGTGGGGCTGGTGATGGTCAGCACATTGCCGCTGGTGGTGAACTTCATGGCGCTATAATCGGAAGTGAAGGTGTAGTTGCCCAGCACCTTATTGGTGTCGGTCAGCGAGGCGGTATACTGGCTGCCATCCCACTCCAGCTCGATGGTCGGCGCTTTACCCCGGCTTTTCGCCATAAAGGAGGGCACCTTGCTGTGATTCTGCACACTGGTGACCATAGAGTTGTACTTGTCCATGATTCGGGAGCGGAGGGGATGCCCTTGCTTGATGAAGTCCAGCACAGGATTTTTCCCTCCGGTGCTGACATGGGCAAACTGCTCATCTCTTTCGCCAACGATGGTTTCCCAAATCAAAAGCTGGGTTGCGTACACATGGGCCAACTTGTCAGCGGCGGCGCTATTTTGGGATACCCAGGTGGGATCGATGTTGCCGGTGTAGCCATACTGCAAAATCCGGCCAATCAGGGATTTGATGGTGTCGGCGTCAATCGTTTTGTTGAGGGACGAAGGATAGTTGTCCCAAAAAGTTTCATCTTTCGCCGTGAACGTGTGGGCGTTGTCGATGGGAGTACCCGGCTCGATGCAGTACGCCACCTTGCCCTCATAGGAGCCGACGGCAAACGTGGCGAACATATCGTAGGCGTCTCTTTGCTGAGATACTGGTTGTGGACGATGTTCTGCTCCAACTCCGACAGGATCTCTTCTCTGGCAGTGCTGACGGCGAACGCTACGGTGTTAGCATCGGCCAGAGTATCATTCCTGCCGAACACCCGCAGCAGGCCCTTGCCGATCTCGCTGTCCGCTGTGAGCTCCACGTTAGCGGCATTGTCATCCATGAGCAAGAGGCTCCGGGGCGTTTTTCGGATGCCCATTTCCACCAGGGCGTGGTGGAGCTCGTGGATGTTGGCGGGCAGCTCCCATTCAAGAGAGGCTCCAACTTTACTGGTGATTTTTGCTTTAATCATTTGATGCACCTTCTTCCTGAAAATAGAAAAAGCCGGTCGCTTGTTTTGGAGAAAACTCCAGCGACCGGCTATGTATTTTTGTGGCGAGAAGGCCAGCAAATCATCCCTGCTGGCCCTCTCGTTTTTCTTTATTCTGTTGCTGTGAGGGTTCACTTCCTGCCGGAAAGCCAAAATGCCGTTTTGCCATCCGTAAGCGAAAAATAGATACGAACCTTCACAAGTAAATGGAAAAGCGGTAAAATTAAGGAGGGATAAAGAAAGCCGGAGGCAAAAATG
>QZEE01000094.1 GCA_009917445.1 bacterium D16-76 | reverse complement strand
ATTCCCAGGGCCTCCCGCTGGTTCTCTTTGGTGAACTGGCCGGCCTCCTTGAGCTTATCCACATACACCTGGCTGGTGTATGTAACGGCGGTGGCCACCGCGTCGGCGGCGGCGCTCAGGTATTTCCGGGCCGTCTCGCTCTCGGATTTCTGGCCCAGGTAAGTCGCCAGAGCCTTGAGGCCCTTGCCGATGAAAGCCGCGCACACGGGCACAGCGGCCACCAGAACGGCTTGCAGTAAAGTTGTCAGAAATTCATTCATGATCGTAACCTCCTAGATTGCGGGGCTGTCCCCGCTGTTATTATCAAAATTTGCCTTTTTTGCGGCTTCAAAGGTGATACCGCCCGCCTTGTGGTCAGATTTGGCCATATTGAGATAGAAGCTGCACACCACCCCGTGAGCTGTCCAGGGCAGGCCCACCATGCCGGAGAGCCAGGGCAGGGAGCCGGTGTAGCCCTTGTGGATGCAGTACCCGGCCAGCAGCAGTCCGCCGGTGGTCACGGCCCACAAGAGCCAGCGAATATCGGAAATGAGCTGCTTGGAGAAGTCGCGCTTCTTCATGCCTTGCCCATCATCTGCGCGAACCGATACAGCACCGTCACCAGCTGTTCCCGAGTCATCAAGTCTTCCCACATGCCGTTGAACTCCCCGGAAGTGCCGCCCTTGATAAGCCCGGAATCTGCCGCCCACTGCCGTGCCTCCTTGCTGTATTCGCTGGCGTCGTTGTCGCGCCACTGCTGCCGCATCTCGTCAAACAGCTTCTTGAACTGCTTCCCATCCATAATGCTTTCCTCCTTTGCCGCCGGATCTTTCGCCGACGCGATTTTGGTGATATAATCCAGGCATACCCAGCCCTCGCCGGTATAGCCCCAGTTGCCGTCCTCTTTGGTGATGGTGAGCACCGTGCCGTCCTCAAAAGCCTTAATTATCGATCCGCTTATCGGGGCCGCGCGGCAGTTCAGGCCGTCATCGGCATTGACCTGCCCCTGATACGCCTTAAAAGGCTCATCTGCCGCGCCGCCCAGCTTCTGGTTGACTTCCTTCGCAATCTGCCCCAGCCGGTTGTAGATGTAGTCCCCCGGGCATGACTTGTTGGCAAACCAGCGGTGCACGGTCATATTCTGCAAATTGACCTGTCCAATGAGACCCTTGTCCCCCATCCATTTCAGCTCTTTTATGTTGTAGCGCTGGCAGATATCCGCACACAGGTCGGTAAGGGTGTTCCAGACGTTGGCGTTGATGGCGTAGGGGTAAAACGCGTCGCTGGCACATTCGATGGTCATTGGGCGGGCTGGACGAACACCAGCTCCTGTCCCCCTCCGGCACAATTTCCGCTGCCCGGCCGTCAAAACCGATGGCCCAGTTGCAGCTGCAGTTGGCGGTCTGGAAGTGGCTGCACAGGCTTTCCGCGCTCATCTGCCCCACCACGCAATGGATGGTGATGGTGTCTATCCCATGATTGCGGGGGCTGTTGCGGAAGGGGCTGATTTTTGTGATCCAATTTTTGATACGGCCCATTTTCATGCCTCCTTTGTCCCTTCCTGCAGGAAGTCATGCTTCTGCAGGCGTTCCTTGTAGTTCTCCTGGATGTTCTCTATGGCCAGCACGGCCCGGTTATTGGGGTAGTCCGGGTGGTCCTCACAGAAGCGCTCATAGGCGTCTATCTCGGCCAGCACCTCTATGAATTCCTCTTTGGTGTGGTCGATGGAGCGCAGGAGCTCATTGTTAAACTGCAAAATCTTCACCCGGTGGCTGTCCGCGTCCCGCTTGTCATCGGTGGCGATGTGCTCATCCAGTTTCTTTTCAATGGCCGCTATCCCCATCGCCTTTCCAATGGTCTTTGCCAACCATGACCAGGGATTCACCTTGATGGGAGCCAGCTGCACCAGGGTCAGCAGGACAAAAAGCCCGCCGCCAGCATAGGGCAGGCTGCCCCACAAACCGGCAAGAATTTCATTTAAGGTCAATTTCTCATCACCTCACAAAAGGGAAAGCCGAGGTGCGCACAGCGCCCCGGCCACGTCCCGTGTTAGATTTTTGTGTGCGCTTGCGCCGCTAGGGCCAGCAGGCGGGCGTATTCCTCCTCCCCCACAATAGGCACGGCCCAATCCTTGGGGATATACATTTTTTTGGGGGCGTGTTCCGGGTGCGCAAGGTGCTTGCGGTTGTGGTGGTAGCATTGGGCCAGCACCCGCGCCCGGTGCATTTGGCAGATATAGGTCACGCGCCGGTTTGGCGAGCCTGTCCGCTCGTAGTTGTACGCCGTGCACCAGGCGCACCCGGAAGCAATGGGGCACTCCAGGCACTCGGCCCGGCTCTGGGACTGCCGGGTGATGCTTCTAAGCGCCGCCAGCCGCGCCGCA
>QZEE01000093.1 GCA_009917445.1 bacterium D16-76 | reverse complement strand
CATTTTTGCCTCCGGCTTTCTTTATCCCTCCTTAATTTTACCGCTTTTCCATTTACTTGTGAAGGTTCGTATCTATTTTTCGCTTACTTACATCCGTAAGCGAAAAATAGATTCGAACCCTCGTAAAAAAGGAAAAAAGCAAGAGCGGTTCCCATAAGGAGCCACTCATTGAAATAATTAATGCATTAAATTGGCCAACTGGTTATCTGCACAAGTCTTGTGCCGCATCATTCCAAGGCGCGCAATCGTCAGCAGAGGTTCCTACCGGCAGCCGTTCCAATAAGAATTGGAAGTACCGGAAAGGCCGCAGGCCGTTGGCTTTAGCAGTCTCCACAATAGAATAAGCGACTGCACTGGCGCTGGCTCCTCTGGGCGTGTTGGAAAACAGCCAGTTCTTCCGGCCCACGGCAAAAGGCCGCACCGCCCGTTCAGCACGGTTGTTGGATAATTCCAAGCGACCGTCCAGGAACACGTGCATCAACCACTCTTTTTGCTTTACGGCATAAGTCAGCGCCGCGCCATAGGCAGACTTTGGCACGGGGTTGCGGTCATATTCATTTTTAGCCCAGGCAAAAAACTCCTCCGCTATTGGCACGGAACACTCTTTTCTTTCCAAAAACCGCTCCTGGAAGGAGAGCTTTTTCTCCGTGTACCCTGTTTCCAATTCAAACAGCTTGTTACAGTACCGTAGGCCGATCTGTGCCGGATGCTTTTCCCTCGCGTCTTTGGGCAGAGTTTTGAGAGTATCTGTGAATTTTCTCCTCATGTGGGCCCAACACCCAACCGCGGTTATGTCCGGCGGCAGCTTACAATGGTAGGCCTCATACCCATCGGTGTGGAGGAATCCTGAGAAACCCGTCAAGAAAGCCTTGGCGTGTTCCCCGGTCCGGCTGGGCTGGTAATCATACAACACCACCGGCCTTTCACTGTCCCCAGAGGTCCGGTAGACCCACACATAGCTTTTTTGTGTAGCTTTCCTGCCATCTTCCCGCAGCACGGTCAGTGTGGTCTCGTCCGCGTGGAGTATCTCGTTAGAGAGCAGTTCACTGCGCAAACGCTGGAAGAAATCCTCAAACCATCTCTCGTGGGTGGCGATCACCCAGTTTGCCATTGTCTGCCGGGACGCCGGCACACCAATCCGCTGAAATTCCTGTTCCTTCCGGTACAACGGCAATGCCAACGCATATTTGTTGTTCAAAATGTGCGCAAGCAGACTGGGCGAAACAATCCCGCTGCCGGGGATGAGCCCCGCTGGGACTTTGCTCTTTTTCATGGGCGTGGCTAACGCGTTTTTCTCGCAATTCCGGCAGCTGTAGGCCGTCTGGACGTGCTCCACTACCTTGTACTGCGCCGGGACATACCGCAGTTCCCTCCGAACAACCTCGTGGCCGCAGGCGTGCATCTCCCCGCCGCATACCGGGCAGACACGTTCTTCCTCTGGCAGTTCATAGACAACCTGCTCCATGGGCAGCTTGGAGAAGTCCAAATCCCGTTTCCCAGACTGCTTTTTCCTCTTGTATACGATCTGCTCTAAATCAGGCTCTGCTGCTTTAAGGTCTGCCAGCGCCTCCGTCTCGTTAAATAAAGAAAGCTGTTCCTCCAACTCTACGCTCTTTTCGCTGGACGGCCCAAACTGTTTGGATTGCAGCAGCTTGAACTGCCCTTTGAACCAATCCACCTGCTTGCGTAACTCCGCTATTTCTTTGTCCTTCTCGCTGACGATTTCCTGCCACTGCGCGGCGCTTTTCTCTGTATTTTTCATACCTTGATTATACCAAAAACAAGAAAAACTGCAATAGAAAAAGCCCATTTTGCCTGGGCTTTTTCTCCTTGCATGGCACAATTGACCGGCTTTTTAAATACTCAAATTCTTTCTCCGTTATTTCCAATACCTTTCCTGCTTCAGCTGGCGGCCAAGGGTAGCTCCCGCTCTGGGCACGGCGCTTGCTCAGGCAGAAACCCGCCCCGTCCCACTCTAAATATTTTATCATGGTTCCACTCAAATCACGAAAAACGTACAGATTTCCGTCATAGGGGCTGTGGTTCAGTTGATACCGGATGATCCCCAGCAGCCCGTCCAGCCCCGTATACATGCTGGTTTCCCCGCACACCAGCCATACCCTTTTCCCCCGTCTTGGGGGTGGGGATTTTTTGCTGGCCTCATGCAGCTGTTCCTTCCAATCCTCCGCACTGGTGTACCGGATGCGCCTCATGCCCCGTTTGTGGCCAGGGTCATGCCGGGCCGCCGCCGCGCATTCCCGGCTGCAGTATTTCTGCTCTGACTTGACAAACGTGCTGAATCCCTCTCCGCACCAGCCGCAGACCCTATCCTCCCTCGTCTGTGCAATGGCCTGCAAATAACACTCCCGGCTGCAGTATTCGCCACCCTGCCATCTATCGCTGCTAAACTCTTTTCCACAAAACGCGCATCTGCGCATTCCCGGCTCCC
>QZEE01000092.1 GCA_009917445.1 bacterium D16-76 | reverse complement strand
TGCAAATATTTTTTAACGATCTTTGCTCAAAAAATTATAAAGGAGGAACGAAATCAAATGAGCAAGAAAATTTTAGCGGCCCTGCTCGCTGTTATGATGGTGCTGTCTTTGGTACCCATGACGGCTTTGGCGACGGAAGAGCCTGCTGCAATTGACGTGCTTGCCGCACCGCTGCACGATACCCGGACAACAAATGCCATTTCAGATTCAGACCTGAACGATGGCTTTAGTGTCCAAGGGAAAGCTGGTGAGGACGGCTCTGTTGATGTTACTGTTACCCATACGGGGTTGCGGGCCCATGGAAATGGGGAGGAAGGTTCCGTTATGGGCTACTGGGTTGGTGTTGCCATCCCCCAGAAAGAGGGGAATACCTATAGCTGGGGCTTTGGAAGCAAGGCCGACGATTGGAAGAACTCAGGCAAAACCAGTGAAATGACCGAAAACAACAAGAAATATGACACTTTCTATTTCAATGCAACCGCATTGGAAGGCCGCAACAAGGCTGGTATAAAGGTAACAAATGGTGAGGACACCACAGTTTACAACATCGACTTGAGTGGTGTAAACCGCAAAGTAGAGTTTGATGAAAACTACACCAAATTCTACTGGCTGAAATCTGACCAGCCTAAAGAGCAGTGCAATATTGCGGATTGGCGCGATTGGACGATGCTGCTCTATTTCAAGGATAAAGTGCCTGCCAATCAGCATCTCTTTGCTACGCTCACTTCTTCCACTGGAAAGCAATATGGCATTGCTTTGAACAGCGAGCGGCAGGATCAGGCTTTCAGCCTGCTGACAAAGAGCCAGTTTGAGATGTGGCCCGAAGGAGCAGAACCTGGCGTTGAACTGGGCGACTATGCTGTTACAGTATATGAGTGCCCTGAAAACGTAGCTGGCGACGCTGGCTCCATTAAGGCTTTGCCGGCGGGTGCCAAGGAAATCGGTTCTACTACTATAGAAGTTGCCGATGACATGAAGATCACCAACGCAAAGTTCTACTTAGATGCTGAGAGTGCCACAGCTGCCATTGGCAAGCCCAGTGAGGCCGAGGCCATTGTAACGACATTTTCAAAAACAATTGCCCAGGGGAAAAAATATTGGACAGAAGCTGTGATGCCCGATGGAACGACGGTCAATGCGGTCAGCGCCACAGGCAACACATATTATGGTTTCCAAAAGCTTTCCTGGAGCTATCTGAACGACAGACAGACAAGCGGTACAGGCGCTACAGCCGGCGATTACAAAGTCCGTCTTTATGCCTATGCCGGAGAAACAAACAGTAAAGATGATATACCGTACAGGGTACTTCTGGACGAAAAAACGGTGAAAGCTTCTGATGAAATCACAAAGCTTGAAGTCTACAAGGATGACGTGCTGCTTACGTCTATCAAGGCCGAACTGGAAAATGACGCTATTAAAATCAGTGGTGATGCCGCGAACGCTGGCGCCGAAGGGTATGCCATAAAACTGGTCGCCTACACAGCTAACGGCAAAAAGGCCCAGGATATTACCCTGACAAACGCAGATAAAACGCTGAGCGTCCCCGCTGATACAAAGCTTACTATCCTCAAGCATGACTATGCCGTTTCTGGCTCCGTAAATAGAATCGACACAGCCATTGTGCCGAAGGAACCTGTGCCCGATGTCACAAAAATTGAGGAAGCTCAGCGGACAATCGTTGAAAATGCCATTAAAACCATCGCCTCTGACAACCTTTCCGACTTAGCAACCGAAAAAGCTGCCGCTGTGTCTTACAATGACAAAGATGCAACTGATAAAGGCCTCGTGGTTGGTGAGGATCAAACTGTAACCTTTGTTGTACAACCCTATCTGGATGTAAAAGCGGAAGCATATGATGTTACCACAAAGGTGCTGACAGTTAATATCACTGCCAAGTATGATGTTGTAGCGACTACCGCAGAGAATCTTAGTGTCGATGATGCCATTAAGCTGGAGGGCGAAGATAAGAACGCTGTAAAGATGGAAGAAGGTAAGCTTCTTGAAGTTGGCACTCCTATCCAGCTTGAAATTACGCTTCCTGCTGGTTTTGTAACTGATGAAAATTCCATCTTTGTACAGCATGAGAAAGGGCAAAGCCATTACCATCAGGCTGTTATAACAGATGACAGCAGTAACAAGAAAGCCAGCTTTACATCTGACGATGGCCTAAGCCCCTTTACCTTTGAGGCCAGCGCTGAAATGGCGGCAAAAATTGGTGATAAATACTATAAGACCTTGCAAGATGCTGTTGCCGCAATCAGCGACGCAGGCACCATTGTACTGCTGAAAGATGGAGAGGGAACATTTACGTTCCCCAGCGGCGTTTCTACTGTAACCATCGACAACGGGGAATACACCTGGACTGGCACATTCTCGAATTCCACATCCGTTGAGAATGAGGACGGTACTATCACTTACACGAAAGTTGGTGGCACTGTTACGCCCCCCAGCGGCGGCGGCTCCTCCGGCACCAGCGGCAACATTACGGTCACCAAGCCCGCTAACGGCACCGTGACCACCACCCCCAGCAGCGCCAAAGAAGGCGACAAGGTAACCGTGACTGTCAAGCCCGACGCCCCCTACTACATCGTGACCGGCGTCACTGTCAAGGGCACCAACGGCACCGTGACCGCCACCAAGAACGCTGACGGCACCTACAGCTTCACCATGCCCAAGGGCAGCGTGAGCGTGAGCGCCACAATCAGCCATATTTACAACCTGTTCAAAGACGTACCCACCGACATTGCCGAGTACGGCACAGCCATCAAGTGGGCCGTCGAGAAGGGCATCACCCTGGGCACCGACACAGTTGCCTACAGCACCTTCAGCCCCTACAACCCCTGCACCCGCGCCCAGATGGTCGTGTTCCTCTACCGCGCGGCGGG
>QZEE01000091.1 GCA_009917445.1 bacterium D16-76 | reverse complement strand
TGCAAATATTTTTTAACGATCTTTGCTCAAAAAATTATAAAGGAGGAACGAAATCAAATGAGCAAGAAAATGTTAGCGGCCCTGCTTGCTGTTATGATGGTGCTGTCTTTGGTGCCCATGACGGCTTTGGCGACGGACGCAGCCTCAACGCCTGAAGCTGCTTTGCGCGCGGCTATTGACGCTGCCGAGCCAGGGGAAACAGTTACACTGACCGAAGACGTGGCAATTACGTCAGGGATTTCGGTCACTAAGAATCTCACCCTTGACTTAAATGGGCATCAAATTACCGTTGGGCAGGATTCTGAAATCTGGAAGGGCGACGTTTGGTCCATGATTTCCGTCAACGGAACAAATGTCGAATTAACGATTAAAAGCGAAGCAAGCGACGGCGGTATTATTGCAAAGGCTGGTGACAGCTATGCTATCGATGTGAAGGGCGGCGCTGCTCTGACCATCAATTGCACCAATGGTACCAAAATCACCGGCAACGTACATGCGGTATATGTCGAGCAGGGTTCAGCTGTCATCAATGGCGGCAGATATGATATTCTGCAGCACTATGACGGCAGCAATGCCGAAGGCAGAGAGCATTCTTTCGTGCTGAACTGCCTTGATGCAAACCAGAAAAACGGGACCGCATCGATCACCGTCAACAGTGGCGTTGTTGTGGGTGTTGATCCCAGCAATACCACAAGCGATCTTGTGAACCCCACAAACTACGTGCCCAGCACCAGCATAGTAGTGAAGGCCCGTACAGAGGAGGCTAATTGCCAAGTCCCTAATACTACATGTAAATCCCCCCTGAAAGCCTATACGGTTGCCCCGGCTGCCGGCCTGACGGTTGACAAGCCTGTCACTGGTGGGGACGATACTGCTAAAGCAGAAATCACAGGTTCTTACCAAGGCAGCGGCAGCGCAAATGGTGACAATGTTGACACAAGTGGCAATACCGCTTCCTTTGACTTGACCACTAATAACAATCTTACAGCGGTTGACGTAGAAATCCCTGCCGCTACGGCTGAGACTCTGACCGCGGTCACCGAGACCGAGATTAAGACTGACGTAGCCACAGTTGCACTGGATAGTGCTGCTGTTAGCGCTGTGGTGGAAAAGGCGAAGGAAGAGCAAAAGACAGTCGTTGTATCTGTTAAGAAGAAAACTATAACGGGAACTGCGGCGGCGGTCGACGTACAGGTCAAGGTTAAGAAAGGCGACTCCGTAGAGAATGTCTTGACCGCTACTTCCGGCACCAGCAATGCCTCCATTACGATTTCTATCCCCAAGCCCGCAAACGTTACCGATACCACCAAAGCTGCGGTTTGGTATGGTTATATCAGCGGCGAAGCTTTCAAGCCTGTCCAGAATATGAACGCAACCTATGAAGAAGGCAAGGGCTTTACCTTCACAACCAGCCACCTGAGCACTTATGCACTGTATGCAGATGGCACGAGCGTTGAAGAGCCCGAGGCCGTGCTCTATGACGCGAATGGCGAGATGACTAACTCTGGCGCCTTTACAGACATGGTCAGCAGCGCTGCTGATGGAAGCACAATCAAGCTGAATAAAGATGTGACTCTGGCCCAGCAGTTGAATATCGCTAATAAGAAAATTACCATTGACGGTGACGGCAAGACAATTTCTGCTGGAAACCCTTTCTCTGGAAATTTATTGATTTATGTCGTCAAAGGTTCGCAGGAAACAGAACTTACTTTGAAGAATGTTAAAGTAGACGCGGCTGCGAGTGAGGAAACTCCGCGGCGCGTAATTGTTGCCAATAAGAAGAGTAAGTTGATTGTTCAAGAGGGCACGGTAATAACCGGTGGCGTGTATGAATCGTGCAGCGGTGTTTACATTTATGGTGGAAGCTCTTTTGAAATGACTGGTGGCGAAATCGCAGGCAACAGAATCATAGGCGCGAATGCGAATGACGGCGATTGGCAGTACACTGCCGACCTGTGGATCCCCAGCGATGGCACGGGTATAATCAGCGGCGGCCATGTCGGGAATGCTTATTCCAATGCCAACGAGTATACACCGGAAAACGGCTCAGCCGGACTGACCATAACCGGTACCGGAAGCGTAGACAATGTCTTTGCAGAAGCCTACAAAAATAATGTTACCACAGTTGTGTCAAGCGAAGGTGGTACCATTGGAAAGTTATTCATCGCAATGGACTATGACGAGGATACGAATACGGATACCCGCCTTATTGTCAGTGTAGAGGGCAGCGAGCTCACTGGCACGGTTAATGTCACACCTCTTCGTATTCCGGACGGGGTGACCGCGACAGTAGTAAACCGCGGTGAGGTTAGCACTGTCGCCAATAACATCACTATCGGCACGGACGCAACACTCATCATTCCCGAGGGCGTTACCGTACAAGTGGAAAAGAATGGTGAAACCATCCCCACCATTGCCAACAATGGTACTGTAATTGTTGACGGCAAATTAATTGCGGGCGCAAGCGGCACCGATGGCGAGACGTTGAATTTCACCGGCAATGGTGCTGTTGCTGGTAAGGGCGAAATAGACCTTGCGACAAAAGATAATTTTGCTACTGTTAAGCTGAACCCCAACGGCGGCACAGGCGTAGACACGGAATACAAAGTGTATATCACTGGTGGAACTACTCCCACCTTCGTCCTGCCTGTTCCTACCCGTGGTGCTGACTATACCTTTATGGGCTGGTTTGACCTCGATGGCAACAAAGAAACAACTGTTACTGTTGCAAGTGGTAAAACCTACACCTTCACCGCACGGTGGGAGTACACCGGCAGCTCTGTCGGCCCTGGCGGTTCCAGCGGCGGCTCCTCCGGCACCAGCGGCAACATTACGGTCACCAAGCCCGCTAACGGCACCGTGACCACCACCCCCAGCAGCGCCAAAGAAGGCGACAAGGTAACCGTGACTGTCAAGCCCGACGCCCCCTACTACATCGTGACCG
>QZEE01000090.1 GCA_009917445.1 bacterium D16-76 | reverse complement strand
CATTGCTATCACCTTCTGTTTACATTCTACACCTTTAGTCAAATTCACTGTTATTTTATTGGGGTGCTATAGGATTGACTGTTCCGCCCTGTTTAACATTTATGTTTTTTGCGATTGATAGAAAAAATAGTATAGCTTTAATCCCTATTTCAATTTTTGCAATTTGTCATTTGATATATGGAGTAGCAAATTTTATAGTTTGATAAACTCAAACTTCGCACTTTAATAAGTGCCTATGCATCTTGAAAATACAATAAAAACTGGCAATTAAATAGCATGAAACCGTCTGGTTTGGTATAATTGAGTTGTCGAAAAACAATTAAAACCGGAGGCTCATGCTATGAATAAAAGTATAACACAAGCAAACCAGAATGATAAGCAGATTTCAAAATCTATCAAAAAATTTTTTAAAAGATTCCATATCTCCTCGGCATTGAAAGCATCTATTGCCTATAAGAAAAATGGCATTCCCGTTATTGAGATTTTTCAGTATCTTTTTCTGCTGATCTTTTCTAACAGGAGTATGTATATGAGCCTGATCACTGGACGAAATACTCCCGGATTTGCTAAGGATACGGTGTATCGGTTCATGAAGATGCTCCAGATTAACTGGATACGTTTTACAACTCTGTTGGCTTCTCGGATTATCAGGGACGCGATCGTCCCCTTGGACTCAGAAGACCGCGCAAATGTACTCATCATTGATGATTCTATGTTCGAACGCAATCGTTCTAAAAAAGTAGAGCTTCTTGCAAAGGCCTACGACCACGCAAACCACAGATACCGTTTTGGATTTCGTATGCTTACACTTGGATGGTTAGATGGAAGTTCTTTTCTTCCCGTGAACAGCATTCTTCTCTCGTCTGAAAACAAAAAGAACAGGGTCAATGAAGCTGTGAAGGTTGATAAGCGGACTGCCGGGTACAAACGGAGGCTGCTTTCCATTCAAAAAGGGACACAGGCCATGCTTGAGCTTTTAAAAACTGCTAAGAAAGCGGCAGTTCCTGCAAAGTATGTCCTTTTTGACAGCTGGTTTTCTTCTCCAAGCACCCTCCATGCAGTAAAGACCATCGGTTATGATGTCATTGGTATGGTAAAAAAGACTCCCAAAATGTTCTTCCGATACAAAGGGGAAGACATGTCCCTGATTACAATCTATAACCGGAATAAAAAGAGACGCGGCCGTTCCCGGTATCTGCTTTCTGTTTTAGTGGATGTTGTAAAGGATGGGAAAGTCATTCCGGCTAAAGTTGTATATGTGCGTAACCGGAATAAGAGGAAAGAAAATTTATGCCTTATCTCTACCGATACAACGCTGGATGAAAATGAAATCATCCGTATTTATGGCAAGCGCTGGGATATCGAAGTTTTCTTCAAGGTATGCAAAAGCTATCTGAATCTTAGCCGGGAATGTAACTCCTTATCATATGACGCAATGACAGCCCACACTGCGGTTGTTTTTACACGATATATGATGCTGTCTTTGGAAAGCAGGGAAGGGAGTGATAACCGTTCGCTGGGAGAACTTTTTCTATATTTTTCTGATGAAATGTCTGACATCACATGGATACAGGCATTTCGAATGCTGCTTCAAATGTTCCGAACCATACTTAACAACAATACAGAGCTGTCCGACGATAAAATCGACGAACTCGTTGATACATTTATGAATACATTACCTGCTTTGCTGAAAGCGCAGCTTCAAGCAGCATAACAGCAGACTTTTGACAACTGAATAACAGCCAGGTATTGAATTTTCAAGGTGCATAGGCAAAATCTATGTGCGAAGTTTGAGTTGATAAATTTTAAATTTGGAGGCACGAAAAATATGAAAAAGTGGGCATCTGTTTTGGCTGTTTGCGTTGTTGCCTGTATTTGCTTTATTCTTTTCTTAGACGGGCATATTCGCAGTGAAAACCTGAATTTATAAGCGTTACTGATACAAATTTTCGGAGGGAATGTTTATGTTTTTTTCAGTAGTATTAATCTTGTTGATTGCCATTGTATTCAGAAAACGGAAAATGGACAAAACAGGACAACAGAACTCTGATGAAATAGAATATTTGTCTAAAAATAAAAAGGAACTCATTTTCGGCTTAGCATGGTATATATTCTATTTTATGCTGTCTTACATAAGCTGTGCTTTTCAGGTCGATATAATAAGTGAATTATCAAACTGGTTGTTTCTGGTTCTCTTTCCCCTCCTGATTATCGCTGTTTTGAGAAAAGAGAAAGTGATACAAACCCTGAAAGAATCAGGCTTAAAACATTTTGACAGAAAAACAGTATTAAGGATACTATTGATTTGTGCTGCATATCAAGGTGTTATTATCCTTGTCTTTGGTTTAGGGGGATTTTGTTTTAATATAACGAATATTCTCCACATATTAGTAAAACTTCCGGTATTTTTTTGCCTGATGATACTTACAGCAGCGTTTACGGAAGAATTTTTTTTCAGGGGCATTCTGCAAAAAACTATGATGGATTCACTAAAAAAGCCATATCTGGTCATACTGCTTACGGGCATTCTGTTTGGGTTGTACCATTTTCCGTTTGCATATTATCTATGGGGCGATACGGCAGGGAGCATTATGAATTCACTCAAAATGGTTATGACGGAACATGTTCTTACTGGCTGCGCTTATGGCTTTCTCTACTATAAATCTAATAAAAACCTGTGGAGCAATATCATTTTGCATGCTTTCTACAATGCGGCTATTATGGCTCTCGGCACTGTATTTTCGACATAAACAGAGTATTCAGAACTTATGACAGAGTTTTTAACAGCACAGACCAATCAAAATCAGAATTGATGGAGGAGATAAGCCATACGAGGAATGCAAAAATAATGACGATTTGGTTTTGTTTCTTTCAAAGAATTTGTGAGGTGACAACTTCCAGTTTATCAAGCCACGCTCCCAACTGCATACCACCAGCACAAAACCGCTACTGCATGGAAACATATATGACAAAGCTGAAAAAGAAGATACAAAACAGCCGGAAGATACCGGCATCTGCAAGCACCATCAGGCACATGATGAATCCTGCGGCTACCAGCCTGCGTCAGAGAATGGGGAAGGCAGCCCGTGTACTTATGAGTGCCGCATCTGCCCGATAGAGGAATTGAGCGCCATCTTCCGCATATAGGCCCCCATGTTGCGAATACCGGCCTCGGCCATGCGCTCACGGATCAGGGCCTGCTCCTCCTCGGACACCATGACGTGCAGGGGGATGGGGCGGCGGCGCTGCTTCATCAGCAATCC
>QZEE01000089.1 GCA_009917445.1 bacterium D16-76 | reverse complement strand
GGAAGTGGTGCGTCAGTGCGTGGAGAAAGGCCTGGTGAGCGGCCGGCTGGTGGTGACGGATTCTACCCATATGAAAGCCAACGCCGCAGTTTCTTCGGAAGAACTGGTGGAAATAAAAGAGGCGCCGGGCGTGTATTGGGAATGTTTGAGCGGTACACTGATGAGGAAAAGATGTATGACTGGGACACCGCTTATGTCAGCAAGATATTGCATAACCCCGTTTATGCAGGAAACCTTACCGTAGCGGAAAGACCGACCAAGACCATGCGTTCCAAGAAAAGACAGTATATCCCGTATGCGGAGCGTGAAGTTATCTATGGCACACATGAACCGATTATCGAGCAGAGCCGTTGGAACACCGTACAGAAGATTTTGGAGAGCAGACCGCCCGTTATCGGGGAAAGTTCAAGCGGATATGACAACATTTTCCGAGGGGTTATCAAATGCGCCGATTGTGGGAGTGCCATGCTTGCCAAAGTCGAGCAGAAAAGAAAGCGTAACAACGTACTGGACAAGACTTTCTACTGCTGTACCAAATACCGCAAGTTCGGGAAAGAGGGCTGTTCATCACACACCATTGAAGCGAGGACGGTTCACGAAGTTGTGCTTGCGGACATTCAGAAACACGCAGGACAGGCACTGGCAGACAGGAAAGCAATGGTAACGGAGATTGCCGAGCGTCTTAATCTCCAAATGTCAGCGGACAGGGAACAGCAGAAAAAGGAACTAAGGCAATGTAAACAGCGAGTGTCGGAAATAGAAAACCTGTATGCCAAGCTGTATGAGGATTTGACAAGGGAACTGATAACGGAAAAGCGTTTCCAAATGCTGTCGGCACGATTTGACAGCGAGCAGGAAGAACTGACAGCCAGGATAAAGGAACTTGAAAAAAGTGCCATAGCGGATAAAGAGCAATTATCTTCCATTGAGCAGTTTGCGGAGCAGATAAGCGGTTATGCAGGAATAACGGAACTCAATTTTAAGATAATCAACCAACTTATAGAAAAAATTCTTGTTTCTGAACCCGTAGAGGTAGACGGGCAGAAAATTCAACGACTTACTATCCATTACAAGTTCATAGGGGCATTAGAAACCCTTGAATAATGGATATTTTCTAAGTCACCTATTCCAACTATCCAACAGACGCGGGACGGGAGGGCGAATTGATTTTCCGCAACGTCTATGAGCTGGCGGGCTGCAAAAAGCCCATGAAGCGGCTCTGGATTTCCAGCATGGAGGATTCGGCAATCCGGGAGGGCTTTGAAAACCTCCGCCCCGGCGCGGACTATGACGGTCTGCATCAGGCGGCGCTCTGCCGCGCCAAGGCTGACTGGCTGGTGGGCATCAACGCCACCCGGCTGTTTTCAGTGCTGTACCGCCGGACCCTCAACATCGGTCGGGTCATGTCCCCGACTCTGGCCCTTATCGTCCAGCGGGAAGCAGAGATTGAAGCCTTCCAGCCGGAGCCGTTCTATACGGTGGCGCTGGAGCTGCCCGGATTTACCGCTGTGGGGGCGCGGATGAAAGACAAAACCGCCGCGAAAGAGCTGCAAACCGCCTGCCGGGGCGGTTCTGCGGTGGTGAAACAGGCGCAGCGGAAAGAGAAGTCCGAAAAGCCGCCCGCCCTTTATGACCTGACCACCTTACAGCGGGACGCCAACCGCCTGCTGGGGTTTACCGCCCAGCAAACGCTGGACTATCTGCAAAACCTCTATGAGAAAAAGTTGTGTACTTATCCCCGGACGGACAGCCGGTATCTGACCTCGGATATGGCGGAGGGCCTGCCGGTGCTGGTCAACCTCACCGCCAACGCCATGCCGTTCCGAAAAGGGATCGGCATTTGTTTTTTTGTGATTGCGTGGTATAATGTCCATAGGCAAGGAGGGAGCAAAATTGAATCACGATTTGCAAATCAATCAAAATGCGGAACAGACCTATCATTCTATCCGCAATTCGATTGTTTCCGCGCAACACCGTTTAAGCGCGGCGGTAAATTCCACAATGGTAATCACCTACTGGGAAATAGGAGAACAAATCTATAAAGCGTGTGGAGAAAATGACCGGGCCGAGTATGGAAAAAAACTTCTGGATTATTTATCTGAACAGCTGACTGTTGAGTTTGGAAAGGGTTTTACCGTCCGTAATCTTCGGGCAATGCGCCAGTTTTATTGCTTGTTTCCGATTCGGCACACACTGTGTGCCGAATTGAGCTGGTCCCATTATCGGCTTTTAATGCGTGTCCAGGATGAACAGGCAAGGACTTTTTATGCAGAAGAATGTGCAAAATCTGCGTGGAGTGTCCGGCAGCTGGAACGGCAGATTAACACCATGTACTACCAGCGCATTTTAGCAAGTCAGGATAAATCGCTTGTGGCAAAAGAAATCCAGACTACCGAGCCAAAACCGGAATATGAAAAAATAATCAAGGACCCTTATGTAATGGAATTTTTGCAGATCCAGCCGGACACTCATGTGTATGAGGGCGAACTGGAGCAAGCCCTGATCGACCATCTTCAGCACTTCCTTTTAGAGCTTGGACGCGGCTTTTCATTTGTGGCGCGCCAAAAACGGTTTACACTGGATGGGCAGGACTTTTTCATCGACCTGGTTTTTTATAATTATATTCTGAAATGCTTTGTCCTCATAGATTTGAAAATGGGCAAGCTGACCCATCAGGATTTGGGCCAGATGCAGATGTATGTGAATTATTACACTCGTGAGATGATGAATGACGGTGATACGCCGCCGATTGGCATTGTCCTTTGCGCGGACAAAGGAGATTCCATTGTAAAATACACGCTGCCGGAAGATAACCGCCAGATATTCGCGTCGAAGTATTTTACTTATCTGCCATCCGAAGAAGAACTGAAACGGGAGCTGAACTTGGACAGCTTTTATAAGATGGAAGAATAAATATGGGAATCAGTAATAAGGTATTCAATCTGAAACAGATGGCGCAGACAATGAACTACCTCACCGAGCATGGCCTGCTGGAATATGCAGTCTTGGAAGAAAAAGCGGCTGCTGTTACCACCCGCCACAATGAGCTGTCGGCGCAGATCAAGGCGGCGGAAACCCGCATGGCGGAGATAGCCGTACTGCGGACCCACATCATCAATTATGTGAAAACCCGCGAGGTCTATGCGGCCTACCGCAAGGCGGGGTATTCCAAGAAATTTTTAGCGGAACATGAAGCGGAGATTTTGCTCCACAAGGCGGCAAAACAGGCATTTGACGATTTGGGTATCAAGAAGCTGCCCACCGTCAAGAGCTTGCAGGCCGAGTATGCCCAGCTGTTGGA
>QZEE01000008.1 GCA_009917445.1 bacterium D16-76 | reverse complement strand
AACGTGGAAGGGATGGCCCTTAAAAGGGTGCAGGACGGCAAGTGGGATTTCCTGGAAGGCTTCACCACCAGACGGGGGCGCGCCAAAGAAATCTTCCAGACTGGCAAGCTGGATTTTCCCCGCGCTGCCCCTCATGACGCTACCTCCAATGTAAACGCGCTGTAGGCGGCGGAAACCTTGCCTGTCGGGTCGTGCGAATAAATACTCTTGCCCTCCGCACTGGTCTCCGCAGCCCGGATGGATTCGGGGATGATGGTGTCGAAGATACGCAGCTTGTCCCCATAATTATCCCGCAGCAGGGCTACAATGTCCCGGGAATAAGCGGTGCGCATATTCGCCATGGTGATAAGGATGCCGGAGATTTGCAGGCTGGGATTGAATTTGCGCCGCACCAGCCCGATGGTGGATAGAAGCTGCTCCAGGCCCTTAATGGACAGATAGTGGGCCAGCATGGGGATTATCACTTCGTCCGCCGCTGTTAAGGCGTTGGCGGTGAGGGTTCCCAAGGACGGGCAGCAGTCCAACAGGATGTAATCGTACTGGCCGCGCACGGCTTCCAGAAGTTCCCGCAAAACCGTTTCCCGGCCCATGACGCCCACCAGGTTCATTTCCACCATGGCAAGGTCGATGTTGGCAGGCAGCAGGTCAACCCCTTCGTCCTGGTGCAAGATGTACCCGGCTGGGTCAAAGGGCTTTTGCTGGACGATCTCACCCAGCACTGTGGAAAGTGTCTTTTCTATGCGGTCGGGTTGGTGATATCCAAGGCTCGCCGTTAATGAGCCTTGTGGGTCAACGTCCACCAACAGGACGCGCTTGCCTTGTCGGGACAAGCCGATGCCTAAGTTCACAGTGGTGACGGTCTTGCCCACGCCGCCCTTTTGGTTGCAGACGGCAATAATTTTTGTTGTTTTGCACATATTTATATCCCTCTTTTTGACTGTTGAAAGTTTGTCGTTCATGTAACGCCGCTGTTTTCCACCCCTCTTTTGAGAGCCGTTTTCTGCCCCTTTTTTACTGGAAAAAGAATAAGGACAAACCTGAAAACCCTTGATATCACTGGGTTTTTCGATTTGTCCTTATTATACCGTAAGGGCACACATTCGCCACTGCCGCACTACAAAATGGCATAGACGTAAAAACCGTCAGCAGTATGCTGGGCCACTACGATGCGGGATTCACCCTCCGCACTTACACCCACGCAACCCGCCAAAAGCAGGAGCAAGCCGCAGAAAAGATGGGAAATTTCATGGACAAGGTCATGTGAAAGCAGGCCAGCAAGCACAAAACGGCTGGAACCTCCTCCCCGGAGGTATCCAGCCATTTCCGTTCGTTTCCGCGTGTGGGTCACGGTGTGGGTCAAGACAAAAAGTAAGTAAGCCCGGGCAGAGCCAGCACAAAAAGTAAGCTGGAAATATATCCGCAATATCCGTTTTTATATGCAGAACCCGAGTGAACTTAGCAGTCAAAGAAATTTGTGCAAACGCAACAAAAGCCCCGCATATTTCATGCAAGGCTTTGTCAATGGTGGGGGAGAGTGGATTCGAACCACTGAAGTCGTCGACAACAGATTTACAGTCTGCCCCCTTTGGCCACTCGGGAACTCCCCCATAAAGATATGCAATTTTATACAAGGCTTGTCCGGCCTACTCAGCGGGCCGGACCGCCCAGTTTGGAGCTGGTGAACGGACTCGAACCCCTGACCTGCTGATTACAAATCAGCTGCTCTACCAACTGAGCTACACCAGCAATTTTTTCAGCGCTTGATTATTATAGCTCAACTTGCTGGAAAAGTCAAGGGGTTTTTTCGCTTTTTTTGCAATTTTTATGGCGCTTCCCACAGGCCTAAAGGGATAGTACCCCCAAACTGCCCAAAGCCATGCCTACCCCAGCGCACCCCAAGATGATCAGGATTGGGTGCACCTTTTTGCAATGGCAGGCATAGGCCCCTACTGCCAGTACCCCAGCGGCCGCCAGCTGGGGCCAAGACGCCCACAAGGGGAACGTGGCCGGCAGCACGCCCCAAAAGGCAGAGGCCACCATGCCGACTACCGCCGGCCGCAGCCCGTCCATACAGCCTTTTACCCAGGCGCTTTCTTGAAAAGCGCTGAAAAATTTTGCCACGGCCAAGATGATCAGGAACGATGGCATCACCACCCCCAGCGTAGCGCACAGCGCCCCTAAGAGCCCGGCCGTCTCTGCGCCCACGTAGGTAGAAAGGTTCACTGCCAAAGGGCCGGGTGTGCTTTCGCTGACGGCCACAAAGTTCATCAATTCCTCTACGTCCATCCAGCCTCTGCGCAAGGCCTCCTCCTGGATCAGCGGCAGCATGGCGTAGCCGCCTCCAAAGGTAAAGGCGCCAATCTTGAAAAACGAGAAGAACAGTTCCAGCAAAATCACAGCTTCCCCCCCTCCCTTCTCAGCAGCGCGGCGGCCAGGCCCGTAAGTCCGCATGCCAGCAGCACTATCACGGCATTTGCCTCCAACAGGGCTACCGCTGTGAAAGCGGCGCCGGCCAGGACATAAGAAAACAAGTTATGGGGGCACTGCTTATACATGCTAACCAAAGCGCTGAACACCAAAGAGAGCACCGCCACCCGCACACCCCAAAAGGCGTACCGCACCATAGCGATCTCCTGAAACTGCCGCAGCACCGCCGAGAGCAGGAAAATGATACAAAAGGAGGGCGTCACCACGCCCAGAGTGGCGCACAGCGCCCCCCAAAAGCCTGCCGTGCGCTGCCCTACAAAGGTGGCGGTGTTCACCGCAATGGGCCCCGGCGTGCTTTCGCTAACGGCAAGGATATCCAGTATTTCAGCTTCGCTGATCCATTTATGCTTAAGCGCCACCTCCCGGCGTATCAGGGGGATCATCGCATACCCGCCCCCAAAGGTAAACGCCCCGATTTTCCCAAAGGTACAGAAAAGCTTCCCGCACAGTGCCAGGCGTTTTTTATCCATATGGCCTCTCCCCTTCCTTTTTGACCGCGGATTTATTATACCCCATCTGGCCCTGCCATGCAAGCCTCCCTTTTTGCGGGGACTGCCAACAGCAAAGCTTTGCCTCCTTGCAGGCACAAGCCTGCCCCAGCTTTTGCCACAAAAAAAGACGGCCCCCAGGCGGATGCGCCGCCGTCATCCGAAATTATTATTCATCCGCTCCACTATCTACAATAACCTTTCCGTAAAAAATGTAGGGCACAGCAACCGCCATGCCCTACATTTTTTATCGTTCCAGCGGCTTTTCAATAGCAAGCCTTCTTTGCCCGCAAATCAAACGCGGACATCGAAATTATAGGGGCTGGGGGGCTGCTGCTGTTGCAGCATCTCCGTCATCTCCTCTAAGGCCAGATTTTCCGTGTCCATCATCTTTTTGGTGACGGCAATGGCGTAATTCTGCTGGAACATAGCCGCGCTCATGCTCATGCTGGCGGCGGCAATGCTGTCCATCATGCCCATAGCTGAATTCCTCCCTTTATCATGTACTTACTCTTATTATAACGGCAAAACGCCCGGAAGTCAAGTGCCAAGACAGGGCACACCTTCCCCTTAAAATTCCGCGGTGCCCGTGGTGCGGGGGAAGGGCAGCACGTCCCGGATGTTCTGGATGCCGGTAAGGTACATCACCAGGCGGTCAAAGCCAATGCCAAAGCCGGAGTGCACCGTGGTACCAAAACGGCGCAGGTCCAGGTACCACCAAAGGTCTTCCTCGCCCATGCCCAGCTCCTCCATGCGGGCTTTCAGCACATCATAGCGCTCTTCCCGCTGGCTGGCCCCCACCAGCTCGCCAATGCCGGGCACCAGCAGGTCGGTGGCGGCTACGGTCTTCCCGTCGTCGTTAAGGCGCATATAGAAGGACTTGATCTCCTTGGGGTAGTCGGTGACAAACACCGGCCGGCCAAAGTGCTTCTCCGCCAAGTACCGCTCGTGCTCGGTCTGGATGTCCGCGCCCCATTCTACCTTAAACTCGAACTCGCCGTTGTGCTCTTCCAAAATCCGGATAGCGTCGGTGTACGTAACGCGGGCAAAGTCTGCGGCGGCTACATGGCGCAGCCGGTCCAAAAGCCCCTTATCCACAAACTGGCTGCAAAACTCCACGTCCTGGGGGCAGGTTTCCAGCACATAGTGGATCACATACTTTACCGTAGCTTCGATCAGGTCCATGTCGTCGTGCAGGTCGGCAAAGGCAATTTCCGGCTCAATGTGCCAGAACTCCGAGGCGTGGCGGGGCGTGTTGGAGCGCTCGGCCCGGAAGGTGGGCCCAAAGGTGTACACTTTTGAAAAAGCCTGGGCCATGCACTCCACCTGCAACTGGCCAGAGCCAGAGAGGAACACCCGCTTGCCAAAAAAGTCCTGGTGGTAATCCACCTGGCCGTCCTGGTCCATGGGGACGCTGGAAGGGTCTAACGTCGTCACCTGGAACATCTCCGCGCCCTCGCAGTCGGTAGCGGTGATGATGGGGGTGTGGATATACACAAAGCCGTTCTCCTGGAAAAACTTGTGCATGGCAAAAGCCGCCGCCGAACGGATACGGAAAGCCGCGCTGTATAGGTTGGTACGGGGCCGCAGGTGGGCAATAGTGCGCAAAAACTCCACCCCGTGGCGTTTCTTCTGCAAGGGGTATTCCGGGGCGGAAGCGCCCTCTACCACAATCTTTTCCGCGTGGATTTCAAAGGGCTGCTTCATGCCGGGGGTGGCCAGCAGGGTGCCCGTCACCCGCAGGGCCGCGCCGGCGTTCTGGGCGGCAATCTCCTTGAAGTTGTCGATTTTCCCATCCTCAAACACCACCTGCACGCCCTTAAAGCTGGTGCCGTCGTTTAAGTCGATAAAGCCCAAAGCCTTTGAGTCCCGCACCGAGCGCACCCAGCCGCACACCGTCACAGCCTTGTCCTTGTAGCTGTCCAGGTCTTTATAAAATGCTGCGATTTCCTCGCGTTTCATGTCCTTCACTCCTTAATAAAGTTGGTTTTACAGCAGCACCTTTTTTTCTGTGCCGCCCTCTTGCCTTACACAGTATAGTTCGCTGATATTGTCCTCTTGGAACAAACGCAGATGCAGCTCCATATCCTTTGCCAGATTCATACTGGGCAGAGCATCCAGCTCGGCCCAAAAGACCTCCCCTTCTTCCGAAGATTTCAGTTCCCCGGAAAATTTGTCGGTTTTATAAAAGAAAAGCAGGTAGCGGGCGCCGTCACGCTTTGTCCATGTTTTTATCCCGCACAGCGTGGGTTTCTGGATATCCAGCCCCGTTTCCTCCTTTACTTCCCGTATGACGGAACCGGTAATGCTTTCCCCCGGCTCCACATGGCCCCCGGGAAAAGCGACGCCGGGCCAATTCGGGTCCCTGCGGTCCTCCACTAAAACTTTCGTGCCGTTTTGTATCACACACATGTTGGCGATTTCCGCCCTTATTTCCCGAGACATACTCTTCCCTCCTATTGCAGCACCCAATGGCTGCCATCTGTAATCTTAGAATAAACCGTATAATATAGCTCGCTCAACCCATCGTCCAGCAGCACTTCTATGGTCTCCCTCATAGATCGGGCCAGGTTCATGCCCAGCAGCCCCGACCGTTCTGCCCAAAAGACGTCCCCTTCCTTCGAGGGGGTAAGGGCGCCGGAAAACTTCTCCGCCTTAAACAAAAGGACGATATACCGGCTGCCGTCATCCCGCATCCAGTCCTTAATGCCGCAAAGCCTGGGGCTTTCTATGGTGAGGCCCGTCTCCTCCCTCACTTCCCGTATGACGGAAGCCACCACGCTCTCCCCCGGCTCCACATGGCCCCCGGGAAAGGTGATGCCCGACCAGGCGTGGCCCACCCTGTCTTCTACCAAAACCTTATCCCCGTCACAAACCATGCACATATTGGTCAGCTCTACCTGCACTTCCCTGGACATTCCCATCCCCCATTACTGTAAGGTATATTGCCAATCCTCATAGCGCCACGGGCCGGCAGGCGCGTCTTTATCCTTTTTCTCATAATACAATTCACTTATATCTTCTTCAAAGAAAACCCGGAAGGTCTCCTCCATGCCGCTGGCAAGCTGCATAGAGGGAAGCTCCTCCCGCCCTGCCCAAAAGACCTCCCCTTCTTCCGAAGGCCTCAATTCCCCGGAAAACTTCTCAGCTTTATAGAGGAAAGCGATTTCTAGCAAACCCTCCGGCCCGCCCCAGGTCTTCACACCGCAAAGCTTTGGGTTTTCTACAGTAAGGCCCGTCTCTTCCCAGACCTCCCGGATAACCGAAGCCGTAACACTCTCCCCCGGCTCCACATGCCCCCCAGAGAAAGTGATGCCAGGCCAGCCGGGCTTCACCCGGTTTTGCACCAGCACCTTATCCCCGTCGCAGACCATGCACATGTTGGTCAACTCTACCTGTACTTCCCGGCTCATTTCCACACTTCCTCTCACAAATCGTGCCTGTATATCTTTTCCAAGCTTCCCCATGGAGCCAGTTTTCTGTCCACAACCACAAAACCGTATTTTTCATACAAATTTTCATGGTCGCTGACCAAGTAAGCTTCTCCAAAGCCCAAAAAGCGCAGATAGTCCATTGCAAACCCAATCATCCGCTGGCTAAGGCGCTGCCCCCGGCATGCTTCGTCCACATACACGTACCCGATATAGGGCGTATAATCCACCTCTGGGATGCAGTCTTTTTCGGCAGCCGTACAGTAGCCGCATATCTTGCCGCCATCCATAGCGGCAATGACCCGTTCCCAATCCACAAAAACGCCTGCATGCATATCCCGGGCCAGGGATTCCCCTGCCCGCCAGGGGCACGCTTGTGCATACTCTGCCAAAGCCTCCCACAACGGGTGGGACGGAACCAGCAATTCAAATTTTATCAAGCAACCATCCTTTCTCAACCGGAAAAAACGAAAAGAGCGCCGGGCAAATGACCTGGCGCTCTCTACTATGGCGGAGAGGATGCGACTCGAACGCACAATGCCTTGCGGCACACCACATTTCCAATGTGGCTCCTTACCAATTAGAATACCTCTCCGTATCCCCTATCGGCTTTACAAGTATACCGAATTCCCGGGAAAAAATCAAGCCCTTTTTGCAAATTTTTTTATTTTCTTCAACCCCCCCAGGCCAAAAGGCAAAATTGCTGGCAAAAATTCTCAAAAACCATTTGCTTCCCCCGCCTCTGTTTGGTATAATATTTATGAATAGGCCCTGCCGGCGCCCTTGGGAACGGCAGCGCGCCTTTCTGTATTTTTATTATCACCAACTTTGGAGGGATCTTCCTTGAACAAAAAAAGCGCCGCCCCTACTGCGGCGGTCATCGAGATCGGTTCCAACAATGTCAAGATGCGGGTCTCCCAGCTTTCCAAGGGCCATATCCAGACCCTGGACACGCTGGAATACCCCATTGGGCTGGGACACGATGTGTTTGAAAACGGCTCGGTAAGCTTTGACAGCCTGCGAGAATTGTCCGGGGCCCTGTCAAAGTTTTCGGCGGCCCTGCTTTCCTATAATATCGATAAGCCCCGGGTGGTCTCCTGCTCGGCCCTGCGGGAAGCCAAAAACCGCGCCCTGGTTGTAGACCAGCTAAAGGTGCGCAACGGCCTGGACGTGCAGGTGCTGGACGACAGCCTGGAAAAAGCCTATATCTATGGGGAGATCATGGAGCGCCTGGGCCGGGAACAGGCCATTGGGGAGGGCGCGTCCCTGCTGGCCTATGTAGGGGCCGGCAGCATCGGCATTGCCGTGTTTGACGGGCGGCAGGCCGTGTACTCCCAAAATATCCCCATTGGCCCCCTAAAGCTTCACGACGCCCTGCGTAAATTGCAGCGGCAGGCCCAGGACTTCCACTACATTGTGGACGAATACATGGACCTGCTTTTAAACCGCATCGACATTTCCGCCTTCCAGGTGAAAAACCTCATCATCACCGGCTCCCAGATGGAGCGGGTGGCAAAGCTCAGCGGCGCCCGGCAGGAAGGTGACGTCTACCGCCTGGGGGTAAAGGAGTTAACGGCCCTGTACGAAGGGGTGCGCTCTATGACGCCGGAGGGCATCAGCCTGCGGTATGGCATTACAGAAAAGCGGGCTGCGGTGCTGTACACCGCCCTGTTCATCTACCGGGGGATGCTGCGCTTCTGCCCCCAGGCAAAAGAGGTCATTTCCCCTATGGCAGACGTGGCCCAGGGGGTGCTGCGGTATACCCTAAGCCCCAAGGCAGACGCCCAATGGGCCGCTTACCTGCGGAAAAACGCCCTGGCCTGCGCCGAGGCCACCGCCAAAAGCTTTGGCTGCGACCTGGAACATTCCCGGCGCATTGGGGAGTTTTGCTGCAAAATCTTCGACAAGCTGAAAAAAGTACACGGGCTTGACCCCTCCAAACGGCTGATTTTGGAGCTGGCCGCCACCCTGCACAGCTGCGGCAGCTACGTCTGTGTGCGCAACCACAGCCGGTGCGCCTTTGACTTGATCAAAGGCATGGACATCTTCGGGCTTTCCGAAGCCCAGGTTTTACAGACCGCCCTGGTGGCGGGCAGCGTCAACCCTTCCCACGAGGAAGGGCCGGAGCTCCTGCTGCTTTCCGACCGGGAAAGGCTGGAAGCCATGAAGCTGGAAGCCATCTTCCGCATGGCAAACGCCCTGGACAAATCCCACCGGGAAAAGCTGGAAGGGTTAAAGGTCAGCGTAGACGGCGACCGGGTGCTCTTCCGGGCCCAATCCAGGGAGAACACCCTTTTGGAGCGCTGGGCCTTTGAGGAGGCGGCCCAGTTCTTTGAGAACGTGTTCGGGCTGTCCCCCGAGCTGGCGGTAAAGTTCGAGACCTTGTAAAAGGCCCTGCCCCTTTTCACATAGATAACCCAGGAGGAATCGATATGCCTGATAAGAAAATGCCCTACTATAACCGTGAATTAAGCTGGATGGACTTTAACGCCCGGGTGCTGGAAGAGGCCACCAAGCGGGAAAACCCCTTAATGGAACGGCTGCGCTTTTTGGCCATTACGGGGTCGAACCTGGACGAGTTTTTTATGGTGCGGGTGGCCGGCGTAAAAGCCCAGGTAAACTCCGGCTATAAGCCCAAGGAAGGCTTTGACTTGACGCCCCAGGAGCTTTTG
Source organism: bacterium D16-76 (assembly GCA_009917445.1). Classification (GTDB taxonomy): domain Bacteria; phylum Bacillota; class Clostridia; order Oscillospirales; family Acutalibacteraceae; genus Acutalibacter. Next base: position 115,114 of record QZEE01000008.1, on the reverse strand, counting down.
AAGGAGCTGGAAGAGAAGACCCACGCTTTTATGGAGAAGCAGTATTCCTGCTTAAACCGCTCTATCGTGCCTGCCCTGGAAAAACAGGGGATACGCTTTTTGGAGTGCGGCGAAATGGACGGCCAGCAGCTTACCTATATCTCCCAATATTTTCAAGAGGTGCTGTTCCCGGTGCTTACGCCCTTGGCTGTAGACAACAGCCGGCCCTTCCCGCTGCTTGCCAACAAGTCGCTGAACCTGGCCGTATACCTGAAGTCAAAAGAGGAAAAGGGCGGGGAAAAGTGCTTTGCCGTGGTGCAGGTGCCCGGCATCCTGCCGCGGTTTTTAGAGCTGCCCTGTCAAGAGGGCCGCGCCTTTGCCCTTTTGGAAGATATCCTGATGTATAAGCTGGACGGCCTTTTTGAGCTCCACGACATCAAGGCCGTGTGCCCCTTCCGCGTCACCAGGGATTCCGACATGTCCATTGACGAGGAAAGCGAAGACTTCATGAGCGAGATGAAGAAGTCCATCAAGCGCCGGAAACGGGGCCGCCCCGTGCGGCTGGAGCTGCCGGTGAAATGCGACAAGAACCTAAAAAGCTTCCTCATCGACATGCTGAAAATCAAAAAGAACGAGACCTACGAGCTGGCCGGCCCCTTAGATTTGACCTTCCTGTCTAAGTTTGCGGGTATAAAGGGCTGCGAGGACCTGTGCTTCAAGCCCATTTCCCCCGTGGCCCCGGCGGATTTCTGGGGCTATGACGACATTTTCGAGGCCATACGCCAAAAGGACCGCATGGTGCACCACCCCTACGAAAGCTTTGACTGCGTGGTAAAATTCATTGAGCAGGCCGCCGAGGATGAAGACGTGCTGGCCATCAAGCAAACCCTGTACCGGGTAAGCGGCAATTCCCCCATTATCGCCGCGCTGATCAAGGCCGCGGAAAACGGCAAGCAGGTGACCGTGCTGGTCGAGCTGAAGGCCCGGTTTGACGAAGAGAACAACATCAACTGGGCGCAGAAGCTGGAAAAGGCCGGGTGCCATGTAATCTATGGCCTGTACGGTTTAAAGACCCATTGCAAAATCGCCCTGGTGGTGCGCCGGGAGGAAGACGGCATCTGCCGCTACCTGCACCTGGGCACCGGCAACTATAACGACTCCACCGCCAAAATCTATACCGACGTAGGCCTTTTCACCTGCAACCCCCAGTACGGGGCCGACGCCTCTTCCCTGTTCAACGTCATCACCGGCTACTCCCGCCCCCCGGAATACCAGCATTTCGCCGTAGCCCCCCATGGCCTGCGCGGCTTTTTCCGGCAGCGTATCCAGCAGGAGACGGAAAACGCCAAAATGGGCCTGCCCTGCGGCATTACGGCAAAGGTAAATTCCCTGGTAGACGCGGAAACCATCGGCCTGCTGTACGAGGCCAGCCGGGCCGGGGTGCCGGTGCGGCTGGTAGTGCGGGGCATCTGCTGCCTGATACCGGGCCTGCCGGGGGTAAGCGAAAACATTGAAGTAATCAGCATTGTAGGCCAGCTTTTAGAGCACAGCCGCATTTTCCGCTTTGAAAACGCCGGCGAGCCTAAAATCTACATGGGCAGCGCCGACTGGATGCCCCGCAACCTGGACCGCCGCATTGAGCTGGTGTTCCCCATTGAAGACGAGGACTTGAAGCAGCGGGCCTTCTCCATTATGGAGACCTTGCTAAACGACAACACCAACGCCCGCAAAATGCTGCCAGACAAATCTTACCAGCACGTCACCCACCGGGGAAAGCCTGCTTTAAGCGCCCAACAGGCTTTCTATAAGGACGCCCAGGAGCGCCTGAAGGCCTGCCAGCATGTAGAGCACGACAGCCCGCTGATCCCCATTCACACAGCAGACGAAGCAACGTAAGGGCAAGGCCGCGAGACGCTGTCTCGCGCTCTGCTTAAGGGCCAAGGGCCCTTAAGAATCCCTTCCGCGCTGCGGCGCACGGTCCCCCGGCTTGGTTGGGCGATTGGAAAGGAGGAACACATGAAAGAGCGACTTACAACAAACTCCCGGAAATGGTTTGGCGTACTCATGGCAGTTTTGCTCTACTACATCGTACACGAGGGCGCACATTTTATTGTAGCTTTGTGTTGCGGCGCCTTTGACCGCATCAACTTCATGGGCATCGGCGTACAGATCGCCGCCCACACAGAGCTTATGGCCCCCATGCAAACCGCCATATTCTGTGTGGTGGGCAGTATCGCTTCCCTGCTTGCCGCCTATGCGCTGGTGTGGGCCGCAAAATTTATTACCAAAAGCGGCAGCAAGGTTTTAAAGGCAGTAGGGTATTATGCCACCATCGCCCTGTTGCTGCTAGACCCCCTGTATTTAACCGTGCTCTACCGTTTTGTAGGCGGCGGCGATATGAACGGCATCCTGCTTTTCGGCCTGCCGGAAATCGTTGTGGTGCTGGTTTATGGGGCTGTTGGTGTTGTGAATATCGGTATCATCGTGAAATATATTTACCCTGCATACAAGAAAGCCTTTGCGGGCAACGAAGAATAAATCTATACAGAAGGGGACGATTCACATGAAAAGAGTAGGCATTTTAACAAGCGGCGGCGACTGCCAGGGCTTAAACGCGGCTATCCGGGGCGTTGCCAAAGGGCTCTACGAGCAGTTCGGCAAAGATGTAGAGATTTACGGCATCAAGGACGGCTACACCGGCCTGATTTTTGGCGAGTACAAAAAGATGGAGCCCGGCGACTTCTCCGGCATCCTCACCCTGGGCGGCACGCTGCTGGGCACCTCCCGCCAGCCCTTTAAAACCATCCGGGTCATTGACGAGAACAACGTGGACAAGGTTGCCGCCATGAAGAAGCACTACAAAAAAATGGATTTAGACTGCCTGGTGATTTTAGGCGGCAACGGCACCCAAAAGACCGCCAACCTCCTGCGGGAAGAGGGCTTAAACGTCATCCACCTGCCCAAGACCATCGACAACGACATCTGGGGCACAGACATCACCTTTGGCTTCCACAGCGCGGTGGAGATCGCCACCAATGTCATCGACTGCATCCATACCACCGCCACCTCCCACGGGCGCATTTTCATTGTGGAGGTCATGGGCCATAAGGTGGGCTGGCTCACCCTGTCGGCGGGCATTGCCGGCGGCGCGGACGTGATCCTCCTGCCCGAAATCCCCTATGATATCAACAAGGTAGCCAAGACCCTGCAAAGCCGCATTGACAGCGGCAAAAAGTTCTCCATCCTGGCCGTGGCCGAGGGCGCTATCTCTAAGGAAGAATCAAAGCTTTCCAAAAAAGAGCTGAAAAAAGCCCGGGCCGACTTCCAGCATCCCTCCATCGTCTACCGCATTGCCGAAGAGCTTTCCGACAAAATCGACAACGAGATACGGGTCTGCGTGCCCGGGCACTTCCAGCGGGGCGGCAGCCCCTGCGCTTACGACCGGGTTCTGTGTACCCGCTTGGGGGCTACGGCGGCCCGGTGTATCAAAGACAAGGTCTTCGGCGTGATGATTGGCATGGTAAACGGCCAAACCGTGCCCGTACCCCTGGGGGACGTAGCCGGGAAGCTCAAGAGCGTGCCGGTAGACTGCGACGAGATCAAAGCCGCCAGGCAAATCGGCATCAGCTTTGGCGACTAAAAAGGAGGGGCTTATGGATTTCCGCATTATCTCCTTGCCTCCCTTTACGGCGGCCACCTCTGGGCCAGACCCTGCCTTTGACTTTTCCCCCACAGGGGTGCTGGGGAAATTCAACGCCTATTTCAGCGCCATACAGCCCGCCCCCCGCGACAGCTTTATGCCCCGGGACTTCCTGTTCTTTGACCGCGAAAAGAATGCGCTGGAATGGTGGTGGGCCCTGGAAGAGGGGATGCCCGATGGCGGATACCAGAAGATCCCATTTGATGGCGGGGTTTACCTCACCTATTTCTATTGGGACCAGGACGAGGAAGAAAACGGCAGGCTCTACCAAAAGGCCTTAAAGTATATCCACGACAGCCCCGTTTTTGAACTGGACGAACGCCCCGGCCACTATGCCATGGGCCATATCATCACCCCGCCAGAAGCCATACAGGCTTTAGGCCGGGGCATGATGGAAGCCTTCGTACCTGTCAAGCTGAAAAACCCATAACACCGCAGAAAGGATCCTTATTATGAAATATTCCGTTAGCTTATATAGTTTTTACAGCGCCCTAAAGGCCGGCACACTGTCCCCTATGGAGTGCATCCAAAAGGCCAAAGAGCTGGGCTTTGACGCCGTAGAGGCTGTAGACTTTGTGAACTTTCAGTGCCCAGAGGAAGAATTGACCCAGCAGGCCCTGGCCCTAAAAGCCGAGGCGGACAAGCAGGGCCTGGTGTTTTCCTCCCTGGCGGTAGCGGCCGACCTGCTCAACGGCTGCGGGGGCGACACCGAAAAAGAGATCAGCCGTGTCAAAAAGTACGTGGACCTGGCGGCGCTGTTAGGCGCCCCCCGCATGCGCCACGACATCACCAAGGGCGCCGAGCCCGCCCAAAGCTACGACAGCCTCCTGCCCCGCCTGGCGGACGCGGTACGGGAAATCACGGAATACGCGGCAGGCAAGGGCGTTGTCACCATGACCGAAAACCACGGGTTCTTCTCCCAGGATTCGGAACGGGTAGAAAAGCTCTACATCGCTGTAGGCCACCCTAACTTTAAGCTGTTGTGCGACATGGGCAACTTCCTGTGCGCCGACGAGGACCCCGCCCTGGCCGTAGCCCGGATAGCGCCTTATACCGCCTATGTCCACGCCAAAGACTTTATCTGCAAAAGCTTCTACGCCGAAGACCCCGGCGAGGGGGCGTTCCAGACCCGCGGGGGGAATTACCTGCGCGGTACGGTCATTGGCCACGGCAACGTGCCGGTCAAGCAGTGCCTGCACACCTTAAAGGCCGCCGGGTACGACGACACCATTGCCATCGAGTTTGAAGGGCTCGAGCCCTGCGTAGAAGCCGTGCGCATTGGCCTTGCCAACCTGAAAAAATATTGGGCCGAGGTGTAAGCCCGCCCGCAAAAACCCAAAAGAAAAAGAGGGATATGCCATGTCTGTAAAAGATACATTTTTAGATTTGATTTCCTACCCCACCAACTCCGACCCCACTACCGGCGTCACCCCCAGTACCCCGGGCCAGAAGGTCCTGGGCGCCCATATTGTGGACCTCATGAAAGGGATGGGCATAGAGGACGCGTACATGTCCGACACCGGGTATGTGTACGGCACAATCCCCGCCACCGCAGAGGGGCGCAAGACCGTGGGCTTTATCGCCCATATGGACACCTACGGCGGCGTGTGCGGGGAAAACATCCGGCCCCAGGTCATCGAAAACTATGACGGCGGGGACATTAAGCTGGGCGAAAGCGGCCTTACCCTCTCCCCCGCCGACTTCCCCTCCCTAAAAGGGCAAACAGGCAAGACCCTTATCACCACCGACGGCACCACCCTTTTAGGCGGTGACGACAAGGCAGGCGTGGCGGAGATCCTGTGCGCCGCCAAAGAGCTCCTGGAAGAAAAGAAGCCCCACGGTACGATAAAGCTTGGCTTTACCCCAGATGAGGAGATTGGCCAGGGGGCCGACCACTTTGACGTAAAGGGCTTTGGGTGCGATTTCGCCTACACCGTAGACGGCGGGCACCTGGGCGAATTAGAGTATGAAAACTTCAACGCCGCCGCAGCTGTGGTAGAGGTTTCCGGCCTTTCCATCCACACAGGCAGCGCCAAGGGGAAGCTGGTCAACTCCATGGAGATTGCCATGGAGTTTGTTGGGATGCTGCCCCAGGAGCAAAAACCCCAGTACACCGAAGGGTATGAGGGCTTCATCCACCTGGACGGGATAACCGGGGACGTAGAAAAGACAAAAATGGAGTTTATCCTCCGCGACCACGACGCCAAGCTCTTTGACGAAAAGAAAAAGGTTATGGAGGCCGCCGCCGCTTACCTCAACGCCAAATACCCCACAAAGCCGGTAAAAGTGACCCTCACCGACAGCTACCGCAACATGAAGGAACAGATCCTCCCCCACTGGGAAGTCATTGAGACCATGGAAAAGGCCATGCGCGCCAACGGGGTAGAGCCCTTTGCCATCCCCATCCGGGGCGGCACAGACGGGGCGCGGCTGTCCTATATGGGCCTGCCCTGCCCCAATATCTGCACCGGCGGCGCAAACGCCCACGGCAAATTGGAGTACGTAGTGGCGGAAGACATGGAGACCATCAAAGACATCCTAAAAACCGCGGCAGAGCTAGCCGAATAGCCGCATAACTTAGCCCGCCCGTAGGCTTTCCAACCAGGAATAGGCAGGCCCCTTTTGGTGTTTTGGCAGCTGCAAGCCGCAGCAGCCCTGCACCAAAAGGGGCCTTTTCTATGCCGGCGTCACACGGCCGGTAATTTTCAGCAGCAAAAGCCCGCACACAGGCTTCCATACCCTCAAGCCAGCCCTAAAGCCTGCTTAGCCAGGCGGTCGGCCATGTCGTTATACTTGTCACCCGAATGGCCCTTGACCTTCACAAAGTGCAGCCTCAGCTTTTCCCGGGCCTTTTGGCAGGCAGCCGCGTAAGCAATGGTACCGGGCTTGTTGGCTTTCCATTGGCCCAGGGCCCATTTGGCCACGCCCTCGTAGTCGTGGTGGATTTCCAAAGCCGGGATGCCCTGTTCTATACAATAATCGATAACTGTCAACGCGCCCATAATCTCCCCAGCAACGTTGTGCATAGCGGCCAGATCCTTATCGGCAAACTTCTTCGAAAACTCCACCTGCCCCCCCTGGTAGAACAGCACCGCCCCGCAGGAAAATTCTCCGCCGTAATAGCTGCCGTCTACATAAGCCACGGCCAGGGCTTCCGGGGGCAGGGGCTCTGCCGGGGCGGACGAAGCCCCCATAAAGGCCTCCGCCTCCGGCCGGGTAGGGAACCCCTTATAAATCACCCCTTTAACCCCCATCACCTGGGCTTTGCAGGCATCCCAAGAAGTATAGATGGCATCCCCAGACCGGCCGCCCAGGACGGCGTAAAACTTCTTTTTGCTTTTGCTTTCTGCCATTGCTCTCTCCTCTTTCTGTATAATTCCAGGAAATCCCCCTTTTTCCTACAAAATTTTTGTTGACTTTTGGGGGATATCCCATGTACAATACCAATATATTGAACTATGCGCCTTTAGATATTGTCTATGTTGTTACCCATAGCCGGGCTATATATCCAGCGGGAAGGGGGCGGGCCGATGAAAAAAAAGATAGGGGCCATAGGCCTGTTTATAACCTTATGCGCCCTGCTGGGCGGCTGCGGCGGCTTTGCTGAGCCCCTGGCCTACCTGCCGGTGCCCTGGGCAGGGCAAGAAGCGGAAGCAGACGCCTGGCTGCTTTTAGGCCCCGGGCCAGATGAAGGCAGCTTAGCCGGGGCCGAGTGGGGCATTTTTGAAAGCATGCGCCAGCCAGGGCATCAAGCGGCGCCAGACGAAAACCCGCAGCCTATAACTGTCTACGTGCCGGTGCGCACCGAGATTTTTTCCCAGGCCAGCGAGGAAGCCCAGACCGGCGAAACCCTGGCCGGCGGCACCTTTATAAAGGTAACGGGCAACGGCCCCCTGTGGTTTGCCTGTGAGGGCAGGTGGCTCTATGGCCAAGACCTGTTCCCCGTAGAAGACGGCAGGCCCACCGAAACCTCCCTTACAGCAACGCTTATCGAGGGGCGCTTCGCCGCTTTAGAAGAAAAACTGCCCGAAGGCTCCTATTGGAACCATATGGGCCAAGAGCTGCCCGAAGGCGTAGAAACCCCCTTTTCCGTAACAAAAACCCCCTGCGAGCACAGCACCTACGGCCAGGCCTATTGCAACTTTTACAGCGGCAGCATGCTGGGCCTATTCAGCCAGTACGGCCACCTATGCCAATGCCTGGGGTTTGCCAGCCTGCTAAGCGACCGCCTCTTTGGGGAGGCTGCGCCCCTATACCTTTTGCCCCATGGCATACGGCCCCAGGCCGGCGACCATCTGCGCCTGCTGGAGTACGAACACTCCCTAATCGTGCGGGAGGCCGACGAAAACGGCCTGCGGCTGGCAGAGGCCAACCCGGAGTATGAGGACTGCCTAATCAGCTGGCAGCGCACCTTTACCTGGGAGGAATGGGAGGCCCTATACGGCTGGGATGTAGAATGTACCGTGACCCGCTACCCCTTTTACCAGGAAGAAGGCCGCTGGGTGGCGCTGGAAGCCATCCCCGCCTACACACCAGAACCGGGCGTCAGCGGTGCCGAATCCCCCTGAACTCACCCCCGTAAACGCAGGCCCTTAGGGTAACGGTTTTTCAATCGGCCGCCGCTGGCCTTGCCAAAGCCCGTCACCACCCCGTTTACACACACGGCCGTGTAGCCCTTTTCCGGGCAGTCGATTTCCTCCCCCCGGAGGAAGGCCAAAAGCTGTGGGCTGTCTGAAGGGAAATCCAAAGCCCTGCGGCAGCTTCCCTTTGGGCGGCTCATAAAAACGCCATGGGCGGGCTCCAAGCGGCTGCCCTTTGCCTGGGCCAGCTCGACCCCGGCCCGCAGCACATGCAGCCCCGAAAGGTCTGGCAGGCCCGTAGGCAGCAAAAGGGCCTTGCCGCCGAATACGCCTATAAGCCCCTCAGGGCTGTCCGTAAACAATTCTCCATAGAGCGCCCCTGCCTCCTGCCGCTGCCTGTCCGGGGCGGCAGGGGCAAAGGGCGCCCTTTTTTGTGGATTCGCCCCTACCCGCCGAAACCGGGCCACAAAGTGCCCTTCGCCCCCATCCATAGGGAAAATGCGCCGGGCTGGCCCGCCGTCAAAAGCCGGGCGGCCAAAGGCGGCGGGTATGGCCTCAGGGACAAACTCCGGGTGGGCTTCCAGAAAGGCGGCGCAGGTACCCTCGTTCTCCGCCAGGGAAAACGTACAGGTGGAGTAGACCAGCACGCCCCCCTCCTTCACAGCTTCGGCAGCCGAGTCCAAAATCAAGCGCTGGCGCTGGGCGCAGGCCTGCACATGCTGGGGGGACCACTCCGCTATAGCCTGGGGGTCCCGGCGGAACATGCCCTCCCCAGAGCAGGGCGCGTCCACCAGCACCCGGTCAAACCACCCGGCCAGGGCCCCGCACAGCTGCTGGGGCGGGCAGTTGGACACCACGGCGTTGCTTACCCCCATGCGCTCCAAATTGGAAAGCAGCGCCTCAGCCCGGCCGCGCACCACCTCATTGGACCACAGCAGGCCCTGCCCCCCCAGCAGCGCCCCAATCTGGGTAGACTTGCCCCCAGGGGCCGCGCACAGATCCAGCACCCTTTCTCCGGGCAAAGGCTGCAGCGCCGTCACCGCAGAGGACGCCGAAGGCTCCTGGGAATAAAACATGCCCGCGTGGTGGGCAGGCAGCGCCCCCACCTTTGCGTCAGCCCCGGCGTAAAAGGAAAGGGGCGAAAACGGGCTGGGGGCCAAGGGGAATGGCAGGCTTTCCCGCAGGGTCTTTTCTTCACATTTCAAGGTGTTCAGCCGCACACCCTTAAAAGCCGGGGCCTGGAAGCCCTGCAAAAAATCCCCCCACTGGCGGCCCAGCAGCTCTTCCATCGCTTTGCAAAATTCCTGGGGCAAATCCATTTTAAACGCCACGGGATACCGGGCCCGCACAAAAAAGGCTAAAACACAGCCCATCCGCGCCCGGTACCGCTCCTTTCCCTGTATTTTTCACACAATCTCCTCCCTTTTTAAAAACCGGCGCTTTTTGGTTGAATTTTCCGGCCCGCCCCGCATAATCCTTTGCCCTTTGGCCACAATAACAACCGGGAAGGCGCAAAGGCGTGTTTTCCCAGCCTGTGTGTACGAAGCGAATCAAAAGAAAGAGGGTAAAGACCATGAGCAACCAGAACCAGAACAAGAGCCAGAATAAGCAGGGCCAGAATGGCCAGAACAACAAGAACCAGCAGAACCAGAACAGCAAAAACCAGCAGAACCAGAACAGCCAGAACAACAAATACGGCCAGGACTGCGACTAACCCCCAGCCAGGCCGGAAAGGCCCCATAAGCCCAGCGCTTATGGGGCCTTTCCACGTTCAAGCGTCCTCTTTGTTGGCGGGCCCCTTAGCTTTTTGCAGCAGCTCCTTTAGGGGCTTGTCGTCGCCGTGCATGGGCCTAAAGCCCTCCCCGGTAATCTCCCCGGCGTCGCCCACAATGACAAAGGCGTTCTTGTCCACCTCTTTAATAATGGACTGCACCTGGAAAACCTCAAACCGCCGCACCACGCACAGCAAAGTTTTAGAGGGCTCTTCGCTGTAGCCCCCCTGGGAATCCAGATAGGTGACGCCCCGCTCTACCTCCCGCATAATCCGCCCGCCAATCTCCTTGACCTTCGGGGACATGACCAAAAACATCTTGCCGGTACCGGCATCTGTGCCATAGAGGATGGAATCAATGAGGCTGGTAGAAACAAAAATCACAATGCAGGCATACATAGCGTTCTCTATGCTGCCGTACACAAAGCCCGAAGCCACCACCACCAGCCCGTCTATAACCAGCATCAGCTTGCCCATAGAGAACTGGGGCAGCCTGCGCCCCACAAGCCGGGCGGCCATGTCGGTACCGCCGGTGGTAGCCCCCCGTATAAAGGTAAGGGACAAGCCCACGCCCTCGCACACACCGGCGAAAATGGCCACCAAAATCGGGTCGCCCCGATAGGCGGGCATAAATTTAGCAAAAATGTCAATCATCACCGAGGACAGCACCACCGCCGCCAAGGTTTTCACCACCAGCTTATAGCCAATCTCGACCATACCCCAGACTACAATAGGCACGTTGATAAGCAGCACCATAAGGCCGATAGGCGTGCCAAAAACATACTGCAGCATAGTGGCAACGCCTGTAACGCCCCCGGCCGCAATGTTGTTGGGGGCCGTAAAGGCGTTGATGCACACAGCATAAAACATGGCCCCTACGGTCATAAAGAAAGCATCCAGCAAAAAGCCGCGGAGAGCTTTGGCGTTCATACAAAATCCTCCCATGTCACAAAATGAAGTCAAAACGCAGAAGAAGCCTTACTGGGGAAGATGGGAGACCGCAAAGGTCTTGTCCTCCTCCTGGCGGGCAGATTCCATGGCCAGGGCGAAAAGCTGGCCCATGCGGGTGCCCTGGTCCTCTAAAAAGAGGTAGCCGAAAAGGGCCTCTAAAGCCGTGGCGGCATGGTAGTCGCCAATAGAAGCGCCCTTGGGCACATGGCCCACATGGGCGTTGCGGCCCCGCATGGCAATCTCCTTTTCTTCTTCTGTCAAGGCGGGCCACATGAACACCAGGGCCTTTGCCTGGCTTTGGCAGCGCACCAGCTCTACCTTGCGCCGGTTTAAGGAGCGCACCGGGCAGTTGCCCTGGGACACCAGGTAATTGCGCACCAGCAGCTCATAAGCCGCGTCCCCCATAAAAGCCAGGGTAAGGGGGCTGTAGCTTTTGGCTGGTGCAGGTTTCGGCGTATCCATCAAACTCCCCCCTTACTCTACAAAGTCGAATTCCACGCCGTACAGGTCCACGGTGTCGCCCTCCTGCACGCCCGCCTCCCGCAAAGCGTCTATAACGCCAGACTGCACAAGCATCCTCTGCATGTATTGCAAGGATTCCGTATCCGTCAAGTCAATGGTGCCAAGGGCCTTTTCCAGCCAGGGGGCTTCGGCAAAGTACACCCCATCCTCGCACCGTACTTGAAGCTGTTCCCGCCGGGCTGTGTCCCCAGCGGCCAGGGCCTCGGGTTCAGGCTCAAAGCGCCGGATGGGCGGCAGCTTGGCAAGCTGCCCGCTGATAGCGTTTAACAGCTCATCCACCCCGTGGTGTATAGGGGCCATGATCGGGTAAAAGGCATAGCCCAGCCCCTCAATGAAGGCCCGCAGCTCGTCAATGGCTTCATCGTCGGTAAGGTCGCATTTGTTCGCGGCCACCAGCATAGGCCGCCCGGCCAGCTCCGGGTCAAACTTTTCCAGCTCTTCGTTGATAATGCGGAAGTCTTCCTTCGGGTCCCGCCCCTCGCTGCCCGCGGCGTCCAGCACATGGACCAGCAAACGGCAGCGCTGCACGTGCCGCAAAAACTGGTGCCCCAGCCCCTGGCCCTCCCAAGCGCCTTCAATAAGGCCCGGTATGTCGGCCATCACAAAGGATCGCCCTTCGCCCATGCGCACCACCCCCAGCACAGGGGTTAGGGTGGTAAAGTGGTAGTTGGCGATATTGGGCTTTGCCTCGCTGACAACAGACACCAGGGTAGACTTCCCCACATTGGGGAACCCCACCAGCCCCACGTCGGCCAGCAGCTTCAGCTCCAAGAGCACTTCCAGCTCCTGCCCCGGGGTGCCGGGCTTGGCAAAGCGGGGGGCCTGCCGGGTAGGGGTGGCAAAGTGGGTATTGCCCCATCCCCCCCGGCCCCCGGCGGCAATGACCTGGGGCCCATCCCCAGACATATCGGCAATCAGCCGCCCGGTACGCGCGTCTTTTACCAGTGTGCCCCGGGGGACTTTCACCAGCAGGTCCGGGGCGCTTTTGCCCGCGCACCGCCCCCCCCGGCCGTTTTCGCCCCGCTGGGCCACATATTTGCGCTTATAGCGGAAGTCCGCCAGGGTCGAAAGGTTTTCGTCTACCTGGAACACCACGCTGCCCCCCCGGCCCCCGTCGCCCCCGTCGGGGCCGCCTGCGGCCACGTACTTCTCCCGGTGGAAGGCCACCGCCCCGTCGCCGCCGTCGCCAGCCTTTATTTTGATTTTTGCGCTGTCTATGAACATCTGCAAGCCTCCTTTTTTGCCTCCGGCAGCCAGGGGGATTTTTGTAAAAATCCCCCTGTACCCCAAAAACTTTTGCGTCGCGTCCAGCCTTGCGGGGGGAGTCGGGTTTGGTCCCGCGTGGCGGGGGTTTTGCTTTCTTTTTTTAAAGAAAAGTGACCGGGGGTACCCGGCCACGTGGTGGTTCATGTTAGCGCGGGAAGCCGCGCGAGGGTTTCTGTACTGCGGCAGATGTAGGAGATGCCCCGCAGTACAGATAATAAACGACTTTTGACGCGCTTTTAGTCGGCGTATACGCTGACCTTTTTGCGGTCTGCGCCCATGCGCTCAAAACGGACACGGCCGTCTACCTTGGCGAACAGGGTGTCGTCAGAGCCCCGGCCTACGTTCTCACCGGGATGGATTTTGGTGCCGCGCTGCTTGACCAGGATGTTGCCAGCCAGCACAAACTGCCCGTCGGCGCGCTTGACGCCCAGGCGCTTGGATTCGGAATCGCGGCCGTTTTTGGTGGAGCCCATGCCCTTTTTATGGGCAAAAAGCTGAATGTTTATTTTTAACATGACAGTTGCCTCCCTTTCTGCTTTATCCTTGCTTACATTTCCATGTAGCTTACCCGTATAGATTCCGGGTATTGTTCCTCTAGCCCCAGCAAATGGAGCTTTAACCCCGCCAGCGTCACCCGGCAGGCGGGCTCGTCCCGCTGCCCAATCCGCAGCGCCATTTCCCCTTCCCGGGCCCGCAGCTGCAGGGGCGTTACGGCCAGCACGTCTGTAATGGTGTTCACCGTAAGGTACGCCGCGCTGGATACCGCCGCGCACACAATGTCCTCACCGGCTTCGCCCATCCCCGCGTGGCCCTCCATCTGGAAGCCTAAAAGGCCCCCTTCGGGCAGGGTATAAAAATCAACACGGATCATTTAGCCGTTGATAGCCTCGATCTGCACCTTGGTGTAAGGCTGGCGATGGCCCAGCTTCCGCTTGGAATTCTTCTTGGGCTTATAGGTGAAAACCGTAATCTTCTTGGCCTTGCCGGTCTTCAATACCTTGGCCGTAACCGAAGCGCCCTCTACAACCGGGGTGCCTACCTTGGCCTCGCCCTCGCCAAACAGGGCCTGTACAGGGAAGGTAACGGTCTCGCCGTCAGCGGCTGTCAGCTTCTCAATGTACAGCTCGTCGCCCTGCTGCACCTTGTACTGCTTCCCGCCGGTCTCAATGATTGCAAACATTCTTTTTCCTACCTTTGCTATAGTCTCGCTGCTGTCAGGCGGGCCTTATGGCCTCTTGATTCGGGCATGACAACCCCAGCCCGCAGTAAGCGGCTTACATACTATACCATATGCTGGGCACAAAGTCAAGAGGAATGCTACGCCTTTTTCTTCCGCTTCGCTGCCGCGCTGGTGACGAGCACCTTCACGTCCTCGTCCCCCTCTATGGCATGGACGATCTCAGCCCGGCGCAGCAAAGCCAACGCCAAAGTCAGCAGCAGGTTCAAAAACGTCACCACTGCCAAGAAGATTTTCGCGCCCGTGCCGGGCTTACGCCTCGCTCCTGATTTTTTCATAAATGCCTCACTTCTTATACTCCTGCTCGCAATACCGGCAGCGGTACCGGTGGGCCTTCTCGTCACAAAGGTAGAACACCTGGTCCACATTCTCCACGCTGGTAATGCACCGGGGGTTCTTGCAGCTAACAATATTCACCAGCTTTTCCGGCAGGCGGGGCTGCTTTTTCTCCACCAGCTTCCCATCCCGTATGGTGCACACAGTGGCATGGTCGTCGATAAAGCCCAAAACATCCCAATCAATGTCCGTAACCCCTTCAATCTTGATAATGTCCTTCCTGCCAAACTTCCCGCTTTTAGCGTTTTTGATAATAGCCACGCAGGTGTCCAGCTTGTCCAGCTCCAACAGCTCATAGACCCGCATGCCCCGCCCGGCGGTAATATGGTCAATGACAATGCCGTTTTCTATACTGTCTATATTCAGCATGATTTATGCCCCCTCCCCGTCTAAAATGCCCGGCTCCAGCCCCAGCAAGGTCAAAATCAGCGCCATGCGCACATACACGCCCCCCCGTGCCTGCTCAAAATAAACGGCCCTGGGGTCGTTGTCCACCTGGGGGGCAATCTCGTTCACCCTGGGCAGGGGGTGCATAATCGACAGATCCTTTTTAGCCGCCCGCAGCTTCTCCGGGGTCAGCACATAAGAATCCTTCAGGCGCACATAATCCTCTTCGTTAAAAAAGCGCTCCCGCTGGACGCGGGTCATGTAGAGGATGTCCAGCTCCGGCATGACCTCCTCCATAGCCCGGGCCTCCTCCCACCGGTGTCCCGAAGGCCCCACCACCTCTTTTACAATGTAGCTGGGTACCCGCAGCTCTTCCGGTGAGATAAAAAGGAACCGTACATTTTCATAGCGCACCAGGCTCTTAATCAAAGAGTGCACCGTGCGGCCAAATTTCAAATCCCCGCACAGCCCAATGGTCACACCGTCCACCTTCCCCCTGCGCCGGCGGATGGTAAACAGGTCCGTAAGGGTCTGGGTAGGGTGCTGGTGGCCGCCGTCCCCGGCGTTGACCACCGGTATCTTCGAGTATTGGGACGCCACAAAAGGCGCGCCCTCTTTAAAGTGCCGCATAGCCGCAATGTCCGCATAGCCCGACACCATCCGTATCGTATCCGCCACGCTTTCGCCCTTAGAAGCCGAGCTGCTTCCCGCGTCAGAAAACCCCAGCACCTGCCCCCCCAGCCGCAGCATAGCCGATTCAAAGCTTAACCGCGTGCGGGTGCTGGGCTCAAAAAACAAGGTGCCCAAAATTTTCCCGCCGCACCGGTGGGCGTACTCCCCCGGCGACTGCCAAATTTTTTCCGCCAGCCCCAGCAGCCTGTCCGTTTCCTGCCGGGTAAAATCCAAAGGGTCGATCAAATGCCGCATGCTTCCACCATTCCTTTCCTGCGCATCCACAAAAAAGGCCGTGGGTATTGCGGTACGCGTTACCCACGGCCTGCCTGCCGTTCCTGTGCCGTAAAGCCCAGCTTTACCTTGGTCTATTATAGCGGATGGCGCAAGGGAAGTCAATGCAATTTTGCGCGGCCCGCCCCCCCAGAGGGCGATGCCTCCGGCGGCTTAAGGGTTTCACCCCTAAGAACCCCACCACCTTTGAAAAGGTGGACGAAACTTTTGCTACTGACACGCAGCAACCCTAAGAACCCCAAAGCAGCGCTAACGCGCAGCGTTTGCGTTTGCCAAATTTCTTTTACGCACTCACTTAACGCCCCCTTACAGCCAGCCCGCCATGCCCAGGGCAGAGGAAGGGCTCGCCCTTCCCGTGCCTACCAAGCCCGCCGCGCCAAAGGGCAAACAGCCCCCTCAGCCCAGCCAACCCGGGAGAAGGGCAAGCCCCTCCCCTGCCCCAACGCTCACCCGGCAGTTTCCTCCGGCACCGTCAAAAACTCCACCAACTCCCCCGGTGAAAGGGCATAGGCTTCAGCCAGACGCACCAGGGTAAGGATATCCGGCATATTCACCCCATTTTCATAATGGGTATAGGCGGTGCGGTTCAGCCCCAGCATAGCGGCCACCTGTTCTTGCGTAAGGGCGCGCTGCCTGCGCATGTACCGCAGCCGCTCCCCAATAGGCAGCTCCCGGCGCAGTGCCTGCCTTTCCCGCTCGCGGGCGCCCCGCCGCCCGCCGCTGCCCGCAGCCGGCCCCGCCGGGGCCTTTGCCAGCCTGTCCCTTCCCATACACGGCGCCTCCCAACTGTAAAACTTTCCCGTTGTGAGAATATCTTATCACACTTTCAAAGTGTTGTCAATAAAGAAAACACTTGTAACGCCTATTGAATAACAACCACAAGTTGTTACCATATTCAAGAGGGAGGGAACACAATGGTTAAAAACTTACGGATGCTCCGGCTGCGCAAAGGTATAAGCCAGCAGGCCCTTGCCAATTACCTCAACATTACCCAGCAATCCGTCTACCGCTATGAAAAAGAAAAATTCGAGCCCGACATCTCCACGCTCATGGCCCTGGCCGACTATTTCGGCACCACAGTAGATTTCCTGATAGGCCACGCCGCCCCCAGCCAAGACGCCCCCCGGGAAGAACTGGCGCTGGCCAAAGAAGAACTGGCCCTGGTGCGGGGCTACCGCAGGCTTTCCCCCGAAGAAAAAAAGAGCATCCTGCTGGTAGTGGGGAATTACCTAAAAAGCAAAGATCCCCCCGCCGATTGCTAACCGCCGCCAGATGTGCTATACTATAAGCAAAAGGAAAGGGAGGGATACCCATGACACCCATACCCCAAGAAAAGCCCTGCACCTATGCCGACCTGCTGGAGTGGGAAGAGGACGTAAGGGCAGAAATTATCCACGGCGAAATCCGGATGCTGTCTGCGCCGCTGCGGATACACCAAAAGGTTCTGCGTAAGCTTTTCCTCAAAATCGGCAACTATTTAGAAGGGAAGACCTGCGAAATCTACTCCGCCCCCTTTGACGTCCGCCTGTTCCAAGAGGAAGACGATACCCCCTACGACGTAGACACCGTAGTGGAACCAGACATCTCGGTAATCTGCGACCCCAGCAAACTGGACGATACAGGCTGCAAAGGCGCGCCAGACCTAATCATCGAAATCCTCTCCCCCACCACCCACCGCCACGACCGCTTAACGAAATACAACCTTTACCAGCGGGCCGGTGTGCAAGAGTATTGGATCGTAGACCCAGACGCCCAGGTGGTGCTGGTGCATACCCTGGAAGAAGGGCAGTACCACTCCCCCGTGGCCTACAACGCCACGGCAACCGTGCCCGTAGGCGTATTAGAGGGCTGCTCCATAGAGCTGCCGCCCATCTTCTCTGAAATATAAAAAAGCGGGGGCAAAAGGGCCGGACTTATAAGGAAGTATTTTATGTAGGGTACGGAGCGACTCGCTATGAGTTGCTCCGTATTCCTTTTTATGCCGGGATTCTGGTGGCTTCTTTGGGTTGAAGTTCGTCCATGAGTTTCTGTATCTCCTGCTCCGTGGGAACATCAATCATTCCCACGCCGGTGAAGTAGATATCCACCTTCACATGGCAGTGCCCGTCGTACTTCTCTCTCGGCTCATATCCGTGGAGCAGTTGCCGGATCACAGAGATTTCCGTGACGCCGCACCTTTGGGCTTTTCGTTTCAGATCTGCGGCGTCCTTTTCGGACAGCCAAAACTGCTTTTTGATTCCTTTTCTCATATACATTTCTCCTTCTACGGGTATTAGGGCAGCGCCCTAACGAGGCGTTTGTGCGACCTTTGGGAGTACAAACGCACTGCTCGCTTCGTCGAAGCAAGCTCCATATCCTTCGCCCTGTCACAAGTGGCAGGGCTCACTCATTTTGCTGCTTCTCCTCTCCCCAAAAAGTCTCTCGACTTTTCGGGGACCCCATTTTACGGATACCTTGCCACAGAACTCAGCCAACAAAAAATGCTCATCGAATCTCCTTTCCCGGAGCCGATGAGCATATGTGATTCCTGTAAATACAAAAAGCCACTTGAACGTTGACATACACCACTTAGACAGACTACTCCCCTGGGAGTATGTCAAAGTCAAGTGGCTCGTAGGAAGTCAACGCATCAAGCGGCTCCAAGGCACTAAGCTTGCCTTTTTGATACTTAAATCATTTCACAGTATTCAGTTTACCGTTCGGATGATTCTCCGCAGCTAAAGGAAAGGCGGCATTTGGATGTCAATACTCATTCATGGATGAGCAGCCCCGTAGCACGATACCAAACCTTATCATCGCCCGGTTTTCTCCTTGCGTACATCTTATATTTTAGCAGCGGAACATTTGTTTGTCAAGACTTTCTTTAAGTTTTACTTTGTCTCTCAGGTGCAAATTCGGGCAACATAGTGCTCTGCGATTAACCCTTTCTATATCGGCAAGCGGACAGTGATCGTTGTTCCCTCACCCACTGCGCTGTCCACCTCAATCGCCCCGTGATGAATCAGCACAGCGTGCTTGACGATGGAGAGTCCCAACCCTGTGCCGCCGACCTCTTTAGAACGGCTTTTATCCACACGGTAGAACCGTTCAAAAATGCGCGCCTGCTCCTGGGCGGGAATACCGATACCCGTATCGGAAACGGTGAGAACGGCGTCTGCGTCCTGTCTTTCAACGCTGACGGTTACCTCGCCGCCGTTTTTATTGTATTTGATGGCGTTATCGCAAAGATTATAGAGGATACTGTGGAGAAGTTGCGGAACGCCGTGCAGGCTGCAATACTCGCCGTGCAGAGACATCTTCACTTCCGCTGCTTTCGCTTCCGCCTCCAAACCGGCAATGGCTTTCGCCGCAAGCTCATACAAATCGACCTCTATCCACTCCATGTCCTCTGCGCCCTCGTCTAAATGGGAAAGGCTCAGGATATCCTCCACCAGACTTGTCATGCGCTGGGCTTCCCTGTATATCTTTCCCGCAAAGGGGACGATATCCCCCTGCTTCACCATGTTGTTTTGAAGCAGCTCCGCATAGCCGGAAATGGAGTGCAGGGGCGTTTTCAGCTCATGGGACACATTGGATGTGAATTCACGGCGCATCTGCTCCGCCTTTTCCTTTTCGGTCACATCGAAAAAGCAAAGAGCAGCACCGGCAACTTTTCCTTCAGACATAATTGGGCTGGCGCTGATTTGGTATTGCCCGGTTTCAAGGCTTACGGTCTCAACCACGCTTTGCCCCTGCAAGGTTTGCCGCAAAATGTCGTTTAGGCTGAGGTTCCTGCTGACCGTCAGCATATCCGCTCCCACCGGGCTTTTCTCCACACCCAGCAGAGCCATGGCGGCGGGATTGATGCTGACGATTTTTCCGTGCTCATTCAGCAGCACCATACCCTCGCTCATACTGCCGATGATGGTGTCCAGCTCGGCCTGCTTCTGCTCCAGCCGTGTCTTTTGCCTGCGCAGCTGTTTCTGCTGGCTGTCGATCCTGCGGAGAAAGGGAGCAAGCTCGTCATATCCCTCGTTTGAAAGGGGATGATCCAAATCAATTTCATTCAAAGGCTTCACAATGCTTTTAGAAAGGCGGACAGCGAGGACAACGGACAGGACAACCGCCAGAACTATGACAATACTTATCGGCTGTGCCATACCAAGTACCAGCGTTAAAATGGAGCTTTGCGCAATGGAAAGACGCAGGACGGTTCCGTCCTCCAAACGTTGCGCCGCATAAAGAGAGCGATCCATCAGCGTAGCGGAATACCGTTTACTTTCCCCATAGCCTGTGGCAAGGGCTTCTTTGATCTCCTCACGCTCCAAATGGTTCTCCATATCCGAACTGAGTGCATCGCTGTCATACAGCACCGTCCCGTCTGTGTCGATCCATGTAATACGATAATCCCGCACCGTAAGGTCGCTAAAATAGGCGGTTTCTTCATTGGTGACTCCCTGTGCGGCAAGCTCTAACTGCATTTGAAGCTGCCTTTGCTGCACCCCCGAAAAGTAGCTGTACAGCACGCCCATAATGAGAATTAAGGAGGCAAGGAAAACCGCAATGGCGACAAAGCAGATGGAGCGGAAAATCCGTTTTGTCATAGCTTATCCTCCATACGGTAGCCGATACCCCGCACCGTTGCAATTAGGCTGCTGTATTTCCCCAGCTTTGTCCGCAGGGTGCCGATATGTACATCCACTGTTCGTGTTTCGCCGATATAGTCCAGCCCCCAAACGGTTTCCAGCAGATGCTCACGGGTGAACACCCTGCCGATGTTTTCCATGAAGGTGAACAGCAGCTTAAATTCTTTCAATGTAAGCTCCACACGCTCTCCGTCGATCTGAACAATGCAGGACCCAGGGTCAAGCTCCAGTCCGTCGATACGCAGAGGCTCCCGTTCTTCCCTCGGAGCGGTGCGGCGCAAAACCGCCTTGACTCTTGACACCATTTCCATCATGCCGAAAGGCTTTGAAAGATAATCGTCTGCGCCCAAGTCAAGTCCGGTCACTTTATCGTATTCCGTGCCCTTGGCAGTGGCCATAATGACGGGGATATCCTTTGTCACGATTTGGGAACGCAAGCTTTTGAGAATGGAAATCCCGTCCTCTCCGGGCAGCATAATATCCAGCAGGATAAGCTCCGGTCTTTGCTGCTTCATGGCTTCCCAAAACGCTGCGTCATCCCCAAAGCCGACAGCTTCAAAGCCGGCGGCGTTCAGAGTATATATCATCAGGTCACGAATTCCGCTGTCGTCCTCCACACAAAAAATCATCTTTTTCACCCCTTGCTTCCGGTAATGGAGAACACCACCCATTTTGCAATGTTGACTGCGTGATCCCCGATTCGTTCAAAATATTTTGCGACCATCAAAAGGTCGATGGTCTGCTCACCGTCGATTCCCGGTTGGCTGAAGCGGCCAATCAGCAGCTTTTTGACACGGTCAAAGCAGTCATCCACCACATCGTCATAGGCGATGACCGCCTGTGCCATAGCGTCGTCTTTTTTTACAAAGGCGTCAATGCTCTCGCTGACCATCTTTATCACAGCAAGCGCCATGTTACGGACTTCTTCCGTATCACCGCCCACCTTGAGGTTTGCCATCCTGACGATTTCGGCGATGTCAGCAGACTGATGTCCGATGCGCTCCATATCCGTGACCATTTTCAGGGCGGAGGAGATGATGCGCAGATCCTTCGCCACCGGCTGCTGCTGTAAAAGCAGTTTCAGGCAAAGGCTTTCGATCTCCCTTTCCTTCTGCCCGATCTGCTCTGCAAGCGCAGGTATGGACTCGGTCAGGGCGAGGTCGCCTTCCGCCACAGCTTTGGCGGACATGGCGATGGCGTTTTCGCACAGGGCGCCCATGGTGATCATCTCTTTATTCAGCAGATCAAGCTGCTCATCAAACCTTGAACGCATTATCCGAACCTCCCTGTGATGTAATCTTCTGTGCGCTTGTCCCGGGGCTGGGAGAATAAAGCTTCCGTTTCGCCTATCTCTACCAGCTCGCCCAGCAGGAAAAACGCCGTTTGGTCAGAGATTCGGACCGCCTGCTGCATATTGTGGGTCACGATAACGATAGTATAGCGCTTTTTCAGCTCAAGAGCAAGCTCCTCTATTTTGCCGGTAGAGATTGGGTCGAGGGCGGAGGTGGGCTCGTCCATCAGCAGTACCTCCGGCTCCACCGCCAGCGCACGGGCGATGCAAAGCCTCTGCTGCTGCCCGCCGGAGAGTCCCAGGGCAGACTTCTTCAGCCTGTCTTTCACCTCATCCCAGATAGCCGCCCCTTTTAATGACCGCTCCACGATCTCATCCAGCATCGCCTTGGAGCGAATACCGTGGGTACGGGGACCGTAGGCGATATTGTCGTAAACGCTCATGGGGAAGGGGTTGGGCTTCTGAAATACCATGCCAATGTTCTTCCGAAGGTCGTTGACATCTACTGATTTTTCAAAAATATTGCGCTCTTGGTACAGCACCTCGCCTGTGATCCTCACCTCGGGGATCAGGTCGTTCATACGGTTCAGGGTTTTGAGGAAGGTGGATTTCCCGCAGCCGGAGGGACCGATCAAGGCGGTGATGCTCTTTTCCGGGATCTGCATATCAATATTTTTCAGTGCCTGGGTCTTGCCGTACCACAGGCATAAATCGTTCACTGTGATCACTGCACTCAAGCTGTTCGCCTCCTTTGAAAATATCTGCTCACAAGCGCCGCCGCAAGGTTGATGAGTAGCGTCAGTATCATTAAAACCGCAGCGATGGCAAAGGCCACCTCAAACTCTCCCTGCTCTTTGGCGTAGACATACAGCGCCACCGTAAGGCTGCACCCCGAGCTGAAAAGTGTGCTTACAACACCGCCGAGGGTATGGGCAAAGCCCGCCGTAAACAGCAGTGCCGCCGACTCACCCAAGATCCTGCCCACTGTGAGGATACAGCCGGTGATAACGCCGTCTACACAGCCGGGAAGCACTACGGTGCGGATGACCCGCCACTTTCCGGCTCCCAAACCAAACGCCCCCTCACGATAGCTCTGGGGCACTGTTTTCAGGCTCTCCTGTGTCGTGCGCATCACGGTGGGCAGATTCATAATGACCAGCGTCAGCGCGCCCGCAAGCAGACATTTGCCGAAATTATTGGCAAAAGCCAGCATTCCCACAAGGCCGTATATGATAGAGGGAATGCCGGAAAGGGTTTCGGCTGCATATTCGATCATGCTGACAATGCGCCCGTTATGGGCATATTCCGTCAGATAGACCGCCGCTCCCACGCCCAGCGGCAGAACGATGATAAGGGTCGCCAACACAAGATAGACCGTGTTCACGATATCCGGCAGAATGCCAATTTTGTTTTGCAGGTAGCTGGGGCTTTCGGTCAGTAGCTCCCATGTGATATTGGGAAGTCCCTTCGCAAATATGAAGCCGACCAGGAAGAGAACCAATGCGCCTGTCAGCCCCACCGAAAGCCACATCAGCAGCTTCATTACGATACTATAAGCCCTGCGCTTTCCGCTCATTTGGCTCCCTCCTTGTCCCGCTTCAAAAAGAAGTTGAGGCAGGCGTTAATCAGCATGATAAAGAGGAACAGCACCAGAGCAATGGAAAACAGCGCCTGCCGTTGCAGACCGGAGGAATAGGACATCTCGGTTGCCACAGCCGTTGTAAGAAAGCGCACGCTGCCGAACAGAGAGGGCATATTCGCCACATTCCCGCAGACCATCATAACCGCCATAGCCTCGCCAATGGCCCTGCCTACGCCCAGCACCACGGCGGCGGCAATGCCGCTTTTTGCCGCTGGAACAGACACTCTGAAATAGGTCTCCACCGGCGTCGCGCCCAGAGACAGGGAAGCGTCCTCATATTCCTTCGGCACCGCCTCCAGCGCCGTGACCGACACCTTTACGATAGAGGGCAGGATCATCACCGCCAGCACGATGATAGCGGCGAAGAGGCTTGCCCCATCGGGCAGCCGGAAGGCTTCTCTTATGGCGGGAACCAGCACGATCATACCCACCAGGCCGTACACCACCGATGGGATGCCCGCCAGCAGGCTGACCGCCGTACCCACCGCCGATTTCACCCCTTTCGGCGCCAGCTTTGCCAGGTACACCGCTGTCAGGAAGCCCACGGGCACGCCGAGGACAATCGCCCCGGCCGTTCCGTAAACACTGGTGAGAATAAAGGGCAATATCCCATAGGACGGCTCCGCCGCAGTGGACGCCCACACCTTCCCGAACAGGAACTGCACAAGCCCTATCTCACGAATCGCCGGCAGTCCGGCGATCACCAGATATACGGTGATGAGCAGCACGCAGCCCACCGTCACAAGCCCAATCAGAAGGAAAACTCCGTACACAAATCTTTCAAAAGCCGCTTTTCTGTTCTTCATGGGTTTATCACTTCACAGGCACTGCGCCTGCATTTTTGATGACCTCCGCCGCTTCTTCGGAAGTGATGTAGTCGAAGAACTTCTGCGCCGAAGGGCTGAGGGTTTCGTCTTTTTTTGTCACCAGTACAAAGTTGCGCTGCACAGGATAACTGCCGTCCTTGATGGTTTCGTCGCTGGGCGTAACGCCGCCCACGGTGAGCGTTTTCACGCTGTCCTTGAGGGAGGCGAGAGAGGCATACCCGACAGCCGCCGGATTGCCTGCCACGGTGGTGATCACATCGCCGGTGGAGGTCAGCTCCTGACGGTATTTGCAGTTGTCCTTTGTGCCGGTGATGGATTCAAAACCATCTCGGGTGCCGCTGCCGGCCTCTCTGCCAATGAGCACGATCTCGGCGTCAGCGCCGCCCACATCGCTCCAGTTTGTGATCTCGCCGGTGAAAATCCTGCCGATGGTTTCCACATCCAGGTCGGCGACAGGATTTTCCGGATTGACGATGATGGCGATACCGTCGTAGGCCAGTACAGTGCCCTCAAGCCCCTGTGCGATCTCCTCATCCTTCAGGTCACGGCTGGAAAGACCGATGTCGCAGCGCCCCTCCGCCACCGCCGTAATTCCTGAGCCGGAGCCGGTGGGGTTGTATGTGACAGAGATGGACTTGTTTTCGCTTTCAAAGGTTTCCTTCAGCGCCCCGATCACCTTTTCCATAGAGGTGGAGCCGTCCGTGGATACCGTGCCGCCGGTACCTCCGCAGCCTGCCAGCACAGAAAGAGCAAGTACCCCCATAAGACCGAGATCCAGAATTTTCTTTCCAAACTTCATTTTGCATTTCTCCTTCTCGTTTCATGATTTTCATTTCGGACTACGCCCAAATCATACCGCCCGAATGTCAAATCGGTTATCGGAGAAATGTAAAATCCTTGTAAAGGCGCTAAAAATCCAGGAAGGGCTGTACCGCTTGGCACAGCCCTTCCTCTTACGCATAGATGATTTCGTTATAGATAGCTTCCTCCGTAGCGTTGCGGATATTGTTCATTCTTCCTACCCACGCCATCATGTCGGCAGCTTTCAACGCTTCTGTCGCGCCCTGCTTTTCTGCCATCTGCTTCGCCAGCTGCTCGAACATTTCCTGCACCTGTCCCTCTACATCGGCAAGGTGGGAGTGGAGGTTCCCACTGGTAAAAAGGCTGTAGTACAACACACGACGGTGTTCCTTTAGGTATTTCCTCCGTCGTTCCCCCCATACTCCAATTGGCCGTTCTTCCTGCGGTACAAGGCTTAAATCGGGCAGAAGATAATCGCCTTGCCGGGTGTAGGTGCCGCCCATCTGCTCAAATAATGTTTTCTCCATGTTGTATCCTCCTCACTTAATCCAAACTCTTGCGACGTTGGTATTACTGAACTCATAGCTACCGTAAGCAAAAGCTGTTCCCAAGTTATACTGCCCGAAAGAAAAATACATCGTGACCGTGTAGCCCGGATTGAGTGCCTGTGCTTCGGCGGCAAGTTGCTCCATCTCTGCGGCGAGCTCCTCAGAGCTAAAGGATTTCCACCATGTTTTGAACTCCTCCATACCAAGTTCCCCGGCGTATGTAGCGGTAAAGATTTTCTCACTGCCGTAATTGGTGACCGGCTTCTCCTTGACCGTCCATGCCGCTGCAAAGCTGTCCGTTGTGGGGCTTGCGTTGTCCTTATTCGGGCTGTTGACCATGGCAATGTTCCGCTGGCTGTCATAGCCCACTTCCAGCCCGTAGGCTTCCGCTAATGCTCTGAGCGGTGCATAAGCCGTGCCGTTGTAAGTGAACACCTCCATGGGATTTCCACTCGCATCCGTTGGTTGGAGCACCTCTCCGTTCACAAGTACCTTGATGGGATACACTGTGATGTTCCAACCGTTCCCTGCGGCAAATGCGGTCACGCCGTACGCCATGATGACTGCCGCTGTCAGCAGCCCTGCCACGAACCCTTGAACTCGTTTCATAAAGAGGCCTCCAATAAGTGTATTTGCCTTTCGACACCTACAGCTTACCAGAGGTCGTTTTTCTTTGCGAATGTGCGGATAAAAATTTGAGTAGAATAGAGAAAGAGCCGAGAAGCACATTTCTGTACTTCTCGGCTCTTTTCGCCTTTGCAATGCCTTGGGGTATATGGTTTTCAGATTACTTCCTTATCCACCCTTGGCAAAACGCTCCCGCTTTTTTATATTCCCACTTATTCCTCTTCCTCCGGGGCGTCCCAGTTGTGCCACACATTCTGCACGTCGTCGTTATCTTCCAGCAAGTCCAGCATCTTCTGCATTTTAATAACGACCTCCGGGTCCTCAATGGCGGTATAGGTGTCCGGCACCATTTCCACCTCAGCAGACACGAACGCATACCCCTTCTTCTCCAAATCCTCCCGCACGCCGCTGAAATCCGCCGGCTCCGTAGAGATTTCAAACACGTCCTCGTCCGCCGAGAAATCCGAAGCCCCAGCCTCCAAAGCATCGGCCATAACGGTGTCTTCATCCAGGCCTTCCCGCTCTAAGACTATAACGCCCTTCTTGTTAAACATAAACGACACACAGCCGGTCGTGCCCAGGTTGCCGCCAAATTTATCAAAGGCATGGCGCACGTCGGCGGCGGTGCGGTTGCGGTTGTCGGTCAAAGCCTCTACAATGACAGCCACACCGCAAGGGCCGTACCCCTCATAGGTCACGTCCTCGTAGTTGTCGGCGTTGCCGTCGCCGGCAGCCTTTTTAATAATGCGCTCAATGTTGTCGTTAGGGACATTGGCAGCCTTGGCCTTGGCAATGCAGTCCCGCAGGCGGGAGTTTGCGGCGGGGTCGGCGCTGCCGCCCTCTTTCACAGCCACGGTCAGCTCGCGCCCGATCTTGGTAAAGACCTTAGCCTTAGCGCCGTCGGCCTTTTCCTTTTTCCGTTTGATGTTGTTCCATTTCGAATGTCCTGACATGCTGTACCCTCTTCCTTATAATGTAAGCTTTTTATCGTTTACGCAGGCTTTGCCCGCAAATCAAACCCAGCAAAACAGGGATTTTACGCCCCTAATCATATCACATCCGTGAGAGGATTTCAAGCCCGAGGGCCCGTGCTTTTTTCTGGGCGGGCACCTGGTTTTCCCGGCCCCGGTCCGTAGAATCCCACACCACGCAGCCCGTCAGCTCGGTGTTCATCACGCTGAAAGAACGCTTGAGCTGATAGGTGGTCACCTCCACGCCAAAATCCTCCTGGCTGCCCATGGTCAGCAGCAGCACAGCTTCCCGATGTTTTTTGATGGGGGGGCGCTTGTTCAGGGAAAACCTGGCTTCAAAATACCGCTGGGTGCGGTCCAGCAGGGCCTTCATCGGGGCCGGGAAGCTGGCATTATACACCGGCGACGCCACCACCAGCAGGTCGCTTTTGCGCAGGGCCTTGTCAAATTTATCCAGGTCGTCAAACTGGCAGGCCTCCTTTTGGGCGCAGGCACCGCAGGCCACGCAGGGCTTTGGCTCCATGCTGTACAAATCCATTTCTTCAATTTCCCAACCCTTTTCCTCTTTAAAGCCTTCCAAGAAGCTTTCCAGCAGCTTGCGGGTATGCCCGTGCCCCTTTGGCGAGGCAAACAGTACCAGCGCCTTCTTTTTACTCTCAAACAGCCCCACGGCTTTTCCCCCTTTGCTTTTTCGTATTTTTCTATTATACCTTGCCAGGGCCATTCTTGCAAGCCCCATGTAGCCCCTTTATAACCAGATGGATTATGACAACAAATATATAGTACCGCCCTCCGCCCCATTTTTTCTTGCTATTTCCCCCCGCCAGTGCTAAAATAGGCAAGAGTGCCTGCGCCGAGGGGTAATAGCAGCGCGGGCGAAACATCCGCGGGCAGGGGGCGCCCCTGCAAAGAAAACAGGAGGGCTGGAAAAATGACCATCTTTTCAAAAATCAACGGCTTTTTGTTTCCTTACGCAAAGGAATACGAAAAGCTGGGCGTGAAAAAAGCCGTGGCCTTGGGCTTCCAGCACGCCTTCGCCATGAGCTGCGCTACCATCCTGGTGCCGCTGCTCACCGGGCTGGACGTAGGCGTGGCCTTGTTCTGCGCCGGTATCGGCACCCTGATCTTCCACTTGTGCACCGGTGGGCACATGCCCACGTTCTTAGGCAGCTCTTTTGCCTTCATCTCTGCCATTTGCGGCGTCATCGGCAACTCTGCCTTTGGCGCCACCAAAGACCAGCAAATAGCCGCGGCCATGGGCGGCATCCTTGTTGCCGGCATCTTTTACCTGCTGCTGGCCCTGGTCATCCGCATCTTCGGCAAAGGCCTTATCGATACCCTCTTCCCCCCCGTGGTGCGGGGCGTGGGCATCACCCTTATTGGCCTGAACCTGGCTTCCACCGCCATCTCCAACATCCAGACCCAATACGGCCCAGACGGCGCGGCCATGTCCCCCTTTAGCGAGGGCTACCACATGCCCACCTATGTATGGGCCTGGGTGATCGCCGCCGTGGTGTGCCTCTTGGCCGTCTTCCTTTCCAGCTGCGGCCGGGGCATGGTGAAGATGTCCTCCATCGTCATCGCCCTGGTCAGCGGCTATGTGCTCACCCTTATCCTCACGAAAACCGGCCTGGCCCCTGCCGCCCTGATGGACACCAGTGTCATCGCCAGCTACGGCTGGCTGCAGGCCCCCCACTTTGTATGGCCAACCTTTAACATTACGGCCATCGGCATGATCGCCCCCATCGCCATTGTCACCTGTGTAGAGCACGTAGGCGACGTATACGCCAACGGCGCCGTAGTCGGCAAAAAGTTCACCGAAAAGCCCGGCCTGCACCGCACCATGCTGGGCGACGGCCTGGCCACCGTCTTTGCGGGCCTGGTAGGCGGCCCTCCCAACACCACCTACAGCGAGAACACCGCCGTGCTGGCCGCCACCGGCAACTACAACCCCGCCTCCCTGCGCATTGCTGCGGTGATAGCCATTGTAGTCAGCTTCTTCGGCAAGGCCATCGGTGTTATCCAGTCTGTGCCCAACTGCGTGCTGGGCGGGGCGTGCATCGTGCTTTACGGCATGATCGCCTCCGTAGGCCTGCGCACCCTGGTCGAAAACCACGTAGACTTCACCAAAAACCGCAACCTCTGCATTGCCGCCGTCATGCTGGTGCTGGCCATTGGCGGGGCGGTCATTGGCAACGCCACCTTCAGCTTCTCCAACATCGGCCTGGGCATTATTGTGGGCATCCTCCTCAACCTGGTCATCCCCAACCGGGAATCCACCGGCAAAGGCATGGTCTCCCACGTCGTCAAAAACGAAGAAGTCCTCCCCGAACGCGGCGACGCCGACCGCTAGCAGCGTGACGCTGCACCCGGGACGCGGGTGGGGCTGGCAGTAGATTTCCGCTGCGGGATGGGATCCCGCGCTCACCGTTGCGCCGCGCCCGTCCAAGGTGCTCCCGTTGTCCCTATAGCAGCGTGACGCTGCACCCGGGACGTGGGTGGGGCTGGCAGTAGATTTCCGCCGCGGGATGGGATCCCGCGCTCACCGTTGCGCCGCGCCCGTCCAAGGCGCTCCCGTTGTCCCAAAATAGCGTAGGCTTGGCAAACAGGAAAGGCCCAGGGGGATTCCCCGGGCCTTTCCTTATACTCCTTATGTCCCTCTAAAACCTTTCGCCTAGGCCAGCAGGTCTTTGCTGTTATAGAAGATCTGCGCCACCTCCGCACGGGTAGCGGTGCCGCCAGGGTTCAGGCTGCCGCCGCTGCCCTTTAGCACATTATGGCTAACAGCCCACGCCATAGCATCCTGGGCCCAAGAGGAAACATTCCCCTGGTCCGGGAAGCCGGAAAGGGCGCCCGGATCAATAGAAACATCCTTCCCGTATTTTTGGGCGTACCCATACAGGATTTTAGCGGCCTGCTCCCGGGTAATCAGCCCATCCGGGTCAAAATAGCTGCTGCTCACCCCGTTAACGATTCCGTTCTCCGCAGCCCAGCGCACTGCATTGCTGTACCAGGTAGCGCCCACATCCTGGAAAGGGTTGCCCATTTCCGGGGCCGGCTCACCGGCCAGGCGGTGGAGCACCGTCACCAGCATGCCGCGGCTCATCGTGCCGCCAGGGCCAAACTCGGTCTCGCTAAGTCCAGAAAACAGCCCCTGTTCATAAGCCCATTTAATAGGTTCACGGCCCCAATGGTCTTTAATGTCGACGAAAGGTGTGCCCGGGTAAGGCGTATCACCCAAAAAGACGATTTTAGCGTTTGCCAAAGCGTCGTCGTCTGGATGGAGGTTGCCGTTTTCAAAATGGATTTGGGCCCATTGGGCCCGAGTACCCTCATAATAAACCGTAAGCCCTTTGCCCGCAATTTTTTTGTCCCCGCCGGCATAGCCGCACTGGGCAAAGGCGCTCATCCCAACCTTCTTGACACCAACGGGGATATTGATAGTGTTGAGCTTACCACAAAAGATAAAAGCCCGGGGGCCTATGGCCGTAAGGGTCGAGGGCAGCACCACCTCCGTCACGCCTGAGTCAGCCAAGAAGCAGTCGCCTATGCGGGTTATACCGGCCTCTACTACCGCTTTTTTCGCATAGCCCTGGCGCCAGGTATACAGATAGTCTGCATATGGGTAATAGGTATCCCCCCATCCTGTAAAATAATTGTAATCGCCGGTAGACCCCGTGCCGGAAAAGGTCAGCGTCCGGGTGGATTTGTCATAACTCCAGTGCGCCTGCCCGGTAGTCCCCCCGGTGGCAGCGGCGCCGGCAAACATGGGCAGGCTGAAGAGCAGCAGCACCGCCAGCAGCAGGGACAGGACGCGTGTACAAGCTTTCTTTTTCATAAACATCCTCCTTTTAGGGTCGAATTTGGTTAATTATACCACTTTTATTTCCAAATAGCAAGAAAACCCGCCCCATTTTGAATAAAACAGAGGTTAATACAGACAGGATAGAGGAACCCGAAAATAATTTGCAAAGGCTTGTCACTATAACCCCATCTGGCGCGTATATAGGGCAGAAAGGAGGAGAACCCCTTATGAAAGTGAGACGGGACGAAGAAATCGTGGCACGGCAGGGGCCCCGGGTATACCGGCTGGCTTTTGCCCAGCTGCGCAGCAAAGCAGACGCAGAGGACGTATTCCAGGAGGTATTTTTGCGGTACGTAGAAAAACTCCCAGAGTTTGAAAGCCCAGAGCACGAAAAAGCCTGGTTTTTGCGGGTAACGCTGAACTGCTGCCGCAGCCTGTGGCGGTCGGCCTGGCACAAGCGCAGCGTCCCCCTGGATGAAAACCTGCCCTTTGAGACCCGGGACCAGTGGGGCCTTCACCAAGAGCTTTTGCGCCTGCCCAAAAAGTACCGGGCCGTGCTGCACCTGTTTTATTGGGAAGACATGTCCACAGCCGAGATCGCCAAAGTGACCGGCAGCACCCCGGCCGCCGTGCGCAAGCAGCTGGAGCGGGCCAGGGGCATGATGAAAGAGCTTATCGAAAAGGAGGGCTTAGGAAATGTTTAGGCAGACTTATAATTCCATGAACGAGCGCCTGACGCCGGACAACCAGCTGGTGCAGGCAACCCTGCAGAAAATGGAGGCTAAGCGGGGAGGCCGGCACTACGGGGCTCCCCGGCGGCGCGGGGTCATGATCGCGGTTGCCGCGGCCGTGCTGGTGTGCGCCTCGCTTACCGCCCTGGCAGCGGCGCCGGGCCTGGGGCAGTTTTGGGAAAGCCTTACCGCCAAATACGGGGAACACGTCCAACTCGTAGAGCCCGTAGAACCCCCCGCCACCAGCACCGCCCCGGACCTGGAAGAAACGCAGCCCCAGCCAGAAGCCCAGGGCGCATCCGGCCTGCAAGTCATAGCCGCAGCCGTTGACCGGGACAACGCCGAAATATACTTCACCCTTACCGACCCAGAAGGGCGCATAGGGGAAAACGCCCTGGCCATAGGGGAGCTGCAGGTAGGCCCGCTTACGGTACCTGTTTCCGCCCGCCCCGTGTTCTGCGACCCAGAATCCGGCGCCGCCGTGTTCTGCCAAAGCCTGTACAGCCCCGACGGCATAGACGGCAGCGAAGCTACCCTGCAGATCACCGGGGTCTACAGCAGCGATGCCCACCCCAGCGGCGATTCAGCCACCTTTACCCTGGCACTGAATGACCTGCCCCTTACCCAAGACCCGCAAACCCTTTCCTATACCATGCCCAGCCAAATGGACGCCATAGCCCAGAGCTGGCCGGCCCGCTACAACACCATCTCCCAAGAGGGCGCCGTGACCCTTTTAGCCCCCGGCGAAGACCAGCCCATCCCCGGTGTAGAGGGCGTAAGCATCAGCGCCGCAGGCTATGTAGACGGCCGCCTGCACGTACAGTTCCACCTAAAAGCGCCCGGGTGTTCCGCCCTGCTGCAAGGGGGCATGGTGTGCTCCGACCCCCAGTTCGAGCCCGGCTCTTCCTATGATGACGCCGCCTTTGATACGCTCTTTAACCTTTCCCATGGGCAGGTAGTGGATTTCTACGAACCCTCCCTAGACAAGGGCGACAACGTGGCCGACAGCAAAAAGGGCTACGAATACGTTGAAATCATCAGCAGCCTGCCGCCAGACGCCCTGCAGCACTGGGCCTGGGATTTCCACCTGATGCAGTCCACGCCCATCCTGGAAAGCACCTGGCAGCAAAGCTTCCCCTTAAACGTAGGGGCGCTCCCCATGCGGCAGAACGCCGCCCCCTTCACCGTAGACGTAGAGACCCTCCATCTGCCCGAAAACCCGGCGGAAGAAGACTTCGTCTCCTCCTGGGCCCCCTCTACCTTTGACGGCCTGCGGGTAACGCCCTTTGGGGTGACTGTCTCCCGGCCCGCCGTGGCAGAGGACGAGGCCCCCGAAAACGACGGCATCCTCAAGCGCCTTGCGCCGGACGTATCGAAGCTGGAAATCACCGTAGAAACCGCCGAAGGCACGCAGGCCTGCATCCTGGACAAAGAAGGCTACACCGTCCTGCCCGATGAACAGGGCCGCATGACCGCCCGCTACCTTCTGGAAAAAACTGTAGAGCCGGAAGAAATCATAAGCCTGAAAGTAAACGGCGTAGACGTCCCCCTGACAGACGTCATGCCCTAACCAGAAAAGGAAAGCCCAGCCTTTCGGGAGGCCGGGCTTTCCTTCTATTTTCCCTTTGCCCTGCGGGCCCGCAGGTAGTCTTCTAAAATCACCGTGGCCGCAACAGCATCCACCACGGCTTTGCGCTTTTTGCCCCGGGTGTTGGTATCGTTCAGGTAATTGTGGGCGGTAATGGTCGTCCCCCGCTCGTCCCACAGGTCTACCGGCAGGCCGGCGGCCCCTTCCAGCAGGGCGGCCGTCTCCCGGGCGCTTTGTGCCGAGGCCCCTTCGGTGCCGTCCATATTGCGGGGCAGGCCCACCACCAGCCGCTGAGCCCCGGCCTCCTTTGCCGCGGCGCATATCTTCTCAATAAGCCGCCCCCTGTCCCGTTCCTGCATCACAGCAAGGGGCGACGCCAGCACCTCCCCCCTGTCGCACAGGGCCAGGCCGGTGCGGGCTTTGCCCAGGTCCACGGCCATAATAATCATACCGGCGCCGCCTCCCCAAAGTGGAACCGGACCGGCGGCCGGCTTAATTCCTCCGGCAGATGGGAAAGGTCATTGACCATAGCCCAGGTGAGCACGCCGTTTTCTTCCTCCAAAACGCTTACCCCGGTGTTGCCGAAAACGCTGCTCTCCCGCAGCCCCGCCAGGCTGCCCGACGCCACCCGGGTGTACAGGCACCGTATAGCCCCGCCATGGGTGGCCACAGCAACGGTCCTGCCCTGGTTTTCCGCTATAATGCGGTCTATGCAGCCGTTCACCCGCTCATACACCTGCCCCATAGATTCACCCCCCGGGAACTGGCAGGCCTCCGGGGTCTCGTCCCAGGCCCTGGCCGTCTCCGGGTATTTCACAGCGATCTCCCCCAAAAGCAGGCTTTCCAGCTGGCCCACGTCGATCTCAGAAAGGCCCTCCTCCACCCGGATAGGCAGGCCATGGAAGCGGTTGATGGCCTCTGCCGTCCGGTAAGCCCGGGTAAGGGGGCTGGAATAAACGGCGTCTATAGCCTCGTTGCGAAAGCGCAGGGACAAAAGCTCCAGCTGCTGTTCCCCCTGGGGGCTCACCGGGGCGTCAAACCGCCCCTGGAACCGGCCCGCTATATTGCCCGTAGACTGGCAGTGCCGTACAATATAAAGCCGCGTCACCATGGGCGCACACCTCCCGTCAATTCTGATAAGCTTTTAATCCCTTGTTCCTCCATAAAGCGGGTAAGGCCCTCCAAAATCTTCTGGGGCGCATAAGGGTCGGTAAACAGCACCGTGCCGATCTGCAAAGCCGCCGCGCCAGCCAGCAGCATTTCCACAGCATCCTGCCAGGTAGAAATCCCCCCCAAACCCACAATAGGGATTTTCACCTTCTGTGCCGTCTGCCACACCATGCGCAGGGCAATGGGCAGAAGGGCCGGGCCCGAGAACCCCCCGGTGTTGTTGCGGATAATCGGCCTGCGGGAGCGTATGTCAATGCGCATGCCCGTCAAGGTGTTGATAAGGGACACCGCGTCGGCGCCCGCCGCTTCGGCCGCCACAGCCATTTCCGAAATATCGGTGACATTGGGGGAAAGTTTAACCATCAGCGGCTTCTTACAATGCTTCCGCACCTCGCTGGTAATGCCGAATACCCCTTCCTTGGTGGTGCCAAACTGCACCCCGCCCTGCTTCACATTCGGGCAGGAGATATTCAGCTCCACCATGTCGATGGACGTGCCGTTAAGCTTCTCCACCGTCTCACAGTAATCCTCCGGGGCGTTGCCCGCCACGTTGGCAACCACCCGTGTGCCCTGCTTAGAAAGCCAGGGCAGGTCCTCCCTAACAAAATGGTCCACCCCAGGGTTTTGCAGGCCCACAGCGTTTAACATGCCGCCAGGGGCTTCGGTCACCCGGGGCGGCGGGTTGCCGGGGCGCTCCTTTATGGTGATCCCCTTACAGGACACTCCCCCCAGCAAGGACAAAGGGTAAAGCTCCGCAAA
The DNA here is from genome assembly GCA_009917445.1 of bacterium D16-76. Taxonomy (GTDB): domain Bacteria; phylum Bacillota; class Clostridia; order Oscillospirales; family Acutalibacteraceae; genus Acutalibacter. The sequence continues at coordinate 80,034 of QZEE01000008.1, read as the reverse complement.
CTCCCGGCCAAAGCCAAAGGTGCCCGACGCGGCAATAAGGGGGTTTATAAACCCCACCCCCGCCACCTCCACACTCATCGCCGAACGGATGACCCGGGGCTCCCCATCCAGCACTACCCCTTCCCCGTCGTTTAACCGGAGCACCGTGCACTGGTTCTCCCTCTCATACTGGCGGCACTTCTCTTCCGTAGCAGCGTCCTGCTTTTGCTGCTTGCTGTAATGGGGGAGTATCTGCACATCCGTCAACCCCAATCCAGCCAGATCCCCCAACCCCATAAAATTAAGCTGGGGCAGATAGCGGTCCGCCAGGGCGATCGTCTTTTCCAGCACCAGCGCCCCGGCGCTCCACCCAATGAGCAAGCCCTTTTCCGCTACGCCGCGCAGAACGTCCCCGGCATTATGCTTACGGATAGAATCCAGCAGATAATAAGGGTTTCCCCCCATAAGCTCCACCACGCCATAAGCCGAAAGGTTCCCAGCGGGCTGGGTGTCAAAGTCAAAAATATCTACTTCCAGCCCCAAATAGGCCAGCTGGCGGCAGCAGCGGTCCACGTGGTAATTTTTTTCCTTGTACTCTGGGTCGGCGGTGACCACCAGGGCCGCTTTCTTGGCGCTGCCCACATACTTCCGGGCCTCTTGCAGCAGTTCATAGCTGGTCAGGCCGTTCGAGCATAAAAGTATCATACCCGCCCTCCTTTCACAGTTGTACCCGGCGGCTGTCAAACACCGGGCCGTCCTTGCAGACATGGCCGAAATAAACGCCCCCGTCCTCCCGCAGCAAAGGCGTGGCACAGCCCAAACAAGCCCCAACGCCGCAGGCCATGCGCTCCTCTAACGAAAGGTAGCAGGGTACGCCCCGTTTATCAGCCAGGGCCTTAGCCGCCTTGAGCATAGGCGTGGGGCCGCAGGCAAACACAACGTCAAACCCCTCTTCCCCCGCCAATTCCGTAACAAGGCCGTGATGTCCATAAGAGCCGTCGTCCGTAGCCACAAGGGCTTTTGCCCCGGTTTTCCGGAAATCCTCCTCCAAAACCACAGCCGCCCCATTGCGGAACCCCAAACAAGCGGTAGCCATAGGGCCCAGCTCTGCCGCGCACGCCAAAAGCGGCGGCACCCCGATGCCCCCGCCTATAAGCAGGGTCCTTTTGGCCTTGTCAATGGGGAACCCCTTACCCAGCGGTGCCAAAATCTCCAACTCATCCCCCGGCTGGCTTTCCGCCAATTCAGCGGTGCCCTGGCCCCGTACCTGGAAGACAAAGCGCAGGGCGCCTGCCTCCCTGTCTATGCCGCAGATAGAAATCGGGCGGCGCAGGGTGTGCCCCTTTAGGCGTATCTGGGCAAACTGCCCCGGCCGGGCGTTGGCGGCCAGCTCCGGGCACGTAAACACAAAGTCAAACACATCCTCTGCCAGCTTCCTTACACTTTCCAGCCAGCAAAGCTTCGAATCGAATTTTTTCATAGCCCCCTCCTTTTTTACCGCGGCAGGGCGATCTTCCCTACACACCCCATGATCTCATCCCGCATGCGCACAGCCTCCCGGCAGGCGGCGGCGGCAAAGTCCTCAGGGGCGCAGCCCTCCTTCTGCCAGGCGCACATAATGCCCCGTGAAGAGTTGACAATAGCCCCCAGCCCGTTTTCATCAAAGCCCAGGGCCACGTCTGCCGCTGCCCCGCCCTGCGCCCCGTAGCCAGGCACTAAGAAAATGGTGTCCGGCAGCGCCTTGCGCAGCTCCTTTAGCTGCTTCGGGTACGTGGCCCCCACCACGGCCCCCACGCCGCTGTAGCCGTATTTCCCAGGCAATTCCTTCCCCCAGTGCTGGCACATGTTGCCCATAGCCCGGTAAAGGGGCTCATACATAGCATGGAGCATCTGATCCTGGAACTCGCCGGAGGAAGGGTTCGAAGTCTTCACCAGCACAAAAATCCCCTTGTCCTTTCCGGCGCACACCGTAAGCAGGGGCTCAATGCCGTCGGTGCCCAGGTAGCCGTTTACCGTAAGGGCATCCGCGCCAAAGGCTTCAATCGTTTCGCCGTCCACATCGGTCCCACCCAAATGCGCGGCGGCATAGGCCTGCATGGTGGCGCCAATGTCGTTGCGTTTGCCATCGGTAATCACATACATGCCCTTGCTTTTGGCATAAGCGATAGTCTCCGCCAGCGCTTTCACCCCCTGCCAGCCGTACATCTCATAGTAAGCCGCCTGGGGCTTCACCGCCGGCACCACATCACAAAGCCCGTCAATAAGCCCCTTGTTAAAGGCAATCAGGGCATCCGCCGCGCCCTCCAAGGTCTTGCCGTACTTCCGGTAGCTTTCCTCCCGGATGTAGTCCGGTATGTAGCTGAGCTTAGGGTCCAAGCCCGCCACAGTAGGGTTTTGCTTTTCCGCGATTTTCTCCAACAGCCTGTCCATAGACATAGTCAGCACTCCTTTGTCCTATAAATTTCCCAACCTGCGCAAAAAAGGGCCGCAACATCGAAAATGCTGCGGCCCGCCCTGCTTTACCGTGTATATCCCCCTGGGCCCTGCCTGCCGGGCCGCGTCCTTACGGGCTGGCCCCAGGGGACCTTATCTTGGGTATAGTATCACAGTTTGGCCCGGTTGTCAAACACTTTTCTTCCCCCGCAGAACGTACACACCACGCGCCCCTGCAAGGCCATGCCCTTAAAGGGCGTGTTCCGGCTTTTGCCATGGAGCTTCCCCGGGTCCACAACCCAGCGGGCATTGGGGTCAAACAGCACAATATCCGCGCTGGCCCCCACCGCCAGGGTACCCGCCGGCAGGCCCAAAATCCGTGCCGGGGCCGTGCTCATTTTCCCTAAGATCCCCCTAAGCCCCATCTCCCCCTCCAAGGCCGTAAGGGCCGCGCACAAAGAGGTCTCCATGCCAATAGACCCGTTGGGGGCCCCGGCAAAGTCCGCCTTTTCCTTAAGGCTGTGCGGGGCGTGGTCCGTAGAAATAGCGTCGATGGTGCCATCCTTCAGCCCCTCAATCAGCGCCCGCCTGTCCTCTTCCGTGCGCAAAGGCGGGTTCATGCGGAAATCCGCGTCCCGTCCCCGCAGGGCCTCATGGGTAAGCAAAAGGTAGTGGGGGCAGGTCTCCGCCGTAACCGCCAGGCCCCGCCGCTTGTAGTCCCGTATCAGCTCCACCGACCCCCGGGTACTCACATGGCAGATGTGTATAGGCGCGCCCACCGAGTACGCCGCCGCCAATTCCCGGGCCGTGCCGCAGTCCTCCGCCGCCGCCGGGATGCCCGGCACCCCCATTTCCTGCGAAACCGCCCCCTTGTGCATCAGCCCCCCCTTGGCCAAATCCATGTCCTCGCAGTGGGCGCAAAGGGTAAGCCCCAGCCCCGGGGCCTTTTCCAATGCTTCCAGCAACAGGCGCGAGCTCCCCACAGGCACGCCGTCATCGCTTAAAGCAATGGCCCCCGCCGCTTTCAAAGCCGCAAAGTCGGTAAGCTCCTGCCCGCCCATGCCCATGGTGACGCAGGCCGCCGTATACACCTTGGCGTCCGCCGACTTAGCCCTCCCCAGCAGCTCCCCCACCAAACCCGGGGAATCCATAGGGGGCCGGGTATTGGGCATAGCCAGCAGGCTGGTGACGCCTCCGGCGGCCGCCGCCCGGCAAGCCGAGAACACATCTTCCTTATAGGTTAGCCCCGGATCCCGCAGGTGCACGTGCATGTCTACCAGCCCCGGCCCGGCCACCAGCCCGGCACAGTCCAACACCTCCCCGGCCTCAGCCATATAATCAAAAAGGTCCTCCCCAATCTCCGCGATCTTCCCGTCCCGTATCAAAATATCCCCCACCATGTCCAGCCCCTGGGAGGGGTCTAAAATACGGGCGCGTTTCAGCAAGACTGTCATCTATGCCACCTCTCTCACATGATAATGCAACGCCATATACCGCCGTCAGGAATCCCCCAAAACATCCAAAAACAAATGCTGCACCGCCCACTTTGTCAAGGACAAAAGCTCCCGGCCATAGTATTCCGGGAACAGCAGGGGGTCTGTCTCGGCCACCAGGCTATAGGCGGTAAAGCCCGTGCTTTCCGCCAGCTGCAAAGCCCGGAACATATGGAAGCTCTGGGTAACCACAGCCACCTGGGTGCCCAGCCCTTCCCGCTGGGCTATTTCCATAGAAAAGGCCATGTTTTCCCGGGTGTTGTGGGACTTGTCCTCCATATAGATGCGCCCCCCCGCAATGCCCCGGCGCAGCAGGGCGTTCTTTTCCGTCAAGGCTTCCGGGCAGGGCTCGTCCCCGCCCCGCCCCCCGGTAACGATACACTGGGCCTCCGGGTTTTCCAGCAGGTAAGCGGCAGCCCGGTCCACCCGCCCCGTCAGGCTTACGCCCATACGCTCAGCACTGTAGATGCGCGCCCCCAGCACCAGCACATTGGTGCCCGGCGGCGGGGTGCGGGCCTGCACCGAAAACATCAGCCCCGTAAGCGCCGCCGACCAGCAAAGCCCCAAAATATACAGCACCGAAAGCACCCGCGCCAGCACCCTCTGCCAGCCGCCGGCCCTTGCCAGCCTGGGGTAGAACACCAGCAGCCCCGCCCCCATCAAGCACACAACCAGACCAAAAGCCGCCCCCAGCTCGACCCCCCCCCGCAGCACCGGCAGCACGAACCACACAGCCCCGGCCCCGCACAGGGTACAGCCCGCTATTTTTAGCACCCATTTGATTTTTTTCATAGCCCTATCCTTTCCCCGCTTCATTAAGGCCGCCTCCGGCGGGCCAAGGGACTTTTTTAAGGAAAAAGTCCCTTGGCAATCTTCAAAAACCTTTCTCGGCCCCCTTCTGTCCACTACGGAATATTATACCGCATTTTGCCGGGCAGGTAAACTGTTTTTTCTGTTCCCTCTGCCGGGGGATTAGGCACGGCCTCCCGCCCGCAAAAGCCCGCCCGTTATCCCAAACAAAAAAGCCCCCGCAACGTGCTGCCCTGCGGGGGCTCTTTTTCCATCTGTTTAGCCGGCGGCTTAATCCTTTGCCAGTGTAAACTGCTCCACCAGCTGCTTTAGGCTGGACGCCTCTGCCGAAAGCTCCTGGCTGGCCGCGGCGCTTTCCTCCGAAGTGGCGCTGTTGGTCTGCACCACAGAAGAAATCTGGTCAATGCCCTCGGTCACCTGGGTAATCGCCTCGGTCTGGTTCTCCACAGCCTCCACAACAATCTCCATCTGGGCAGTCACGTGGCCCGCCAGGGCATTGGTGCGCTCCAGGGATTCCGTCACCCGGCCCACGGCCTGGCTGCCCTCAGACACAGCGGTAATAGACCGCTCAATCAAATCCTTCGTAGCCTTAGCCGCTTCATCCGACTGGGACGCCAGGTTGCGCACCTCGTCCGCCACCACCGCAAAGCCCTTGCCAGAGCTGCCCGCCCGGGCGGCCTCCACGGCTGCGTTCAGGGCCAGTATATTGGTCTGGAAAGCAATATTCTCAATGGTTGCAATAATCGCGGAGATTTCCTCCGAAGACTGGGAGATTTTCTCCATAGCGCTGTTCAGGCCCCCTACGTACTCTACGCTGGTACCCAGCTGGGCCCCGGCCTGTTCTACAAAACGCCCCGCCTCTTCCGCGGCCGCGGCGGTGCGCTGGGCGCTTGTGGAGATATCGGTAATCGTAGCCGCCAGCTGCTGCACCGAGCTTGCCTGCATCATCGAGCCCTGGCTCAAGGTCTGGGCCCCCGTAGAGACCTGCCCGCTGGCAGCGGAAACCTGCCCGGCCGCCCCGTCAATCTGCCGCATAGTGGCGCTCAGCTGCACCTTCAGCGTCCGCATAGATTCCAGTATGCTCTGGAACCCGCCCACATAGGCGTCCCGGTGGGCAGACTGCACGTCGAAGTTCTTCCCCGCCATCTCCGTCAGCAAATAGCCAATGTCCTGCAAAATGGTCTGCAGCCCCGCCACCAGCTCCGCCGTAGAGCGGGTGAGCTCGGCGGTTTCATCCCGCCCCTGGCAAGGGGGCACCGGCGACTCCAAGTCCCCTTCCACCAGCAGCTTCATGCGCTTGGCGCAGGCCTGCATGGGGTTGCTGATGTTGCTGGAAAGCTTCAGCGCCACCACAATAGACGCCAGCATAGAAATTACCATTACGGCCAAGTTGATCAAAATACCCACATATGTATCGGTCAGGTAATCCTTTTTCATGGCCGTCACCGCCACGCTCCAACCGTCGGTGCCGCCTACAGGGGCATAAGCCGCAAAGCGGGGGCCGTCCGAATCCTGGAAGCTGCCAAAGCCCGTCTCCCCCTTGCACATGGCTTCATGGATGGCGGCAAGCTCCTTCAGGCTGGCATCGCCCTGGGCTGCTTCCTTCTGGATGTTCTGGGTGGTAATGGTCTCCAAGGTCGTGTCGGCAATGGTGTCGCCAGACTTGTTTATCATATAAGCCCGACTGTTCTCGCTGATCACAATAGAGGAAACAATGTCGTTCAAGAAGGTCTCCGGCGGCACAAAGTATACCACGCCCACAATGGCCGACCCCTGGTTCCCGCCCTCATACAAGGGCGCGGCTACCATAATCGAAAGCTCCCCCGTGATCTTGCTCACCAGCGGCTCAGACACATAGAGGTTCCCCGCCATGGCCTGCCGCACGTATTCCCGGTTCGAATAGTCGTTCCCATCAAAAATGCTGATGCCGTCTGCCCCCACGATGTTGCCCCGCTGGAAGCCGTGCATGGCCACCCGTTCATCCAAAATGGCCCGCTTCTCTTCCACCGGCACTTCCTCGTCCGAAAGCTGGGCAATGCACCCCGTGTCCATAGCCACATTCCGGTAAGCCGTCAGCTCCTGCTGGATGCGTTCCCCAGCCAGCACAGCGGTCTCGCTCATCATCTGCTCCACCGTAACCAAGGTGCTCCTGTAGTTTAGGGCGATGCTGGAAAGCCCCACCGCCAGCAAAGCAATAAAAACCGTGGCCATCAAGCATACCGTAATCTTTTTCCGGATACTGTTCATTTTAACATACACTCCCGCCTCATGATACGTAATGGCCTGGGAACCCCAAGCCATATCCTATTATAAAGCGCATAGCGGCTGTTTGTCAATATTATCCTACTTACAGCCTGTTTTAAAACTCCGAAACGCCGCCTTTTCGTCTAAAATGGACGGCTTCCGCGTCAAAAATCCTCGAAAGGCCACAGCCTTTCTGGCGGTTTCCCCCTTGGATCCGTTCCATTTTAGACAAAATCCCGGCATTTCCCCGGCTTTAAAACAGGCTCTTTTCATGCTGTTGTATGCCTTGCCTGTATCCTCATTTGGTTACTTTAACGGTTTAAAACAGACTCTAGATCAACTGGTGAAAAAAATTCACTCCCCTGGCAGGCGGCGCATCCCCAAAAGCCAGCTAGTTGCACCGGCCCTCCATAATAGCCAAAATGGTCTGGTCCGTCTGCCGCATCCCCTGCTGGGCCAGAATACCCACATTGGCAATCGTATTGTCAACGCCCTTGGTAACGATGCCGTCGCCGCCCTTAAACTCCTGGTGGTTTTTATACATGCTGTACCCCAGCAGGCCCGCGTCCACGCTGGCGGCGATCTTCGCCGCGCAAGAGGGCTTGGCGCCGTCGCAGATCGTGCCGCTGATAATCGCCACCGCGTTTACAATCGTATGGGCAATGCACCTGTAGCTCCCGTCCAGCAGATACGCAATGCCGGCCCCAGCCCCCACCCCCGCGCTTACCGCGCCGCAGTAGGCCGAAAGACGCCCTATCCCGCTTTTCTGGTGTATGGTGACCAAATCGCTTACCAGCAAAGCCCTGTGCAGCTTTTCCCTGTCCACCCCCAAATGCTTGGCATACCGCACCACCGGCACCGAAGCCGTAATGCCCTGGTTGCCCGAGCCCGACAGGATGACCACCGGCATTTCACAGCCGCTCATGCGGGCGTCGCTGCCCGCGGCGGCCCAGGCCTTGGCCTCGGTCTTAATCCCCTCCGGGTAATCCGCCAGCAGCACCGACCCAATGTTGGCCCCCCAGCTGTTTTTCAGCCCCTCTTCTGCAATAGCCGTGTTGCAGTCGATCTGCTTGTCCAGCAGCGGCGCCATTTCCCCCAGCTCCGCCGTGTTGGCAAATTCCAAGATATCCGCCACATTCAGCACGCTTTTGTCGGTCAAGCTGTCCTCAGCCGAATCCGTCACCGGCTTTTCCAGCAAAACCTCCCCGTCCCTTTCCTCCCGGACAATGTTGCTGTGGCTGTTGGCAATATGTACCAGGGCCTTGTGCCCCCCAGCCCAGCCCGTAAAGCAGATGTCCAGCATCCGGGGCGTGTCGGCGCAGGCCACCTCAATGGGGGTGTCCTGGGCATACTCGGCAATCTCCCCCTGCTGCTGGGGCCGGACCGAAGCAATAACCTGCAGCACCCTGCCCGCGTCCCCAGCCACGACCCCGGCGGCCATAGCGGCGCGTATGCCCTTCAGCCCGCCCGTATTCGGCACCACCACGCTTTTCACATTCTTGATAATGTTTCCGGAAAGCTCCGCCCGCATCCCCTCAGGCCTTGCCCCCAAAATATCCCGCAGCCGCGCCGCCCCATAAGCCAGGGCAATGGGCTCTGTGCATCCGGTAGCCGGCACCAGCTCTTCCTTCAAAATGGCCCGGTACGCCAATTCCTTTTCCCTTGTCAGCATCGTTCCCTCTCCCTTTGTTCCGTTTTTCCCAAGCTAACCCACAGCCCATACCATCCAGGCAAGTCATACGCTTTTACGTGCTATTCCCCTTGGGATTTTACATTTAAATCATACAGGATAAGCTAAAGGAAAGTCAAGCCCTTCCCATGACAATCCTCACGACCTTATCCCCATATCCCCCGCATCACTTCCGCACAACCCTATATTCCCTCAGCCTCCGGTAAAACGTGGCCGACGCCACCCCGCACTGGTTCACCGCTTCTTCAAAAGAGATCCTCCCCGCTTCCCAGTCCCCCACGATCTGCCCAAAGTTCGGCGGCATCCCAATCTCCGGCCTGCCCAAATGCACCCCCCGGGCCTTTGCCGCTGCAATGCCCTGTTCCTGCCGCTTGCGTATATTCTCCCGCTCGCTTTCCGCCACAAAAGAGAGGATCTGCAAAACCAGGTCGGCAATAAAAGTCCCCATCAAATCCTTGCCGTTGCGGGTATCCAAAAGCGGCATGTCCAGCACACAGATGTCCACCTCCTTTTCCTTTGTCAGCATGCGCCATTGCTCTTGTATGTCCTTATAATTGCGCCCCAGCCGGTCAATGCTCAAAACGTAAAGCAAATCCCCCGGCCGCAATTTTTTTACCAGCCGCTTATACTGCGGCCGCTCAAAATCCTTGCCGGACTGCTTGTCCATGTACAGGTTCTGCCTGGGCACCTCCCTGGCGCTCATTGCCAAAAGCTGCCTGTCCTCATTCTGGTCTGTGCTGGACACCCGGATATAACCGTAGGTCTGATTTCTCATGTTGATCCCTCCCTATTCCAGAATAGTTTAACCCTTTACAGGGCAATAAAAAACCACAGCCGGAATTTTATCCCCGCCCCGCCGTCTTTCATGCCATCAGAAAAAATATAGCCTTGATTTTCTAACCGCTTTCCTTTATAATGTTTTATATATACGCCCATGTATAAGCGGCACAAAAATAATATGAGGAGGCAGACCCATGCAAAAACGCATTTTAGTGGTGGATGACGACGAAATGAACTTGACAAGGACAAAAATCATTCTGAAAAAGGATTACGACGTGCTTTTAGCCAGTTCAGGGCTGGATGCGCTGCATATACTCAACCAAGAAAAGGTGGACCTGGTTTTGTTAGACATTGAAATGCCCAAAATGAACGGCTTCGTAACCTTCCAGCGCATGAAAGAGATCGTCGGGGAAATACCGGTTATCTTTTTAACCGCTTCCGGGTTTGAGGACGACGTGGTCAGCGCCATCAAGCTGGGCGCGGTAAACTACTTGAAAAAGCCCTTCCAGCCCCAAGAGCTGCTGCGGCGTGTAGCGTTGGAGTTTGAAAAGCAATGAGGGCGGAGCAGCAGACAGGCCAACACCTGCTGTTGGCCGTTATCACAACCGTTTTCAGCACTGTGCTGACCTTTTTTACCATTGCCATGGCCTGGGAGCTCTGGATCGTCCCGCTGATTGTAGCCGGCTGTTTCAGCGTCTGGTTCCTGCATATTGCCAGAATCGGCCCCAACCCCCTTTACGAATCCCTGTGCGCCGGCCTGCTGCTGCTGGAGTTTTTTTTCTTTAGCGTACATGAAACCAGCCTGTTCGAAATCCCCGCCATGGCCGGCATCCTGGTCTTTTCCCTTTTCCTCTTAAACCGGAAATGGATCCTGCATGTGATGATTTCCTTATATTTCCTGGCCCTGCTGTACCATGTTCTGGTCCTGCGCACCATCACCCTTGCCATGACGCCCCAAGAAATGCTGCGCCTGGGCCTTGGCGCGGCCATCGTCATTGGGGGCACCGCCCTGGCCCGGTACTGGGTCAACCAGCGCACCGCCCAGCGGAAATGGTACGAGAACATATTTGCCGAGCTGCGGACCATAGAAAAGCAGAACGCCGTCTTCCTGTCCAATGTCTCCCACGAGCTGCGCACCCCCATCAATATGGTCATCGGCATCAGCGAAGTGGCCCTGGGGAAAAAGCTCTCCCCAGAGATCCGCTCGGACCTGTCGTCCATCAAGCTGGCCGGTAAACGCCTGTCCAGCCAGATCAGCAATATGATGGACTATACCGAGGTAGTCGCCGGCACCCTTACTCCCGCCAAGGAAGAGTATATGATCACCTCCGTACTCAACGACGTGATCACCTCCACCGCCCTGCAAAGCAACCGGCAGCATTTAGAGCTTGTCTTTGACATTGACCCCAAGGTGCCCGCCGTCCTTATCGGCGACGCGGAAAAGATCTCCCACGTGTTCAAAATCCTGGTGGAAAACTCCGTCAAGTTCACAGAAGAAGGCGGTGTAAACGTCCGCATAAGCTACCGCCCAGAGGAATACGGCATCAACCTGGTCATCGATATCCACGACACCGGCATCGGCATGACAGACGCCCAGCTCATCAAAATGTGCGACGACTTCTACCAGGCTGACAGCGGCAGCAACCGCTTTGCCGGCGGCCTGGGCCTGGGGCTCCCCATTGCCCGGGGCCTTTTAAACGCCATGGGCGGCTTCATCCATTTTTCCAGCAAAATCCAGCGGGGCCTGCACGCCCATATCGTTATCCCCCAAGGCGTTGTAGACCACCGCCCCTGCATCACCCTAACCCACCCGGACCAGCTGTGCATCGGCTGCTATTTCAAGCCCGATAAATACGCCTGCGACGAGGTAAAGGGCTATTACGACGGGCTGATTTTAAGCCTGATACAAGGCCTGGGCATCAGCGGGTACCAGGCCCACAATTTTGAAGGCCTGCTGAAATTGCAGCGCAGCTATACCCTGACCCATGTGTTTATCGCCCAGCCCGAATACGAGGAAAACCGCGAGTATTATGAAGAGCTGGCCCAGACCAAGCGGGTCATCATCATTGCCGAGCGGGAATTTACCGTAGACAGCAAAAGCAGCCTGCTGGTTATCCACAAGCCCTTTTCCGCCCTGTCCGTGGCAAACCTTCTCAATGGCGAGCTGGGCGAGCGCGGCTTTGCCGAAGACCAGGCCGCGGGCCGCAAGCCCTTTACCTGCGTAGGCGTCCGGGCCCTGGCCGTGGATGACGAAGAAATGAACCTGGTGGTAGCCAAGGGCGTGCTGGGCGCCTACGGCATTGAAGTAGACACCTGCCTAAGCGGAAGGGAAGCCGTCGCGCTGTGCGAAAGCACCACTTATGACATTATTTTCCTAGACCATATGATGCCCGGCTTCGACGGCGTCGCCACCCTGAAAAAAATCCGCGAGCTGCGGGATGGCCTGTACCAAGACCTGCCTATCATCGCCCTTACCGCCAATACCGTCAGCGGCGCACGGGAAATGTTCCGCAGCGAAGGCTTCACAGAATTTGTCCCCAAGCCCATTGAACGCACGGTTTTAGAGCGGGTGCTCCGCAAGGCCCTGCCCAAAAGCCGCATCCTGTACAGCCAGAACCACCTGGAAGCCGCCGCCCTTGCCCAAGAAGCGCCTGCTTTGGCAGAAGCCCCGCAAGAAGCAGCGGCGGGGCAGCCAGAGGCCCCCGCGGCCCCAACCCCCCCGGCCTCCCCCTTTGGCCAGCTGGCCAGCGCCGGCATCAACGTGCAGCTTGGGCTGGACTACTGCGCCGGTGACGAGGACTTCTACCGGGAAATGCTGCGGATGTTCCGGGACCAAGGCCCCACCAAGCAGGCCGAAATCGTCTCCCTCTACGAGCAAGCCGACTGGCCCGAATACGCCGTCAAGGTCCACGCCCTAAAAAGCACGGCCCTTACCATCGGCGCAGAAGGGCTTTCCGCCCAGGCAAAAGAACTGGAACTAGCCGGGAAAAAGGCCGACGCAGGCTTTATAAAAGAGCATCACCCGGCCTTGCTGCAGGCACACACCGAAATGTGCCGACAACTTGCCGGGGTATAAGACACCCCGGCCGCCTTTTGCAAATACCGTGTTGGAAGGGATGTAAGACTGCGTGATTAAAAAATGGTTTCAACTCATCAACGATCACCGTATCAGCCTGCGCGACCGGATGTTCCTCCTTGTAACGCTTACCTGCATGGGGGCCCTGCTGCTGATCATGCCTATGGGCCGCAGCATCTGGAATATCCTGGTGCTGGTGGTAAGCCTGGCCGCCATGGGCCTGATCGTGAAAATAAGTATCCAAAAAGAGCGTATCCAAACAGGCGCCACCGCTATTACCATCCTGCTGCTCCTGCTGTTCCCCCTCAGCTTTTTTTCAGCCGGCGGGTTTTACAGCGGGGTGCCAGAGTGGTTTATATTCTGTTTCATCTATGTCTGCCTCACCCTCCGGGGAAGGCGTATGGTCGTGTTTTTCACCCTTTGCATCGCCGAAACGCTGCTTTGCTACGCCGTGGCCCTTTACCACCCCGAGCTTGCCACGCAAAGCACCCAGCAGTCCTCTTTTTTCGACTCGGCGTTCTCCGTTGTCATGGTGGGGCTTCTCACCAGTTTGCTGCTCATGTTCTTAAACCGTATGTATGAAGAGGAAAACGAGCTTTCCCAGCAGCAGAAAAAAGAGATCGAAGAGCTGAACCGGGCCGAAAACCACTTTTTTTCCAGCATGAGCCACGAGATCCGCACCCCCATCAACACCATTATCGGGCTCAATGAAATCATCCTCCGGGGCGATATCCCCGAGGACGTAGCGGAAAACGCCCGCAACATCCAGGGGGCCAGCAAGCTCCTGCTTACGCTTATCAACGACACCCTGGACCTGTCCAAAATCAAATCCGGCAAAATGGAGATTGTCAACGTCTCCTACGAAACCGGCGCCCTCTTCTCCGAAATCGTCAGCATGATCTGGATAAAAGCCAAGGAAAAAGGGCTGGAATTCAAGCTCCATGTAGATTCCTCCATCCCCAGCATGCTCTGCGGGGACGAAGTGCGCATCAAGCAGATCCTTATCAACCTGCTGAATAACGCCGTAAAATACACCAGCGAAGGCTCCATCACCCTTTCGGTCCGCTGCGAGCGCCGGGGGCTCAACCAGGTGCGGGTGTGGTACTCTGTAGAGGACACCGGCCAGGGCGTCAAAAAAGAGAACATCCCCTACATCTTCAACGCCTTCCGCCGTGTAGACGAAGAGAAAAACCGTTACATCGAAGGCACCGGCCTGGGCCTGAGCATCGTCCACCAGCTGGTAGAAATGATGGGCGGCGAAATCAGCGTAAACAGCGTCTACACCAAAGGCTCCACCTTCATTGTCCGGCTGGACCAGGACATTGTGGACGAAAAGGAGCTGGGCTCCTTTACCCTGGCTTCCCGGGCAAAAAGCCACGAAAACGAAACCTACCAGCAAAGCTTTGAGGCGCCGGACGCCCATATCCTCATAGTCGACGACAACGACATGAACCTGATGGTCGTAAGCAAGCTGCTGGCCGACACCAAAATCCACATCGATACCGCCAAAAGCGGCGCCGAATGTCTAAAGCTCACCCAAAACCACCACTACGACTGCATCCTTATGGACCACATGATGCCCGAAATGGACGGCATCCAGTGCCTGCACGCCCTGCGGGCCCAGCCTGTAGGCCTGTGCCAAGATGTCCCCGTAGTAGCCCTAACCGCCAACGCCGGCAGCGACAACCAGCTCCTTTACCGTAAGGAAGGCTTCAGCGGCTACCTGGCAAAGCCGGTCAGCGGCGCTCTGCTGGAAGCGGCCGTCCTAAGCATCCTGCCCAAAGAGCTGGTCCATTTAAACGAAGAAGCCAGCCAGTCCGATATTGAAAAAGATATCCTGATTTTCGAGCAGGTCAAGCGCCGCTCCATCCTGGTCACCACCGACAGCGTGTGCGACCTGCCCAGCTCCCTGCGCAAAAAATTCGACATTTCCGTATGCCCTTACTATGTCTGTACCGACGAAGGCCGCTTCCTAGATGAGCAGGAGCTAAAAGCAGACGAGCTCCTCATGCACATTTCCGAGGGGCGCAGCGGGTATTCCCAGGCCCCCGAGGTAGAAGACTACGAGCGCTTCTTCGCCCAAAAGCTCACCGAGGCCCAGAACGTCGTCCACATCACTATGGCAAAGCATGTCAGCGCCGGGTACCAGAACGCCTGCGAAGCGGCCAAATCCTTTGAAAACGTCACGGTCATCGATTCCGGCCACCTGTCCAGCAGTATGGGCCTTGTGGTGCTGTGCGCAGCGTACATGGCCGAACACCATGCCTCCAAAGAAGAAATCGCCGAAGCCATAGGGCACATGGACCGCTTCATCTCTTCCGCCTTTATCATAAACGACACCCGTATGCTGTGCCAGGCCGGGCGCATCTCCAAGCATATCCAGGTCCTTTGCGATTCCCTCCTGCTGCACCCGGTCCTTGTCCTGAAGAAATCCAAAATGGTGGTGGGCGGCATGAAAATGGGCAGCTTCCCCCGTGTGGCCAAAAGCTATGTCCGCCAGCTGCTGCAGGATACCCGTAACATCGACCGCCGCATCCTGTTCATCACCTACTCCGGCATGGACAAAGAAAAGCTCCAGTTGATCCAAAGCCTTGTCCAGCAATACTGCCCCTTCAAACGGGTCTACCTGCAAAAAGCCTCCTCCGCCATTGCCAGCAATTGCGGGCCCGGGTCCTTTGGCCTGCTGTTTATGCGAAGGGACGACACTGCCGTCTCCTTTTTCCAGGTGTCCGGGCAAGACCGGATCGATTAACCCCATCCCCTCAAAAAACCGCCCTGCCTGTCAGGCCCGCACCCAGCCGGCCTCGCCAGACAGGGCGGCCTTTTTACCCGCCGCAGTCCCGCCAAAAAATCCCCCCTTATATCCACCACACTTTTGGGCAAGCTAGCCTTTACATCTGCCAGCCGCCAAGCCACAAAGGAAGAAACGCGAAAGTTTCGTCCACCTTTTCAAAGTGTGGGCAAACGCAAACACTACGCGTTAGCGTTGCTTCGGGGTTCTTAGGGGCAAAACCGCGCCGTCCCCTTCTTGACTTCCACCCCGCGAAATGGTACTATAAGGTTAAACAAAAAAGCCAGGCTGTCCTGGCAAATTTTAGCGAAAGGGCCTGCCCCCCGGCAGGCAAGGTATGGTATGACGGTAAGGCAACTACAACCACACGAACTCTGGCAGGCCAGGCTTATAAACGCCGTGGCCTTTGAGAGCCCCTTTGACATGGAAAAGGAGCGGGAAAAAAGCAAGGCCGAAAAGCCCCAGTCAAACACAGACTGGTGGGCCGCCTTTGACGGCAGCTCCCCCTGCGCCTGCCTGGCCATGAACCACTACCAGGTGCACTTTGACGGCCACACCGTAGGCTTAGGCGGCGTGGGCGGCGTAGCCAGCCTGCCCGCCCAGCGCCGGGGCGGCGCCATCCGCGCCTGCATGCAGGCGTCGCTGGAAGACCTGTACGACCGTGGCTGCCTGCTCTCGGCCCTGTACCCCTTCAGCACCGGCTATTATGAAAAATTCGGCTACGCCAACAGCGTAGGGTGCCAGCTGTGGCACGTGCCCATGGGCAGCCTGCCCACCGGGGACTTTGGCGGCAAGGTACGCCAGCTTTTCCCCGGCGACGGCCTGTCGCCCCTGCTGGACGTCTACAATGCCTTTTACGCCGGCTGCAACCTAGCCGCCCGCCGGGAAGCCTACGACCCCGAGCTGCTGGAAAAGGACCTGCTGGCAGAAAAGCGCTATATCTACCTTTGGGAAGACGAAAAAGGCCAGCCCGCCTCCTTCTGCATCGTCGGGCGCGACGGCAGCGAATTAAACGCCCGCCCAGACTTTGGCGCCCGCAACGCCTTCCTTTTCCGGGACGCCCATGCCTTCCAAGCCCTGGCCGCTTTCCTGCGCCGCTCCTTCTCCGCTTACTATAAGGCCCTGCGCTTCTCCCTGCCCAACTGGGCCGCCGTAGCCCCCCTTCTGGCAGAATGTGCCGACGTAAAAGTGGAAAGCTTCTTTAACGGCATGGTGCGGGCCGTCAACACGGAAAAGCTCCTGGCCCTGTGCGTATGCAAAGGCGACGGCGCCCTTACGCTGCAAGTAAACGACCCCATGCTCCCCCAAAACCAGGGCCCCTTCCGCCTTACATTCCAAGCGGGCGCTCCCAACCAGGTAGGGCGTGTGCAGGCCCCGCCCGACATCACCCTGGGCCCCGGCCGCTTAGCGGCGCTGCTTTGCGGCGTCCACCACATTCAAGAGCTGCGCTGGATGCCCGACATCACCATCCACAACCCCGCCGCCCCCTTTGCCCAGGTCTTTTACCCCAAGCCCTGCCACCTGGCCGAGCTGTTCTAAAACCCCCAACCAAAACGTATCCTAGCCACAAGCAAAAGGAGGGACCGCCATGAAAACCGCCTATCAAGAATGGACCCGCCCCGCCAGCAGCGGCGAAGGGGAAATCTTCTCCCGCAGCTGGGTGGGGGAGTCCCCCGCCGCTGTGTTGGTGCTGGTCCATGGCATGGCCGAGCACAGCGGCCGCTACGGCCATTTTGCCCGCTTTCTAGCGGAAAACGGCTTTGCCGTCTACGCCAACGACCACGCCGGCCACGGCATGTCTGCCCGGCAGCAGGGCTACTTTGCCGCCCGCAACGGCTGGGCATCCGTCGTCCAAGACATCCACGCCCTTACGGAGCAAGCCGCCGCCCGGCATCCCGGCCTGCCCCTGTTCCTGCTGGGCCACAGCATGGGGTCGTTTTTGTCCCGGTCTTACCTTGCCCGCTATGGGCAGGGCCTTACCGGCTGCGTCCTCTGCGGCACCATGGGCGAAAACCCCGGCGTAAAAGCCGGCAAAGCCCTGGCCGCCCTGCAGTGCAGGATAAAAGGCCCCAAATCCCCAGGCCGCCTGCTGGATAAAATCGCCACCGGCGCATACAACAGCCGCATTGAAAACCCCGTAAACAAATCAGCCTGGCTCTCCACCGTAGACCAGGTCTGTATCGATTTTGAAGCCGACCCCATGTGCGGCTTCCCCTTCACCGCCTCCGGGTACTTAGATCTCTTCACCGGCCTCAGCCAGATCACCGGCCCCCACTGGGCCCGCCAAGTGCCCAAGGGACTGCCCATCTACCTCATTGCCGGCGAAGAAGACCCCGTGGGCAGCTACGGCCAAGGCCCCCGGCAGGTGACCGGTTGGCTGGAAGAAGCCGGCATAGAGGACGTAGCCCTAAAGCTCTACCCAGCCATGCGCCACGAGATCTTAAACGAAAACGGGAAAGAGCAAGTATACGCCGATGTACTCCACTGGCTACGGGAGAAGCTGTAATGGGCGGGCGGGGCCCCTCCCACAGCGGCCGCAAGCCCAAGCCCGGCAGGCCCCGGAAAAACCGGGCCGTCGGGAAGGCCGCGCCGCCGGGAAAACCAAAAACCTATAAACGTGGCCCCATTCCCCAGGAAAACACCCCTGGGGCCGGAGGTGGGAATATGCAAAGGAACGGGACAAAGGTACACATTTTTTTAGACATGTACAAACAGCTGGAAGACGAGCTGGAGGACAAATACCGCCACGCCCGGCGCAAGTGTTCCAGTGTCGTCTTTGAATTCACCAAAGACCCCGAAAGCGCCCCCATCCGGGATAAGCTCAACGTCTGCCGGGAGTTGCGCAACCTGCTCACCCACAACGCCAACCTGGGGGGCATCCCCGTGGCAGAGCCCTCCGGGCCCCTGGTGGACGCCATGCGGGAGATTTTAGACTTTGTGCGCAAGCCCCCCCTGGCCCTGGAGTTCGCCACCCGGGGCGAACAGGTCATGAAAGCCTCTACCCAGCAGAAGGTGCTGCGGGTCATGGATATCATGGATAAAAACGGCTTCTCCCACATCCCGGTCATGAACAACGGGGCCTTTTTGGGGGTGTTCAGCTCTGGCGTTATCATGCGCTATATGCTGCGCAGCCACGCCCAGGGCATCACCCCCGAAACCACTATCGGCGACCTGCGCGACTACATAGCCGTAGAAAAGCATGCAGAAAACTACGAGTTCGTCGCCAAAGACACCAGCTACCTAACCGTGCGGGAGATGTTTGAGAAGGTAAAAGGCCGCAACCAGCGCGTCTCCGTCATCTTCATCACCGAACACGGCCGCCTGGACCAAAAGCTTTTAGGCATGCTCACCCCCTGGGATGTTTTAGGCAACCTGGACTGAGCCTGCGGCAAGGCCGCCTCCGACGGCTTAGGGGCTTTGCCCCTAAGAACCCCACAACCCCTTTTGGAAAAGGGGTTGACCCGAAAACCGCGAAAGGGCCGGTATGTGCAGACATACCGGCCCTTTTTGGCTGTTTTTATGGATTTTTGGGGGCCTGCCCCGTTGTTTTGGTCAGCAGGGCCAGCAGCGTGGCTTTTTCCTCTTCCTGCAGCCCAGCGGTGATTTCTTTTCCCCACTGGCCCAGATACCCCCGTATTTCCGGGGCTAAAGCCTTGCCCTCGTCGGTCAGGTACAGGTTGTTTTGGCGGCGGTCAGCCCGGTCGGTCTCCCGGCGCAGGTAGCCCAGGGCTTCCAGCTTTTTCGTGTGCCTGGCCACGTTGCATTTGTTGATGTACATGTGGTTGGCAATGCTGTCCTGGCTGGCGCCGGGGTGCCGGTCTACATGCAGCAAAATCATGTACATGGCCCCAGAAAACCCGTAGTCCCGCAGCCTCTCCCCCATAAATTTGCTGCGGCTGCGCTGCAAAAAAGTCAGCGCCCGGCCAAATTCCCGTACAAAATGGTCCCGCTTTTCCGTTTTCTTTGCCGATTCTCCCATGGGCCTCACCTCCACACCAACCGGGTATACGAAATATTATAGTACCTGCGCCCAGCAAAAGTCAAAGGTTTTTTGCCAGGGCTTGTTTGAAAATAGAGGGAATGACGGGTTTTTGACGCAGAAGCCGTCCATTTTAAACGAAAAGACGGCGTTTCAGCGTTTTAAAACAGACCCTAAGCTTACAGGTTTTTTTCAATAAAGCTCCGGACAATCTCCACCCCCTGCCCCCGGTCCAAGGTGCCGTTTACCACCAGGTCCGCATGCCAGCGGGTGGGCTCAATCAGCTCGTTGTGCCGGAAACGCACCGTGTCCAAATACCGCTCCGTCACCTCTTCAAAGGTCTGCCCCCACGCCATAAACCGCACAATGCGCCTGGCCAGCCGCTCATCCGAAGGCAGATCCACAAAGATTTTTAAATCCGCCCCTTCCCGTATCTTGTCCAGGTACAGGGCAAAAAGCCCCTCCACCAGCACCAGCTGGGCATCGCTGTCCTCGGCAGTCACGCGGGCAAAATCCTCATACATCCGTTCCAGCTCCAACGTATCCGGGCTGTTGTGCTCCACATACTCCTTGCGGGTAATGGGCGCAGTCGTCATGGGCGGCTCCTTCTTAAAGTACCTGTCCATGCGCAGGGCCTCCAGCTTGTACTTGGGGGCCAAAATCGCCTCTAAGCGGTCGGTCAGGGTCGATTTGCCGCTGCAGGTCCCCCCCGCAATGGCCACAACATAGGGCTTGCTCATAACTAATACATCCTTTCTTATCATATATGCTTCCTTCCAAACAGAAAATAATTTCCCTGCCGGATTCGCCCCCGCCAAAAGCACAAAAAGCCAGGCAAGCCGCGCTCAAACCTTCCAATCCTCCGGCAGCAGCGAAAAGAGCATGTCGTCATAAGTAACGCCCCCTGCCGCCACCGCCCGGCGCAGGGTGCCCTCATGCACAAACCCCACCTTTTGCAGCAACCTGGCCGATCCCTTGTTGGGGGCAAATACCCGTGCAGAAAGCAGATCCGCACGCAATTCCTCGAAGGCCCAGGGGATAAACGCCAAAAGCGCCTCCGTCATATACCCCTTCCCGGCCTCCTCCTGCGCCAAATAATAAGAAATCGTATACGCCTTAGGCCCATAGCGCAGCCCGTCCGGCTCCAGCCAGATGCCGCCTATAAGGGCGCCTGTCTCCTTCCCCTCTATGTAAAGGGCCGACCCCCTCTCTATCTCCTGGGCGATCTCCTTCTCCATCCGGGGCAGCTCCCACAGCGCCATAGGGTTATACCGGCGTACATACCCGCTGTTGCGGATTTCCAGCATAGCCGGCGCGTCCTTCTTTTCCGGGGCCCGCAGGGTCAGCCGGGCCGTCTCGATTCTCTCCATGTTCCCTCCTTATAATCCCTACAGCAGCCGGTCCGAGCCCATAGAGCGCACCTGGTCCAACACTTGCCTGGCGTCCTGTTCCACCGCCCGCCTAAACTGTTCCCTAAACTGCTTAAGGGCCTTCACGTCCTCCAAAAGCCGGGCCTGTTCCCGTTCCAGCTCATAGTCGTGCCGGTGCTCCAGCTGGCTCTTCTCTGCCCGCAGGGTGCGCACCTCGCTTTTCAAGCCCCGCAGCTCCTGTCGCAGCCGGGCCGTCTCCACCTGGGCCTGGTCCACGCTTTCCGCCAGCTCCTCCAAAAATTCGTCCACCTGGTCGGCATTATACCAGCGGCCCTTTGTCTCAAACTTCACATCATCCAGCACCTGTCTATTCAGCTCCATCTTCCGCGTCCTCCTTCTCTCCTGCAGCCGCCGCCCTTTGGGCCAGCCGGATAAATTCCTCCCGCCCATACAGGGCGTTCACCGCCTGCAGCAAGCCGTTAGCCGAAAGGCGTTCCGGCAGGCCCAGGGCCTTTTGCAAAGCCAGGCGTCTTCCCCCGCTGTCCGGGCGGCCGGACAAGCCCAGCTCATAAAAATCCGCCTTTGTCACCTTTTCCGCCGGGCCGCCGCTTTCCGGGGCCTCCCCGCCCTGCACCTGTGCCCCAGCCCGCAGCAGGGCATCCCGCAGCACCGGCAGGGGGATTCCCTCCACCCCCAGCTTCCCTTCCTTCGAGGGCCTCCTTTTGCGCCTTTCCTTGCCGTACACATCGGGTATATACGCGTGCTTCAGCTGCCCAGGCGGTATGCACGCCGAGATTTTCGACCGTATCAAAAACCCCGCCCCGTCGCTGTCCGTCAGCACCACAAGCCCCCTCTCCCGGGCCAGCCTGCGCAAAAGCCCCATCCGTTCCCGGTCCCGGAAAATGCCAAAGCCCCTTGTCTCTATAATAACCCCGTCCACCAGCGAGGAAAGCCGGCTTTTGTCGTACCGCCCCTCCACCACAATGGCCTCTTTTACCTGTATCATCCCTGCGCCCCCTGTGTGCATGCCACCAGCAGCCGGGCCACCAGGCTGTCCAGTATCAGCCTTTCCGGCAGCCGCGACCCCTTCAATGCCAAGTCCGCTTCCAGCAGCAGTCCCAGGCACCGGTGCAGCACCGGCGCGCTCAGCCTCCGCAGGTTTTTCTGGGCCCGGCGCAGCCGGAAATCCTTGCCTTTATAGTCCCCATACTCCATGGGCGCGGCCACCGGCAAGCCGCTGTCCAAAGCCCCCAGCACCCGGTACATGTCCACATAAGCCGTAGACAGCGCCGCCAGGATCATCGTGGGCTTTTCCTTCTGGACAAAAAGCTGTTCCAAAAGCCCATACGCCCGCTGGTAATTCCCCTCCACCAGCGCGTCCACCATCAAAAACACCGTGACCTCCGTCCCCTTCGGCACCAGCTCCTCCACCGCCCCCGGGGTAATTTCCGCCCCTCCCCGCCCCAGCGTATAGGCGCACAGCTTTTCTAACTCCCCTGTCAAGCGGTTCAGATCCGTCCCGGCATATTCCAGCAGTAAACGGCCGCTGCGGGCCGGCAGGGTGCACCCCGCCTTTTTCGCCTGCTTCTCCAACAGGGCCCGCAGCTCCTCCGGGGGCCTTTTGCCCAGCATCAGCACATGGCCGCACTTTTCCGCTTTCTGCAAAAATTTCGCCCACTTAGACCCCGGCTTCCCCCCCGGGCTGGCCGTAGGGAACCACAGCACCAACGTAGTCGTCTCCGGCAGATCCTCCATAAGCGCCAAAAGCTTGTCAAAATCCCCCTGGTCCCGCTCCTGGATTTCCATATCCTGCACCGCCACGCATTTATGCTCTGCCATAAAAGGCAACGCCGTGCAAGCGTCAACGAGGGCATCCATCTCACATCCCCCGCCCAGCTCATTGCGGTTAAATTCCGGGAACACCTCCCCCGCCGCCGCATCCATAAGCCGCCGGGCCGCCTGCCGCACCATAAATTTCTCTTCCCCCGCCACCACGTACAGCGTGGAGAGCCCCCCGGCCTTTATCTGCCCATCCAGTTCCTTTTCGCTTATCCGGCCCAACTAGCTCCCCTCCCGTACCGTTACTTTGCCATCCGGGCCCACGGCCAGCTCCAGGCCCCTGCCCGGCTCAAAGCGTGCATACTGCCCTGCCGCCAGCTCCTTCCAACCCGGCCCGCCGGGCGTTACCTCTATTATAGCATCTGCCGGCAAAACAGTAAATGGGGAATTTTCCCAACCCCCCTCTACCCGCACCAAAGACCCTTCTTTTTCCAAGGGCAGCCAAAAGCCCACGCCGTTTACCATAAACGCCAGCCCATCCCCCTCTTCCCCATAACCCGCCCATATCCCCGGCAAAACCTCAAAAGCCCCGCCAGCCCCCACAAAAGCCACTGGCACGCCGGTTTCCTCCGGGTCAAACTCCCGGCCCACATAAGCCCCCTCCGGCAAGACCACCTGCCCCACCGGGTAATCCCCCAAAACCTGCGCCCCGCACCGCCGTTCCCCCGCCCCGTCCCACGGCAAAAACAAAGCCCGCACCCTGCCCACCCGGTACCGCCGCAGCAGCCCCGTGCAGCTGCCCTCCCGGGCCCCGGCCCGTAAAACCGCGGCATCCTGCCCCCGCACCAAAACCACGCAGGCTTCCTCCCCGCTTCCCCACACAGCCAAGGCGACTTCCCCCCGTTCCCGCACCCCCTGTACTGACACAAAAACCAGCAGGCAAGCCCCCAGCATCCCCGCCAGGACCCTCCCCCGCAGCCGGCGCTTCCCCGGCACGCACAGCAGAAGCCCTATCAGCAAAATTCCCACGAAAACCACCGTCTCGCCCGCCCCCAAATACACGTAAGCCCGTGGCACATCCGCCAGCCATCCCGCCGCCTGCCGGGAGAACCGGCCCAGCCACCCCGCGCAGAAGGCAAAGGGCTCTGCCAGCCCGCCCAGCCCCGGCATCACCGAAAAGACCAAAGCCAGCAGCGCGCAGTATAAAAGCAAGGTGCAGGGCAAAACCAGCAGCAGGTTCGCCACCGGCGCCAATAAAGAAACGCCCCGGAAAGCAAAAACCTGCCACGGCGCCGTAGCCGCCATAGCCGACAACGTCACCCCCAGCCCCGCCGCTATGGGCATGCACAGCCGCCGTACCCTGGGCCAAGCCTCAAGCGGCCGCAAAAGTGCCCCGGTAATTTTAGGCGACAAGGTAAGGATGCCCAACGTAGCAAAAGCCGACAGCGCCAAAGAAAGGTCCCCGCCGGAAAAAGGGTCCCCCAAACAGATCAGCAAAAGCGCAAACCCCAAAGAGTTCAGGCTGTCCGCCCGCCTGCCCGACCAGCTTCCCAGCAAATAGACCCCGCACATGGCAAAGGCCCGCACCGCCGACACCGGGAACCCCGTCACGCATAAGTAGCCCGCCAAAGCCAACCCGCACACCAAAGCCCTGGGCCGCCTGCGCATCCCCACCCGCCCCAGCAGGGAGGAAAGCAGCCTCTGCACCGCGCCCATGTGCAGCCCCGACACCGCCAGCAGGTGGGCGCAGCCAATCAGACGGAAGTCGCCATAAGCCTCTTCCAAAAGATTATCCCGGTCCGCCAGCAGCATGGCCTGCAAAAACCCCGCGTCCTCTTCCGGCAGCAGCCGGGAAAACTGCCGCGCCAGCCCCCTGCGCAAAAGGGCCAGGGCCTTTTCCACGGTCATATCCCCGCAGGCTGTCCGCACACCCCCGCCCCCAGCCAAATACCCGCCGATCTGATACCCGCCGGCCAGCTGGGCGTTCCTCTGGGAGTAAGCCCCTCCCTCCGTATCAAAAGCATAAAACCCCACCGGGCACTCCACCCAGTCATAAGGCTCGCCATACAAAGGCACAGCAGCCGAAAGCCGCAGGGTAAAAGGCTCCACTGCCGTCTTGTCCACCTCTTCCACCCGCAGCCGGTAATAGTACCGGTGATAGCGCCGCTGTGGGTAATCCAGCATCCGGGCCTTTATCACAGCCTTTTTCCCAGCCCATTGCCCCACCGGCGCAGCCTGCGCCGAAAACTGGACCAAATACAAGGCCAGCGCCGCCATCATAAAAAAGCAGGCAGCACAAAACAAGGGCGCCCGCCCCGCGAACGCCCCTGTAAGCGGCCCAAGCCGCCGGATTCCAGACCATTTGGCCAGGCAGGCCAAACACAGCCCAGCCCCAGCGCATACCCAAAAGGCAGCCCTTGCGGCATCAGGCCCGCCCCAAGCTGCCAACAGCAGCACGCCGTAAACCGAAAACCCCCATACCGCAAAAGGCCGGGCCACGGTTATTTGAAGAACAGCGGCAAAGGCTCCAAGAACAGGATGTCGTCCCGGTCCTTGGCATCCCCCTCGGCCAGCACACAGGCCTTAGCCACCACCTGCCCGCCAATGGCGTGCAGCAGTTCTTCCATAGCGGCCAAAGATTCCCCCGTAGAGATCACATCGTCCACAATGAGGATGCGCTTGCCCTTCAAATTTTCGCAATCCGCTTTAGAAAGGTACAGCTTCTGCACATGCCCCGTGGTAATGGACTTCACCTCCACGTGTATCGGGTCCTCCATGTACGCCTTGACGCCCTTACGGGCTACCACATAATCCCGGCACCCCAGCCGCGCCATTTCATAGGCCAGCGGTATGCCCTTAGACTCTGCCGTTACAATCACATCGTGCTCCGGGCACTTTTTCAGCAGCGCCTGGGCCGCCTTCTCCGTGACCTCCACGTCCCCGAACATCACAAACCCGGCTATATCCAGCTTCTCGTCAATGGGGCAGATGGGCAGCGCCCTTTTGCACCCCGCAATCTCCAGCTCGTACACCTTGCTCATTTCCCATACATCCTTTCTTCTACCTGGCCTCCGGCGGCTTAAGGAACTTTTTTTCAGGAAAAAAGTTCCTTAAGAATCTTCAAAAAACCTTTGCCAGTGTGCGTCTTCTACTATTATAGCACATTGTGCGGTGGGAGGAAAGGGAGATTTTATGGATTTTTTACAGGGCTTCCAGGGTCAATTCGCCCTCTTTTGCCCCCAGCGCAATGGCCGAGATGGAGCCCTCGCCCACCTGTACCAGCAGGCTGGCCAGTTTATCCTCTACCATGCGCCGCAGGTTGTTCCGCAGGTCCCGGGCCCCGCTCTGCCCGTGTATGGACTTTTCCGCCAGCAGCCCGCACACCTCTTCGCTGTACCGCAGGGCAATACCCCGTTCCCCCAGCGCCCCGGTATATTCGTCCAGCATCAGCGCCGCGATTTTTTTATAGTCCTCCACGTCCAGCGGCCTAAACACCACAATTTCGTCAATCCGGCTTAAAAATTCCGGCCGCAAAAAGTCTTTCAAGGCTTTCATGGCTTTTTCCCGGCTCATGTCCGCCGCTGTCTTGGCAAAGCCCAGGGCCCCTTCCTTCCGGTCGCTGCCCGCGTTAGAGGTCATAACAATCACCGTGTTCTCAAAGTTCACCCGGCGGCCGTGGGCGTCGGTAATGCGCCCCTCGTCCAAAATCTGCAATAAGATGTTCAGCACGTCCGGGTGCGCCTTTTCGATCTCATCCAGCAGCAGCACCGAGTACGGCCGGCGCCGCACCTTTTCCGTCAGCTGCCCGGCTTCGTCATACCCCACATACCCCGGGGGCGAGCCTATGATTTTCGACACCGAGTGCTTCTCCATAAACTCCGACATGTCCAGCCGTATCAACGTCTCCGGCGTGTCAAACAGCTCCTGGGACAGCGCCCGTACCAGCTCCGTCTTGCCCGTGCCCGTAGGCCCCACAAAGATAAACGAGGCCGGGTGCCTCCGTGGGCTGATCTGTACCCGGCTGCGGCGTACTGCGGCGGCCACCGCGTCTATGGCCTCCTGCTGCCCTACGATTTTCGCCCCCAGCACCTCTTCCAAGCCCGCCAGCTTTTGCAGCTCGTTTTCTGCCACCCGCGCGGCGGGTATGCCGGTCCACAGCTCAATGACATGGGCCAAATCCTCTTCCTCCACCGCCGAGAAGACCCCCTCCTGCCGCATCTGATCCAGGCTTTCTTCCAGGGTGGCAATGCGGTAATGGGTCTTGGCCAGCTCCTCATAATCCACCGGCGATCCGGTCAGGGCTGTCAAATCCTGTTCCCGCACCCGTTCCTTGCCCAAAGCCCGCTCCTTGTCCTCATACTCTTCCAGCCGCTTGTTGCGCAAAGCCGCGCAGGCGCAGGCCTCGTCCAGCAGGTCAATGGCCTTATCCGGCAGGCACCGATCGCTGATATACCGCTCCGAAAGCACCACCATGCGCCGGGCCGTCTCTTCCGAAACCGTCACCTTGTGGTAGTCCTCGTAATACTTTTTAATGCCCAAAAGCACCTCCACCGCGTCCTCCAAAGAGGGCTCCGCAATGGTCACCGGCTGAAACCGCCTTTCCAGCGCCGCATCTTTTTCAATGTATTTCCGGTACTCCGTAAAGGTCGTGGCCCCCACCATCTGGATCTCCCCCCGGGACAGCGCGGGCTTCAAAATGTTGGCGGCGTTCATGCTGCCCTCCGCGTCGCCGGTGCCCACCAGGTTGTGCACCTCGTCCAAAAACAAGATGATATTCCCATCTGCCTTTACTTCGTCCACCAGCCCCTTGATCCGGCTCTCAAACTGCCCCCGGAACTGGGTCCCCGCAATCAAAGCTGTCAAATCCAGCAGCTGCACTTCCTTGTCCTTCAATTTCCCCGGCACGTCCCCCCGGGCAATGCGCAGCGCCAGCCCTTCCGCCACCGCGGTCTTGCCCACGCCGGGCTCGCCGATCAAACAAGGGTTGTTCTTCGTCCGCCTCGAAAGGATCTGCACCACCCTCTGCACTTCCTTTTCCCGGCCGATGATGTTGTCCAACTCCCCCCGCCGGGCCTTAGCCGTCAAATCCGTGCAAAAATTCTGGATATGCTTCCTTTTTTTCTTATGGACATTCTCCCTCTTCTCCCGTACCTGGGCCCCGCCCATGCCGCCGTTCTCCCCCGGTGCGCCGCCCAGCATCACTTCCGGGTTCAAGGTCTGGGCCCCGCCCGGCGAAAACAAGCCAGGCTCCCCGCTTGCTTCCTCCCCGGCCAAGCCCAGCATCTCCGCCATCTGCTCCGTAGCTTCGGCAAATTCCTCCTCGCTCATGCCGGTCTGCTCCTTCAAGGTAGACATCATGTTATTCATAAAATCGTTCACAGGCTGTATTCCCAATTCCTTCGCGCACACAAAGCAAAACCCCTTGATCTCCTTGCTGTCCATTGCCTGGGAAACAAAAACGGTAGCCGGACGCTTATGGCACCGTGTACACATCATCATAGCCATTGTTCCTTTCTCAAATCGAAATGGTCCATCCATAACCGGCAAAGCCACCGGCCTATACACGCATATTATTATACTAACGAAAACGCCCCCACGCAAGTACCCTGTGGGGGAAAGAAAAAAATTAACAAATAAGCCCCGCCAAAAGGCGCAAAAAAGCAGCTGCCGCTAGTGTTCCCCATAAACCACGGGATTACTCCATCCAGCCGCGCAGCCGCCCACACCCAAACGCGTGCCCCAACTCCCCCTCCCCGCAGCCGTCCAAACCCCGGGAAGCGAAGCGCGGTATCCTTAAGGGGCCCCACCCCTTAAGCCGCCGGAGGCCCCTTCTTGGTGTGTATCTCCCCCGGCAAGTCCAGCTCGTTTTCCTTGTCCGTAGAATGGAGCAGGGCAAAAAACACCTGGGAGTACCGGAACGCCGCGTAAAACATAAATACGCCCGTAACCGTAAGCATGGAAAAGCAGACCCCATAAAAAACCGCCGGCGAAGGCGCCAAATGCAGCCCATCCATCACCACAATCACCGAAACCGATACATAAAACAGCACCGTGGCCACCTTGCCATACCACTTGGCGCCGCCGGGGCGCTTGCGTTTCTTCAGCAGCACCAGGGCGCAGCACAGCATCAAAAGCTCCTTGGCAATAAACAGCCCCAGCACCGGGCCAATCATAGGGAACCGCACCGCCAAACAGAAAGCCACCACCCCCTGGGTCAGCTTGTCGGCAAAGGGGTCCAAAATCTTCCCCACCTCTGTAATCTGGTTAAACTTCCGGGCAATCAGCCCGTCAAACATATCCGTAAGGCCCGAAAGCACCAGCAGCGCCGCCGCCACAACGAGCCGTCCATGCAAAAAATACCAAGCGAAAAAAGGCACCATCAAAATACGCAGCACAGAAAGCGCGTTGGGCACCGTCAGGTTCTGGTTCCTAGGCTTCTTTTCTCGGGACATTCCCTTCATTTTCCCTTCCTTTTTCTCCAGTGCAGGCCCCTTAAACAGCCTGCCACAGCTTCTTCCGGTTTATGCCGTGAACATGCTCCCCAAAGGGTTCATGTTCACAAAAATCCCCGCTACAATCGAGCGGTCCAGCGCAGAATAAATCTGCTCCTGTGCCCCCGTGTCCAGCATGGGCACAAACACCCGCACCGCCGCCAGCACTACCCAAACCAGCACCAGCGCCAGCAAAAAACCGCACACACCCCCCAAAATGCTGTCCAGCTGCCCCAGCACCGGCAGCCGCAAAGCGCTGCCCAGCACCTGGGCCAAAATGCGCACCACCACCATCAGCAGGGCAAAAATCACAATCACCGCCAGCACCTTCAAAAAGCTCACAAACGTAGGCGCCAGCAAAGCCACCACCGTTTCCGCCGCCATGCCGCTGCCGCTGGTTATGCCCCCCTGTATGGAAGAGGCCGTCACCCCCGCGTCCTCCAAAGCCCGCACAATAAAATCCGGCAGCGAAGCCAGCACATTGTCCACCGAGGAAAAAGCGTCGCTGGTGCCCAACATGTTCAAAGACCCCTGCACCCGCTCCACCAGCGCCCCCCGGAACATGGTGTCAAACAGCCACTGGGCCGCCATGCCCCCCAGCAGCGCCGCCAGGCACGCCGCGATGATCGACCCCAAAAAGTGCACCGCCGACCGCACGAACCCCCGGAACACCCCCACCGCCACAAACAGCACGAATACGCCAAACAGCACCAGGTCCAACACATAAGGCACCGGTACCACCCTCCCTTTTCCAGATTTGCCGCGCATCCCGGCATCCGCAAAACTACCTTATAAATATAGCACAATTCCTCCCTTTCCACAACCCCCGCCGTCTTACAGAAATCTTACAGGCTCCGCGCCCCTACCCGGCCCGCACGGCCCGCACCTCGCTTACCCCCAGCACATAGGCCGCGCTTTCGCTGGAAAGGGCCAGGGCCTTCGCGTCGCCCCCGGCCTGGGCCCGGCCCAGCTCAGCCCCTGTAGAGTAATCGCAGAACACCGCCTCTTCCCCCACCAGCAGGCCCACAGCCCCCCCATAGGCAGAAATCGACTCAATCCGCTTCTCCATCTCCACCCGCACCGGCTCCTCCTGGCCCAAAGCATACACCAGCAGCGTGCTGGGCCCCGCATGCTCATAAGCCGAAATCGACAAAAACGCCCGCCCGGCATCCAGCCGGAAAGCCGTCAGCTGCCGCCCCTGGTAATTATATTCGGTAAACTGGTAGTCCGATGACCCCGCCATCAGCAGCGCCGTGTCCCCCACCGCATAAATCGACCCGTCTTCCCCCCAATATGCGGCCAAAAGCAGGTTTTCCGCCGTCTCATATTCGGCAATAGGCTCCGGGTCCATAAAATCAAAAATCATCACCTTGGACACCAGCGTCCCCTTGTCGCTGCGCACCGTGCACACCGCCCCATAAGCCCCGTCATAATTGAGGGCAATGGCCGTAATATAATCCCACGCCAGGGAGTACCGGTATTGCAGCGTCCCATCCTTTTGGTACACATGCAGCTCCGAAGCCCCATTGGCCCCCTGCACCCCCAGCGCGTGCCGCCCGTTCTGGGCAATGGCCCCGGCCAGTATATCCCGTTCCTCCACAGCGCTCACCACCGTGTCCACCCCAGACAAAGCCATATACCCGGTGCTGCCGCTGTTGTAAAGCAAATACCGTCCCCCAGCCTTCTGCAAAACCGGCTGGTTCAAGCTATGGCGCAAAGAAAGCTCTTCCTTCCCCGTAGCGTTCAAAATACACAAGGCCGTGTCGCTAAGCACCACCGCGTTGCCCCCCTGGGCCAAAAAATTCGCCTCCAGCACCTCCGACCCCGTAATCTGCACCGGGAACCCGTCCCCTGCCTCCGAGCCCATCACCTGCAGCTTCAGCCAAGACCCAATATTCTCCGGGCTCAGGTTGGTGCGGTTCATCCACACCGCCAGCCCCACCACCAGCACCAGCAGGATCACCGCCACCTGGTACACCGCCTTGGGCACAGACTTCGCCCCATGGCGGGCCTTCCCCCCCGGGGCAGCCCCCTCCCCCGCCTCGTCCCCGCCATATTCAATGACCGCCCGGGCCTCTTCCTCCCCAGGCTCAGCCCGTGCCTCTCGGTAGTCCTGCAACCGGATGATCCTGGGCTCTTCCTTCCTGTCGTGTTTTCCCATATCCACCCTTCCTTTCCCGGTCCCGCCTCAGGGCAAATCGTAAAAGACCTGGTTCAAATACAGCCCGCAGGCCGGGGCCGTAGGCCCAGCGGCCCGCCGGTCCCGCGCCTCCAATATGCCCGGTATGTCCCCCGGCCGTATCTTCCCCTGCTGCACCCGCAAAAGGGTGCCCACCATAATGCGCACCATGTTATACAGGAACCCATCCGCCGCCACCGTAAAAATAACCTTATCCCCCACCCGCTCCACCCGGGCCTTGGTGACCCTGCGGGTAAAATCCCCCACATCCCGGCTGTCCAGGGTGCAAAAGGAGGTAAAATCATGGGCCCCCACATAAAAAGCCGCCGCCTCATCCAAAAGCCCCTCATCCAAAGGGTACCAATAATGCAGCGCCCGGTTATAAAGGAAAGGGTCCCGCACCGGATGGTTCCAAATCTCATAACCATATTCCTTCCCCCGGCAAGAGTACCGGGCATGAAACCCCTCCGGCACCACACGGCAGCCCTTCACCGCCATATCCGCCGGAAGATACCGGTTCAAAGCCGCAGGCAGCCTCTCCACCGGAATACGGCTTTCCGTCTTCAAGCTCACCGCAAACTCCCGGGCGTGCACCCCCGTGTCCGTGCGGGAGCAAGCCTTAATATCCTCCCCGCCCCCCGTCACCCTTTCCAAAGCCCCCTGAAAGACCTCCTGCACCGTCAAAGCATTCTCCTGTATCTGCCAGCCATGATACCTGGCCCCATCATAACTAAGGGTAATCAGCAAATTCCGCATAAAATCCCCCTTTCCCCGCAAAGGTTTTTGAAGATTCTTAAGGGACTTTTTCCTCAAAAAAGTCCCTTAAGCCGCCGGAGGCAAGCTCACCGCACAATCGCCGCCGGAAACAAAATATTTAGGGCCACAAACACCGCCAGCGCCAAAACCGCCGACCCCACAACCCCATAATCCAAAGCTCCAAACCGCAAGACTTTCATTTTCGTGCGGCCCTCACCCCCATGATAGCACCGGCTCTCCATAGCCGTAGCCAAATCATACGCCCGCCGGAACGCCGACACAAACAGCGGTATCAGCACCGGTATCAGCGCCTTCACCCGCTGGGTAAGGCCGCCGCTTTCCATGTCCGCGCCCCGGGCCTTCTGGGCGCTCATAATCTTGTCCGTCTCCTCCATCAAAAGGGGCACAAAGCGCAGGGCAATAGTCATCATCATGGCAAACTCATGTACCGGCACCCGCAGCTTTGCCAGGGGCCGCAGCAGCCGTTCCAAAGCGTCCGTCAGCTGGGTAGGCGACGTCGTAAACGTCAGCACCGAGCTGGCCAAAATCAGCGCCACAATCCGTATAGAAACAAAAGCGCTGTTCAATAGCCCATTCTGGGTAACCTTCAAAAACCCCCACTGGAAAAGCGGCTCCCCCGTGCCATAAAACACATTCAGCACCGCCGTAAACACCACCAGGAAAAGGATGGGCTTCAAAGCCCTGCCATACATTTTCAGCGGTATCTTGGACAAAGCCATGCCCAGCCCCACATAAGCCACCGCCGCCGCCAAAGAGAAGAAATTCCCCGCCGCAAAAATCAGCACAATGGCAAACACCGTCAAACAGATCTTCAGCCTGGGGTCAGCCCGGTGTATCCAGCTTTTCGCCGGGAAAAACTGGCCCAGCGTAATATCCGAAAGCATGGCCTCACACCTCCTTTACCGGCAGCTTCCGCTTAAAATACGGGATAAGCTGTTTCAGCGCGTCGTCCACAGTCAAGGTGCTGGGGTCCACCGGGCATCCCATGGCCCCCAGCTCCTGGGCAATCTTGGTAATCTGCGGCACCCGCAGCCCCATCCCCTCCAGCTCCTGCCCCTTCGAAAAGACCTCCCGGGTAGGGGCCAGCATAGCCGCGTGGCCCCCGTGCATCACCAGCAGCCGGTCCGCCGTGCGGCCAATGTCCTCCATGCTGTGGGACACCAGCAGCACCGTATTCCCCCGCTCCTTGTGGTACTGGGTGATCTGGGCCAAAAGCACGTCCCGCCCCCGGGGGTCCAGCCCGGCGGTAGGCTCGTCCAAAACCAGCACCTCCGGGTCCATGGCAATCACCCCGGCAATAGCCGCCCGCCGCTTCTCGCCCCCCGAAAGCTCAAAAGGGGACTTCTCCAAAAGCTCCGGCTTCAGCCCCGTAAAAGCCGCGGCCTCTTCCGCCCGCTGCCGGGCCTGCCGGTCCGAAAGCCCCATGTTCTTAGGCCCAAACATAATATCCTTAAGCACCGTCTCTTCAAACAGCTGGTATTCCGGATACTGGAACACCATGCCCACCCGGAACCGTACGTCCCGTATCTTCTTCGGCTCGGCCCAAATATCCCGGCCCTCCAGCAGTACCTGCCCCCCCGTAGGCCGCAGCAAGCCGTTAAGCATCTGTATCAGCGTAGATTTCCCGCTGCCCGTGTGCCCAATCACCCCCAAGAATTCGCCTTTTTCCAGGGCAATCGACACCCCGTCCACCGCCGTCTTCTCAAAGGGCGTGCCCGTGCCATACCGGTAGGTCAGGCCTTTTGTCTCTAAAATGGTCAACGTTTCCCTCCTCTTAAATCCGCCGCGCCCGGCATCCAGCCCTTATTTCCTCCCGGGGCGCATCTGCCGCGCCTCCGGGTATTCTTCCATGCACATCATATAAAGCAGCTCCAAATCCTCCCCGTGGTCCTCCCCAGGCTCCTCGTAATCCAGCTTTTTCAGCAGCGACCACCGGAACCCCTCCGGGTCCTTCGTAAAAGCCGCCTGCATCTCCCGGTTCGGCCAAGACCCCAGCTTCAGCTGGAACAAGCTGCTGTTATAATCCGCCGCCGCGTCCTTAGACGTAGCGATCCACCTTCTCCCGCCATTCTCCCAGCAGACCACCCCCATATCCGGCTTCCGCCGTTCATACTGTTCCCGCAGCGCTTTCCTTTGTTCCTTATCCATGATTATCCGCCCTCCTTTCCTATTCCACAAAGCCATAACCGCCCCGTTTTCATCCGCAGGGCAAGGCCGGCCGGTAAGCCCCGCCAAACACACAAAAAGCGCCATACGCCGCCTTCTTCCCCAACCGCCGGGAAAAAATCCGTCAGGCGGTCCCCACCCCTGCCAGCAGCCCGCACAGGGCCGCCGCGCCATAAGAACGCAGGTCATTCTTCAGCCATTTCCTATCCATCTCGCCATCCTCCTAAATCCCAAACCGCCCTCGTATTCCGCCCTTCAACGCGGGCCTGTTCCAAACCAGCCGCACGCCGCCCCATGCCCCCTATGGCAAAAAGGGTCAAAGGCCAATCTCCCCCGTCACCTCGCCCATCGTGTACAGCTGGGCCCTGGCCCCTTCCAGATGGAATATAGCCAAAGTAAGCCCGCTTTCTTCATTATAGATTTTCCTCAGCCCCGGCCGCATCTCCAAAAATTCCCGGGCATAAGCCGGGTCCTCTTCAAAAACCGCCCGGCCCGTCAGCCGGAACCACCTGGCTTTGTCCACCATGCCGGCAATCTCGCAGTTGGGGTTTTCCACAAGCTGCCTATATACCTCTTTGTGGGCCCCAATGCTGAACAGCACCTTCCCATCCCTTTCCATATAAGCCCCCACTGGCCGCAGCTTAGGCTGGGCCCCGCTGGCCGTAGCCAGAAAAAACGTCCCGCAGGCTTCCAACAATTCTACTAAAGCCGTCATATAAGGTCCCTCCAAAATAGCATTTCCTAATCCCCATATCCCCAGTGGGATCCTCCAGCCCCTACCCCAGCAATTCCCGAAACATCCCCACGCACTCCTCCACCGAAAGCGGTATCCCCGGCAGCTCCACCCCCGCCGCCCGCAGCCGGTAGCAAAGCTCCGTAGCCTGGGGCACGTCCAAATCGTGGCGTTTCAGCCTCTCCACCTGCTTAAAGACTTCCCCCGGCCCGCCGTCCATCAGCACCCGGCCCCCGTCCATCACCACCACCCGGCCGGCCTGCACAGCCTCGTCCATATAGTGGGTGATCAGCACCACCGTAATGCCCTTTTCCCGGTTCAGCCGTGTAATAGCCTCCATAACCTCCTGCCGCCCCCGGGGGTCCAGCATGGCGGTAGGCTCGTCCAGCACCAGGCACTTTGTCTCCATGGCAATCACCCCCGCGATGGCCACCCGCTGCTTCTGCCCCCCCGAAAGCTTGTGGGGCGCGTGCTCCCGGTAAGGGTACATGCCCACCGCCTTCAAAGCGGCGTCCACCCGGCGCCGTATCTCCTCCGGCGGCACCCCCAGGTTTTCCGGCCCAAAGGCCACATCCTCCTCTACAATGCCCGCCACCAGCTGGTTGTCCGGGTTTTGCAGCACCAGGCCCACCCGCCGGCGCACCTCCAGCTGGTTCTCCTCTTTCCCGGCGTCCAGCCCGTCCACAACCACCTGCCCCGCGCTGGGGGTAAGCATGCCGTTTAAAAGCTTAGCCATGGTGGACTTCCCGCACCCATTGTGCCCCAAAAGCGCCACAAACTCCCCCTGCTCTATTTGCAGGCTGACCCCATGCAGCACCTCCTGGCCAACCCCCGCTTCCAGGTCATAAGAGAACCGCACGTCCCTCACATCAATAAAAGCCATATAAAAAACCTGACGGCCCGGGCCCCCGCGCCGCTCCCTTCCTGTTAGATTTTCCGCCTACCTCTTCCCCGCCGAAAAAGCGGCCGCCTCCTGTATCCACCCCAGCAGCTCCCGGTCGATCTCCCCCTCCCGGCGCACCACCACATGGTGTGTCCACCGGCCCGGGTAAGGCTCCACCCGCCCGGCCACCCGCTGGGAATCCACCGGCCGCCCCAGCCCAAAGCTCACCGTCAAAAACGCCCCGGAAAGCCCCCTTACCGGCCGCAAAAACGAAGCACAGGCAAACACCCTCTTATTCGCAAAGGTAATCTGCGTCTTCTGCACCCGCCGGGCAGCCCCAGGCTCTGCCTGCAAAACCGCCCTTTCCAGCGCTTCATACAGCGGCAGGGCCCCCGGCCTTTCCCCAAAGAAAAGCAAAACTTCCCCATCCATCACTTTTTCTTCTGCAGCTCTTTCCACCACATGTACCCTCCCGCGCCCATAAAATACAGGAACATCACCAGGTAAAACGGCATAAACCGCACATAGCTTCCCGCCTTAGCCGCGTTTTCCAGCGCCATGTAAAACAGCGCCGCCGAAACCGCCGCCCCCAAAAAGTGTAGCATCCTGGGCACCGGCTGCTGTTCCCCGCCCCGGTTCATGTCCTTCACAAAAAGGATGGCAAACACCGTCACCCCCAAAACAGCCAGCGCAAAATACAGCGCCACGCCCACGCCAGACTGCACACACTCATATACCATGCTCAGCACCCAGCCCACAGCCAGGGCCGCGTAAATCC
This sequence comes from bacterium D16-76, assembly GCA_009917445.1. GTDB lineage: Bacteria > Bacillota > Clostridia > Oscillospirales > Acutalibacteraceae > Acutalibacter. Next base: position 43,603 of record QZEE01000008.1, on the reverse strand, counting down.
ACCTTGCCATCATATCCCTCCTCCTGCGCCCCGCCCACGCAAGCCCGTCCGACAGGCGCGGCGCACACATAAGCGCGCAAGCCCTTTGCGCGGCGAAAGCCCCCCGCAGCCTTACGCGCGTCCCGGGCCAAGCGTCACGCCTGCCAAATAGCCGTGCTGCCGCAAGGCAGCGCCAGCCCCGTACTCGTCACCTTCAGCCCGATCTCATCCGAAGACACCCCGCCGCCAAACCTGGAGCCCAGCACCACCCCCAGCAAATATTCCATCACCGCCGGCGAAAGCCCCGTGGTATACGAATTTAAAAGGAAAAACAGCGGCTCCTCCGCCAAAATAGGCAGGCACATGGCAATCAGCCCATAAAGCTGTTCTTCCAGCTTCCACACCTCGCCCCCAGGCCCCCGCCCATAAGAGGGCGGGTCCATAATAATAGCGTCATAGATGTTCCCCCGGCGCTTCTCCCGCTGTACAAACTTCACACAGTCGTCCACCAGCCACCGCACCGGCCTATCCCCCAAGCCGCTGGCCGCAGCATTTTCCTTTGCCCACTGCACCATGCCCTTCGAAGCGTCCACATGGGTAACCGCTGCCCCCGCCTGCATGCAGGCCAGTGTAGCCGCCCCCGTGTAGCCAAACAGGTTCAGCACCTTCACCGGCCTCCCCGCCCGCCGGATCTTCTCCCCGGCAAACCGCCAGTTCACCGCCTGTTCCGGGAAGAGCCCCGTATGCTTAAACCCCATCGGCTTCAGCCGGAACGTAAGCCCCTCCCAGCCAATCTGCCACACCTCCGGCAGCTTCCGATAAGCCTCCCAGTGCCCCCCGCCCTTGTTCGAGCGCACATACCGGGCATGGGCCTCCCCCCACAAGCCGCCTTTATCCCCCTCCCAAATGATCTGCGGGTCCGGCCGTATCAAAAGGATATCCCCCCACCGTTCCAGCCGTTCCCCGCCCGCCGTATCTAAAAGCTCATAATCCCGCCACAGTGCCGTCCTCATTTACGACAATTCCTCCTGAATGACCTTCGCCACCTCCTGGGCAATCCGCTGGATCTGCCCCTCATCCCGGCCTTCCACCATCACCCGCAGCAAGGGCTCGGTGCCGCTGGGCCGCACAATGACCCGGCCCTCCTTGCCCAATTCCGCCGCCGCCTTGTCAATAGCTGCCTTAACCGTATGGTCCGTATAAAAAGCCAGCTTCCCTTCCGGGCTCACCTTCAAGTTCACCATAGTCTGCGGATACCTCTGCATCAGCGTAGCCAGGCTTGAAAGCTTCGCCTCCCTGCGGCGCAAAAGGCTCAGCAGCTGGCAGGCCGTCAGCTGCCCGTCGCCAGTAGTGGCAAAGTCCCTGAAAATCACATGCCCGCTCTGCTCTCCACCAAAATTATACCCATCCAGCCGCATCTGTTCCAGCACATAGCGGTCGCCCACCTTCGTGGCCTCAAACCGCATGCCGTTCTCCTCGCAAAACCGCTGGAAGCCCAAATTCGTCATAATCGTGCCCACCACGGCATTGCCCGCCAGCTTCCCCCGGCTCTTCATGTCCAGGGCGCAAATGGCCATAATAAAGTCGCCGTCAATAAAATTCCCTTTCTCATCCACCATCAGGCACCGGTCGGCATCCCCGTCAAAAGCCACACCCGCGTCCACCTCATGGGCCTTCACATATTCAACAAGCCCCTCCATATGGGTAGAGCCGCAATCCAAATTCACATTGATTCCATCGGGGCTGTCGTTAAGCATGGTGACCTCCGCCCCCAGCTCCGTAAACAAGGCCTGCGCCGTAGCGCTGGCCGACCCATTGGCGCAGTCCATCACAATCCTAAGCCCATCCAAAGAAAAATGCACCGTATTCTTCACATGGTCAATATAATCCCGCACCGCGCCGTCCGCATGGGTAACCGTGCCAATGCCGTCCTCCTGGGGGAACTCCCCCGAGATATCCGACTTGCCCAAAATGATATCCTCAATGCGCTCCTCCAAATCATCGGGCAGCTTATACCCATCTCCCGAAAAAATCTTAATCCCATTATACTCGAAGGAGTTATGGGAAGCCGAAATCATAACCCCCGCGTCCGCCTTATACTTTTCCACCAAATACGCCACCGCCGGGGTAGGCACCACGCCCAGCGTCACCACGCTGGCCCCAATGCTGCACAGCCCGGCCGCCATAGCGCTTTCCAGCATATCCGAAGAAAGCCGCGTGTCCTTGCCAATGAGCACCCGCGGGTGCCGGTTGGATTTATTGGTCAGCACCCGCGCCGCAGCCCGCCCCAGCTGGGTAGCCAGCTCGCAGGTCAAATCCTTGTTGGCAATCCCCCTAATCCCATCTGTACCAAAAAGCCGTCCCATAAAAAAACACCTCGTTTAAAAAATAAATTGTTATTATTTCTGTAAGAAATAATAGGAAAAATTTGCCGTATACTCCCCCGCCCTACGGGCGGGGGAGTATACCTCTGCTTCCTACTATTTTGTTCAGAGGTAATATAACCGTAAACACGCGCGCCCCAGCGCGCCCCCAAGTTCTTTGTCAACTTTCTCCGAAAGAAAGTTGCAGGGTTCGGGACAGCGTCCCGAGGCCTTCCTCACTCCAGCACCGTCTGTTCCGGCAAAGCCCCCCCCTGCTGCAAAGCAGCCGGCGCCGGCAGCCCCAAATGCAGGTAAGCCGCCGCCGTAGCGCAGCGCCCCCGGGGCGTCCGGGAGAGGAACCCCACCTGCATCAAATAAGGCTCGTTGACGTCCTCAATGGTCACCGCCTCTTCCCCAATAGCCGCCGCCAAAGTCTCCAAGCCCACAGGCCCCCCGCCGTAAAACTGTATAATCGCCCGAAGCATCCGGCGGTCGCTCTGGTCCAGCCCCAGCTCGTCGATCTCCATCCGGTCCAAGGCTATCTTCGCGGTATTCAAGGTAATCACCCCGCCGCTCATCACTTCCGCAAAATCCCGCACCCGCTTCAAAAGCCGGTTGGCAATGCGGGGGGTGCCCCGGGCCCGGCTGGCAATCTCCAAAGCCGCGTCCGCCTCAATGTCCGCCCCCAAAATCTTCGCGCTGCGGGTAACGATCCGCCCCAGCTGCTGGGGGTCGTAAAGCTCTAGCCGCAGCACCACCCCAAACCGGTCCCGCAAGGGCGCCGAAAGCTGCCCGGCCCGGGTAGTAGCCCCCACCAGGGTAAACCGCGGCAGCGGCAAATGGTAGCTTGCCGCCATCTGCCCCTTGCCGGTAATAATATCCAGGGCAAAGTCCTCCATAGCCGGGTACAAGATTTCCTCCACCTGCCGGGAAAGCCTGTGCACCTCGTCAATAAACAGCACATCCCCCGGCGAAAGGTTTGTCAGCAGCGCCGCCAAATCCCCCGGCTTCTCAATAGCCGGCCCGCTTGTCACCCGCAGGTTCACGCCCATCTCGCTGGCCACAATCCCCGCCAGGGTGGTCTTGCCCAGCCCCGGGGGCCCATACAGCAGCACATGGTCCAAAGATTCCTTCCGGCTCAGCGCCGCCCCAATATAAACCTTCAGGTTCTCCTTCACCTTCTCCTGCCCAATGTACTCCGAGAAGGTCCGGGGCCGCAAGGGGTTCTCAGTCTCCAAGTCCCCTGGCGTGTAGCCCGTATCGGTCAGGCGGTTTTCCAGGTCCAGCTCATCCTGGGCGTCCCAGTCCATGCCATACTCCGTACCGCCGCTTTTTTCTATCATGACGCTCCGCTCCTTTCCCACCCCGCCGCTGCCTAAGCCAGTGGGTCGGTTTTTCTCCAACTTTTAGAACCACAGCCCCATACCGCCAAAACCACATCCTGCCCAGCCCCATAAGCCGGCGCAAGCCGCCCCAGGGCAGCCGGCTAGTCTTCCTGTGTCCCCTTCCCTGGGCCCGGCGCTTTGGCGTCCTGCTTCTTTTTTATATGCCTGTTCACCAAAAACAGCCCCCAGCCCTCTACCAGAAGCAGCCCCGCCGCCACCAGCGCCCCCGCCAGCAAGGGCAGATACCAGGGGGAGCCAGCCATAGCATAAAGGCCGGGCCGCGCCTTGTAATCCTGCCACAGCCAAAGGCTGCGGCCCAAATATACGCCGACCGTAGACCCCATAGCGGTCTGCAAAAACCGCTTCAGGTTTTTCCACATAAAATCCCCCCTAAGCCCCGTTCCCGGCAAAGCCCTTCAAGGCCAGCCGGATCAGCTCCTCCACCGGCAAAGTGCTGTCCAGCCGCCCCACAGCCGCAGCCGCGTCCGTAGGCGAATAGCCCAACGTCGTAAGGGCCTCCACCGCCTGGGCCGCGTTGCCCGAGGCCGAGCCCCCCCCCGGCTGGATAAAATCCGCGCCCAGCCCGCCGGTAGAAAAATCCACCGCCTTGTCCTTCATTTCCAGCACAATGCGCTGGGCCAGCTTAGGCCCCACGCCGTTAGCCCGGCAAAACCGCTTCACGTCCCCCCCGGCGGCTGCCAGCGCCACCTCTTCCGGCGCCATCTCCGACAAAATCGCCAGCCCCACCTTAGGCCCCACGCCGCTAATGGCCGTCAAAAGCTTAAAGCAGTTCAGCTCCTGCTGGCTGGCAAAGCCAAACAGGTCCAACGCGTCCTCCCGCACGTTCAAATGCGTGTACAAGGTCGCCGCCTTGTTCAGCTGCAGCACCCGCAGCGTCCCCATAGACGTAGCGCACTTAAACGCCACGCCGCCCACATCCACCACCGCCATCCCTGGCTCCGTATGGACTACCTTCCCCGTCAAACTATAAAACATAGAAAAATCTCCCTTACACAAACCGGGCCCTTCACCGCAGCAGCGACCGGCGCAGCGGCGACCCCGCCGCCTGCCCGTGGCAAATAGCCAGCGCCAGGGCGTCCGCCGCGTCATCCGGCTTTGGCACCCCCGGCAGGCACAATAATCGCCGCGTCATTTCCTGCACCTGGGGCTTCAGCGCCTTGCCATAGCCGGTCACCGCCTGCTTCACCTGGGGCGGGGTGTACTCATACAGGGGCACCCCCCGTTGGGCCAGCGCCAGCAAAATGACCCCCCGGGCCTCCGCCACGCCAATGCCCGTAGTCTTGTTGTTGGTAAAATACAGCTTCTCCACCGAAGCCGCCTGGGGCCGCAGGGTGTCCAGCAGCTGCGCCATCCCGTCGTAGATTTCCTTAAGCCTCAGCCCAAAATCCGCCCCTGCCGGCGTGGTCACCGCCCCATATTCCACAGGCCTGTAGGCCCCGTTTTTCGCCTCAATGACCCCATATCCCACAATGGCATACCCCGGGTCAATGCCTAAAATACGCAAAAGCAGCCCTCCTTGGGCCGCAAGCCGGCCGCATAATCACATTACAGTATACCACAATTTGCCTGGCTTGAACAGATAAAAAATCGCCAACGCCCCATGAATTTTCCCGCCCCTTCCCGCTGAAACTACAGGTATTCTTACAAAAAAGGCAGGATGTACTATGAAACGACGCGCTAAAATACGCTTTACCACTTTTGCCCTTTCCCTGCTCCTGGTGGGCGCGGGGCTCCTGGCCGACGCCCGCCTGGCCCTGGCCCACAGCAGCACCCGCCTGGAGTACAGCTACCGCCGTGCCCTGGGCGACCTTACCGACGGCGTAGGCGGCATGTGCCGCACCCTGGAAAAAGCCCAGTACGCCTCCACCCCCGTCATGCAAAGCGCCCTTTCCGCCCAGCTTTTAGAGCAAAGCGGCAGCGCCAAATCCGCTATGGCCACCCTCCCCTTTTCCCAGGAAAAGACCGAGGCCATCAGCCGCTTTCTTTCCCAGGCCGGGGACTACGCCCTTTCCCTCACCCGCCGTTCCTTTTCCTCCCAGCCCCTGGCCCAAGAGGACCTAGAGGGCTTTTCCACCCTCGCCCAATACGCCGAAAAGCTTTACGGTTCCCTTACCGCTATCCAGGCCCGCCTTACCGCCGAGGGCGGCAGCCTCTACCAGATGGAAACCCTCTTAAACCGCTTAGACAGCGCCGGCCCCCTTTCCCTGCTGGACGACGGCTTTGACAACGTGGCAAAAGAATTCGCCTCCATCCCCGCCCTCCTGTACGACGGCCCCTTCTCCGACCACATCCCCCAGCGCCAGCCCCTGCACCTGCAAAACAAGCCCGCCCTCACCCAAGAGCAGGCCGCCCAAAAAGCCGCCGCCTTCCTTCAGTGCGACCCCTCCTCCCTCACCTTCACCGGCGAAGGCGGGGCCCAGCTGCCGGTCTTCCAGTTTAGCCGGGACGGCCAGCAGATCCACATCACCCGCCAGGGCGGCCAGCCCGCCTATTATAAAAAAGAACACCGCGGCTCCGAAAACCTCACCCAAGAGGAGGCCCTCACCGCCGCCCGTTCCGCCCTAAAGGGCCTCCCCCCCATGGAGGAAAGCTACTATGTCAAAAACGACGGTGTCCTTACCATCAATTTCCACACCACCACAGCCATCGGGCAGCAAGAAGCCCTCTGTTACCCCGACCTTATCAAAGTCTCCGTAGAGCTGGAACAGGGCGGCCTGGTAGAGTACGACGCCGCCGGCTACCTGATGAACCACCACCAGCGCGCCCTTGCGGCCCCCGCCCTTACCCAGCGGCAGGCTGAAGAATCCCTCAGCCCCCTCCTCACCCTGCAGTCCGCCCGCCTGGCCGTCATCCCCACCCCCGGCCTGGAAGAAGTCCTCTGCTGGGAGTTTTCCTGCAAAGGCAAAGGCGGCCGCCAGGTACTCAGCTATATCAACGCCGAAACCGGCCTGGAAGAGCAGCTCTATCTTCTGCAGGAAGACGCCCACGGCGTCCTGGCCGTGTAAAAGCGCAAAAGGGGTGGGATACCCCCCGCCCCTTTTGCCTGCCGCGCCCGCCAGGCAAAAGCCAAGCAGCCTCCCCGCCCCTCTTCCTATTTCATTCTATCCCAAACCCGCCCCCCGCGTCAAGGCCCCCAGGTGACAAGCCCGCCCTTCCAAAAGACCTGGGGGCTTTGCCCCCAACCCCCGCCCACGCGTTTAGAGCCTCCGGCGCAAAGACCGCGCCTGCGGCAAGACCCCGGGGCTCCGCCCCAAACCCCGGCATGGGCTTTGCCCCTGCACCCCACTTAGGGCGCGGCCCTAAGAACCCATCCCCGCTTCGCGGATGCCCCCCGCCCCATACCCGCCGCTTCCCTTCCTTTAGGCCGAAAAAGCTTGATTATTCCCTCCATTTATGGCATAATTTTACTGAATAGAATATTTAGGAGAGAAGGACGTGTATCAACTTGAGCAACCCAACCCATAAGCCCAGCCCCCCCAGGAAGAAAGGCCTCATCCGCCGCTTCCTGCCCTACTTTAAAAAGTACCGGGCCGTGCTGGCCTTCGACCTGTTCTGCGCCGCCCTCACCACTGTCTGCGAGCTGGCCCTCCCCATGCTGGTGCGCTACATCACCGACATGGGCATCAACAACCTGGCGGCCCTCACCGTAGCCACCGTCTTAAAAATCGGCGGCCTCTACTTATTCCTGCGCCTGGTAGACGCCGGCGCCAACTTCTTCATGGCCTCCATCGGCCACATCATGGGCACCCGCATCGAAACCGACATGCGCTCCGACATGTTCGCCCACCTGCAAAAGCTCAGCTTCAACTATTTCGACAATACCAAAGTCGGCCAGATCATGACCCGCATCACCACCGACCTCTTCGACATCACCGAATTCGCCCACCACTGCCCCGAAGAGTTCTTCATCGCCGCCATTAAGATCCTCGGCTCTTTCATCATCCTTTGCGGCGTAAACCTCTGGCTCACCCTCATCGTCTTTGCCGTGGTGCCCCCCATGGTGGCCGTGGCTATCTACTTTAACCACCAGATGAAAGAGCAGTTCCGTTCCCAGCGCAAGCAGCTGGGCGAAATCAACGCCCAGGTCGAAGACAGCCTCTTAGGCGTGCGCGTAGTCAAATCCTTTGCAAACGAAGGCCTCGAAACCGAGAAATTCGAAAAAGGCAACCGTACCTTTTACAATGTAAAGCGCAAACGCTACTTCTTCATGGGCGGGTTCGAAGCCTCCAACCGCCTCTTTGACGGCCTCATGAACCTCCTGGTGCTCATTGCCGGCGCACTGTTTATGATCAACGGCCAGGTGCAGCCCGCCGATTTAGTGGCCTATATGCTCTACGTAGGCACCCTCATCACCTCCATCCGCCGCCTGGTGCAGTTCGCCGAGCAGTTCCAGCAGGGCATGACCGGCGTCGAGCGCTTCTTCCAGGTCATGGACGCCGACGTGGAGATTTTCGACGAGCCCGGCGCAAAGCCCCTTTCTATTAAAAAAGGCAGCGTCACCTTTGAAAACGTCAGCTTCCATTATGCCGATGATGGCAAAAAGGTCCTGTCCCATATCAACCTCCACGTAAACCCCGGCGAAAACGTGGCCCTGGTGGGCCCCTCCGGCGGCGGCAAGACCACCCTTTGCAACCTCATCCCCCGCTTTTACGACGTAACCACCGGCCGCATCCTTATCGACGGCCAGGACGTCCGGGGCGTGACCCTCTCCTCCCTGCGGGGCCAAATCGGTTTTGTCCAGCAGGACGTCTACCTTTTTTCCGGCACGGTCTTTGAAAACATCCAGTACGGCAAGCCCGGCGCCTCCCGCGAGGAAGTCATGGAGGCCGCCCGCCAGGCCGGCGCACACGATTTCATCCTGGGCCTCGCAAACGGCTACGATACATATGTAGGCGAGCGCGGCGTCAAGCTCTCCGGCGGGCAGAAGCAGCGCATCAGCATAGCCCGCGCCTTCTTAAAAAACCCGCCTATTATGATCCTGGACGAAGCTACCTCCGCCCTGGATAACGAAAGCGAAAAGCTGGTGCAGGCCTCCCTGGAAAAGCTCTCCAAGGGCCGCACCACCTTTACCATCGCCCACCGCCTCACCACCATCCGCGGGGCCACCGTCATCCTGGTGCTTACCGATAAGGGCATCGAGGAAAAGGGCACCCACCAGGAATTGATGGAAAAGCGCGGCGTATATTACCATTTGTACAACAGCTATACAGAAGACACCCAGTAAGGAGAGGCGGTACCCCATGGACTTTAAAAACCAAAAATGTGAAGATTTTTTCCACGCCCTGCAAGGCAAAACCGTAACCTTCTGCGGCATTGCCCGCAGCCATATGCCCCTCATCCGGCTGTTCCGCGAAAAAGGGGCCCTTGTCTCCGCCCGTGATAAGCGCCCCTTAGAAGAGCTGGGCGAAAACGGCCGGCAGCTCCTGGCCCTGGGCGTGCCCATGCACCTGGGCGAAAGCTACCTGCAAAATTTGTCCGAGGATGTGATTTTCCGCACCCCCGGCATGAAATACACCCTGCCCCAGCTTGCCGCCGCCCGCCAAAGGGGCCAGGCCGTCACCAGCGAGCTGGAGGTCTTCTTCGACCTCTGCCCCTGCAAGCTCTACGCCGTCACCGGCAGCGACGGCAAGACCACCACCACCACCCTCATCTCCGAATTTTTAAAAGCAGAGGGCAAAACCGTCCACCTGGGCGGCAACATCGGCAAGCCCCTTTTGCCCGAGATTGAAACCATCGCCCCCACCCACTGCGCCGTAGTCGAGCTTTCCAGCTTCCAGCTCATCTCCATGCGCCAGCCCCCCCACGTGGCGGTGGTCACCAACCTCTCCCCCAATCACCTGGACGTGCACAAGGACATGCAGGAGTATATCGACTCGAAGCGCAACATCTACCAGCACCAGAACGCTTTTTCCCGCACCGTGCTCAACGCCGATAACGAAACCACCGCCTCCTTTGCCGCCGAGACCCGGGGCGACACCTGGCTTTTCAGCCGCCAAAACCAGCCCCCCCGCGGCGTCTGGTGCAGCGGGGAAACCATCCTCGTAAACGGCGAAGCCGTCCTGGATATCCGCGATATCAAGCTTCCCGGCTGGCACAACGTAGAAAACTACATGGCCGCCATCGCCGCCGTCTGGGGCGATGTAAGCCCCGAAAGCATCCGCCAGGTGGCAAAAGATTTCGGCGGTGTCGAGCACCGGGCCGAGCTGGTCCGGGAGCTCGGCGGTGTAAAATATTATAACGATTCCATCGCCAGCTCCCCCACCCGCACCATTTCCGGCACCCTCTCCCTTTATAAAGAGAAAATCCTTCTCATCTGCGGCGGCTACGACAAGCACATCCCCTACGCCCCCTTGGGCCCGGCCATTTGCGATAAAGTAAAGACCCTCATCCTCCTGGGCGCCACCGCCCCCAAGATTGAGGAAGCCGTCACCGCCGCCCCCAACTACCAGCCCGGCGCCCCCCGCATCCTCCACGCGGGCACTATGGAGGAAGCCGTCTCCCTGGCCCACCGCGAGGCCGTCCCCGGCGACGTCGTCTCCCTCTCCCCCGCCTCCGCCGCCTTTGACCTTTACCCTAACTTCGAAGTCCGCGGCCGCCACTTTAAAGAGCTTGTAAACGCCCTTTAGAGCCCGCGGCAAGGCCTTGGGGCATCGCCGCAAACCCCACAAGCCCTTTTTGACACAAGCCCTTTTTGAAAAGAAAGGTAAAAGAAAGGTAAACCTTCCCGCAGGGAAGGTTTGATCGAAAAACCGCCCTTACACCCTTTAACGCGGAGTTTTCTCCGGGAAAGATAAAATTATGAAACCTAAAAAATTCGGCAACCAGAAATTCAAGAGCAGCGGCCGCAAGCCCCGCACCGTCTCTTCCTCCCAGCCCTACGAGCTGCCCAGCGCCGCCAAAACCATCGAGGAAAAACTCATCGTCGCCGCCCTCAAGCGCTGCGCCGGCGACGGCATCCCCTCAAAATCCCTCATGCGCGAGGCCGGCATCAGCGACAAAGCCGCCTTTTACGACGCCCTCCACACCCTGGAAGACGCCGCCGAAATCAAGGTGGACAAAGACCACTGGGTGCAGCTGGTGCCCCGCACCGGCGATATCGAAGCCACCCTGGTCTCCCTCTCCGAAAAATTCGGCTTCGCCCGCCCCAAATCCGGCACCGAGGATATCTTCATCCCCGGCAGCGCCCTAAACGGGGCCTTTATCGGCGATGAGATCCTTATCACCGGCCTGCAAAAGCGGGACCGCGGTCCCAGCGGCCGCGTCAAGCGCGTGGTAAAGCGCAGCCAAAGCTCGGTCACCGGCACCTTCCGCTTAGGCCCCCAGGGCCCCGCCGTCGCCCCAGACGGCCCCGTCCGTTTCGACCTTTTGGTCCTCCCCGGCAAAACCGGCGGCGCCAAAGACGGCGACAAAGTCCTCATCACCCCAAAAATGGACACCCGGGGCGACTGGTCCCAGTGCGAGGTGCAGGCTGTCTTTGGCAGCGGCAGCCGCGCCCGTGTCTGCGCCGACGCCATTATCGAGCGCTGCGGCATCCCCACCGTCTTCCCCCCGGAAGTCATGGAGCAGGCCGAGAAGATTTCCCAAATGGCCGTCACCCAGGCCGACATCGACGCCCGCCTGGACCTGCGGGACTGGCCCATCTTCACCATCGACAGCGCCGACGCCAAAGACCTGGACGACGCCGTTTCCGCTCAAAAGACCCCCCGCGGCTACCAGCTGGGCGTCCATATCGCCGATGTCTCCCACTATGTAAAAGCCAAAACCCCCATCGACCAGGAGGCCTACAAGCGCGGCACCTCCGTCTATTTTGCCGACCGCGTCATACCCATGCTGCCCGAAGCCCTCTCCAATGGCGTCTGTTCCCTAAACGCCGGCACCGAGAAGCTCACCTTCTCCGCCCTGATGGAGTTTGACTTAGAAGGCGAAATGACCAGCTATAAGTTCTGCAAATCCGTTATCAATTCCAAAGTCCGCGGCGTGTATAAAGAAGTCAACACCATCTTCGACGGCTCCGCCACCCCCGATATCCTGGAAAAGTACGCCCCTGTAAAAGATAGCCTGGCCTGCACCAAAGAGCTTGCAGACCTGCTGCGGGCCCGCGCCAAAAAGCGCGGCGAAATGGACCTTTCCAGCGACGAGACCAAGTTCGTGCTAAACGAAGACGGCGTCTGCATCGACCTTATGCCCCGCACCCAGGGCGAAGCCGAACAGCTGATCGAGCAGCTGATGATCGCCGCCAACATCGCCGCCGCCCGCGCCTCCCTAGACGCCGGCATCCCCTTCCTCTACCGCGTCCACGAGCGCCCCCAGCCCGACCGCGTGGTCGAGCTCTACGAGCTCCTGGACAAGCTGGGCATCCCCTGTAAAGAGCTGAAAAAGGGCGACCCCACCACCCTGGACTTTGCCGCCGTCCTGGACCGCGTCAAAGACACCCCCCGGGCCTCCCTTGTCAACCAGCGCATCCTGCGCACCATGGAAAAAGCCAAATATAACCATAAAGAGCTGGGCCACTTCGGCCTGGCCCTGGGGGAGTACAGCCACTTCACCTCCCCCATCCGCCGCTACCCAGACACCTCCATCCACCGCATCCTCACCGACCTGGTAGCCGGCGTCGATAAAGCCACCCTCTCCAAGCGCTACGCCGTCTTCGCCGAAGAATCGGCCTTCGAGTCCTCCAAAAACGAGGTCCGCGCCGTCACCGGCGAGCGTGACGCCGAAGACTGCTACATGGCCGAATACATGCGGGCCCACCTGGGCGAACACCACGTAGGCGTCATCAGCGGCGTCACCCCCAAAGGCATCTTTGTCAAGCTCTCCAACAACGCCGAAGGCTTCATCAGCCTCAGCGACTTTGAAGGCGCCGACTTCGAATTTGACGGCGAGATCCTCCACCGCGACCTCCGTTCCGGCCGCGTCCTCATGATGGGCGACCAGCTCCCCATCATCGTAGCCGCCGCCGACGTAGCCACCGGCCGCATCGACTTCATGCCCGAAGAAACCTGACCCCATCCAAAGGCCCCGGCCCAAAGCCAGGGGCCTTTTTTTGCCTCCGGCGGGCAGGGGAACTTTTTTTGAGGAAAAAAGTTCCCCTGCACCCTTCAAAAAACCTTTACCGTTCTTTGGGTAGTGGGGCCAGGGAGTGGTGTGCCCCAGTGGGGTACGGCAGCCAGATCCGGCGGGCGAGACAGCCCTGGTGGGTTTAATCATAACGCCCCCCCGACCCGCATATGTTGAGGTATGGACATCTCCTCACAAGGAAAGGACGTGGGCATGTGAAAAGCTTTCTTCTGTCCGCGGCGCTGGGCTTGGGGGCCTTGGCGCTGGTAAACCTTTGCGGGCCTTATACCGGGGTCTTCCTTCCCGTCAACCGCCTAAGCCTCCTGGGTGCCGGCCTGCTGGGCATCCCCGGGGTGACTTTGCTGGTGCTGTGCCAGGGCTTCCTCCTCTAACCCCGCATCCCCCCGCAAAAAAGCGGCGCGCCCGCAAAGGCACGCCGCCCTCTAGCTTCCTGTTAATTTTTCCCGTCCAGCAGGCCCCGGGGATCTAAACACGCCCCGTCCCGCCGCACTTCCAAATGCAGGTGGGGCTGCTGGGCCGCCTCCACCGGCACCGCCGTCACCGTGCCAATGGCCTGCCCCATAGAGACTACCTCCTCCGGCTGCACCAGGAAATCTTCCCCCACGCCGCAGTAATAGAACATATAGTCTCCATGCTCAATGACCACCACGTTGCCTAACATGCTGTCGGTATACGTCTCCTTCACCATGCCGTTGCCGCAGGCCAGCACCTGTTCCCCGGCTTCGGCAGCGATATCGCACCCCGCGTGTACCCGCCAATCCTTCATGGTCTCCGAATACATAGGCGCCCCCGAGCTGTACGCCTTGTCCACCTGCTTAGACTGCACCGGGTAAATCATCTCCGTGCTGATCTCATACAGCGGCGCCGTTGCCGGCACCTGGGGGGCCTGGCTGCTTTCCGGCTCTGGCGTAGGCGTAGGGGCCGGGCTCTTAGTCGGCGCAGCCTTAGGGGACTTGCTCACCGTCTGGGCCCCCGCCTCCGCCGCCGAAGAAGCCTTAGACACCGTCCCCGCGCTGCCGGCCTTTTTGGCGGCCTCGGGGTCGCTGTCCTCCTGGCCCTTCCGCACGTCCTCCTCCTGCTGGGACACCAGCGCCGGGTCGCTGGCCCCGTCCTCCGGGCTCAAATAGCCCTGCACCGCGTCATAGGTGCTCCAGGCGGCAATGCCCACCGCCACCAGGCACACCGCCAGCGCCAGGTAAAACCCGTTGCGCCTTGCCTTATCTTCTGAAAATCTTTTTCCATTCATAGAGGTTCCATTCCTTTCGGAGTAAAATACACTGGCTTCGTGACTGTATTGTAGCCCGCCCGGAAAGAAATTATACACAAAAGTGAGAAAGGCCGGAAAACTTCCAGCCTTTCTCACTTTTGCTTGAGGGGTATTATTGAGGAGGGTAGAACATGTATCTCAAGAAAAGGTCCATCCCGTTTCCTTTGAGTACATCCCTATTATAACCCCTGCGCCTCCATAAGTTGTTACCGCCCTGTGAATAAACCTTAAAGAAATTCACCTTCATTTGTGAACTTTCCCGAAACTTGACGAAAAGAGGCGTAAAAATCCCGAAAAAATTTCAAACAAACGTTTGCGTTTTTCCTTCCTTTGTGTTATACTGTTAGTAATAAAGGTTTAGGCAGAGGAAGCAACGCCCATTTTTCCATAGGGAGGCATGGTCATGGAACCATTGACAAAAAGCCAGCAAAAGGTATACGACTATCTGCGGGAGGCCATGCCCTCCGGCATCCCCCCCACTGTCCGGGAGATCTGCAACGCCACAGGCCTGCGGTCTACCTCCACTGTGCATGCCCATTTAAAGACCCTGGAAAAGTTGGGCTACATCACCCGCGAGGCGGGCCTCAACCGCTCCATCCGCATCGAAGGCAGCCAGGCGGCCGTGCAGGTGCCCATCCTGGGCAAAGTCACGGCAGGCATGCCTATCTTGGCGGTAGAGGACATTGAAGGCTACATCCCCTTCCCCCAAAAAGCCGGCAAAGAGCTTTTCGCCCTCCACGTCAGCGGCCTAAGCATGCGCGACGCCGGCATCTTGGACGGCGACTATGTAATCGCCGAACAGGTCCCCACCACCGACGACGGCCAGATCGTAGTAGCCCTCCTGGGCGACGAAGCCACCGTCAAGACCCTTTACCGGGAGGAAGGCCGTGTGCGCCTCCAACCCGAAAACCCCGACTACGAGCCCATCTACGCCCAAGACGTCTCCATCCTGGGCAAAGTCATCGCCGTAGTCCGATACCTGTAAAGCTGCAAACCTTGTCGTGTTTTGCCGATTCGCCTCCACTCCCCCGCATCTGTAAAGGCAGGGCGCTTTCCAAGCGCCCTGCCTTTTTCTATCCCTCATCCCCGCAAATACGCCTCCACTTCCCGCAAATACCCCCTGTCCACCTTGTCATAAGACCCCGCCACCATCCGCGCCATTTCCTGTTCTTCCGGGCTCGGGCCTTTCTTTGCTGCTAGCATTTTCCGCAGCATTGCCATCATAATCCGGTCTACAGCGCCCATTTTCTCATAATTCAGCCCCGCCCACAGGTAAAAAGCCGGTATGCGCCCCCGCAGCTCCGGGGGCATATTCTGCCTAACCGCAGCCTCCACAACCTTATCCCCCGGAGGCGTAGCCCCCGTAAAAAACAGCGCCAGCCGTTTCCCCTCCAAGCCTGCCGCCCGCTTAAAGAACCACTTGGCCCCGCAAATCACCCCCGCGTGCAGCCGCCCGCCAAAAGCAATCGCGTCATACCTGTCAAGCTTTATCCCTTTACGCTTCTCGTAAGCTACGCACTCCGCTCCCAGGTCCTCCGCCAGCCATTGGGCATACTGCCGCGTAAACCCCGTCTTCGAATAAAAAACCACCAACGTCTTCACTTTTCGTCCTCCCTTTCACAAGATATACCCATTTGTCGCGTAAATTGCGCCAGATGCTGCATAAACAGCGGCCTTGCCTCTTCCCAAGACCCACAGGTGTGCAGCAATAAAAACACCCCGCCATAAAACCCCAGGGCCATCGCCGCCGGGTCGCCGGACGGGCACTTCCCGCTTTCCATCAGCCCACTAAAAATAACCTCCTGCATATGCAAAGGGTAATCCCTATACAATCTGTTGTAAAGCTCTCTAGCCTTACAATCATGATACTGGCTAACCACCAGCACCTGCCGGAACAGCCGCGCCCAAGGGTCCTCAAAAAAATAGCGGAAAACCCCCGAAACCGCCTCCCCCAGCCTGCCAAAATCCCTCTCCGAAAAAGCGCTAAGGTCGTCCCCCGCCGAAAACGGCAGCCTCTGCTGCTGAAAATAATCCTGGGCCCTCCCCCAGCAGGTGTCCACCAGGCAGTCAAAAATATCCTGCTTGCTCTTAAAGTGGTTGTACAGCGAGCTTTCCCGTATCCCCACAGCCCCAGCCAACTCCCGCACCGAAACCGCCTCAAAGCCCTTCTGGGCAAAAAGCCCCAGCGCCTCCCACAAAATCCTCTCCCGCGTCTCCAATTAAACACCTCCACACGAACAACTGTTAGTCTATCACCCAGTATACTATCAATCGTTCGCCCTGTCAAGCCCCACAAAAAAAGGAGCGGCCTGCGCCGCCCCTTCCCAGCTTCCCGCCGCCCCTTTCCGGCGCGATCCGACAAGCTATTACACTTTACATACAAATAAAGCCAATTACCTTTACAGCTTCCCAATCGCCGCCTTAAGCAGCTGGCTGCTTTTCTCTGCCGCCACCTTCGTAAACGCCGGGAAATCCATCGGCGATTCATCATTCGCACAGTCCGAAATCGCCCGCAGCACCGCGCAGGGCACCTGCCCCATGTAGCACACCTGGGCAATAGCCCCGCCCTCCATCTCCACCGCCTGGGCCTGGAACGCCTCATCCAAAAACCGGTTCTTTTCCGGGTCTGCCACAAAGGTATCCCCCGTGCACACCACCCCAAAATGTGCTCCCCCATAAATCGAGCGGGCCTCCCCCAGCAGCACAGCCGCGGCCTCCTCACAGCAGGGCAGCAGCCGTACATCCTCGTTGTCCCCGCTGGCCCGGCGAATAAATACCGTCCCCAGCGGGTCCCCCATAGCCGTGGTGTCAAAATCATACTGCACGCAGGCAGCCGCCACCACCAAATCGCCAATATGCACCTGGCTGCCCACGCCCCCGGCCACGCCCACGTTGATAATCAGCCTGGGCTCATACCGCAGCAGCATAGTCTGGGCGCACACCGCCGCGTTGACCTTCCCGGGCCCGCACTCTGCCACCACGCAGGGCACCCCTTCCAGCGTGCCCCGGTGAAACGCCAGCCCGGCCGCTTCCTCCACGCAGACCCCTTCCATGCCCGCAATCAGGGCCTCCACTTCCACCGCCATAGCGCCAATAATCCCAATAGGCTTTTTGCTCACACAAACCGGCTTCACTTTCATATCCTATACCTCCTGGTCAATCCAAATTTTTCTTCCCGATTCGCCCGCCCCGCAGGCTGCAAAATCAAAAAACAGTATAGCATAAAAAAGAAGAGAAGGAAAGGCCGAAAAAAATTTGCAAAACATGTTGACTTTTGGCCACGCAGGTGCTATAATAAACAAGCGGTCAAACGAGATCGCAAATATGGTGCGCAGGTATGGCGGAATTGGCAGACGCGTATGGTTCAGGTCCATATGAGCGCAAGTTCATGCAGGTTCAAGTCCTGTTACCTGCACCAAAGAGAAGTCCGAACCCAGGTGCCCCGGCAGGGGAGGGGTTCGGGCTTTTTCGTATATAGTCCCGCAAAAGAAAGGGGAGAACGTGTATGGCCGAGGTAATCGGGGTACGCTTTAAAAATACCGGCAAGATCTATTATTTCGACCCAGGGGAAGCCACCCTGGAAAAAGGCGATATGGCCATTGTAGAGACCGCACGGGGCATGGAGTGCGGCGAGGTGGCTATGGAGAACCGGGAAATCAACGACGGGGCCATTATACAGCCCCTGCGCAAGCTGGTGCGCAAGGCCACCCGTGAAGATATCCAGAAGGTAGAGGACAACCACAAAAAGGAGCGCTCGGCTTTCCGGGCCTGCGAGAAGAAAATCGCCAGCCGCGGCCTGGAAATGAAGCTGGTGGACGTAGAGTACACCTTTGATAACAGCAAAATCCTGTTCTACTTTACCGCCGACGGGCGGGTCGATTTCCGCGAGCTGGTGAAAGACCTGGCCGGCATGTTCCACACCCGCATCGAGCTCCGGCAGATTGGCGTGCGCGACGAAGCCAAGATGCTGGGCGGCATGGGCATCTGCGGGCGGCCCTTTTGCTGCGGGTCGTTTTTAGGGGGCTTCCAGCCGGTTTCCATTAAAATGGCCAAAGAACAGGGGCTTTCGCTGAACCCCGTAAAAATCAGCGGCACCTGCGGGCGGCTTATGTGCTGCCTGAAGTACGAGCAAGAGGCTTACCAGGACTTGCTGCGCACCACCCCCAAGGTAAACGCCCTGGTCTCTACGCCAGATGGCAAAGGCATTGTCATTGACACCAACCTGTTGACCCGCAAGCTCACCGTGCGCCTGGACAAAGACCCTGACGCCGCCCCCAAGGTGTACACCGCCGACCAGGTAAAGGTGCTGCGGGACGGGAAAATGAAAATTGACCGGAAGGAAATGGAAGAGTTAAAGGGGCTGGAAAAGTAAAGGCAGGTATGCGCCGCAAAAAGCCGCTCTTTCCTCTATATAATTGGAAGACCTTGGGGCTTGTCTCGCCTGCCGGCTCGGTCGGTTGCTGGACGCGTCCCACTGGGACGCAGCAACCCCCAACCCCCACTCAGGGGCTTTGCCCCCGAGACCCCTACAAGGGGTCAAACGTTCGCCTTGCGAACGTTTACGCCCCTTGACCGCGTAACTTGGTCCCCCGTTAGGGAAGCGGTTAATCCTTCCATTTTGCAAGTTTGTGGATGGCTTCTTGCAAAATCAGCCAAAACAGCAAAAATTTTACCCCCAAAACGCCCCCGCGCAGCCGCCAAAATCACCCCAAAAATACGCAGAAATCCACCAAAAAGTGCCATTTTGTAAACAATTCGTAACCATTGTAACCCATTTGACACCTCCTATTTCCTTTTTTGACATCTTTTAAAAGCCTGTAAAAAGGCGAATCCAGGGGGAAACAGAAATTCCCTTGGGTAAATCCACCCAGGGCATTGCTTTTTTCAGATAAATGTGATATAGTGAGCTTGTAAATTTATATGGAGGTGTTCCCTATGCCTTATGTTATCAATGACGAGTGCATCGCTTGCGGCGCTTGCGCCAGCGACTGCCCTGTTGACGCCATCTCTGAGGGCGACGGCAAGTATGTCATCGACGGCGATACCTGCATCAGCTGCGGCGCTTGCGCTGGCACCTGCCCTGTAGGCGCTCCTGTTGAGGGCTGATTCTCGGCAAAGCACAGATGAAAAAAGCGGGGCCTGCCAGGTGTAGGCCCTGTTTTTTCTTTGATTTTAAGGAGGGGCGTATGATGGACGGCCGCTGGGAACAGCTGGCAAAGGGCTGCCGGGTGCTGGTGACAAAAGAGCACAGCTTTAACACAGACACCCTTCTGCTGGCACATTTTTCCCTGCCAAAAAAGGGCGAGCTGTGCGCGGACTTTGGCACGGGCTGCGGCACCATACCGCTGCTGTGGGCCGCCCGGGGCCAGCCCAAGGCCGTGTGGGGCGTAGAGATACAAGAGGCTGGGGCCAGGCTTGCGGCGCAGTCGGTAGAAGAAAGCGGGCTTTCGGGGCGAATCACCATTTTACAGGGGGACGTGCGGAACATAAAGGCCCTGCTGGGGCCGGAAAAGCTGGATTTAGTCGCGTGCAACCCCCCATACCAGCAGGCGGGGGCAGGGCACGTAAGCCCCCGCGCAGCCCGGGCGGTGGCGCGGGTAGGCGGCACGCTCTCTCTGGAAGAGCTGGCGGGGGCGGCACGGTACGCGCTGCGCTTTGGGGGACGGCTGTGCATCTGCCTGCGGGTGCAGCGGCTGGCCCAGGCCATAAATACCTTTGCCAGCACCGGCCTGGAACCCAAACGCCTGCGCCTGGTGCAGCTACGCACAAACCGTGCCCCCTACCTCTTCCTGCTAGAATGTCGAAAGGGCGGCAGGCCCGGCCTGGACGCCGAACCCACACTCCTGCTGGAAACCCCCGACGGCCGCGCCACAGACGAAATCATCCAAATCTACGGCGACTACCGTACCGGCGCGGGTGCCCCGTAAAAAACCACTGCCACCCCCAACGCGGGAAGCGAAGCGTGGGTGTCCAGAGGGGCTAGGCCCCTCTGGCCGTCGGAGACGACCGAAAGAAAGGAGCCGCGTATGCTGGAAAAAGGAGCGCTGTATGTAGTAGGGACGCCCATCGGCAACCTGGGGGACTTTTCGCCCCGGGCCCGGGAAGTGCTGGGGGAAGTGGATTTCATCGCCGCGGAAGACACCCGGGTGACCCGGGGGCTGCTGACGCACTTTGATATCCATAAGCCGCTGATCAGCTTTTTTGAACATAATAAGGTGGACCGGGGGGAACGGATATTGGCCAGGCTGGCGGGGGGCGAGTCTGCGGCGCTGG
Source organism: bacterium D16-76 (assembly GCA_009917445.1). Lineage (GTDB taxonomy): Bacteria > Bacillota > Clostridia > Oscillospirales > Acutalibacteraceae > Acutalibacter. Next base: position 23,237 of record QZEE01000008.1, on the reverse strand, counting down.
TGTCGGACGCGGGGATGCCGGCTATCTCAGACCCGGGGGAAACGCTGGTGGCCGGGTGCGCGGAAAGAGGTATACCGGTTTACGTGGTGCCGGGGCCTACGGCGGTGGTCTCGGCACTGGCGGTGAGCGGGCTGCCTACGGGGCGCTTTACCTTTGAAGGGTTTTTAAGCGTCAATAAGCGCAGCCGCCGGGAACACCTGGCGGCTGTGGAGGGGGAGGAAAGGACGATGGTCTTTTACGAAGCGCCCCATAAGCTGCGGCGGACCTTGGGGGATTTTGCCAAAACTTTTGGGCAGGACAGGCGGGTGGCGGTGGTAAGGGAATTGACCAAGGTGCACGAGGAAGTCTGGCGGACGACCCTGGGTGAAGCGGCCGCCCGGTACCGGGAACAGGAGCCCCGAGGGGAATATGTGCTGGTCATAGCCGGGGCGCAGCCCGCCCCGCGGGAGGAAGAGGCCCAGGGGCCTGAAGAGGCGGTGGAGATCGCAAGGGGATGGATGGAAAAAGGGTTTTCGGCCAGCGAGGCGGCTAAGGAGGCGGCCAAGGCTACGGGGGTGCGCAAGGGGGAAATCTATAAATTGCTGATGGAGGGATAAGGGATGCTGCCGGAGGTTTGTATTTGGGATTGGAACGGGACGCTGCTGGACGACGCCCAGGTGTGTGTGGACGTGATGAACGGCATGCTGGAAAAGCGGGGCCTTCCCCGGCTGGATATGGGGCGGTACCGGGAGGTTTTCACTTTTCCGGTAGAAGAATATTATAAGGCCGTGGGGTTTGATTTTGCGGTGGAGCCCTTTTCTCTGTTGGCCCAAGAGTACATTTTGCCTTACAACCGGGCGGCGCTGGGGTGCGGCTTGTGCCCAGGGGCCCGGCAGGCGCTGGACTGGCTGCGGGGGCAGGGGGTCCGGCAGGTGGTGGTTTCGGCGTCCCACCAGGGGGCCTTGGAGGAACAGGTGGAGGCGCTGGGTATCGGGGAGTTTTTTGAAGCGGTGCTGGGGGTGCGGGACGTGCTGGGCGCCGGGAAGGCGGGGATGGCCCGGGGGTATTTGGATTCGGCAGGCGTAAGCCCTGGGCAGGCCTGGTGCGTGGGGGACACCCTGCACGACTATGAAGTGGCCCAGGAGATGGGCTGCCGGTGCGTCCTGGTAGCACAGGGGCACCAGAGTGTGGGGAGGCTAAGGCAGGCCGGTGGGGCGGTCTTGCGGGAGCTGGGGGAACTGCCGGGGTTTTTTATGGGGAAATTTTGAGGGTTATTGGAAAAAATGGTTGACAGGAGGGCAGGGAAGTGGTAAAATAGAAAGGCAGTCAAATAGGGGTATAGCTCAGCTGGTAGAGCAGCGGTCTCCAAAACCGCGTGCCGAGGGTTCGAATCCTTCTGCCCCTGCCACAGACTTGGCCCGGAATTCCTTGGAATTCCGGGCTTTTCTCGTGTTTTGGGGTGGTTGGATGCGGTCTACTTTGCCGTTCTCTATGGCGTATATTTTGCTCTTTTTTCGCATCCGGTGCCATCCGTTTCTAACTTTTCCGTCTGGCACATCATCAATAAATCATCAAAAATTTGGGGGGCTCTCCCCTGTGTTGGCTTGCTCTGGCTAGAAATTGAACCCGTCCGTGATTCCCTGCAGACGGGTCGTATCTTTCTTGACGTAGTACATCTCGGTGATTTGCGATGTGCTGTGGCCCAGGAGGTCAGCTACTTGGCGAGGTGAGAGAGCCTTGATGGTGCCGTCGGGCTGTTTCACACCATTTATCAGTTGAGTGGCAAAATGATGTCTTAAACTGTGCAATCCTTTCTGATCTATGCCCGCTGCTTTCAAAATCCGGTAGTACCTCTTGCGGAAGTTCACCGGGCGGGTGTAGTCGCCCCTCTCGTCGCTCACGAGGGGCGCTGTGGGGCCGAAGTCTCGCTCCTGGCGCAACTCCCTTACCGCCTGCGCTGCGGCCTCATTCAGCGGCACACGTCGCTTGCTGGTGGCCGTTTTCGTCTTGCCGACTTTGACTTCTCTACCTGGCTCAAAATTCACGCCATCTCGCTTGCAGACTTCCTTTATCCCTTGGCGTACCTCCAAGTATCTGCCCTCTAAATTGATGTCGCTGTTGAGCAAACCCAGCAGTTCCCCGGTGCGCAGGCCGGTGTTCAGCATGAGAATATAGGCCGCTGGCTGCTGGTATTTGGGCTTGCCATTGCTGAATTTGCTGAATGCCTCGGCTTTGAATTTCTCAATTTCTTCTGGCGTGAATACCGTGACAGTTTCCTGTGTGGGTAGGTCTTCTTTGTTCTGCGCTGCCATGAAGTTTGACTTCTTTATCATGGGTACGCTGTTCATGGGGTTCTTTTGCAGGATTTCCTGCTGGGTCAGGTAGCGGAAGTATTCGTTGAGGACAATGTAAACCTTTTTGACTGTGGTGTAAGCGTAGTCCTGGTTCATCCAGTGGTTCAGCACTTCTTTGAGGTCTGCGGCGCTGATGTCACCTACTACTTTCTCTCCAAGCAGAGGAAAAATTTGGTGTTCTACCGTACATTCACAGCGGTCGTAGGTGGTACGTTCCACCGATGGAAACTTGAACACTTGGAGCCAGTGGGTCATGCTCTCGCGGAGAGTCTTATGGGATTCATCTGACTCCTGCAAGGCATTGTTGAAAGCCGCAACGTAATCGGTCATTTTCTTGGTGACTTCAGCCTTGGTAGTGCCTGAGAATGATTTACGCTTACGCTCTCCTTTTTCGTCCATGTACCAGACGGTGCCGCCCCAGCGGTCATCGGTTCTCTTAAAGGCTTTTCCGTTAGTCAACAACTTCTTCTGAGCCATTTGTCAGCCCTCCTTTCTCAGCACACCACGATACCACACCTTGCCGCGAAAGTCCACTGACATTTTTCTTACTCTTTGCACTGATATTCTCAGATTTCTAAAGGCCGTATTCTTTGTTTTGCAACGCAAATTCTGAGCTAGGTGCCTTGCCCTTACAAAAGTGGGTCCGGGCTACTGCCCGGTAACCGTGCCCAACGTCGGACGAGCGCTCTGCTTGCCCTCCCCAAAAGGGGAGGATTTTTATAGGACATCAGCACTTCATTTGCAACCCCTGGAAATTCCTCGCAACCTTGTCGTTTTTCGCGATAGCAACCCCACATTTCACGCCAAATCCTCATTAGCAACCCCTATCGTGATTTTGCACTAAGAATCCCGGAATCCCTTGAAACGACCGGCGTTGCCGGGCGTTGTGAATCGAGTAGGGGACGCACCGCGACCCCTACTCTTTCTCCTGCTTGAAAATCGACCATCCGGGAATCTTTGAGGGTTGTGCAATATAGCGGCGCTCTTGCGGTATATCTTCTCTCAAAATCGGTTCCAAAATCCGAATCTGATACGCCGCAAAATCCTGTTTGACTATCTCTCCCTCACAAATCACCACAAATGCCCCACAAGGGCCGCTGTCGTGCTTTGCCCTGTCCCACCCTTATTCCTGCCACAAAACCGCCGACAGCGCCCTCACACGGCTCAACAGTCTGCTATCTTTATGGGCGGCACGCGCTTTAGCCTCCTTGTCCTTTTGACCGACTATTATGCTCAATTTTCATGGATATTCTTGCAGTATCCTGGGACAACACAAGGAGCATTGCGTTGCAGATCAATGCTCCCGTTTCTGGCATGATAAATTTTAGTAAACCAATTGCAAGGTCTATAGTGCTTATCTTAGCATTGGCAGATTTTTACTCCTTCATCAGCCCAGCGCCGCTGTTCCAAGCCTGGCCGACTTTTTCACCGATGACGTAGTAGCCGTTGCGGAACTGGTCGAACACGAAGGCGTTGAGTTTGGAGGCATCCACCCGGCCTTTCTCGTCCAGGACGGATTCCTCCGCCAGTACGCCTACGATCTCGCCTACCACATGATAGTCGCCACCGAGTTCCTCCATGCTCACAACCTTGCACTCCACGGTGAGGGGGAACTCAGTAACGATGGGCGCGTCCACCTTTCCGCTCTTTTCGGCGTGTAGGCCGCTGCGCGCAAATTTGTCCGGCATCTTGTTGGCGCTGGCGATTCCTAAAAAGTCGGCCTCCTTGATATGCGCCACATCCGGGACGCTGATGGTGAAAGCCTTGCGCTTTTCCAGGTTTGCACAGGTCTTGTGGTCTTTTTCAAGGTTCAGCGCTACCATATTTCCCGCGCAGATGCCTCCCCAGGCCATCATCATGTCATCTACGGTATCGTCCTCGTTGTAGGTGGCAATCATCAGCGTGGGCATAGGAAACAGATAGGGGTTTACTCCAAGATCTTTCTTCATCGTGATACCTCCGGTTATTTTGTAGGGAAACGCTTTACTTTCCCGTCTTTATGTATTATACTGAGAGTTGGAAAGGAATACAAGTACCCACTTTATAGTTAGATACTTACTTGCAGGGAAGTGATAAAATGAAAAAATGCATTTCAGCAGCCTGCTTTGAGGATACCGGGTTCAGCTATACCCTTTCGCTGATTTCAGGCAAGTACAAGATGGTAATCCTCTACTGCCTGATGGAATACCAGCCAGTGCGTTTCAATGAGCTGCAGCGGTATCTGGGCAAGGTTTCTGACAAGACACTGAGCCAGCACCTAAAGGAATTGGAGCATGACGAACTTATCCACCGGGAGGTTTACCCGCAGATACCGCCCAAGGTGGAGTACAGTCTGACAGAAAGAGGAAAGTCGCTGATGGTGGTGCTGGATCAACTTTGTGATTGGGGTAATGAGAACAGAATGTAAGAGTATGCTAAAGGGCACAGAAGAAAAAATATTTCGTCCCCTGTTTCGGTTGGTTTCTCTTTCTTTGTTTAGCGGCGCAAATTTTGAGCGAGAAATTCCTGCTTGACACACCCCGATTTCCATGCTACTATTTCAAACGAAATTATCTCTTGCCGCTCTAAAATGCCATGCTGAGCGGTTGGAAACTGCTCTGATTTGGGTCTGAGAATTTCTAATATCATCAATAAATCATCAAAACTTTTTGGGGCGTGGGTTTCGGAAACACAAACGGTACAACCGCGCGGAAAGCAGGCCGTTGTATGTCCGTTCATGCTTTTCCCACATCCACTCCAAAACCGCGTGCCGAGGGTTCGAATCCTTCTGCCCCTGCCACAGACTTGGCCCGGAATTCCTTGGAATTCCGGGCTTTTCTTGTGTTTTGGGGCGGCGACTTGCGGTTTACTGTGCCGCTCTCTATGGCGTGTATTTTGCGCTTTTTTCGTATCTGGTCGTATCCGTTTCTAACTTTTCCGTTTGGCACAGCATCAATAAATCATCAAAAATCCGGGGCGCTCTCCCTTGTGCCAGCTTGCTCCTGCTAAAAATTAAATCCGTCTGTTATTCCTTGCAGGCGGGTTGTGTCTTTTTTGACGTAGTACATCTCGGTGATTTGTGAGGCGCTGTGGCCCAGGAGGTCGGCCACCTGCCGGGGCGAGAGTGCTTTGATGGTGCCGTCGGGCTGTTTCACGCCGTTTATCAGTTGGGTCGCAAAATGATGTCTTAAACTGTGCAATCCTTTCTGCTCTATGCCCGCTGCTTTCAAAATCCGGTAGTACCTCTTTCGGAAGTTCACCGGCCTGGTGTAGCCGCCTTTCTCGTCGCTCACGAGGGGCGCTGTGGGGCCGAAGTTGCGTTCCTGGCGTAACTCCTCTATCGCGGCCACTGCGGCCCCATTCAGGGGCACACGGCGCTTACTGGTGGCTGTTTTGGTCTTGCCCACCTTGACCTCCCTGCCGGGGATGTACTCTGTTCCCTCACGCCTGCACACCTCTTTGACGTTCTGGTGGACTTCCAAGTACCTGCCCTCCAGGTTGATGTCGCTGTTGAGGAGGCCAAGCAGTTTCCCGGTGCGTAGCCCTGTGTTCAGCATGAGGATGTAGGCCGCCGGCTGCTGGTACTTGGGCTTGCCGTTTGAAAACTTGCTGAATGCTTCGGCCTTGAATTTCTCTATTTCCTCTGATGTGAAAACTGTAACCGTTTCCTGCGTAGGCAAGTCTTCTTTGTTCTGTGCCGCCATGAAATTTGACTTTTTTATCATGGGTACGCTATTCATGGGATTTTTGACCAGAATTTCCTGCTGGGTCAGGTAGCGAAAATACTCGTTGAGGACGATAGAGCATCCGGCCTCCCAGCGGATCGTGAAACACTGGCATGCCAGGTGCCAAAACTGGGACCTGATGCTCAGCCAGCTCCAGCTCATGTTCGCTGACCGCGCCGCCGGCTGATTCCTTGTCTTAGGCTGTCCCGGAGGTAGGCAAGGGTTCCAGCCAGTCAGTCTGCACTGCTTTCTCTGCGCAAATTCTTGACTTTGTCGAATTTCGCTTACACGTAATTTTACGGAGGGCCCATGTTTTCGATACTTTTTCAAGATTACCTTAAGCGACTCAACCTTCGTCCATATATGACTTTTCATACTTTTTAGGATCCATATCGTTAACTTCATGTATATGCATATGCTTTTTCAACTCAAAAAACCGAAAGTAAAGGGCGTCTGTCTCATCACCACTATCTAACATCTTCATCTTATCCTCCAATTCTCTTTCAAAGCAATCTATTCCAGTTTCTCCAGAGTATATCCATGCCTCATAAATATCTAATCCATATCCGACACGATCTTCCAAAGACACACAGGTCATACAGTTAGCACCGAGTTCATACGAGTTAAGAAGCCACATCTTTGCAGTGGAATACTCTGCATAATGTAACAGTATTTTTCCATACGCAAGTCCAAATCTTATAAAGACGCACTCCGAACACACTGGCTTATGTAGCTCAATATGTTTCGAAATTAGCTTCAATACTTGATATGCGTGGTCATCGTTTCCATTTTGAATCTGAGAACATCTAGCTAAATTTAAAGCATTCCAAATGGTAGCTTCAGAATTTTTCGAGGTCAATCCAAGAATTCCATTTTCATCTGTTTCTAACTCAAAAACAGCTAATAGAAGACTATAATCTAGTTTCTGCTTAAGAAAGAGGTCTTTAGCGATATCTGAATCAGAGCGACACAAAAGGCAAAAACGAGAATCAATTTCCGAATTGTGCATTAATTGATTCAATTGCCACATTTTCAAATGTGATTGACTGTAATCAGGCGTCTCCACGTATATTTTATCGAGATGAAGCTTTCCTCTTGAAATGCGATTATAGATTTCTTCACATAATAAACCGGTTATCGAACGGATTACAATCCAATCCATTTCAAAGCATTCAAGTTCATCTAAAATGCTTATTATGCTTTCTGATTTCTCATTATTGTAACATGCATACAATCTTTTCAGGTTTGTAAATTCTTTCAGATTATTTAGATCCTTTATGGCTAAATCTGATATTTTGAGTTCAATAATTCTTTCTCTTGAAATAATTCCGAAAGCATATTCTAGAAGTTCCCATTTTGTCCTCATCATGTTTACATGTCCGAGGCTCATTGCATTTTCTAAATATTCTCGCGAAAGAAAGTAACCATGATATTTGAAATTACTAATCCAAGGTAAATACTCGAAAATCTCCACTATTGTTAACTCAGGATACTCCCTTACCTCTAGCTGAGTTTGATTTTCTAACTCCAGATAGTTATTAGGAGATAAAACCTTTATTCCCTCTATATATAGACTTGCAGAAATTTTTTCACTAACAGACTTACTATCTCTTTCTTGGATTTTTTCCTGGCAAAGCAAATAGTAATACATTTTTCTAACATTAATTTCAATCTTATCTTTCTCACTTAAAAATTGTTTTCTTATATCATAAGTTCCTTTTTCAAATAAGTATTCAGCAAAAAAATATTCGTAAAAGACATTATGACAAAAAGAAAATGAAGCGCCATCCTCAGATGAATTCATAAAAACATGTGCTACAGCTAACGCTTCTTTTTCGGGAAACTTTTTTTGTATAATCTCTTTGACTTTACCCCTTGATAACGAGCGATTGGCTTGTTTTGAAACTTCAACGGCAATTTCCTGTGCACAGCATTTTAAGGGTTTCATCATTTTCTCCCAGTCATATGCTGATTCAAAGCTGTCATTTTCACCGTCGTTTATAGCACTGCTTTTATCATAATATACATGGAATTCCCATTTCACAATGGCATCTAACAAAATTTTAAAAGAAAACAGAAAATCATCGTTAATATAGAGTTTTTCGCCCTTTTTCTTTTTCCTAAGATATTCACGCAAAAAAGAATATGCATACCTAATATACATTGGGTAATGAAATAATCCTTTAGGATTATCTTTCAAAATCTTTCGAAATAGGTAAACATATCTCCACCGAATAAATATTGAAGGACACCTTTCCTGGTGTCGGCGCTCTTTCTTCTCAAGTTTTGAATCCAGCCTTTTTAACACATTTAAGGATTTAAAAATACGGATAGCATCTCTATTTCTCAAAGGGCAAATTTCATACACATATGTATAACAATTCTTATTTTTGGTATCGTTCAGACTATTGATTGAATGTTCTAGAAATTCAGGTCGCAAAGCAGCTATTGAACAAACCAGATCTAAGTCATACTGAAGGAATAGTTCGTGAACCTTAGTCTTTTTCCCATGACCAAAAAGTGAAATAAAGGCTTCTTCAATTGAATTAGCATTTACGCTCTGAAAAAAAGCACAGGCTTCATCCAACCCATCAAAAAATGCCACAACAGGATCTTTACTAGATAAATCATTTCTTATTTTTTGCCTCTTCAGACATTGATTTAAATCCTCCATACACGTGATGCTTTGCATTTGAAAATATACACATTGCCGTTTGCCGTATAATTTGCAGTACAAATATCGCATAGTAGTAGTTTTGCCACAAGCTGCATCTCCAACTATAAAAATATTGGAAGTAGAAGTTTGCTTATTCCCTGAACACTTTAAGATTCTTCTTATAATTTGTCTTATACTTTTTCCATCTCTGGTAAATCTAAGAGGTCTATAACATTTTATCTGATAGATTACTTCAGCCCAAGAAGCAATAGAATATGTGGATAAAGCTTGATAAAGTGAATCTGCAGGCTTTTTTCTGAAACTCCAGCAAAGGAACTTATATATCTTTTTACTAAGTGCAAGTAGTATGAGCACCAAAGTACTAACAATTTTTGTTGCAGGAGTTAAAGTGTCTATTATCATATTGATATCATTAATCCAGGAAAATGAAAGTAACTGCTTAACTAAGTCAATAAGTGAATTCATCATAAATTTTCTCCTCCATAGCAATTTTTGGGAAACATCTCAAAGCCCATACACTTAACAAATCGCCCTCCGTATGAAGACAGGAATGAGTCGTAATTTTCACATGTTTCTACATTTCGGCAAGGCTGCAAAGGTTGTTTTAGATTATTTCTGCACTTTCATACGTAACTTCTTTTTGGGAAAGGTTGCGAAGTACGCCCTTAGTATACCATTTATTTGTTATTTGTCAAGATTTCTACCTTTTTCTTTTCAATGCTACAAATTTTTTAATGCTGGTTCATATTGCAAGAGTTCAGATACATCTACCAGCTAGTCAAAGATATCTTTTTTGTATCCACCTCACACAGATAAATCCCGAAATTCCTTGGAATTCCGGGATTTTCTCGTGTTTTGGGGCGGTGGGCTGCGGTCTGTCGAGCCGCTCTCTATGGCGTGTATTTTGCGCTTTTTTCGCATCTGGTCGCATCCGCTTCTAACCTTTCCGTCTGGCACAGCATCAATAAATCATCAAAATTTCGGGGTGCCCTCTCCTGTTTCACTGTCCCCTGTCAAAAATTGAACCCGTCTGTGATTCCTTGTAGGCGGGCGGTATCTTTCTTGACATAGTACATTTCGGTTATCTGCGAAGTGCTGTGACCCAGGAGGTCGGCCACTTGGCGGGGCGATAAGGCGAGAATTGTGCCGTCTGGCTGTTTCACACCGTTTATCAGTTGGGTGGCGAAATGATGTCTTAGGCTGTGGAGACCTTTCTGCTCTATCCCCGCTGCCCTGAGAATTCGGTAGTACCTCTTGCGGAAGTTGACCGGTCGGGTGTAGTCGCCCTTCTCGTCGCTCACAAGTGGCGCCGTGGGGCCGAAGTCGCGTTCCTGGCGCAACTCCCTTGCCGCCTGCACTGCGGCCACATTCAGGGGCACACGGCGCTTGCTGGTGGCGGTTTTCGTTTTGCCGACTTTGACCTCTCTGCCGGGGACATAATCTATTCCCTCACGCCTGCACACCTCTTTGACGTTCTGGTGGACTTCCAAGTACCTGTCCTCCAGGTTGATGTCGCTGTTGAGGAGGCCCAGCAGCTCCCCGGTGCGTAGGCCAGTGTTCAGCATGAGGATGTAGGCCGCTGGTTGCTGGTATTTGGGCTTGCCGTTTGAAAATTTACTGAACGCCTCTGCCTTGAACTTCTCGATTTGCTCTGGCGTGAACACAGTAACCGTTTCCTGAGTGGGTATATCTTCCTTGTTTTGCGCAGCCATGAAGTTCGATTTCTTTATCATGGGTACACTGTTCATGGGGTTCTTTGCCAGGATTTCCTGTTGGGTCAGGTAGCGGAAATATTCGTTGAGCACGATGTACACTTTCTTGACGGTGGTGTAAGCGTAGCCTTCGCCCATCCAGTGGTTCAGCACCTCCTTGAGATCGGCGGCGGTAATATCACCTACTACCTTTTCACCAAGCAGAGGAAAAATCTGATGCTCTACTGTACATTCACATCTATCGTAAGTGGTGCGTTCCACCGAGGGGAATTTGAACACTTGGAGCCAGTGGGTCATGCTCTCTTTCAAAGTTTTACGTGATTCGTCCGATTCTTGCAAGGTAGCGTTGAAAGCTGCAACATAGTCGGTCATCTTCTTCGTGACCTCTGCCTTGGTGGTGCCAGAGAATGATTTCCGTTGTCGTTCCCCTCTCTCGTCCATGTACCAGACCGTACCTCCCCAGCGGTCATCAGTGCGCTTAAAGGCTTTTCCGTTTGTCAACAATTTCTTCTGAGCCATCTGTCAGCCCTCCTTTCGTCAACAACACAACATACCACACCTCGTTCCGAAAGTCCACTGACATTTTTCTTACTTTTCTGCCCGCTGAAAAACCTCTTTCTTTGTTTATGCGGCGCAAATTTTGAGTGCTCATCGAAGCCCTTACAACTCCCCTTTAGGGGCAGGGGGAGAGCCGGGTCTTCCCGGCTCATGCGGACGGCGTATAGCCGGACGCTATGCTTGCCCTCCCGAAACGGGAGGATTTTCTTCTGCCCCACCACTCTGCTAACCGGAGGATTTCTGTTCTAAATAAAAAATAGGTTTTGCCCGGTAACTTCATCTAAAATCGCCTACGGGATGCCCTGATTCCTTCAGTTTGTGTTCCCCCTAGTGTCTCTCTTACCCGTCCAGAATGGCCCTCAAAAGGCCCACAGCTGGCTTTCGTTGTAGTAGTCCACCGCTTGTTGGATTGGCAAAATCCGATACATCAAATTGCCGTTCCAGACCCGGCCCGTCTGGGTGTAAACCTTCGTCGGCTCCACCTCAATCAGCTCCTTTTCCAGCAACTCGTACACATATTTCCGAACTGTGTTTACGCTCATTCCAACGGCCTTTCCAATGGTTTTGTAGCTTGGGTAGCACTTGTGGGTTTTTCTATCTTCGCAGAAAAGAAGATAGGCATACACGGCAAGTGCGCCTGCACTAAGCCCCAAGTAAAACACAGCATTGGGCAGAGGAAAATAATTTCTGGGCCTGTCCTCACCCTTAAATCCATAGCACTCCATCAAATGCACCTCCTAATTCTATTTGACAGATTCCCCTTTGTCTGTTACAATAGTCTAGCAGGGCTTCTCGCCTTTTTCAATAGCTGACGGCTATGATGGGTAAATGTCGATTTCATATCGGTAACAGGAGATACTATGGATTACTTTGACAGGTTCTCAATATTCTTTTCGGGCGACAAGCTGATTGCTGGCAGGCGTACTTACCCATTGGGAGAAATTACTACGGAATTACTGAATTTGAACCATGAGTGGTTTGAGAAGCTGCAAAGTGCATCTGATAATTTTGTCCCTGCCGCTCGCGAAATGCTTGCAAGCAAAAATGAAAAAGCCGCTCCCGCTGTGCAGGAGAGGCTTAATGTGGTTTGGGATTTGTTGCTTGAGCTACCGCCATATCGTGATTTAGGACTGGACATAAAGACCGCCTACCACCTGTTCCCCTTGCTGGTAAGCGATTCTAAAAAATGGCAGGAGATTACTACTCCAGGCACAGAAGGAAGCAAACGCACAGAGTGGTTGCTCGATATGGTTGGCGGCCTTTCGCAAAATCTGCTGGCTTTTCTGAATCAGGTGGATGCAACGCTCACCCTCTATTTTGAGCCTTTGGGTAAAAGAACCAAAGACGCATACGCCTTTGCTTTCACCCGCTGGTACATGGATGCGCTGAAGAATGCACCTATTTTTTCGCCTGATGCGGATTGGGAAGTGAGTACAGAGGTGGCCATCGAGTTTGTGCCTGTGAACAATTTGGATGAGACACATCGGCCTGTGATTGCGGAAAAGCTGCAAATCAATAGCCTAATCAGCTTTCTCTATGCTGACTTTTATCGCGGCCTGATTCACGGCAACTGCCCCCGCCGCTGCCACAACTGCGGCAAGTATTTCCTGCTGACTGCTGGTTACAACACTTGTTACTGTAACAATGTCGCGCCGGGAGAAACTGTACGCACCTGTCGCAAGGTAGGCGCTCATAATAAAGCAGAAAAAGAAAAAGCCTTCGAGACCCCAGCACAGCGGGAATATCGGAAGGCTTATAACCGATTGAAGGTGAGGAAGAACCGCAAGAAAATTTCAAATGACGAGTGGAACGAGAAAGTCGCGCAGGCCCAGGAGTGGAAGGGTTTGGCGGAACAAGGGAAGCTGTCTGACAGCGAATTGCGGGAAAAGCTGGCTGAACTTTAGGCTGGCTTTTCTTTGTTTTAGGCGGCGCAGTTATTGAGGGACACGGCGTTGCCGGTGTGCAGTGGACTTACATTTCTCCTGCTTAAAAATCGGAGGGCTGAGAATCTGCGCTGTTTGTGCAGAGTAGTGGATAGTAGGTTGTCCATTTCTCCGTTAAAATCCGCCCTCACAAATCGTCACAAATGCCCTCACACGGCGTTCTTTGCCTGCGGGCGGTACTTTCTCGGCCGCTGCCCCAAATCGCCTGACACGGCCCTTACACGCCTCGACAGCCCTTTGTGTAATCTTCTATGGAAAACGCCAAGGGCCGCAGAACTATTGCGGCCCTCGAATATCTAATATTGGCCTTCCGTTACCTTTCTCTGTGTTCATCCATGCGATAAATTTCAACCATCAGCAGAATCCCCAAGCGTAGTCCCTCTGCAAAAACTGCCCTGTTTTCCATATTGAATATTTCCGCATTCATGTCCATCATGTGTTCCAGCTTTTTGTATTGCTCCTTGGTTAATAATTCCTCTAAGGACCCGCTGATTTAATCTCCCCGCAGGAAGGGAAATGTGATATAATATAAGTGATAAGTGAAAGAGGGCGAAAGAAATGAAGCAGGAAAGTTTCAGTGATATGGAATACAGGTGCCGGAAGAAGAAAACGAAGCGGGAAGAATTTCTGGAAATCATGGACGAGATGATCCCATGGGATGAATGGGTATCCCTGATTGTGCCGCACTACCCCACCGGGAAACGTGGCCGGCCGCCCATTGAGATTGAGACCATGCTTCGGATGTATCTGCTGCAATGCTGGTTCAATCTGTCGGACGAGGGGGTGGAGGACGCGATTTACGACAGTTACGCCATGCGGAAATTCATGGGGAACAACTTTTTTGAGCAGGATGTGCCGGATGCCACGACCCTGCTGCATTTCCGGCACCTGCTGGAGGAGCAGGGAATCGGGAAACTGTTTTTTGACGCAATCAGCCGCTGCCTGGAGCGTGCGGGACGGATGATGCGGGGCGGCAGTATTGTAGACGCCACGCTGATCAGCGCGCCCAGCTCCACGAAGAACGCGGAGAAAAAGCGAGATCCGGAGATGCACTCGGTGAAGAAGGGGAACCAGTGGCATTTTGGCATGAAGTGCCATACCGGCGTGGACGCGGGCAGCGGATTTGTCCACACAGTGGTGGCCACGTCCGCCAACGTCCACGATGTCACTGTGGCGGCGGAACTTCTGCGGGAAGATGACGAGGTGGTCTATGGGGACAGCGCATATCTGGGACTGGAAAAGCGACATGAAATCAAAAACAGCCCACAGTTTTCTGCCATTGAATATCGTATCAACCGCCGTCCGGGCAGACTGCCCAAGGTTTCCGACAACGCCATTGATTGGGAGCGGTACATTGAGAACCGAAAATCCGCTGTACGCTGCAAAGTGGAACACCCTTACCGAATCGTGAAGAATATCTTTGGGTTCCGGAAGACCGTTTATCGCGGACTGCGAAAAAATCTCAACCGATTACATGTACTCTTTGCCAGCGCAAATCTGTATCTGCTTTCCAGGGCGGGCGGTTCACTACAATCCGCCTTGTGTTCCTGCGCCCTTTAGGACAGGTAGGGGGGACATTGGGCCTTTTGCTTCCTATATGAGCCTCTCCTTTCATTTTTTCCTTTAATTTCGATTTCATATGTGTTTGCCAGGTGCTTTATTCAGCGGTTCCCTAATTCTTCAATCTCCTGGCCTACCCTGTTCACTGTGCGCCGATATTTTTCATCTCTCCCCTATGCTGGCTTGTCAAAAACTCTCTGCAGCATCTTGCATCATTCGACGGATTCCGGTATAATTAACAAACACAGGAAGGAGCTGATTCCCATGCCCGACCACGGCATTTTTGAAAAAGTGGAGATACACGGGACTGTCCCGGGCTTCATCATCCGGCACACCAGGCCGGGAAGCAAAATTGTCAAAAGCCATTGGCATCCGGAATTGGAGATCAATACAGCTTTTGAAGGCTCCTCGCGTTTTTTTATCAACGGCCGGGTGGAAGATGTGACACCTCAGCACATTGTGCTGGTCAATAGCCGGGAGGTCCACTCCTCCATCCCCTATTTCGCCACAGACGGCTTTGCCATCACCGGCATCACGCTGCAAATCAGCTACTCCTTCTTAAAAAGCCTGATCCCCAATTTCGATACATGCTATTTCGTCCTCACAGAGGAGGCTAATACGAAAATTCAATCCCTGATCCTTGCGCTTAACGAGTGGTATGAGCAGGAGGGCACTCCCTTCCTGTCAGTGCTTGTCATCCGGCAGATTTGCGAGATTGTCTATGTCCTGCTCACCCAGTGCTGCCAGGAGTGGGACCGGGCCAAAGACAGCACCTCTCAGGAGCCCTTCCGAAAGCTGGAGGGGATCCTGGCTTACATTCATGACCATTACAGCGAGCCCCTGCACACCGCCCAGATGGCGCAGCAGTTTTTCTTCTCGAAAGAGTATTTCTGCCGCTTTTTCAAAAAGTATACGGGAGCCACTTTCTCCCAATACCTAGCCAAATACCGGGTTCTTCAGGCAGAGCAGCTGCTCGCTCAGACATCCAAAAAAATCTCGGAAATCGCCCTGGAAACGGGCTTTGCCGATGAAGGCAGCTTTATCCAGTATTTCCGGAAATACTATGGCCGCACCCCCAGAAATTATCGAAAAGAGATTACTCAAAACCCTTTTTTCCGGCAAGATTAGTCAGTTTTTCCCTAAAGAGCAGTCAATTCCACCATATTTTCTCAACTCTCCCCATGGTATTCTAACAGTATAGCCGCAAGCGGAGTGCGCGCACCGCCTGCCACATTCCTTTGACTTGGAGGGTTGAAAAAATGACAGAAAAGAAACAAGACAAGCTCCCTGTGTCCCAAATGATCGGCTTTGCCCTTAACGGCTGCGGTTCCAGCTGCATTGCCGGCATTTTGGGCAGCTTCCTCACCGTCTATCTGACGGACAACCTGCTGCTTTCCATGGGCTTCATCACCGCCATGATGACCGCCGCCCGGATCATCAACGCCGTTACAGAAGGCCTGAGCGGTTTCCTCATTGACATGACTCACACCAAGATGGGTAAGGCCCGTCCCTGGATCCTGGGCACCGCTTTTTTTGTGGCCCTGCCCGTGTTCCTGATCTTCAACACCCCTACCAGCTTCAGCCCCACCGGGCGGATGATCTGGGTGTTTGTAAACTACCTGCTCCATGTAGCTGTTTTCGGTGCCGTTATCAGTATCGCCACCGCAACCCTGCTCATCAAGATGACTTCCAACTCTGTGGAACGGGCAAAGGTCACTAACTTGGGCAGCCTTTTGGGACAGATCTCCAACTTGATCGTTAGTGCCTACGGTGTGCCGGTGCTTATGTATTTTGGCGGCTATGAAAAAGGCTACTTCGGTCTGAGCCTGATTTTCTGCTCCATTGGCTTTATCCTGCCCTTCCTCACCGGCGTTATCTGCCGGGAGACCCCGGAGGTGTGGGCCGACGCCGCCCAGCAGCTCAGCGCGGCCCAGAAGCGCCCCTCCCTGCCCGTCAAAACCCAGCTGAAGTATGTCTTTGGCTGCAAATACGCCCTCCCTCTGTTTGGTATGTTCCTCACTTACAACTTTGCCGGGATGATTTTCGGCTCTATGGCCATCTACTTCCTGCGGGACGTGCTGGGCAATGCCGGCTACATGACCCAGATTAGCTATGCAAAGCTGGTGCCTGGTATCCTCTGCTGCCTGCTTGGCATTGTACCCATTGCTAATGCCAAGCTGGGAAAGCGAAAGGTGCTTGTGCTGGGTTCCTTATTCCAGGTGGTGGGCTACGCCTTGATGATCGTTCCCAACTTGGCCTTCGTCATGATCGGCAATGCGGTGTACGGCATTGGCAGCGCTTTCTTTGGCGTACTGCTGGGCACCGCTACCGCCGATGTGGCTGACTACATCAACTTGAAAAACAAAACCGACCTCTCCGGCCTTTCCACCAGCATCGCCCAATTCGGTATGCGGTTTGGGATGCTCCTGGGCAGCGTGGGCGTGGCGGCTGTGCTGGCCATTGGCGGCTACAGCGGCGAAGCGGCCAGCGCAGGCCTGGCCCAGTCCTCCTTCACCCTGGTGATGGAGACTGTGGGCTACGCCGTAATCCCCCTGGTGTGCAGTATTTTGCTGGTGCTGTTCAGCAGCCGGATGGATGCCGACAAAGAGGTGGCCAACATGAAAAAGGAAGGGGTGCAATAACATGGCAGACCTATTCGACCGTTTCTACTTACCGGAGGACGCGGGCATTTCCTCTATCGCCGTCGCGAACTTCCTGCAGGAGTGCGACAAGACCCACTACAAGCTGCGCACGCTCCACATCATCCGCCACGGGAAAGCCGTGGTGGAGGCCGCCCGCTATCCCTTCCGGGCCAGCGATAAGCGGCTGGTGTACTCGGTGAGCAAGACCTTCACCTCCACAGCCATTGGATTCGCCGTGCAGGAGGGTCTTGTGAATGTGAACGATAAGCTGCTGGACCATTTCCCGGAATGCAAAGACCTAGACATGGACCCCCGAGCAAGGGAGATCACCCTGCGGGACGTGCTGACCATGAGTACCGGCCATGAACGGGACACCGTAGGGGATATGTGCAACAGCGAGGGCATCCCTTGGCCGGAAATCTTCTTCACCCGGAAAATGGCCTACGCGCCGGGGGAACATTTTGTGTACAACTCCGGCGGCACCTATATGCTCTCGGAGGTCATCAGCCGGGCAACGGGTAAGAGCCTGTTTCAGTGGCTGCAGGAGAAGCTCTTTGAACCCCTGGGAATCACCGACGTGAGCTGGGACGTCAACGGCAAAGTAAACACCGGCGCCTGGGGATTGCTTATCGCCCCCAGGGATCTGTGCAAGTTGGGCGCGCTCTACCTGAACAAGGGCCTATGGAATGGCCAGCGGCTCCTTTCGGAGGAGTGGATTGATGAGGCCGCCGCTCCCCACGTCCCCACCCTGGGACAGGGCTGCGCCGGCTGGGGCCAGCGGTACGGCTATCAAATCTGGGAAAACAGCCCCGGCAGCTACCGGGCAGACGGCGCTTTTGGTCAGTATATTATGGTGTTTCCACAAAAGGACATGGTCATCGTCACCACAGCGGAAGAAATCGATGGCACCCGGGTCTTCCCTCTGGTGGAACAATACCTGCTTGCGAACTTGACAGATCCCCAAAAGGGGCGGGACGCTTGGGCCTATGAGCATTTGCAAAAGGTACTCTGCCAATGGGAAGCCCCTGCTGTGTATGAGCCAAGCTCCTCCTATTTGCAGGCCTTGCTGCAGGACAAGATATACCTCTTAAAATCAGTGGACAGTCAGGAACAGCACTGGCTCCGGCTGCAGCTGGCAAACAGCCGGCTGGCCATTGCCGTGGACGGCATCCAGTCTCTGGAGAGCTCCTGCGTAACGGATCGGCACGGGGAGACGACCTTTGCCATTGAAATCCCCAGCAACAGCCCCCTGCGGGGGCCGGAACAGCGCTCCCGGGCCTGGGCCTACTCCGCCCACCACACCTGGGTGGATCAGGACACTCTGCTGCTCACGGTCTGCTGGCGGGAAACCGGCCATTACCAGACCTGGAAATTCCAATTCGACGGGGAGAAACTCTTCCTGTGGGTCACCGACGGGGTGAAAGGGATGTTCCAGCTCTTTGGCGCCACCAGCGACCGGAACGTGTGCTTCCGGGACAGGGCGTTCGTCGGGGAAACGCAAAAGTGATCTTGCTTCGAGCAGGCGGCGTGAAAAGCGCTGCCTGCTTTTTTTGATAACTTCTCCACTGCCGCAGTTTTATGCTATAGCTTGCTGCTCACGCTTTCCTTATCGCGGTACCCAAAAAAGCAGTCGATTTTTTCCACAAAAAAGTGTATACTCAAAATGAAATATGGCAAGGTGATTTTTGTCCCAGCAGTCTGCGGGAAAGATAGGAGAGAATAAGGGTATGCAAGAAAACCGGGTTGCGAAAAAAAAGTCAGCAAGGCCAAGGGGATAACGGCTAAGCTTGTTTCGGCAATCGTTATTAGTGTTGTCCTGGCAGTGTCAGTGCTGCTTGTGGTAGTCTATTCAAGAGTGTCTGACGCACTCTTGACAAAAAGTGAAGAGCTGCTTCAGGCCACTATGGGTAAGACTATCCAAGAGACCAGCTCGTGGATGAACAGAACCCTTACAATGTTGGAAACACAGCGGGATACCATCGAATATGAAGATATGAACATCCCGGAGATGGAGGCATACATCAAGCACACAGTGGATCAGAACGAGGCTTACCCCGCCGGGCTGTATGTTGCCTTGACGGACGGCTCCCTGTACCATGCCAGCTTTGTACCCGGCCCGGATTTCGACGCCGCCTCTAAAAGTTGGTATCAGGATGGCATCGCCTCGGAGAAATTTATTTTGGGCGATGTGTACTTTGACGAGGACAGCCAGTCCTATGTGGTTGGCGCCTCGGGCATGCTGAAAAGCGCTGACGGCACGGTGCGCGGCGTAGCGGCCGCCGATGTATACCTGGATTCCATCTCCCAAATCGTCAGCAAAGTCCAGCTTGAGGAAAGCGGCGGCATTTTCCTTGTGGATAAACGCACGGATACGATCATCGGGCACCGCGACCCCGAGGTGGCCGGCCAGAAGCTGAGCGAGGTGCAGGACAGTATGTATGCCTATACCGCGCAGCAGATTGACAACGGCAAAACCGGGCTCTCCCAGTTTGAGGGCAGCTACATACAGGTGGCCCAGGTTCCAGACAGCGACTGGATTGCTGTGGCCTATGTGTCCCGGGGGGAAGTCCTGGCGGAGCTGGGGCAGTTGACGGCCCTGATGGTGTCTGTGGCGGTGGTTACGGTTATCGTCCTGATCCTGCTGGTGGTAATCCTGGCCAGGCGTATCATCGGACGGCCTGTGGCTGAAATGAGCCAGGTGGCTGCGCGGATTGCGGAGGGCGAGCTGGAACAGTCCATAAAATACCAGTCCAAGGACGAGCTGGGGATGCTGGCCTATAACTTTAACCGCACCACCCTGCGCCTGCGGGAATATGTGCAGTATATCGACGAGATCTCCCAAAAGCTCCGGGAAATTGCGGGAGGCAACCTGGCCTTTACCCTTGAGCATGATTATACGGGGGAGTTTGAGAAGATCCGGGACTCCCTGGAAGAGATTTCCCGGCGCCTAAGCGGTACCATCGGCCAGCTGAACACCGCTTCTCATGAGGTAGCCTCAGGTGCGCAGCAGGTTTCCAGCGGGGCGGTGGCCCTGTCCCAGGGTTCCGCAGAACAGGCGGCCTCTGTAGACGCTTTGGCCGGCCACATCACGTCCATGTCCGGCAGCGTGCAGGAAACGGCCCAAAATGCCCAGGAGGCCAGCCGGCTTACCAGAGAGGTCAAACAGGGGCTGCTGGACAGCAGCGATAAAATGCGGAATATGACAGGCGTCATCCAGCGCATCAGCGACAAATCCAGTGAGATTCACGGGATTGTCAAGACCATCGAGGACATCTCTTTCCAGACCAATATCCTGGCATTGAACGCCTCGGTAGAGGCAGCCAGGGCCGGTGAAGCCGGCAAGGGCTTTGCCGTGGTAGCGGAAGAGGTGCGCTCCCTTGCCAGCCGGTCTGCGGAGGCTGCCCGGGAAACAACGGTCCTGCTGGGTGAAACCGTTGACTCTATAGATGAGGGGACCAGGGCCGCGCAGGAGACTTCGGAGTCCATGTTAGCAGTGGTTACCCATGCCGACGAGATGAGTGGGCTCATCGACAGTATTGCTGAAAACACCAGCCGCCAGGCGGAGGGCGCCGCAGAGATTGCCCAAGGCATAGAGCAGATCTCAAGCGTGGTGGACAGCAACGCGGATAACGCACAGCGCAGCGCCGCAGCCAGCGAAGAGCTGTCCGGCCAGGCGGAGATGCTGAAAAACCTGGTGGCTACCTTTAAAATAAAGGGCGCGGATTGACAAGCGCGTGGCTGTATTCTTGGATGTGTTCGGCCTTGCCGTTGGCTTGGCTATAGGCGGCCTCCATGGCCTCTCAGCCGTGGGAGCGGCGGCCAATCTTTTTCTGGGCCCACTTCACATATTCGATTTTAGGGAGCTTCCCGCTTTGGGGGCAAGAGAGGCTACTACCGTAGTGGGGCAGTTTACTGCCATGGCCTGCGGCCTTGTCTTCTATCAGCTGCTCAACAAAGATTTGTGGCTTTTGTGAACACGCTCTAAAAGAAACTCTTTTCTTTGCTTTGCAGCGCAAAATTTGAACACAAACACATATAAATCAATTTGACAAAGCACCTGCAGTATGGTAACATACCCATATTGCAGGTGCTTTTCACTTTCCTTTTGGATGGAGAAATTTGGATATCATCAATAAAGCATCAGAAATCTTTTAGGCATGTGTCCTGGAAACACAAACGGCTCAACGGCGCGGAAAACCGGCTGTTGTATGTCCGTTAATGCTTTTCCCACATCCACTCCAAAACCGCGTGCCGAGGGTTCGAATCCTTCTGCCCCTGCCAATGCGCCGTAGACGTGGGTGTCTACGGCGCTTGTTTTTTGGCTATATTCTGGCATATGTTTGGGTGCTGTGAGGGCTGACAGTTTCTTCCCCTTCTGCCATATCATCACCAGAGCATCGGGGGTTTCGTATCTGGTCGTATCCGTTCGTAAAAATTCCGTCTGGTACAGCATCAAAAACGCATCAATCAAAAGTTGAACCCGTCTGTTATCCCTTGCAGGCGGGTGGTATCTTTCTTGACATAGTATAGCTCGGTGATTTGTGAGGTACTGTGGCCCAAGAGGTCAGCTACTTGGCGAGGTGAGAGAGCCTTGATGGTGCCATCGGGCTGTTTTATCCCGTTTACCAAGGCACTTCCGAACGTGTGACGAAAAGCGTGCAGGCCCTTCTGTTCTATGCCGGCGGCCTTGAGAATCCGGTAGTACCGTTTGCGGAAGTTCACTGGGCGGGTGTAGTCGCCCTTCTCGTCGCTCACGAGGGGCGCTGCGGGGCCGAAGTTGCGTTCCTGGCGTAGTTCCTCTATCGCCTGCACTGCGGCCTGATTCAGGGGCACACGGCGCTTGCTGGTGGCCGTTTTGGTTTTGCCGACTTTGACCTCTCTGCCTGGCTCAAAATTCACACCGTCACGCTTGCAAACTTCTTTTACTCCTTGGCGCACCTCCAGGAATTTATACTCCAGGTCGATGTCGCTGTTGAGCAAACCCAGCAGTTCCCCGGTGCGCAGGCCGGTGTTCAGCATAAGGATATAGGCCGCTGGTTGCTGGTATTTCGGCTTGCCGTTGCTGAATTTACTGAACGCCTCGGCCTTGAATTTTTCTATTTCCTCTGGCGTGAACACCGTAACCATTTCCTGCGTAGGTAGATCCTCTTTGTTTTGTGCCGCCATGAAGTTTGACTTCTTTATCATGGGGACACTGTTCATGGGGTTCTTGGCAAGGATTTCCTGCTGGGTCAGGTAGCGGAAGTATTCGTTGAGGACGATGTATACTTTCTTGACTGTAGTGTAAGCGTAGCCCTGGTTCATCCAATAATTCAGCACTTCCTTGAGGTCAGCGGCGGTGATGTCACCGACTACTTTCTCACCGATCAGAGGAAAAATCTGATGCTCTACCGTACATTCGCAACGGTCGTAGGTTGTGCGTTCCACCGAGGGGAACTTGAAAACATGGAGCCAGTGGGTCACGCTCTCTTTCAAGGTCTTGTGGGATTCATCTGACTCCTGCAGGGCATCGTTGAAAGCCGCAATGTAGTCGGTCATCTTTTTCGTGACTTCAACCTTTGTCGTACCAGAGAAAGATTTGCGCTTGCGCTCTCCCTTTTCGTCCATGTACCATACTGTGCCGCCCCAGCGGTTATCTGTGCGCTTAAAGGTTTTGCCATTACATTCACTATGAAGTTGTCCGAAAATATCAAAAAAGCTGAAAAGGGCCGCTAACACCCGCTTCCACACTATCCCCAAAAAAGGAGTTTGCCCACCCGGGCAGGCTCCTCCTTTGCATCTCCCGATGCCAGGCGTTCCTTAGAAAAATCCCACCCCCTTACGGGCGCAAAGGAGGAACGCCATGTTCTACCAGAAAGTAAACAAACGCAGCCGGGCAGCCATGACCGGATTCCTGACCCAGCATTACCGCTACAACACCATGAACTCCTGGAACCGCTCCACGTCCTATGCCAACGACGTCAAGGTGCCGAACCTGGATATCCCCAGCGAGCTGCAAGACCTGGCCTATGACGTGGCTAGCGGCGAGGTGGAGGCTCCCGATTGGGACATATTCTTTGCCCGTACTGTCTCGGACTTTTACCAGCGCACCGGCTACCATATCGGCTT
>QZEE01000088.1 GCA_009917445.1 bacterium D16-76 | reverse complement strand
TGATCAGACTGGGTTATGTTTACAAGAAGAAGTCCTTTTACGCGGCAGAGCGGGAGCGTGTTCGATGTTGTGGCAGCGAGAGAAGCCTGGAGTGAAATGATAGCGCAATGCGAAGCGGACAAACTGGTATTCCTGGACGAAAGCGGCGTAAACACAGACTTGAGCCGCCGCTATGGGCGGGCCATTGGCGGGGAGCGGTCAGTAGACAAGACTCCCTTGAATACGCCTGCCAATACCACGATCCTTTCGTCAGTAAGACTTAATGGTGAGACGGCTTATACGATTTACAGCGGTGGAACGACCCGTGAAAAATTTCTGGACTATCTCAAAAACACGCTCATTCCCACGCTGCACGAAGGGGATATTGTCATCATGGATAATATGCGCACGCATCACGTCAAAGAGGTCCAAACACTTTTGCAGGGGGCTGGCATGAAATTACTGTACTTGCCAGCGTACAGCCCTGATTTGAATCCAATTGAAAATATGTGGTCTAAAATCAAGGCCATTCTTCGCAAGCTGAAAATCAGATTATTACCCCAACTCCCGCATGGTATTGCTCGGGCTTTCTCGCTGATTCGTCCTTCCGACTGTGCTGGTTGGTTTTCTGCCGCGGGTATCCCTTGTTAATTTCTTGGATTGCTATAATCCCTCCCCTGTGTTATGATAAAGCCACAGAAACACAGAGAGGAGTAAATGTATGAACCCCATTGCAGTCCTGTTCGCCCCCGGCTTTGAGGAGGCCGAGGCCCTGACCATTGTGGACATCCTCCGCCGGGCGGGCCTGCCCGCCGAAGCTGTGGGCGTAGGCGGCCGTGAAGTCACCGGCGGCCACGGCATCACCCTGAAAACGGACAAAACCTTAGAGGACGTTTCCGCTGGGTCTTTAGAGATGGCCGTCATCCCCGGCGGCTACCCCGGTGTAGACCATCTGCTGGAAAGCCCAGAAACCCTTGCGCTCCTGCGGGAAATGGACGCCAAAGGCAAGCGGCTTGCCGCCATCTGCGCGGGGCCCCGGGTGCTGGACAAGGCGGGCGTGCTGAAAAACAAACGCTACACGGCTTACCCTGGGCAGGAGGACAAAATTACAACGGGCACCTACTGCGAAGGCATAGTGGTGCAGGACGGCAACACGATTACCAGCCGGGGGCCCGCCACGGTGTACGCCTTTGCCTATGCCCTGGTGGACGCCCTGGGCGGGGACAGCTTGGCGGTAAAGAACCGGATGGTCTATTTCAACGCGTTTAAGGAGGGCGAGGCTCATGCGTAAAGTGGCGGTTTTGTTGGCAGAAGGCTTTGAGGAAGGCGAGACCTTTACCATTGTGGATGTGATGCGGCGGCTGGAAATCCCCTGCGACACCTTCTATTTTGACGGCCCCTGGGTCAAGGGGATGCACGGCATGGTATTAAAGGGCGATAAACCTTTCAGTGAGGAAATAGAAGGCTATGACGTGGTGGTGTTGCCCGGGGGCCGTCCCGGCGGGGAGAACCTTAAAAACAACCCCAAGGTGATTGACTTGCTGCAAAGGTGGGACAAAACCCCTGGCAAAATTCTGAGCGCCCTATGCTCCGGCACCACGGTGCTGGCGGCGGCTGGGGTCATAGAGGGCAAGAGGATGACAGGCTACACCGGCTATGCGGAGAAGCTGCCCGGGGCTGTTTTCTGCGACGACGTGGCGGCGGCCGACCAAAACCTGGTCACCAGCCAGGGGCCCGCCACCGGCTACCCCTTTGCGTTCAAGCTGGCGGAGGTGTTGGGCCAGGACACGACAGAACTAAGGGAGCGGCTTATGTACGATTTTGCTGGCGGGATCACCGCATGATGTGATATAATAAAGGGGCTGGGCAATGATCCCGGCCCTTTATTTTTGTGGAGGTGTTGTATGGCTTATTACGGGAAACTGCCCATTGTACTGCTGTCGGAGCTGGCGGCAGGGAAAGAGGGGTCCAACAACTGCCGCATTTCCCGCTATCTGTTGGAACGGCTGGACTGTCTGGAAGACGTGAGCATAGAAAAGCTGGCGGCAGAGTGCTTTGTCTCCAAGGCTACGGTAAGCCGCTTCTGCCGGGACATCGGCCTGGAGGATTTTGGCGAGCTGCGGGACTTGATGCGCCAGACAGAAAAAACCTTTACCCTGTACGGCCGGGGCCTGCCGCCCAAGGATCAGGGCCTGGACTTTTGCGGGCGCGTGCAGGGAAGCCTGGGGCTTGTGGCGGAAAGCCTTGATTATGAGGCGTTGGGGCGTCTGGCGGAGGAAATCAAAGAGGCAAAGCGGGTGGCGGCTTTTGGGCTGCTGAAGGCTGAGGCCGCCGCCATCAGCCTGCAAAGCGATCTGACCATGCTGGGCAAAAACGCCTTGACAAAGGTGGCTTTCCGGGAACAGCAGGACTTCCTTTCTGCCGCCGGGCCGGAGGACTTGGTGATCATTTTTAGCTACACCGGCATTTATTTTGACTACGGCCTGCCCCGCCATGTCCTGCGAGGCGGACCAAAGGCTTGGCTGGTGACGGGGTGCCCGGACATACGGGAGCGGTTTGCCCAAAAGGGCCTGCCCGCCCATAGGCTGCTGACGTTCCGGTCGGGGCAGGATTTTGCCTCCCATCCCTACCAGCTGCAAATGGCCGCAAGCCTGATTGCCCAAAGGGTGGGGGCTGTTTCGCCCCTCCACAAATGGTAACCTCATGCCCGCTATCCGGGCCCTTTTGCACTGCACACCGGTATAGCGCCTCTTGCCCTTGCGGCAGCGCCCTCCGGCAGCTGCGGAAAAAATGTGGCCTGGAGTCTGAACCGGAACACCGGTGTGCTGACCGTAATGGGCACCGGCGCTATGAGCGATTATCAGGATGGTACTGCCCCCTGGTGGGGGTATCGTCATGAGATCCGCCAGGTGGTCATAGAAGGCGGTGTGACGCATGTTGGAGAGCATGCGTTCGCCAGCTACGACAATCTAATGGGTGAAAACGGCCCCAGGCTTTCGGGGGGCAGAGGCAGCGTCTCATCCTTGCAGGACAGCTACTTATGGGCAACGACGTCTTGATCCTGGATGAAGTGACGTCAAACATGGATGGGCGCTCTGAGAGGCTGTTCTACCAGGCGTTGTTAAAGCTCCGTGGTAGAGCTGTGGGGCCAGCCACCTTCTACCTGCATTACGGCACCACAGGAGGCGGTTTTTCTCTAATGGAAGGAAGGGCAGCGCTTATGCGCTGCCCTTCCCCTTAGATAGATATGTGATTTCTTATACGCAATTTAGTACGATTTACTTCCCCATATCCCGATACAGGAAAGTCACCATCTGCACGCGGGTGCAGGCATCGTTGGGGGCAAAGGTCGTATCGCCGGTGCCGTTGGTGATGCCCTCGTTTACTGCCCACTGCACAGCAGTCTTGTAGAAAGCGTCGGCGGGCACGTCGGCAAAATTGTTGCTGCCGGTGGCCGCAGGCTCGCTGTGGTTGCGGTGCAGGAAGGTCACCATCTGGCCGCGGGTGCAGGGGCCGTAGGG
>QZEE01000087.1 GCA_009917445.1 bacterium D16-76 | reverse complement strand
TATTTGTTTATTCATGTGTCTATTATATCACTATCTCTTCCTCGGTGTCTATTGTTTTGTGCGGTGGTGCCCTAATACGTCCTGCGGCAAATCCACCACATTGTAGTCCGTACCGGCTGCGGCCAATGTCTGTACGGGGGCGTCTGCTGCAAAAGAAATCTGGCGGGATATGGTTGCAGATTCCTGGTGGTGGAAGCCATAACGCGGATTATCGGGCCCTTCTGCTACAAAACTGGGCTCCAGAATTGTGACAGCCATAACAGGGACGGTTTCCCCCGCTTTGCCGGTCACTGGCTGGAATACCATGTTGAAATTCTCTTGCTGTCCATAATCCAGGTTAAAGACCTGCATATAGCTTTCCTCAAGCTCTGTACCATCCTCATAGACTGCGGAATAGGGCTGGGCCATCCCATCCACAAATAGGAGGACGCCAATCTCTGTGGTTTTTCCAGAAGAAGCGCCAGTTATGGAGAACGGAATTTCCAAGGGCTCACCATCGTAGGTATAAACCATGTCCATCGGGTCTTGCAGACCAAATTCCGCAGAGCCCACCTCATTATCCGCTGGTTCTTCCTCAAAATAGGCGTCCAGGTTGTCCGATTCATCCGTGGCTGGGTCGCTGGTCTGCGGCGCGCTGCACCCAGCCAGCAAACATACAAGTGCCAATGAAATAAAAAGAAATCTGTGCATAAAAATACTCTCCTTATCGTTAGGATAAGGAGAGCATAATTGGAAAAGGTCTACGATTGGTCAATCGGCATCAATTTTTTCCGCTTGTATCTGCATTTCTACGCAAGCTCCGTTGTTATTGCTCAGAGAGAGCGTTCCACCCTGTTTCTGACAAAGGGTGTTGCAGATCGAGAGGCCAAGCCCGAAGTGGCCATTTTCCGTATTTTCCTTGTAAAACGGCCTTGTGGCGGAGCGGAGGGATTCTTCTGAAAAGCCCTTCCCATCATCATGTACTTGAATTGTAAGCAGACCTTCTTGCCACCCGGCCTTTAATGTGATCTCACGGCGGGCGAAGCGCAGGGCATTAGAAATCACATTGTCGATCATACGATGTACCAAGATCCCATCCAGCATGACCTGAATATCCGGAACCCCACTAATATCCATAGAGAATTGAAGCTGGTGCTGCTGCGCTAAAACGGCGTATTCGTCCTCCTGTTCCTCAAAAAATTTCCGCAAAGAGCAGGATTTTGGCTTCACTGGGATGGCGTCCATCGCCTGTATCTCGCGCACCTGGTTTGCATACTGTTCCAGTCGGTCTGTTGCCAAAGAAAGATTGCGGATCGTGTCCATCAGTTTGTCCTCGCTGATGCGTCCAAGCGGAACATTATGCGAGAGATATTCTGTGTAGCCTTTCATCACGGTGATGGGGGTACGGAGGTCATGGGCGATGGAGGCGCTGAGCTTGCGCCGCTCCTCCATCATAGCCCAAGTCTCTTGATTATTTTTTAGGAGGGCGGCCCGCATGGTGTCCATCGCGCGACAGAGTTCACCCATTTCGTCCGAAGCGGGATAATCCAAACAAAAATCCAGGTCACTCTGTGATATGTGGTCGGTGCTCTGTAAGAGTAACGATAGCGGCTGTTTCAGTTTGATGGAATAGAACATCCAGGCGCAGAAAATCGTACCAAGCACGAAAAGCAAGGTCGGCACCAGGACTACGGCTGCTTTTGCCGCATAGTAGGCGACCCGTTGTGTATCGCTCAGGTTGGCGATTTGGTACTCGGTGGATAAAATCACAAGCTGTCCATTTTCCCCTGGGACGATCTGTTTATTATCTGCAATCACCAGGTTATATTCATCCTCAGTCTCTTGGGGCGGTAACACCTGGTAGTCAGTCACACTTTCCAAGATTTGATTTTGCACGTTGACACAGGTAAAAATGGTTACTGCTGAAATACCAGCTACAAGCACCGCCATAACAAGGACAAGTGATACAAAAGCCCGGCGGAGAGGCATGGAGTGAAGCCAGTGTTTTATTTTGCCCATTTATAGCCGCACCCCCAGACTGTTTCAATATACTGCGCCCCCAGCTTGTTTCGGATGCGGCGGATGTGTTCCTTCACCACAGCATTGTCAGCGGTGCCGTCAAAACCCCGCACCTGTTCATAAATGGTCTCCCGGCTGAATACCTGTCCAGGGTGGAGGGAAAGCAGTTCCACTATATCAAATTCCACCTTGGAAAGTTCTATGGGCTGGCCATTTCGCGAGACAGTCCTTGCGGCGTAGTCCACCACAATGTCTCCAAAGCCCCGGACACTGATTTTTTGCTGGATACGGCTCTCTCTGCGCAGGTGGGCCTCTACACGAGCAGTCAGCTCAGCCAGGCTGAACGGTTTCAAAATATAATCATCCCCACCGGCCCGCAAGCCTGCTACACGATCCGCTTCCTCAATCCGGGCGGTTAAGAATAGGATGGGGCAGGTTACATGATCGCGGATTGCCCGGCACAACGCAAGGCCATCCATCCCTGGCATATTGATATCCAGCAAAATAATATCTGGCTGCTGGGTCAGTTTTTGCAGGGCCTCTTCACCACTTTTTGCGGTAATGACCTGATATTGCTCCATTTCAAACTGATCCCGAAGCATATCTAAAATCATCTGTTCATCATCTATGATCATAATCGTATAACTCATGGTTTCACCTCGCTCGCTGGTATCATAATAGGAAAAAGTCTATAATCAGTCAAATTCACTTTTTCGTTAATCTCATTGGTTGTTTTTTCCCTTCTTCCTACGCCTGTCAGCAGGCTTCTCTGCGTCTTTCGGTATCAGCCAGATTGTCGCCATCTTCACAGCCCCGAGGATACGGCTATCGGCGCAATAATAGTTTATCTGTCGAACTGAAACTCCCCATTTTTGGCTTGCCTCTTTTAATGTTATGTAGTCCATTTTGCACCTCCTAAAATATTATATTTTAGGGTTGAGCAAAACGCGAGTTTTGCAAAGTTGAGCCACAATATATAGGGCTCAAGCGAGTCGGATAGCACTATTTATTGTATAGTCTTATGAGCAAATCGGAGTTTTGCTCAACCCTAATTATATTTCGTTTGCTCGAAGAATACAAGTTTATCCCTATCTATTGCTCCACAAAAATCAGCATAATCATACCGTTCATCAGGTACAATAAGGTTATTTCTTTGCATAAACCGGAACGATACAATATTCTTGAGGTGAACGATTATGCCGATTGATGATTTGACTGCTTTGGGGCAAAAAATGCGGGAAGCCCGAAAGAAAAAAGACCTGACACAGCAGGAGCTTGCGGATCTGAGCCATGTTTCTGTAAAGCAAATCGCCAATATCGAAAAGGGGAAAATGAATCCTTCTTATTTGATTTTAAGAGCATTGGCAAAGGTCCTGCACATCTCTTTAGATACGCTTATAAATCCAGATATTTCTCTGGAGGATGAGGGTGTCAATCAGATGAAAATGCTTTATTCCAGCTGTCCGCCAGAAATGCGTGACACCCTGTTGCATCACACCCAAGAAACGGTGAAAGAACTGACAGAGTTGTCCGAAAAATTTGAAACGAATTGAGCCAGTGAGTGAAATTTAACGATTCTCTCACTGGTTCTTTTCATTTTCGGAGAAAAGAGGCAAGCAATGCCCCAGGATAGCCATCCGGCTCCTGGCGCTGCTTGTTGGGGATTCCCCAAGCCCCTTTTG
>QZEE01000086.1 GCA_009917445.1 bacterium D16-76 | reverse complement strand
GGGCAGCTTATGCTGCCCCCCACCTGCCTTAGTGGGTAATGATAAAATTTAGGTGAGTTGAAATTACCTTACTTGCTGGTGGAACGTACCAGGATGGCGGCACCTTCGCAGCGGCGGAGCGGACGCTGGGGGTTAAAGCCTTCGCCTTCGCCTTCAAAGATACCGGAGGTGGTGGCGGCCTTTACGTAGCCCTTGGCCCAGGTGGAAATGTTCGCGTCGTCTGCGTAGGTGGTGTTGCCGGCCTCTTCCTTAATGCCATTGACACGGCAGATAATGGCCGCGGCCTGCTCACGGGTGATGTTGGCGCCCGGGTCGAAGTTATTGTCGCCTACGCCGTTGATGTACTCTTTGTCGGCGCAGAAAGCAATGGCAGCGCTTGCATAGTGGCTGCTGGGAACATCGGCGAAACGGGAATCCGTGTAATCATCCGGATTGAAGCCCTGCATCTTGGCAATGATATTGGCAAAGTCAGCGCGGGTCATGGTGCTGTAGGGGTCGAAGATGCCGTCGCCGCGGCCGTTGATCCAGCCTTCGGTAGCAGCCTTCAACACAACATCATAGAACCAGTCGTTGGTGTTCACGTCGGTGAACATCTCGCCCTCGTTGACGGTGATGGTATAGTGCTCGGTGCGTTTGCCGTCCTCAGACTTAACAATAACCTTTACGGGGTTGCTGAAGTCCAGGGTGGTCTTGCCGCTCTCGATAACGCCGTTGCTGGCATCGTCCAGCTTCATGGTGGCGCCGGAGGACAGGGTGAAGGTGGGGATAAGCCCCTTAACGTCGGTCAGGTAGGGCACAGCCACGGTCACGTTCTGCCCGCTGATGGCCCCCGTGCGGCCAGTCACGCTAAAGCTTGTAATCTTCGCCTCGGTGTTGGGGTCAGCCCACTTGAGGTCAAAGGTGTACTTGTGGGTGGAATGCACAGCCGCACCACCACCAACTAAGCAATCTTCTGCGCTAACAGTAAACTCGTTGTCGGTCATAGCCGTCGCATTCGCGCCATTATAGGTATAAACTTCTACCTTATGGTCAGCGGCCTGCTTAAAGACAAGCTTCATATTTGTGGCACCTACAGCCTGCTCAACGCCCTCTACTTTGCCCTCAGAGTTAAAGTTCGTCCAGTAAGCAAAGTTGCTCTGGGTCTCAAAGGTAACAAACTGGGCCTTTTCATCGCCATTCACAGTAGCAATCGTCTTGCTGTAGGGCAGGGTGCCAGTAATCTTGTCGCCGCTGATGGTCAACGTGGTGTCGCCAATGGCAATAGACTTGAGGTTGGGGTTGTGCTCGGGCTCGAGGACTACTTCCTCAAAGCTGTACAGTGTGCCATATGCCTTATCGGCATTGACAAAACGTGCACTGCCCGATGCAACTGTAGCACCTTTTCGAGCAATTTCTTCGGGAAGAACCAAAATTGTAAGGCCAGCAGTTATACCGCTGTTATTTTTCACATGGATATAAGAAGACGAGAAATTTTTCTTATTTTCAACAAGGGCACCAACCTTACTTTTTGCAACGCCTGCTGCATCTGCAACCTGGGTACCAGCACCGTCATAAAGGATAAAGTCGCCATTGGACGGATTTACAGCGCCGATATATGCTACGCCGCCATCCTTGGTCACAAACTCCGTCACGACATCGAAAATGCCACCCGTCGCAGAAGTGTTGCTCTTGCTCAAGCTAAAGGGTTGTTTCAGCGTAATTTTACCGGTATTGTCTGTAGCACTGTGGCTAAACTCAGCGGTAATTGTATTGCCGTCCGTAATTTTGCTATAGACGACATTGTTCTTTACACCTACGGGAGTTACTTTTTGCGCGGAAACCTTCATAGAGGAAATGGTGTTGCCAGTCTTGGGGGCAACCAGAACCAGTTCCATTTCGTAATCGGTGAATACACTACGGTCATTCTTGTTCTGCACTTTCAAGAGTTGTGCCGATTTGAAGGTACGGTTTGCGGGAACAGTCCCAAGCAAGTTGAAATAAAGATTACCACCGTTAGTAGTGCCGTTTACGATTGTGGTGCCATTAACCTGCGCCGTCGCGCTGGCATTGGGCTCAGCGAAAACCTTCCAGTCAGCCAGGCTGGTGGTCATGTAAGGGATGTTGTTGAAGGTGACCTTGTGGCCGGAGATCACACCGTCGTAACGGTTGCCGGCGGGGTCCTGCAGGGTAATGGAGTTAAGCTCTGCCAAAGTGCGGTTGGTGTCCTTCTCGGCAGAAATGGTGTACTGCTGGATTTCGCCGTTCTCAGCCGTCACAGTGATGATCTTGGGGCTGGAAAGGTCAGCAGTTTTTCCGGATCCAGTTCTGTCTACAACCCATGTGCACTTGCCAGCAACAGGTGTATTGGCGGTAGCAGTTGCACTAAAGAAGTTGGTGCCAATAACATTGCTTTCCATGTACACGCTTGTCACGCTGCTATCGGTAACCAGCTTAATGTCGTTAATGGCACCCAGATTAATAGTAGCACCGGTCGCAGTCTGTTCAGGCAGCACAGCATGAATCTTAGCGCCATCAATAGTGGCAATCTCGTCCATGATAACAGCGGACTCAATAGCGGTGCTGTTGTTCTTCTTCAGTTCGATGACCAGGATGTACTTCTGGAAATCAGTCTTTGCGTCAGTGTTCCCCCAAGCACCACTGGGAACCCACAGAGAAACCTTGGTAGGATTAGCGGCGTTAACAGGAACCACAAAGGGATATTCCTTCCCAGCGTTTACCTTTGTTGATGTCGCACTACCGGTGCTATCATTGTAGGAGGTCGCTGCATCGCTGCTGTTAATATAAACATAGGGAACATTGCCTTTAACAGCCAAGCTCACAGGCAGCTTCTTAGTGTTCGGATTAGCGATAGGATTACCGAGGGAATCGGTAAACACGTCAGCGTCCAAAGAAACTGTGACTGTATCGGGTTTGCCATCGGGAGTCGCAGTATTAAAAGCATTGCCGTCATCATTGGTTACTTTATCAGAAATAACGCCAGCAACGCCGTTGACAGAAAGGCTGTCAAGGGCATCAACATAGGTCACCTTGAAAGTCCACTCGGCAGTGTTGTTGCCAGACTCGGAGGTAATGGTAATGGTTTCGCCATCTGCAACTTTGTCAACGCGCACAGTATTGCCAGCGGTAAGAGATGTACCACTAACAGTGCCAGCAATAGTAGCGTTATCCTTCGCCTTCAAAGTAATAGAAGGGTTTGTAGAGCCAGTCGTGCTTCCAGCTTTACGGGCTACGGTAACATTGATGACATGGTCGCCAATTTCAGCCGTGTACAGGCCGGTGCTCTGGATGGGCGTAGCGCTCTCCAGTTCGGCGGTGGTGCCCTGGGTGGTGCGGGTCAGCTTCACTTCAAAATCCTTGAAGCTTTCCTTGTTGCCGACAGAAGTCAAGCGCAGCTTAAGGGTAACCACACCGTTTTCTTCTGTAGCATAGTCCGCAAAGTCAAAATCAGCCGCAGTAGTAGTAACCTGCTTGCTGGTTACAGAATCAGACTTCAGGACTGCCAGGGTAGCCTGGTTAAAACCAGCCGTACCCAAGCTGCCGCTGTCAGCGCGGAGTTCTACGTCATCGGCATCTTCCGCAATGTCGGCCGCAAAAACGCCGTCCTCCAAAGCCACATCACTCCCGTTTATATACAGGCGGGTCATGTTTGGCAAGGGGAATTCGGGCATTTCATCAGCCGCAGCGCTGAGAGGAACCATTGCGACGACCAGCATAACAGCCAGAAGCGCCGCAAGTGATTTCTTCAGAAACTT
>QZEE01000085.1 GCA_009917445.1 bacterium D16-76 | reverse complement strand
GGGCAGCTTATGCTGCCCCCCACCTGCCTTAGTGGGTAATGATAAAATTTAGGTGAGTTGAAATTACCTTATTTCGCGGAACGAACCAGGATAGCGGCGCCCTCGCAGCGGCGGAGGTAGCGGCCGGGGTTAAAGTCCTCACCCTCGCCCTTGAAGATACCGGCGGTGGTGGCGGCCTTTACGTAGCCCTTAGCCCAATCGGAGATTGTGGCGTTGTCGGCGTAAGTGGTCTCGCCGGCTTCTTCGGCCAGGCCGTTCATGATGCACATGACCTTAGCGGCCTCCTGGCGGTTGAGTGCACGGCTGGGCGCAAAGTTGCCGTCGGGATCGCCGGTCATGTAGCCCTTCTCGTACACATACTTGGCAGCGGCCTGGTACTCTTCACCGGTAACATCGGGGAAGGGGCAGCCTTCGCTGTCGGTTGCGTCAAAGGACTTATCCATACGGGCAATGATCAGGGCGAAGTCGCCGCGGTTCATGCTGCCGTAGGGATCGAAGATGCCATTGCCGCGGCCCTTGATCCAGCCGTTGGCCACAGCCTCCATGACTTCGCTGTAGAACCAATCGTTCTCGTGGACGTCGTTAAAGCCCTGACGCAGTGTGGTCTTCAAAATATAGGTATTTTCTTTGCTCTTGTCTTCGGAAACAACCTTGATGGTCACGTCTTTGCTCAGGTCGAACTTGCGGTCGGCGCTGTAGTCAAAGCCGTTTACGGTAACCTTAGCCATCTTGGAAACAGCCAGGTCAATGGTCTGCTCGTTGAGCTGGGTGCCTACGGGCAGCTCCAGGGTAACGGTGGCCTTGCTGTCGCTGTCCAGCTCGCCAATGGTGCCGTTTACGCCGGCAACCTTCAGGCTGTTCAGCTTGGCTTCGGTCTGCTCCAAGTCAATCTTGAAGTCAATGGGGTACTCGTTGGTGACAGTGCCGGACTCGGAAGTAACAACGAGCTTGCCTTCCTTGTTAGCAACTGCACCAGGCGTAGCAGCATTATCCAGAACGTTCACGGTATTGGTAGCCGCTTCTTCTTTCGCAGCTATAAGCATACCGCCATAGACGTAGAAGAAACTCCGGTCTAACGTCGCAGTTGTGCCCTTATCAGAAGTTAACTTAATGAAACCATCAGTTTGACCAGACCCGCCGGCACCATCTGTACCGGTGTAACTGGAACCACGCAAAGCCTTCATAGAAGCCTGAGAGGAAAGCGTGAAGTTCAGTGAGAACATGGGATTGTTAGAAGTCACACTGTAAGAATACGGCACCGTAATTTCAACATGCTTGGTAACAGGGTTCAGCTTAGCGGTAACGTTCTTGTCGGTGGTAGACTCAATGCTAACAATCTCCGCACCGGTCGCGGCGGGCTGCTTTACGCAGTAGAGGTAGTATACGGTGTAATCGGCAGGCTTAAGGTTGGCCAAAGCAGTCAAAGAACCTTCGCCGGCATTGCCCCAGGCACTCTGGTTAATAACATAGATAGCCTGTGCATTATTGGTCGAAATCCGGCCATCGGACATCACAGCATTAGCAATGTTAGGCTTGTTAGTGCTAATGTTGGGAATAAGATACTTGTCATTCAAGTCATCATAGCTATCTGTGGGCATTTTCTTTAGCCAGTTGCTCAAAGTACCATTACTGTACTTAGTACGTGCAACAACAGCATTTTCGCTCACGTTCCACTTGGTGAAAGCCAAATAATTAGCATTAAAGCTATAAGGCACCTTCACCTCAATGGTGTTGATCTGGTTGCCATTGGTATCCGTGCCAGTGCCTACGGTGATGTCACTGTAGGTGTTGTCAGCGGTGATGAGGCCCAGGTTGTTGGTGCCAACCAGCTCGTTGCCGCTGTTGAACATAGTGTGGCCGTAGCTGGGCTTGCCAACGTTGATGCGAATTTTCCAGTTATTAACGTCAGGAGTGCCGCCAATAACTGCACTAGGAGTAGAAATCTTCACTTCCAGGTCGTTGCCAGGCAATACAAAGGGGGCATTAGTTACGGAGAAGACATCGTTCACCTTTTTGTCACCCAAAATAGAGGAGACCTTGGCAACGCCGATTCCACCGATATTTGTATTCAGGAAAGTAGCTTCGGCGCCAGCAGTAAGGGTCATGTAAACATCATAGTTTGCAATGCCTGTGGGGGCAGGAGGGACGTTAGTCCCATCAAAACCCGCATAACCCTCAGAATAAGGCACATCAACCACAACACTCTTGGCGCTGGCATCAATCTTGCCAACAAAGGTGTTGCCATTGCCCTTAATGAAGAAGGAGCGGATCTGGCCCTCGTCAATATCCTTCACCAGATCGATGCGGTACTCCTTAGAGGGGGTGGCGTCCTCGGGGGTGACGCGGATGGTGACCGTGCCGGTTTTTACGTCGACCATGGCCAAAGTGTACTCGCTATGATGGGAACCAACATCAGAACCAGCGGTGCCAGTGATGTTCTGGCCGTCAATAGTAACAGTTGCATTCTTAGAAGCAACAACCTTGATGTTGGCTTTGCCGGCCAGGTTAGCATTATGCCTAACATAAACCTTGGTAGTGCCGCTCTCGGCAACATCGGTCTTCACGCTGCCCTGATAAGCAGTGTTAGCGCCGGTATTCACAAACTCAACAGACTTAAGGTCATTGGTGTTGTAGGGCTTTACGTGCAGGGTCACGACAACTTCGTTCACTTTGCCGTCTGTGTTGGTCAAGTTCAAAAGAACAGCCTTGTCACCGCCAGTGGGAGCACCTGTGCCGGTGATGGTCTGGCTGAAATCAAGACCGGTAACACCAGAAGTCACAGCAACATTGCTGGGAGTGCCGGGGGTACCAATAGCGTTGGCACCATTGACATCACCCTGCTTGCTCTTGGTCTTAACAGAAACCTGCTTGCTGTCCAGCTCAAAGGTGGGCACGATCAGCTTGCTGAAATCGGTAGTAGCGGGCATGTCGATGTCAACCTTTTTGCCGTCGGTGCTAATGCGGGTGTCGCCGATCTGGTTGGGCACTATAAAGCTGGTGAAGCCCTTTTCCCAAACCTGCTTTACATTGAACTCTTTGCTGGTCCCGCTTTCGGTCTCCACCTTCAGGGTGAAGGGGTAAGGATCGGTGGCGGCCTTCTTGGTCCAAGTCATCTTGTTTACGTGGTCCAGATTCTCGGGAGTGAACCAGTTGATCAATTTTTTGAAATTAGCATCAGTCGCCTTGTCCTTTTCGCCCACGTAGGGGGTAGGCGACGAGGTCTGCAACTCGGTGGGCAGAGTAGCGCCAAAGCCCATGTTCAAGGTGATCAGGTTCTCCACGTTGCTGACCGTAGCGGTAACGCCGTCGATGTAGATGTCGCGGATGTTGGCGTTATTCTTGGCCGCGTCTTCCTTCAGGGTGATGACCAGGGGATAGGTCTCCTCAGTCTTCACGGGGGCAGAAGAATCGCTTTCATCGTTGACAGTCACCTTTACTTGCAGGGTAAAGTCGTTGCCATCGCGCTCGGCAACGTTCTCCAAGTTTGTGATCGTGCTATTGATTGTCTGGCCATTCTTGGCGATGAAATCGACAGCCATAGTCGTATTCTCGGGCATATTGCCGCTGGGCTGTGCCCAAGTCAGGTCAATGCCGCCCAAGCCAGATACCTCGCCCTTAAAAGTGCCGTTTTCAAAGGTAGTCTCCTTGCTGTTAACGTACACAAAGGGGACTAACTCATCGGCAGCAAGGGCGCTGAGAGGAACCATTGCGACGACCAGCATAACAGCCAGAAGCGCCGCAAGTGATTTCTTCAGAAACTT
>QZEE01000084.1 GCA_009917445.1 bacterium D16-76 | reverse complement strand
TTTCTTTGGTGTGTACTCCACCATGATTCCGCCAATCAATCTGTTTTGGGGTTGGCAAAACGATTGATTGGCGGGCCTCGGCACCTTACAAATTTGAACAGGTCAATAGAAAAATAATTTTCCTCATATAATGAGGTGTATTGGAATACATTTCCAATAGCACACTGCTCTACCTCTGAACATTGAAATACACTTTTGTAGTTTTAATAGCGTCAAGCAGTGGCAAAGCCATAAGTTTGATTTCACTCCTTACAGGAATTACAATACATGAATTTAAGGAATTCCTGTGTGTTTTGTCGAAGCAGCATGTATTGTACAATATTTATGAGGTAAAGCAGAATGCCAGAATTTACACGCCCGTTGGGAGATGCTGTAAAGCGAGCCAGAGGTGAACTTGAAATCACACAGCGACAGGTTGCGGAGGTTGCAGATGTGGACGTCCGAACCGTTCTGAACATAGAGAACTATAAGGGAAATCCTAAATTGGAAGTCTTATACCCCTTAATCCGTTCTCTAAAAATTGATTCACGGGAAGTTTTCTACCCCGAACTTCTCCGCGACAGCCCCGGCCTTCGTCGACTAAGGCTCTTGGTGGAGGACTGCAACGAAGAGGAGGCACTTTCGTTGGTACCCATCATTGAGTCCATCCTTAGCGCGATTCGAGCAAGTTCTGCCATTAATATCAAGTAGAACAGAAAAGAGCCCGTATCCTCGATAGAGGATGCAGGCTCTCCATATAATACGATTGGCTCATTTTTTAACAATCATCTTGAATTGTACAACATCTATCAGCATTTCTTTCCTGCATTTTGGACAGAATAGGGGGAAGTTCACAAGGACGGTGTCCTGATACACTTTATTGCGTGTTTTGCCTCCACATGAGGGACAATGTATCCATCTCGATTTCTGCTGTTTCTTCTGCAAGTGTACATCCCCACTTTCTCTTTGCGCAGCTCTGCGACTAAGCGACTGGCTTTTGCGCATTACATTTACGGAAAATATTTTGTAAGAACCGGCAAAACCTTGTGGAACAGCGCATTACGCCGCATTTCCTGACAACAGACCACCCCAATTACTACGAATTTACTACCAGGGAATGAGCTTTGATACGACGAAACACCGGGAAATGCGGACATACGGTTTTGCGCCGCCCTTTGACCCACCCTCTAAAATCACATATCGCCCGACTGGATAGGCCGTCTTTTCTGCATGGAAAAGGCGGCTTTTCCCATGCCCGTACATAGCCGTCTGTTTCGCCGCAGGCGGCTAAATCTATGAAAGGAGGGAACCCCAAAATGGCGAAATCGAAAGTGATAAGCGTAGCAAATCAAAAGGGCGGAGTTGGCAAAAGCACAACTGTCTACAACCTGGGAGCCGGTCTTGCGCTGGAAGGAAAGAAAGTTCTCCTGCTGGACGTAGACCCCCAGGGTGATCTGACCAAGATGCTGGGCCAGCGCAAGCCCCACGACCTGCCCCTGACCCTTGCCAATGCCATGAACGATGTTGTGGCCGGGACAATGCCCCGCAACCACCCGGAGATCATGCACCACCATGAGGGCTTTGACTTTGTGCCGGGGAACCGCAGCCTGTCCGCCGTGGAGATGGGGCTGGTGAACGTGATGAGCCGGGAAACGGTGCTGCGGCAGTATGTAGACAGCGTGAAGCGGGATTATGACTATGTTCTGCTGGATTGCCGCCCCTCGCTGGGTATGCTGGTCATCAACGCCCTGTCCGCGTCGGATCATGTGCTTGTGCCCGTTCAGGCGGACTATCTGGCGGCGGAGGACATGACGGAGCTGGTAGGCACCGTGCGGAGCATCCAGCGTCAGATCAATCCCCGGCTGAAGATCGGCGGCGTGTTCCTGACAATGGCGAATGAAACCACGTTCCGCAAGGACATTGTGAACAGCGTCAAATCCAACTTTGGGCGTCACCTGCCCGTGCTGGACACGGTGATCCCGGCCACGGTGCGGCTGGCGGAGGTCAGCACAGCGGACAAGAGTATTTTCCAGCATGAACCCAGGGGGCGGGCGGCGGAAGCCTACCGCAGTCTGACAAAGGAGGTGTTGAAGATTGGCGAAAAGCAGCGCAGCCGGACTTCTGACCTCAGTCGATAGTATGTTCACCGCCCAGGAGGAACGGGACAACGCCCAGCGCAGCTATGTGACCGACTTGCCCATCGCTGAAATCAGCGACTTTCCCAACCACCCGTTCAAGGTGCGGATGGACGAGAGTATGACAGATGTATACCATGCAGAAGTATTTGCAATATGCGCTGTTGCAGGAGAAAGAGCTGCTTCACTTTGACGCCTGGGCATCCACCTTTGGGGAAACCGTCACCGCCATAGAGCTGGCCCCGGAGGGATATACTTTTTCCAGACGGTAAAACTAACTTCTCTAAACTGAAAATCTACATACAGAAACGGAGGTGTAAAAAATGTCAAAAAAGGCAGGAAAAGCGAGGATTACAGCCCTTTACGAGCGCCTTTCAAGAGATGATGAGAAGTCAAAAGGACGTAAAGCCAAGTTATTTTTTTCGGCATCCATAGGGGATGCCGTTTTTGCTTTATTGGATAGCCCCGACAAATTTGTAGTAGATAGTAATGCGCTTTTCCTTTCCCTTGCGGCAGCGCCCCATACCCGGCGTTTCATAAATCGTAATCCGGTCAATCAGTTCGTGAAGCATGAAGCGGTCGAGTTTTTCAAAGCTGGTGTATTTTCGGATAAGGGCTGCGAAGCGGTCAATATCGGCTTTGGTATCCCGAACCTTTTCCAGCGCCTTTTCCATCTCTGCAATGTTCGCTTTCAGCGTTGCCCGTTCCGTATCGTAATCTGCGATAAACATGGTAAAGATGTGGTCGGGCAGCTTGCCGCTCATATTGTCCTCGTAAGTGCGTTTCAGCTTCACATCCAGGTCAGCAAGCCGCTTCTTTGCCGATGCAAGGTCGCGCTTCATCGTTACGGTCTGTTTCTGCTGGTCGGCGCATTTCAGTTCCATGAGCCGCTGTGCGGCTTTTTCAGCGTCCTCGCTGAACAGTTTTGCATTGCGGCGGATGTCCTCAAGCACTGCCTGATGAAAGGTGTCACGGTTGATGTAGTGGCTGGAGCAGGCTAATTGTCCAATCGCGTGGCTGCGCCCGCAGTTGTAGTAGAAGTATTTCTGCTGGCTTACCTTGGGCAGCATGGAAGTTCCGCAGGCTTCGCAGAAGAACAGCCCTGCAAACAAATCAGGCTCGTCTTTCGCCTTAATGGTCTTTTTCCTCGCTCCCATGCGTTTCTGCGCTTCGTCAAACAGTTCCCGCGATACAATAGGCTCGTGCATATCAGGGACAACTACCCAATCTTCTTTGGGGATGGGTTCCCGCTTCTTACTGCGGTAGGATGGCGTGTACTGCCGTCCCTGCACCATGCTTCCTACATAGATTTCGTTCTTCAACATAAACTGCACATAAGTCCGCGTCCAGAAGTGGCGGCGTTCAAACTCGCCATCCCGTTCAGGGTTGTGCTTGCGGAAACGTGTGTATTCCTTGGGGGATAAGATGCCCTCGTTATTCAGGGCTGTTGCAATGCTCCTTGACCCAATCCCTGCCGCGCACATTTCAAACATCCGCCGGACAACCGGCGCGGTTTCCTCGTTAATAATCAGCTTGTGCTTATCGTCTGGATGCCGCAGGTAGCCGTAGGGGTCAAGTGCGCCAAGGTATTCGCCGCGCCTTGCTTTAGTATGAAGCGTGGACTTAATTTTTGTGGAAATATCCTTGGCGTACATATCATTTAGGATGTGCTTGAACGGCGTAATGTCCATGCTGCTGGTCTGGTTCAGCGTGTCAACGCCATCGTTCAGGGCAATGTAGCGTACATGGCGCTCCGG
>QZEE01000083.1 GCA_009917445.1 bacterium D16-76 | reverse complement strand
GAGATGCCGCCCCATTTCGGGCAGATTGTGCGGCGATGGGAGAGCGGAAGGATTACAGTGGGCGAAGCCGCGAAGGAGTGTGGCGTAGCTGTGGCCACGTTTTACCGCCGGGTGCGGGAATACAGGCTGGTACAGAAAAAAGACTAGTGGCTATCAAAAGGTGTACTTTTTGATAGCCACTTTTTCATCTGTAGAATACCACATTTTCCCTGAAAATGCAAGAGCTGGAGTATGATTGATGAACTATTTCACAAAAAATTTTTGCTGTTATGGCAAAGGCAGGGCTGAATCAAAAAGTACACAACTTGATAGCTACCCGGATGAAGGAGGTGTTGGCTGTGGCGGAGGCTGCGCAGCGCATGGATTTACTTGCAGAATATGAGGAGCTTTTGCGCTATTGCCCTATGCTCACCACAGACCCGGAAACCGTGCAGGGGCTGGATTTTTACACGCTGCAAGTGCTGTCCACCGCTGCCCGGGGAAACTGCCGCCAGCGCAAGGAGCTGCAGAAAAAGGGGATCGCCCAGGCCAAGGCCCAGGGAGTGCAGTTTGGCAGGCCCAAGGCCGCTGTGCCAAAGAATTTCAAGAGAATAGTCGAGGCTTGGCACATGGGCGAGATTTCCCGCCTGGAGGCTATCCGACAGAGCGGCTTGACCTCCGCCACCTTTTACCGCTATTTGAAAAAGCTGCGGGAACAAGGCTAGTGCTTATGCGCGGGACGTAAAGGCCATGCGCTTTACATAAGCAAATTCGAGAGGAAGGAGACAGATAACTGAACTTTTACAACCGAGACCGACCATTTTATCTTAGGAGGTATGAAATCAAATGAGCAAGAAAATTTTAGCGGCCCTGCTGGCTGTTATGATGGTGCTGTCTTTGGTGCCCATGACGGCTTTGGCGGCAGAGCAGCCCACAGACCTGGCAACCTATAAAATTGCCAGGATGGGTATTGCGGCAGATAAGGCCGCTGTCCCGATTGACAAAACGAATACTGGCAGCTGGGCAAACAACAATGATGAAGGAAAATACCTGTATGTGGAACTGAACAAGCCTGCACCTGCTGGCTATACCATTGTTGTAAATGTGTACCCTGAGAATAAGGCAGAAGGGGTTATCCTTAGCACATACAACGCTGCGGCCGGATCAAAGGCCCTAGCCATCTCCTTTAAGCGGATGGCCCAGTGGTATTATGGCGAAGGTTCAGAGAACAATTTCAATGATAAGGATTCGCTCTACGCCCAAGTGAGCGTTGTTCCCATTACGGAAGGAAGCGTCCCTGAATATGAGGCAACAGGGGAAGGTGAAAACATAAAATA
The DNA here is from genome assembly GCA_009917445.1 of bacterium D16-76. Classification (GTDB taxonomy): domain Bacteria; phylum Bacillota; class Clostridia; order Oscillospirales; family Acutalibacteraceae; genus Acutalibacter. Next base: position 2,583 of record QZEE01000083.1, on the reverse strand, counting down.
TGTCTTCACGCCCCTTAACTCTGTCACAAAGGACTGCGGTGTGGAGGAGACTCAGCTTGTGGAGCTTTCTACTACTCCTTATGTAGCCCCTTCCGCCCCTGCAAAATTTTCCGCTATTGCAACAACAGGAACAGTGCTTGAAAAAAATATGACGGATGTCCAGACCGACATTACAGCGGCCGATGCCGATACAAACAACGTTATCGTTGTCACCGGTACATCCAAGTTTGCCATTTGGGAGGGCTTTTCTAGTGTTCCCGCGCAGCAGTATGGCAATTACGTTGCTCTCGATTTGACCATCCCCGAGGGCAAATCCGCGTTCATTACCAGCATTACCGAGGGCAATCTTGTAAAGGTCGCCGACAATGGCGATACGCTTGTGACCAATCTGGGCAACTACGCCTCCCAGGGCTACAAATGTACCGTGACAGTGGGCACAACCAAGGACGAGGGCGGCAAGCAGGTACTGGATGTTAAGGATGCCGACTATACCCTCGATTTCTCCAAGGTCGTGCGCAGCCCTATGGCTATCACGAGTGCCGCTATTGATGGCGGTGAGGTCACAGCCAGCTACGCAAACGGGAAGATTATTCTTGCCGGCCCCGTGACCTTTGCTGAGGAAGAGCAGGAAACGGAAGTTACTATCAAGGTCACTGTCAACGGAACCGTAGTTTCCGTACCGGCCACAATCACTAAGGGTGCTGGCGACGAACTGAGCGTTGCTGCCGTAAAGGTCTGTGGCAGTGATGTTCCCGTTGATGTGAGCGGACTGTTTGTGGACAAGGATTCCGAGGCAAAACCCGCCGTTGCTGCTCCCGCTGTGCCAGAAGTCCCTGCTAATATGGACGAGGGCGCACATAAAGAAGCAATGGAGGCTCTCGCTAATAACGCAGCCGATACCTCGAAACTCAATTTTGAGGCTGAGGTTTTAGCGAACGCCGCCGCTCAGGCTGCAAACAATGTGGCAAAGAGCCTAAATGAGACACTTTCTACCGTTGACGTGCCGACCGAAGCTATTAACGATGGCAACAATACAGAATTGAAGAAGATCACTACGGCAATAACAGAAGTTGAAGGTAACGCAAATGCTACAATTAGTAACGTATACTTGGCTGTTCAGGTTTACATGGATGTAGCTGTTAAGAGCGTAACCGAGAATGAGGGCACTGCTACAGCAATCACGTTCAGCATCACCCCCATGCAACAGACAATCCTGACGACAAAAGACCCAAATACTCAGGCAGAAGACATTGTGGTATTTGATGGGGACACCGAGGACGGCAACTTTGATACTGCCAATGCTGTTTCCGTTGGCACCGCTGATCCAATAACCATCGCTGTTCCCACCGAAGTGAAACTGCCCCTGCCTGCTGGTTTTATCGTAGATGGCCCCTGCACGGTAAAGCATGTTCATAAGGGCACCACCTATTATTACGAAGGTACTGTTGCAAGCAATGTTCTCACTTTTACTAGTCTTAACGGTTTTAGCGATTTTACTATTCTTGCCGAAAACCCCTGTGAGGCAAAGATTGGCGACACTTTGTATGAGACTCTTACCCAAGCCATTGCCGCTGTCAAGGAAGGCGAGACCATAACCCTGCTCAAGGATATTACGGCAAGTGTCACTGTAAGCGGGGACAGTCGCAACTTCATTATTAACGATGGCGGAAAAGCCTTTAACCCTGAAAATATCAAGGGAGCTACCACCGAGAACGCAAGATCCCCCTACACCTTTACGTATACCAAGTCTACTGATACCCCTGGCGGCTCCACTGGCGGTTCCACTGGCGGCTCTACCGGCACCAGCGGCAACATTACGGTTACTAAGCCCGCTAATGGCAGCATGACTTCCAACGTCAGCAGCGCCAAAGAGGGCGACAAGGTAACCGTAACCGTCAAGCCCGACGCGCCCTACTACATCGTGACCGGCATCACCGTCAAGGGCGAAAACGGCAACGTTGTTGCCACCAAGAACGCCGACGGCACCTACAGCTTCACCATGCCCAAGGGCAGCGTGAGCGTGAATGCTACAATTAGCCACATTTACAACCTGTTCAAAGACGTGCCCACCGACATTGCCGAGTATGGCACAGCCATCAAGTGGGCGGTCGAAAAGGGCATCACCCTGGGCACCGACACAGTTGCTTACAGCACCTTCAGCCCCTACAACCCCTGCACCCGCGCCCAGATGGTAGTGTTCTTGTATCGTGCGGCGGGCAGCCCGGCTGTGAGTGGTACGAACAATTTCACGGACGTGCCTAGCGACGCTGAGATCCAGAAGGCCGTCCAGTGGGCGGTAAGCAAGGGCATCACCAAGGGCACCAGCGACACCACCTTTGACCCCTACGCCCCCTGCACCCGCGGCCAGATGGTGACCTTCCTGCATCGTAACCACAGCGAGCCTGCGGCCACTGGCAGCAACAACTTTGCCGACGTGCCTGCAGACGCTTTCTACAAGGACGCTGTGCAGTGGGCGGTGAATGAGGGCATCACCAAAGGTACTGGTGACAACACCTTTGCCCCCAACGATGCCTGCACCCGCGTGCAGATGGTGACTTTCCTGTATCGGGATATGGGGAAATA
>QZEE01000082.1 GCA_009917445.1 bacterium D16-76 | reverse complement strand
CGTGCCTTTGCCGTCAGGATTGTCTGCCGGAGATAGGCGGCTGTTGCATATTGGCAAGCGTCAGGAAAGCTGTCAACGTCAGCCTGAAAACGCTCTATGTCGCTTTCACGTTTCCTTGACCAGCCAAGGTCTTTAAGCAGGGCAAGCTGTTCATCGGTGAAGCCGGAAAACTCTGCACTGTCAAAGCCTTTGCAAATCCTATCCCGCCTTGCCGCTTCTTCGTCATAGACATCATCATAGGACGGCGGCATAATTTCCGGAAAATCATCAATGGACATCTGCCCCGGTATATCTTCAGCCAGAGCAAGCGGCTCCAAGGTGAAGCGTACCGCCTTGACCGTCCTACCCCTCTTTATCGGCTCATAGGAGAATTTGCAGTCAGTCTTTGCGTTCAGTTCTTCGTGGCACTTCTTTAGCACCAATTCGTTAAAGCGATAGTAAGCCTTGTATGTATCGGCAGTACACCGTAGGAGGGTTTTCAAATCGTCCAGAGAAACGTCCCAAGTAAGGTGCATATGCCTGTTCTGTTCGAGGTACAAGAACAAGACGTAGCTGTATCTGGAAGTCAGCTTGACCACGTTCCGCAGGTTGTACCGCAGGTATCCAAGCCGTTCCGGGTTGAAGATATACTCCATAGCGGAGGGGCTTGCCCCTAAGTCCACCTGCCATAGTCCATCTTCGTCTTGATAGCACTCTGCTTTCTCAAACAAGGCTATGAGCGTGAAGCCCTTGCGCTTGTTGCCGTCCTTGATTTTGATAGTCTGAAAAAGATTCTTAACCCGCTTTTCGAGGTCATCAGGCTTTATCTGGGAAACGTCCAAAAGCCGCTCTATTTCGCCTTTCTCAAACCGAATAAACCTCTTTTCCGGGTCATGACTGTTTATCCGTCCGAGATATGCGTCCAGTATCTTAAACTCTGCGAGCGTAAGCCCGGTTTCAGAGAGGGACAAGAGGGGGTTAGACTTCTGGATAAGCAGATTGTCCGGCTCTTTCCCTGCCCCCTTATAGTCCGGGATTGCCGGGAGTTTCTTTCTTCGTGGCATGGTATCACCCCTTTCCTTATCATGATAGCATAGCACCATATTTTTTGTCAATAAAAAGTTGGTGCTTCTTGAAAAAATCTATGGTGCTATCAGGAAAAGTCTATGGTGTTACCGGGAAAAGTCTATGGTGCTACCGGGAAAAGTCTATGGTGCGTCATGGAAAAGTCTATGGTGCTAAAACCCGGAAAGCCGCATAAAATCGGGCTTTTTCGAGTGTCTAAATCAGGAGGGAAATCAAGAAAGATAAATCAAGTGCTAAATCAAGCTATCAATCAAGGGACGACCCCGCAAGCCGCAGTATGTGGATAACTTTTGGGGGTTCTGGAAAGCGTTAGGATTGATTAGCGATAAAAAAGAAAATGAGGATAGGAGCAGAAACGGTCAGGAAAGCCGCTGTAGGGCGTGTACACGCTTTTAGAGGGAGTAGGTAAGGGGAAATACCATACAGCCCCCCAAAGCCGTCCAGAGGGCAAATAAAGGCGAAATAGAGGGTCAAGGAGTGTGCCATTACACCGCCACCCCTCTTTTTCTTTTTTACCGCTCCTATACTGTACATGACACGAAACGACAAAATATTACACGAAAACTTCAATTTCGGCATATTGAACAAGAAAACCCGCCGCGGCCCCGGCCAATCCGCTCCCCTGCAGAACGGTTTTGTTGTGAAAAATGACGAAAAAGCCGACTGTCACTATCTGTCCCGCCCGGTATCCCTGTCCCTGCCCTGCTGTCTCTGGAATGTCTGGAACAAGTCCCGCCACCGGGGGAAATGAGCGTCCAGAAACCGCTCCAACTGCTCCAAACGTGACAATTTTCTATCAATTTCGACTTGTTTCTTCACTTCGGCAAGGCTCCAACCGGGGGACTGGGCAAGCAGCTTGTCCCGGTTCTGCTCCAAGACGGCCACTTCCCGCTGCAAGCCCCCTACTTCGTCCCGCAGAGCGTCCCTGCGGCTCTCCAGTGCCTTTACTGCCCCCTGCTCTTGTGCCGCCCTCTGGTGGGCTTCTCCGGCTCTCTGGGAAGTCTCCGCAAGGTCAGCGGACAGCCGCTCCCGCTGTCCCTCTAAGGCTTTTACATCGCCTTGTAGGACGTGTACACGGCTATCAAGGGCTTGCGTAGCCCTCTGTGCCGTCTCTGCCCTCTGCCGGGCTTCTGCGAGTTCTGCGGCGTATGCCTTGTACTCTGCCGTCTCCATATGCTGTCTGCGCTTGCCGCTCCCCTTTGGCTCTCCCCTCTGTAAGCCGTACTTTGCCCCTACAGCTTCATGGAAAGCCGTCTGCTGTTCGGTCAGGCTCTGCTTCGTCAGCACGTCTTTGGCAGACAGCCGCCCATCAGGAGTAACCGGGACGAAATTGAAGTGCATGTGCGGAGTAGCTTCGTCCAGATGAACGGTAGCGGATATGACGTTCTCACGACCGTACCGCTCCGCCAGAAAGTCGTATGCGTCTTGAAAAAACTGCCGTGAGCGGTCAGCCTGCATTGGCGGCGAATCACTCAACCCCCCGATATAGTCCTCCGTGAAAGGAACGCCAGATATATATGCTTCATGGGAACAGCTTGCCCGCCGTTCAGCCCACGCATTGTAGGCATCTTCGTCAACGTCTTTCAGACCGTCAAAAAAAGCACCGTCAGAGGTCACTATAACTTGCGCCATCAGAACGGCATCTTTCCGCACCGCCCTTTTCAAATCAAGCTGTTCTATGCGTCTCTGGACGGCTTCGGAAAAGGATTCATTTTGGGCAGGGCATAAGTCGTAATTTTCCCCGGACTTTGAGAAGTCAATATCCGGGTTCGTCAGGCTATGGTCTTTCTCACGGCGGTCATGAATCTCTATGCCCTTGATTGCCCCTCTGGTCATCTTCTGCACCCTAACTACTGCGTAACTCATTCTTATTCAAGCCCCCTTGTCTTGTCCATGCTTTACTTGTAAAGTATAACACAGGATACTTTACTTCGTAAAGTCCTCTGTGGCAAAGGGGGTTCCCCCTCTGCACTTCTCCCCCCGCACCGGCCACGGTGTAACAGTACACCAGTACACACTGTATCGGTCAGACGGTACACCGCTACACCGCCCCGGCGCCGGATAAGCCAGGCACAAAATAGATAATATTATAATATATATTTTAATACATGATAAAATATGTATTAGAATATTTGAATATATATTATAATATGTATGAACATTGTATGTACAGCCAGGCATGATAAACGTATGTATTTTAATATATATTAAAATAAGGGGTAAAATTTTCTTAATGCCCTATTGACATCTGTATTATAATATGGTATATTATACATATAGAAACCCGAATTAAAATATATATTATAATACAGAAAGGAGAAATACACCATGGCAAGACCAAAGACCGGGCTACCCACCAAACAGAAAATGTGCCTTACCGTCAGTTCCGAGGTAAGGGACTGTCTGGAAAGAATATCCCAAGCACGGCAACAGTCCATCAGCGAGATTGTCAGCCAGTACGCCTTGCAGGAGGACAAGAAGCTGAACCGCAAGCAGAGCCGGGAGCAAACGAAAGGAGAGAAAGCATGAAAGAGGGAAGATTAGGGTACAATTCCGACAACAAACGCTATGGACTGCTAATTTCCGACCTTTGGGAGCGTGACGGCTTTCATTGTGGCGAGTGCATGGAAGTCATGGTTGAGGGGGAATGGGTTCCCACCAGAATCGAAATGGACTACAGCGGCCTCTGGTATCTGGTAGACACCCCCTATAGGGGAGACGGTTTAGAGTACGTCCGGGCAAGGATTCCAGAAAGGAACTGAATGGAAAACAGATATTTATTGAGCGACATAGTGATTGACGGCATAGAGCCGCCAGAGGACTGGAAAGAACTCATGGAACGGGAGCGGCGGGGCGAATTGACACCAGAGGAAATCGAGAAGATTGTCCGCCGCCCGTACCAGATACCGACCGACAAGTGACTGCTTTACTCACGGTGAGTAAAAGCCCGGAAAACCGCCATTTTCCGGGCTTATTCGTCATTCTCTATCATCTTTTTGACGTACAAAAATAGGTCTTTCGGGTGACGTGCCTTTGCCGTCAGGATTGTCTGCCGGAGATAGGCGGCTGTTGCATATTGGCAAGCGTCAGGAAAGCT
>QZEE01000081.1 GCA_009917445.1 bacterium D16-76 | reverse complement strand
CTCATGGCCACAAGCTGCCTGCCCTCGTTCTGGTCTGTGCTGGATACGCGGATATAGCCGTAGGTTTTCATTTGCATTGCTCCTTTCTTTGCCTGATTGTAACCGAAATCCCCGGCCTGCAAAAGCTGTGGACATACGGGGGATTCACAGATTGCGAGAAAAACCTCGATTTGGGGAAACAAAAAGAGCTGTGCGTCTGCACAGCTCTTTTCTATATGGATGTTCCTAGTCCCGCAGTAAAATGGTCACATCTCCGTTATCCTCGATTTTGAGATGCATGGGCTTAATGAATTTATTGTAAAATTGTTTCTGCTCCGCCTCCGTCATATCGGCACGGGTGGAGTAGTAGATAGACCGCAGCATATCGTTGACATTCAGCCGCACCCTTTCCGCGAGGTATTTCCGGGCGGCCCGGACAAGGGCGGTCACTTTGATGTCATAGCTGCTGTTGCCGGAATAGAAGTCGTCGATATAGCAATAAAAAATATTATGCTGCATCAGCGCCCGCTTGATATCCGGGCCGCATTTGTCCGACTCCACCATGACCAGGAAATTAGCCTTTTCCAGCGTGGATATCAGGCCCCAATAGTCTGAATCGCTGGAGACCAGTACGAAGGAATCGGCCTGGTTCTCATAGTGTTCCTTGCAGGTGCCGGCGATCAGCTTGGCGTCTACCAGTGACTTGTTCTCCTTGATCCGGTCAATGAGCCTGTATTCCGTGGGCACGTCCGTGTAGGAATGGAGGATCTCCCAGGCCGTGGCGGCATGGGGGTCGCTGTAAAGGATGATTTTTGCAATTTTCTGCGTGGATTCCATGGGCATCGCCTTGAGCACAGCGCACAGCTTGTAGGGGTCTGAATTCTCGCAGTCTACCACCATGACGGCCCGCTGGCTCTGCTTCAAAAAGCCGTAGATGTGGTTCTTCGTGGTGACGGCGGCATCCGACACCTTGCTTAAGTCGGTAAATTCATCCTCGTTCCACTCATAAAGCAGCTGGAGGAATTTCCGGTCGTTGTAGAGGATATTCCCCTGTTCCGAGGGCGGCCAGTTCAAGTACACCTGGTAGGGGTAGGCCCCCAGGTTCCCACAGTAGACGGCGGCTTCGGATTTGATGCCGTCCTCCGTAAGCCCGCCGGGCATGATGAAAACTGCCCGGATATAGTCCCAGTTAACCCAAATGGGGAACAAGGCACGGCAGTTGTTCACCCTGTCCGACAGCAGCTTGTTGATCTGCACCACATAATCTATCAGCGTATATCTGGCCTTGACAAGGCTGACCCCATCCTCAGACAGCTGCTGGATGGCGTCCTGCGGGATCTCCTCTATTGTCATGAGGGATTTGTATTCATACCGCATCTTGTCTAAAATCGTTTTATACCGCCGCTCTATGGCTGTGCGCAGGCGGCAGAGGTTCCGGACGATCCGGGCGTTTTTGTCCTGATCCAGCTGCCGGTATACTTCCATTTGGGGCGGCTCGTTTTCGTTTTCAAAGATGCCCTTCCCAACCCCCAGCAGGTAGGCGGTGATGGACACGATCTGATAGGTGGAACGGCTTTTGAAGCCGGAATAAGCGGGCGTGCCGGGTTCGTTTGAGATCATGTTTGTAAATGTATCCAGTGAGGCTCCCCCTTTCTTTATCCTTTGCTCTCTACATATTACCAAGATTTCGGCGGGGTATCCATATCCAATCCAACCAAAATACCAACGGGAACACTCTCTCTATTTTGTGAAATTCCTACATATAAGAACCGGCTTATATTGTATGGGGAATACATGTAACGGCTTTTAAACCGCATTACTATATAAAAATATAGTAATGCAGAAATCCACCCAGATTCAAAGCCCGTATTTCCCCTTGATATACGCCAAAAACCCTTCTATCTCTGCCGCAGCTCCATCCGGTATCTTTCCTTCTTTAAGCCACCCTGGCAGCTTCACATGGGACGCCCCCTCCAGGACACGATGGAACGTCACCTTTTCTTTTTCCAGGCTTAACCGCAATATCTTATACCCTTCTGTCACCCACGCTTCTGCCATAGCATTTTTGTCGGGGCGGGTGTACCAGTTGGCCCGGCTGTTCCGGGCAGAGGGGGCCAGGGGTCGATGGTCGATTTTTTCCAGTTCCGCAAAGGTCAATGTGATAGATGCCGCCGTCTGTTTTGCAAACCATTGCTTTAGCGGCATATGTATCCAGCCCGCGCCAATGGGGCCTTTTGTTTTACGGTTTGGTTCCGGCAAGCCAGCCGTTTCAACTTCCGGCACAGCTTCCAGCAGTTCCCTGGGGCTGTATACGGTTACGTCCCCCAGCACCTCCCGCACCTGCAATTTATTGGCATGGCAGGCGGTGTGGATGTACGCGAGGTTGGAAACCAGCGGCCCTTGTTCCAAGTCAACCGGCACCACTGTCCGAGGGTGTGAAAAGCAGCAGATATAAAAAAGCCAAGCCGGAACGCTGCGAAAGCAGTGCAAAATCGGCTTGGCTTTTGATAGAATTAGTTTATTATATCCAGTTGTTCATATAGACCTGTATCCGGGTTCAAGGCCCGCTTCAAAGTATCCATAGGTCGCATACCATAGGCATCTGACATCACATGGTATGTATCATCTCTTGGATCATGAAGTGCAAAAACCAGGTATGATTCACCTTCTTTTGCATCTATCGAAGTCTCCGTTTTTGCAATTCCAAGAGTTTCATTGCTCCTTGCTAAAACTTCCTTCGTTAAACCCATTTTTTCAAGAGATTCCGGTGATTTGTTCGCAGCATATTCTTGGATCGAAATAACCCCACCTATGAAGTGGATGTCAACATTTTCACCGATTTGGCCTTTAATCACCTGCGACACAGAAAACTCCCCTATTGTGACAGGGCGGCCTATACTATCAGCATAAGTTTCTTTGCCAGCATCATATTCTCCGACAAAAACTATATCGGCATCATTTAGAAGATTATCAGCCTTCGTTGAAACATATTCGTTATAAAACACCATCTCATAATCCGGAATTTCAACAGCCGTAGCGGTTTCCGTGCTGCTATTCGGGCCTAGGGTTGGGATTTCTTCCGGCTCTCCGCTTAGGGGATTTTCCAGGGGATTATCAGGCTCCAGAGGGATGCGGTTATAAGACGATACGAAAACTATACCAATAGCCACCAATATCAACAAAATCGAAGCAAATGCATATTTTTTCATGGTAAAACCTCCATAGCAACAGCGTGTAGTCGAGCATATATCACGGGTATATTTTATTAAATGCGTTTGCGTCTACTTGTTGTACGGTATAGACTTTGCGGCCTAGTTCAGCTGTACACATTATACTATTTTTGTTAAGGTTTGTCAAGGTTATGAGCTAATCCCCACGCATGTCCAAATTCGTGTCCAATTGTCCCCTGTCTGGCTGTAGCAGATTTACCATCTAAATACAGGTGGTTCAAATGGATTGTGTTGAATGACCAGTTTGAAATCTTAGGGTCAACTGTTTTTGTAGTCCCATCCGAATTTCGATAGACAAAATATGTATATCCATAAATGTCAATAGCGCTTATATTTATATTATCAGTTTTCGTATTAGGATACAGTTTGTTGTAGCCCCAACCTGTATAAACCCAGTTTCTGGCCGCCGCAGAAATTTCACTGGAAAAGCCAGATGCAGATCTATCAACATAGTAATATATACTCTCAATGTTCCACAATAGCTTTCCACCTAAGAGCGGGCCTGCCGCTGCTGCAGTAGCTTCCCGCGGTTCGTTTTTCAGAAGGTTATCTTCTTCTGGTCTATATGGCTTATTTGTTCGTGCTGATGCAATTATCGTTATAGACATGAGCAGAGTTGCAGCCATGACAAAGGATAAAATCTTTTTAATTTTCACTTTGTACCTCCTTGTTAATCTGAATGTCAGGTTAATTTGTAAAGCGAACAATCGTGATACTTTTTATAAATACATTATAATCACTTCTTATTAAAACTCTTTTTCATGTTTTTAGTTTACCACAATTACTTTGAGATATCAATATAAAAATTTAACCGATATAATGCAAAACCAACATAAGGATATAAACAAAAAACTCCATTAGTGGAGCAGGCGACGTTTAAGTCAACACAGGCCACTACGGGCTTTTCCTGTCCCAGCCCCTGCACAAAATCAAAAAAGGCCGCGTCCCACGCGCCCCGGTATGCGCGGCGATGCGGCCCGTCCTGTGAATTGGGGAAGTAAGCGTTTAACAGGAAAAAAGCGGGGAATTCCAAGGTAAGGAGCCGTCCCTCCACGTCTAACCGGGGGATGCCCAGCCCCCGGCGGACGGAAAGCGGCTCCCGCAGGCTCATGGTAAGCACCCCGGCGTAACCCTGCCGCTGGCTGGCCTCCCAGTAATGGAAATATCCGGGCATCACCTCCGGCTGCTGGTGAGTCTTGACCTCCTGGCAGCACACGATGTCCGGCTGCATACGGGCAATGGGGAAAAATCCGCCTTTCTCCATGCAGGCCAGCAGGCCGTTGACGTTCCAGCTTACGATTTTCACGGGACTCCCACCCTTTCGGGATATACTGAAAGCCAGAAATAC
>QZEE01000080.1 GCA_009917445.1 bacterium D16-76 | reverse complement strand
CTTCTTTTTCTGCCGCTGTTCAGATTCGTTGTATTGCTATTTGGCTCCTTATTTATTGACGACACTATCTAGGGTATTTACAGTTTTTCTAAAAAGGAGTTGTCTCCGTGTCCCAGCATCTCGTAAACGAAAAAGCCTTGCGCTATATGGAATACCTGAACCGCGAAACGGACAACCGGCACCATACGCTGGACGAGGACGAATACCAATATGCCCTTCTGCGGGCAGGCGACCCACGGGCGGCCCAGGAGCACGTGCGCATCCTCTTTTCCGGCCTGCCAGGGAAAGTGTCAGAGGATCCGGTGCGTAATTATAAATACCTGACGGTATGACTAAAATACTTTTCGTCTGCCACGGCAGTACACATCCTAATCTCAAAAATGCTTGATATTGCTGGACTTTGAGCGGCTGCTTCCGCAAATGTACTACCTGTTTACTACTTTTGAGGTCTGGACGATAACACCTGCCTCGGCACGATAGAACTGACAGAGGGCAAGGCATGACCGATGTGCCTTGCCCTCTTTGCACCGTTGTTGGCTTTCCCGTCGTCGGGAAAACCGACATCGGAAAATCCAAAGCAATAAAGATATAAGTCTGTGATTCCCCATTCGATCCTGGCCTTTGGCTATCCGGATGAAGCACCAGACGCAAAAGGGTTTTATGAACAAGACAGGGTGCATTTTGAGAAGTGGTGAAGCGGATATTTCCTGTGCCTGATTTAACGATTTAAATTGGACAGGGGGTTCGGATCTCACCGCTTTTGAGCGAAAAAACAGCGGCATCTTTTTTGTATGGTAAAGCCATCTTTACAAAGCAAAAAAGATGCCACCCCCTACTGTACGGACTCGAACCGACGTGAAAGCGAAAAACACACCGTGGTGAAAAAGAATCGTGAAAGAATTTTTGAGAAGGCTCACAGGAAAAACCTGTGGGCCTTTTCGCATTCCTGGAGAAAATCAGAAAGGAGAGGCGACAAGGTGCCAAACTTTACAAACAATGTCATTGATCAAGCGTACGAAAATTTCATGAAGCAGATTCCTGGTTTCCACCGGGAGCCTGACGAAGCCAAGACGATCCAGCGGGACATGGAGAGGGATAAGAAGAAGGGAGGGCGTTCACATGATCTTCCGAAATGACGCGCATGGCGTGCTGTTCGAAAAAGAAATACGGCTTCACAAGGGTTGTGGTAAAAAGTTTACCGCAGCCCTTTTTTTATTGACCGCAGACTACCGGTTGTGGCAACAGGTGGAACCGTTCGTTGGCTCGAAGAACATCGACATCGGTTCAGCCCGGCCCCAGCACTTGAATGGGCTGACTTATGTGTGCTTCGCGCTGGCCAAGGATATCCTGACCTGCAGCCGGACAGTGGCGCTGAGGGAACTGGCTGACCCCAGCCTGCTCTCCCCCCGGAACTTCATGATGGTGTCGCTGGCCAGGTTTTGCGCGCAAAACCGCTTTCCGCAGAGAAAAAAGTGAAGAAAATTTTCCGGGTCGCAAGGAACGACAAAAACCGCCCGGCAGGTCATAGACCCACCGGGCGGTTTGCACTGTATAGTTTACTATATCTGCATCGTATAGTACAACTTCGTGGCTGCAGTTCTCCCAGGCGGGGGCCGGGCTTTTTTTGACAAATCAAGGGCTGTCAGATTGTGTCGAATGACTGTGTACTTCATAGCGGCTGCCTCCTGTCAGCCGCCGTACCTGTCAGCGTTACCGCGTCGCTCCTTTTGGAGGAAAAAAGAACGGCGGCTTTAATTTCTTAAAACTGCCGCAGGAAATAATTTTGTGCACGGAAAAGGGACTGCCCAGCAGCGTTTTTTTCTTTGCTACCGCTGGGCAGATGTTTTTTAGATAGATTTTTAGTAGGAGTACCGTTTCCGATAGTGGAAAAGACAGGCTGCAGATACAACGAACATAATTCCCTCTGCGGCAGGAACAGCCAGCCATACTCCCGTTATTCCCCAAATACGGGACAGTAACAGGATGCCTCCGGCCAGCAGGCCGAATGTCCGCAAAAAGGAAAGAACCGCAGATACTTTCCCGTTTGACAATGCTGTGAACATCGCGGAGGTAAAATTGTTCAAGCCGCAGAATAAAAAGCTGTATGAAAAAATCGTAAAGCCATTCGCCGCAATTTGGTAGACTTCCGATGTATCATCCGCAAACAGCCGCACAATATGGGAGCCGCCGAACATGGAAATCGAAAATATCAGCACCGATGCCAAAGCGATAAACCGCATACTGATGGAGAAAACCCGTTTCTGTTGGACATCATTTCTGTTTCCGTAGTTAAACCCGATAATGGGCGCTATTCCCATAGAGTAGCCGATATACAGTGTATTCAGCAGGAATTGAGAGTAGATAATAATGGTAATCGCCGCAACGCCATTTTCTCCCAGCAGGTTCATCATGGTGCGATTGAACAGGAATGTCGTGACGGCTGTTGCCAGTTGGCCCACCATTTCGGAGGAGCCGTTAAAACAGCTCTCCCCAATCACAGCCCATTTCAATTTTGGCCTTGTGAAAGACAGCGTTCCTTTGCTCTGCGCAAAATAGACCAGCCCGGCAACCGTGGGGATCAGATAGCCGAAGCCTGTCCCCAAAGCAGCGCCCCGGATGCCCAGGCCGCAGGGGATAAGGAAAATGTAATCCAAAATGATATTCGCCACGCCAGCCAGAACAGACAGCCCAAAACCAAGGCCCGGTTTTCCCGCTGTCACAAACAGGTTTGAAAACAGCGTTTGCAAGATATTGGCCGGAATGAACAGAAACAGCACCATGAGATAATCCTTGCAATAGGGAAACAGCAGGTCACTGGCCCCAAGAGCATAAACAATTTTGTCAATCCAGATTGTCCCGCCTAAAAGGATGAAAAATCCGATTACCGCGCCTGTGAGTATGAGCAAGGTGAAATCTTCCTTGGCCTCCTGATTTTCACCCGCCCCCATTTTTCGGGAGACAATCGCGTTTCCGCCTGTTGCAATCATTGTCCCCAGCCCCACCGTGATATTGATAATGGGACAAACAATATTGATAGAGGAAAGTGCGTCCGTATTCACAAACTGCGCCACAAAGATCGTGTCCACGATGGTGTATAGTCCCATAAAAATCATCATAACGATGGTGGGAAATGCGAAGCGCAGGAGTGACCCTGCGCTCCATTTTTGGTCTAAAATGTTATCATCCATTGTCGCCTTTCTCCTGTTTGGGTGGTAGAATGAGCCGCTGGGTAGGGTAGCCAAACTCCGTGAGAAGCTCCGACTCGGCAAAGCCCAGCCGCTTATATTCCTCTCGCTGGCCTGTATCGGCCTTGTCCCCCTCGCGGAATGTTGTAATGCTGATTTCACGGCCCACAAATAAATTGCACATCATAAAATCAAGAAAAGCCTTTGCCACTCCATAATGCCGGTACTGCGGATGTACCGCCAGAAAGTCGATGCTCCCGGTCTGATAGGAAAACGCGGCGGCCCCAATGATCGTGGAGCCATCCCGCATAATCAAAGCCTGTCGCCGCTGAACATATTGCTTGACCTGTTCCAGATGTGAGTTTTCATCCAGGCAGGGAAAACCGTCAATGACAAGGGTGATAAAATTCATCCAGTCGGGAATATCCGCCAGCGTAGCATAAGAAATTTCCTGCATCATCGTATCAGGCGCAGTTGGATTTTTGTTCAATGTAAACTCCAGTTGTAGAGGATAAAAGACCTCGTTTTGCCGATATTCCAGCGGCGTTTGCTTATACATCGTCTTGAAGATAGACGAAAAAGCCTGTTGGCTTTCATAGCCAGAAATCAGCGCAATTTCAATAATCGGCTTTTCTGAAAATACCAACAGTTTTGCCGCCTCAGTCAGTTGGCGGCGTTGTATATAGTCGTGGAGTGTGATACCAACCGTATCTGTAAACATTCGGTGCAAGTGATACTTGGAATAGCAAACCGCATTTGCAACAGTGTCTAAATCCAATTTTTCATTGAGATGCGCTTCAATGTAGGAAATCACTGCCGCTATATTCTCAACCTTATGGCCGTTCATGGTGTCCCTCCTTCCCACTTATTCTACCAAAACAATGAATGCCGCTTTTCATTATTCTTGCGCTTTTCTGTCGTAGTAGTTATTTTATCTCTTTTATAGCAATCCAAGAAATTAACAAGGGATACCCGCGGCAGAAAACCAACCAGCACAGTCGGAAGGACGAATCAGCGAGAAAGCCCGAGCAATACCATGCGGGAGCTGGGGTAATAATCTGATTTTCAGCTTGCGAAGAATCGCCTTGATTTTAGACCACATATTTTCAATTGGATTCAAATCAGGGCTGTACGCTGGCAAGTACAGTAATTTCATGCCAGCCCCCTGCAAAAGTGTTTGGACTTCTTTGACATGATGCGTACGCATATTATCCATGATGACAATATCCCCTTGGTGCAGTGTGGGAATGAGCGTGTTTTTGAGATAGTCCAGAAATTTTTCACGGGTCGTTCCACCGCTGTAAATCGTATAAGCAGTCTCACCATTAAGTCTTACTGACGAAAGGATCGTGGTATTGGCAGGCGTATTCAAGGGAGTCTTGTCTACTGACCGCTCCCCGCCAATGGCCCGCCCATAGCGGCGGCTCAAGTCCGTGTTTACGCCGCTTTCATCCAGGAATACCAGTTTGTCTGCTTCGCACTGCGTTATCATTTCACTCCAGGCTTCTCTCGCTGCTACAACATCGAACACGCTCCCGCTCTGCCGCGTAAAAGGACTTCTTCTTGTAAACATAACCCAGTCTGATCA
>QZEE01000079.1 GCA_009917445.1 bacterium D16-76 | reverse complement strand
CATTTTTGCCTCCGGCTTTCTTTATCCCTCCTTAATTTTACCGCTTTTCCATTTACTTGTGAAGGTTCGTATCTATTTTTCGCTTACAAAAGGGCGACAGCCAGGCTGTTGGACAAGCTGGCGAGTGGGGAGTAAGAAAGTGTCCCTTATGGGAAGTTAATAAGGGACAAAATGAGGGGCAAAAGGGAGAAAACATGGCTATGCCCCCGCATAAACCCAGTGCTTTCGCGGGGTGTAGGAATAAACAGCAAAAAACCGCGCAACCGCGCGGTTTTTTGCGTGAATATCTTTTTTATATCCACAGGATGGTCGAGGTGACAGGATTCGAACCTGCGACATCTTGCTCCCAAAGCAAGCGCGCTACCGGACTGCGCTACACCTCGATCTCAACACATAAAAATTACATCTTCCTAATCATACCCCAAATGCCCGCAGAAGTCAACAACTTTTTCCGCCAAAGCCGCCCTCTCCTTCCGGCTTTTTCCCCATCCCCCACGCCATATTGACAGCCCCCTTTTCTTAAGCATGACTATTTTTGCGACAAATCTCACCTCCTGTTAGGTAGGCAGTCCGTCAAAGCGGAACTGGAACAGGGCAGCGATAAACCGCCGTTTGATATTGTCCTCGGTGTCCTTGTTGACGTGTCCGTTTTCAAGGGAAGCAAGCCGGATTCGCTTGCTGTAATGCCGCAAAACCTCGTCAATGGCTTCCGGCTCGCCGCTGGTCGCCCGGACAATGGTTTCATACGGCACAAGTTTAGGATTCCTCACGGAAAAGCACCTCCATTTCTTCATGTAACATTTGCAAGGCACTGTGTATATGATGCCACGCCGTACTCCGGCAGCGTCCGTACAGTTCCCCAATTTCCTGTTGTGTATAACGCCCGAAAAAGTAAAGATAAATGATTTCCCTCTTTTTCTCCGGCAGAGAGGACAGGGCTTCGGCAAGCTCCCCGTTTGTGAGGATAACCCTCTGACCGCATATCATAACCGGATATTGCTTGTAGGGGTCTATGAAATATGTGTCTGATGTACAGAATGGATAAAACTTTTCTTCTGTGAGGTATTCAAAAGATATTTCCCTTTGCCGCCGCTTATCCCTGTCACGCCATGCGTTGATAGCCGCATAGCGTATGACTACTCTGCAAAAGGCGTTAAAGGTGTACTCGATATGCTCCTTGTATGCTTCTGTGCAATTCACGGAAATTCCCCCTTTCTCCCACATGGGGCGGTGCATGGATTACAGTTACTTTTGAATTGTTATAGCCCATTTTTTAGGGCATTTTCAACAGCCTTTTTTATAACGGTGCTTGAATTTGTTGCGCCCGATATTGCGTCTACGTCTATTTTCTGTTCATCAACTATTTTGTTAGTTATGGCTTCTGCGGCTTTTCCACGTCCATGCCTATGCTCCAAAATGTTAATATTTGTGATTTCTCCATTTTGCACGGTAACTTCCACTTTAGCATATATAAAATATACATTATATTCACCAATATAAACTCCGTCGGAAATATCCGAAATATTTATTTCTTCAAAAGTGGTTTCCTTTACTGCCTGTTTATAATCTGTAACACTTTTAAGATAAATTATTCCCCAAACCAAGCTAATAAGCACAAGGAGCATAACAGCAAATAAAACTACTTTCTTTTTAGACATTCTCATTTCATACACCTTTCGATTTTTTTGATTGTTTGTTTTGGTAACTCTTTTTTACTCGCTGTACCCGCACATACAATTTTGCCTATCGGTTTCATTCCCGCTGTCTTAAAAAATTCGTCCATACTGCGGATTGCCCCTCTGCTTTGCCCGAATATCCATGAAAAAGGAAACGGCGTGTTGCAGGAAGTTAAAAGCATATATTTCTTGCCCTTTAAACGTGGCTTAGGAAAAGTGCTTGTTTCCTCCATAGCTGTTCCCAATAATCGGTCAAATAAATTTTTAACAGGAGCAGGCACATTCGCCCAATAGACAGGAGTTGCAAGCAGAACCGTTTGGCATTTTTGTAAACATATTACAATTTTCTGTATATCGTCCTTTTGAATACAAGTGTGCGTATTCATACAAACCCTACACCCCGTACAGTAAGAAAGATTTTTTTCGTATAGGTTAATCTTCGTTACGGTATAGCCCATTTCTTCGGCTCTACAAATTGTATAATTTAGCATAGTCGCGGTTGTTCCGTTTGTATGAGGGCTTCCCAAAATAGCAAGCAACCTTTTTTCATTCATACTCATTCCCCCTTGTCTGCAATAGAGCAATACAGCATATGAAAACCATGCTCTAAAAACTGGATTTTTGATAAGCCCATTGTTTTTTTTATATATTCTTCTTTATTTGCTGCAAACTGAATAAGCCCGGACAGCATACCCCACAAATTAAAAATAGTAGGCATGATTTTCAGATTGCCACGCAAATCGCCTTTATCTATGCCGGAGATTAAAAACTCCTTTATCTTTTCGTTTATTTCTTCCCCTATTTGATAAGTTTCTTTTTCTTCGGGAAGATAATCGTGGTTTTCAAAATCAATATTGATTTTATCTAATACCATTTTGAAGTAAAATGGAAATTCTTCTTGGTACTGAACCAACCCACGGCAAATGAAATAGTACTGTTCTTTTGTGGTTTCTTGTTGTTCAAGTGCAGAAACGATGTAATGATAGAGTTTTTTCATGCTATCCAGCACTAAGATACCAACAATTTCCTCTTTATTCTCAAAATACACATATAAAGTCGCTTTACTATATCCGGCTGCTTTTGCTATATCGTCCATAGATGTTGCTACAATGCCTTTATCCATAAACAATACTGACGCAGCGGAAGCAATTTTTTCTCGGTGTACGCTTCTCGGCTCTTTTTTTCTCCTTGCCATTGCTTACCTCCTATAATTAAACTTAGAGTTTAATTATAGCGGTTTTAAGGAACAATGTCAACTTTTATCTGGGAAAAGCATTTTGAAAAATGTATGTATGAATAAGTGAATGAGAGGGATTCCGTCGTCGTCGGGATTGTGGGAATGTGTATAACTGGCTGACTTATGGAATTGTGGATAACTCTGTTTGCAGGACGTGGGAAAGCTGCACTTTAGGTTTTCCATGTGCTGTGAATAGAGTTATCCATGATTCCATAGCCTGTTATGCACATTTCCATAATGCTTGTCTTTTGGTCTTTGGTTCTTTTGTTCGGAATAGTGTGGAGCTGGCGGTCTATCTCTTGTTTTCGGTTGCTTGCTTCTTTACCGTACATGAGCATTGGCCGCAGCGTTGTCCGAGCCGTAGCCCTCCAGCAGATTGACCACGCCCCACACGGCAAGGCCCGCGCCCAGGGCCACAACGAGGGTCTGCAAAGTAGTAACAGCGGTAGAGAAAAACTGCATATAACCTCCATATTCTCCGGGAATATCATCCCGGCCATGAAAAAAGCCGCCAGTTACGGCGGCAGGTAACATCCTCTGGCCACTCTGGCCAGAAGCTATACAAAAGTGTCCGTGTCGTCCAGGTTGTCATAGTTGAGGATGTCCTCGTCCTCTTCCATATGGCCCCCGTCAGGCACGTCCACCTCGTACACGGTAATTCTTTTTTAAGGGCTGATTTGCATATTTAGATGTTGAAAAAACAATAGTTTGTCGTATAATACAAACAAAGAACAGCGTGTTCACCGAATGTAGATGAAGACTGAAAGGGGGGAGTACATGAGAATATTTATTGGGTCATCCAGCGAACAACACCCAGTCGCTAAAGAAATTAAACGAGATTTAAATGATCTCATGCGTGGAAATCCAATTGAAATCATTGACTGGAAAGAGTGGTTTAAACAAGGCCAATTTAATAATTATTCTACATGGAAAATTATTCAAGAAGCATTAGATTCATTTGATCTTGCGATTATGCTCTTTGCAAACGATGACGGACTAAGTTGTCGAGATGATGAGTATGTGATGACGCGTGATAATGTATTAATCGAAGCAGGTGCTTTTGCAAACTCGTTAGGAATCGAGAATGTTTTTCTTCTTGTTACTTCTAATAAAAATTATAAGTTGCCAAGCGATTTTTTGAGCCTTAATTATATAGAATTTGATTATGCTCGCGGTGCTGATAATGCTGACGCATACGACCGCATTTGCGAGAAGATTTATCAGGTACTTGGTCAAAATGCGGGAAGAATAGATCCAACTGATCCAGGACTAATTAAAAACAAGAATTCTAAAATGGAGGCTCCTATTATAGCAATCCAAGAAATTAACAAGGGATACCTGCGGCAGAAAACCAACCAGCACAGTCGGAAGGACGAATCAGCGAGAAAGCCCGAGCAATACCATGCGGGAGTTGGGGTAATAATCTGATTTTCAGCTTGCGAAGAATGGCCTTGATTTTAGACCACATATTTTCAATTGGATTCAAATCAGGGCTGTACGCTGGCAAGTACAGTAATTTCATGCCAGCCCCCTGCAAAAGTGTTTGGACCTCTTTGACGTGATGCGTGCGCATATTATCCATGATGACAATATCCCCTTCGTGCAGCGTGGGAATGAGCGTGTTTTTGAGATAGTCCAGAAATTTTTCACGGGTCGTTCCACCGCTGTAAATCGTATAAGCCGTCTCACCATTAAGTCTTACTGACGAAAGGATCGTGGTATTGGCAGGCGTATTCAAGGGAGTCTTGTCTACTGACCGCTCCCCGCCAATGGCCCGCCCATAGCGGCGGCTCAAGTCTGTGTTTACGCCGCTTTCGTCCAGGAATACCAGTTTGTCCGCTTCGCATTGCGCTATCATTTCACTCCAGGCTTCTCTCGCTGCCACAACATCGAACACGCTCCCGCTCTGCCGCGTAAAAGGACTTCTTCTTGTAAACATAACCCAGTCTGATCA
>QZEE01000007.1 GCA_009917445.1 bacterium D16-76 | reverse complement strand
TGATCAGACTGGGTTATGTTTACAAGAAGAAGTCCTTTTACGCGGCAGAGCGGGAGCGTGTTCGATGTTGTGGCAGCGAGAGAAGCCTGGAGTGAAATGATAACGCAGTGCGAAGCAGACAAACTGGTATTCCTGGATGAAAGCGGCGTAAACACGGACTTGAGCCGCCGCTATGGGCGGGCCATTGGCGGGGAGCGGTCAGTAGACAAGACTCCCTTGAATACGCCTGCCAATACCACGATCCTTTCGTCAGTAAGACTTAATGGTGAGACGGCTTATACGATTTACAGCGGTGGAACGACCCGCGAAAAATTTCTGGACTATCTCAAAAACACGCTCATTCCCACACTGCACCAAGGGGATATTGTCATCATGGATAATATGCGTACGCATCATGTCAAAGAAGTCCAAACGCTGTTGCAGGGGGCTGGCATGAAATTACTGTACTTGCCAGCGTACAGCCCTGATTTGAATCCAATTGAAAATATGTGGTCTAAAATCAAGGCCATTCTTCGCAAGCTGAAAATCAGATTATTACCCCAACTCCCGCATGGTATTGCTCGGGCTTTCTCGCTGATTCGTCCTTCCGACTGTGCTGGTTGGTTTTCTGCCGCGGGTATCCCTTGTTAATTTCTTGGATTGCTATAATTACATGATGATACGGGGTTTTTTGAATGTCTTTATCAACGCTTTGTTTGATTCCATCACGCCCGCCCTAGGGAACTTGACCGTAACTGGGCCGGAGGAACAAAAACAAAGGGCCTTTTGCCGCTTGAATTTCTTTTCTGCCTGGCTTTTTGGTTGGATGGGTATTTGCTTGGTGTGCCTATATGACCCTTTCATTGACATCTGGCTGGGCAAGGGATATTTGCTGCCTAGGCCAGCGGTTTTGCTGATTGCAGCCAACTTTTACGTGGGCAGTATGCGTATACCCCTAAATAACACGAAGGGCGTTCTGGGATTGTTTTGGGACTATCGCTATAAGTCTGTCGGGGAAGCAGCTCTTAATTTGGTCCTTTCTGTGGCCCTGGCCCAGCGGTGGGGTGTTGCGGGGATTATGGCAGGTACGCTGGCTAGTACCTTGGCCGTGCCTTTTTGGTGCGAGCCAGTGGTGCTTTACCGCCGTGGCCTGCACATGCCTGTGAAGGGGTATTTTTTGGGGTACTTTACGCATTTGGCGGCCACCCTGGCTGCAGGAGGGGTGACCTGGTGGATGTGTAGCAGGGCTGGCGGGGGATTTGGCGGCTTTCTGGTGAAATGCCTGCTTTGTGGGGCAATCCCCAATGGGATATACCTGGGCATATACCGCCAGAGGGAAGAACTGGCTTTTTTCTTAGCTATAGCCAAGCGTGTTGTACGGAAAATTCGATAGGCCCCATAAGGAGGGGAGGCTGAACATGTCGTGTGAAAAATTGGATAGGCTCCATAAGGGAAGGTAGGCCAGCAATATGGTCTGCCTTTAGGTGCGTTGGCGACTGGCAGTCTGGGAGGGACATAGAGGCACCAAAATTACATGGAGGGCACGGTATAGGGGAGTTTCACAAAACCTTTGTTGAGCCTTTCTTTACTTTTGCGGCGCGCTCTGTTATACTTAAAAAAAAGATAGATAGACGGCGATTCCCTATAGAAATAAATTTCTTAAAAATGAAAAAGCCAGTAGGCAGAAATGAGGTATCCCTATGAGTAAAAAATTTGCGAATCCAGAGGAACAGATCAAAGCTGGGGTGCTGTTTAGCCCCGCCGAACCGGAGCTGGTGGCTATCAAACGCAGGACCCATAACTTGAACGTAGACTACAACCAGACCCACGAGGATGAGTTTGAGAAGCGGGAAGCTATCCTCCGGGAGATTATTGGCGAGGTGGGGGAAGGTGTGCGCATCCAGGGGCCTATTGCGTTCCATTACGGCAAGCACACGAAGATTGGCCGGAATTTTTTCGCCAACTTTAATTTCACCGTCCAGGACGACGGGGAAGTTACCATTGGGGACTATTGCAATTTTGGGCCTAACGTCACCATTGTCACGCCCGTCCACCCTATGGTGGCCAGCGAGCGCCGGGCTATGCTCACCGCCGAAGGGGAGGCCAAGACGCTTTGTTATGCCAAGCCCGTACATATCGGCAGCGATTGCTGGTTTGGGGCCAATGTTACCGTATGCCCTGGCGTTACCATTGGGGACGGCTGCGTTATTGGCGCGGGCAGTGTGGTGACCCGGGATATCCCGGCAAACAGCTTTGCCGCCGGGGTGCCCTGTCGGGTAATCCGGGAGATTACAGGGGCGGACAGCATGGTGCATATGCCCCAGGTGATGGGGGACAGCCAGGTTTTGGGTACGGATAAGGAATAAGGCCGGGCTGACACCGTAAAAAGCGCGGTTTTAGGCGGGTAGGTCTGCTGACGGAAAAGGTCCCTAGAGACAGTTGTCTCTAGGGGCCTTTTGGGCTGCGGGGCTGCTGCTATGTCTGTTTCGTTTGCCTGATTATGGAAAAGTAAAGTGGGGCCAAGAATACAGTTACAAAAAAGCCCAGGCATTTCGCCCGGGCTGAGAGGTTTTGTTTTTTAGGAATGGGACTCAATGTACTCCACCAGGCTGCCCACGGTCTTGATGTTCTCCACCTCGCCGTCGGGAATCTCGACCTCGAACTCATCCTCAATGGACATCAGCAAGTCTACTACGTCCAGGGAATCGGCTCCCAGGTCGTCCTGCAGGGTGGTGTCGGTGTTGATGGTGTCCTCCTCTACGTCAAACTGCTCGCTGAGGATGGCTTTGATTTTTTCCAGTACCATAATGGTTACCTCCTAAAAAGTATGATATGCAAATTTTATTCCGGCCGGGTGCCCGGCAGATATGGACAAAACCGGCCCGGATATGATACGATACATAAAGCGCGGGCAAGCATCCATCTCCTACATTGTATTGACTGCGCCGCCCTTTGTCAACCATGCAGCGCAAATTTTTTGGAAATGCGCAAAAATCTTTTCGGAAAAGAAGGAAAATCATATGAATACACAAAGCGTGGCGGTCATCGGCCACCCCATTGGACACACGATGTCGCCTTTTATCCACCATAGATTATTTAGACTTTCGGGCATACCCTTGGCCTATCAGGTGCTGGACGTGCCGGACCTGCCCGCCACCCTGCCCGCCCTGCGGGGGCTGGACTGCTTCAACATTACCATCCCCCATAAAAGCGCCATACTGCCCTACTTGGACGGGATTGACCCGGCGGCAAAGGCTTTTGGGTCGGTAAACACCGTGCAGGTGCGGCAGGGGAAGCTTTATGGCTACACCACCGACGGCGCCGGGTGCCGCAAGGCCCTGGAAAATCACGGGTTGTCTTTCCATGGGAAGATGTTGCTTTTGGGCAATGGGGGCGCGGCACGGGCTATTGCCTTTGAGGCGGCCCAGGGCGCGGGGGATTTTCAGATCACCATTGCCCACCGCCCAGGCTCTTACCACAAGGCCAACGCCTTAGCAGAGGAGCTGGCGGCCTTTGCGCGGGGGCGGGGGGATAAGGGCTTCCGTATAGTGGTAGAAAGTTATGGGGAATTGGAACAGGACAAGGGCCAGGCGTTTGACCTGCTGCTTAACTGCACCAGTGTGGGCATGTACCCCCATGCAGGCGAGAGCCCTGTGCCGGAAGCGGTTGTGGCACGCTGTGCCGCCGTCTTTGACGCGGTGTATAACCCTGGCCGCACAGCGCTTTTGCAGCTGGCCGAAAAGACTGGGGCCAAAGCTGTGGGCGGCATGGAGATGCTGGTGTATCAAGCGGTGCGGGCTCATGAAATCTGGTATGGAACGAAGTTTGACCCTGCCGATTTGGCGGCTTTGTGCCAGGACGCGGAAAGGGAATTGGAAAAAAGGTTTGGAGAGGGGAAGGAAGCATGAAAGGGAACCTTGTGCTGTGCGGTTTTATGGGCTGCGGCAAAACCAGCGTGGGCAGGCGGGTAGCAAAGCTTTTGAGCTGTAAGCTGTGCGACCTGGACCGCTACATCGAAGAGCGGGAGGGCATGGCCATTACGGAGATTTTTGAGAAGTTCGGCGAGGCAGGCTTCCGGCAGCGGGAGGCCCAAGCCGTAGAAGAGGTGGCCCGGCAGGGGGGCATGGTGGTGGCAAGCGGCGGGGGTACCGTGCTTTTTCCCCATAATGTGGAGCTTTTCCATCAAAACGGCAGCACCATCCTTTTTTTGGACGTGCCCTTGGCGGCTTTGCAGGAGCGCCTGAAAAACGACAAGCGCCGGCCCCTTTTGCAGAAGCCTAACCGGCGGCAGGTTATAGAGGAGCTTTTTAACCAGCGCATCCCCCTTTACCGGGCGGCAGCGGACATCACCGTAGACGCGGGCGCGCCGCCGGTGGTAGTGGCCAGGCGCATTGTGGAACTGGGGTTGTGAGGCGCGGCTATGAAGAGGCTTGTGCTTTTTTGCCTGTTCGGCCTGCTGGCGGCCGGGCTTTTGCCCGGGAACGCCCGGGCGGATATGGGCCCCAAGCCCAGCGTAGAAGTGGCCTTTGAGGGTATTTCCGGGGAAAAGGCTTATGCCACCCTGCTCTCGAAGGAGAGCCCTTGGGGGCCGTATTCTGCATGGGATGGGCATAGGGAAGCAGATAAAGGCGATGCCCCCGAGGTTTGGGAAAAATTTGTGCGGTACAAAGACCCGGACGGCTTCTTCTTTTTGCAGACCTATAACGAGTGCATGGAGGAGCGGCCCCTTATTTGGGGCTACTGGCCCCCAAACACCTTTAAAATCCTGGTTTATTTCCCGGGGACAGACACGTTTGTCGCCAGCGGTATACAAGAGCGCTACGCTTTTGAAAGCTATTTCCAGTGCTTTGTTTCCCAAGGGGGTATGCTGGTCCGCAGCTCTTACGACTATGGCCGGGGCTTCGCCGCCGCAGCCCTGCGCGCCCTGCTTACGCTCCTGATAGAACTGGCTGTGGCCCTGCCTTTTGGCTACCGGGAGAAAGGCCAGCTGCTTCTGTTTGGCATAACAAACCTGGTTACCCAGGCGGGGCTGTGCGGGGGCCTGTATCTCATCAGCTATGCTTGGGGCCCTTGGGCTTTCTGGTATTGGTTTGTGGTGCTGGAGCTAGCCGTGCTGGTGGTGGAGTCATTGACCTATACCCTGCTTATAGGGCGTTGCAGCAAGTCGCCGCAAGCCGCCGTACGTGTGCGCCGCTATGCCCTTTTTGCGAATCTCCTTTCCTGCGGGGCCGGGCTGGTTTTGGCGCGTCTGACGCTAGGGGGTTTTTAGGGGCCTGGGCCTGCAAAAAAGGCTTGACAACAGCGCTTTGCAGTGGTAAAATCAAAAAACAGAAAAGCTATGGACGGAAGGGGACCGTTATGGTGTCTTTGCTCACAAAACGATTTATCTATTATATGGGCAGCCTGCGATTTACTACGCGGGCTTTTCGTGCGTGTGCAAAGCCGGGCGGCTGCTTTCCGCCCTGCGCCTAAATACCGGGCTTTTTATGGGGCCCGGCGGGAAAAGGGCGCGGGGATCACAGCGGGATTTTACAGCAGGGCCCAAGGCGGCCCTGCTTTTTTGTTTGCGGGGCGTTTGGGGCCCTGTGTACAGGAAGGGGAAACGAATATGATCATCGTATTAAAAGCAAACCAAGGCCAGGAAAGGGTTGACCGTTTTATCCAGCGCCTCACCCAAGATTACCAGGTGCAGGTAAACACCTGGGTGGGCACCCACAGCACCGTGCTGGGGCTTATAGGCGACACCACGGCTATTGACGACGAATATATCGCCGCCCAGGACGTGGTGGAGTCGGTGCGCCGTGTACAGGAGCCCTATAAGAAAGCCAACCGCAAGTTCCACCCGGACGATACCATTGTCCAGCTGCCCGGCGGGCAGAAAATCGGTGGGGGCGGGCTGGCGCTGATTGCGGGGCCCTGCTCGGTAGAAAGCCGTGAGCAGATTCTCACGGTGGCTAAAAGCGTACAGCAGTCTGGGGCCCAGTTCCTGCGGGGCGGTGCCTTTAAGCCCCGCACCAGCCCCTATGCCTTCCAGGGCATGAAAGCGGAAGGGCTGGAGCTTTTGCGGGAGGCCAAGAAGGAAACGGGGCTGCCCATTGTCACAGAGATTATGAGCATGGAGCATCTGCCTTTGTTTGAGGACGTGGACGTGATACAGGTAGGGGCCCGGAATATGCAGAATTTTGAGCTTTTAAAGCAGCTGGGCAAGCTGGACAAGCCCATCCTGCTCAAACGGGGCCTGGCCAACACCATAGAAGAGCTTTTGATGAGCGCCGAGTACATTATGGCGGAGGGCAACGAGCGGGTCATTTTGTGCGAGCGGGGCATACGCACCTATGAGACTATTACCCGCAACACCTTGGATATCTCGGCGGTGCCGGTATTAAAGCGGCTCTCCCATTTGCCGGTGGTGGTGGACCCCAGCCACGCTTCGGGCCTTAACTGGCTTATTGAGCCCCTGGCCGTGGCCGCGGCGGCTATTGGCGCGGACGGCTTGATTATTGAGGTGCATAACGACCCCAGCCATGCCCTGTGCGATGGGGCCCAGTCCATTACCCCGGCGCAGTTTGAGAAATTGAGCGGGAAGGTCACCCGGGTAGCCCAGATGGTGGGCGCGTTATGAGCGCCCCGAAGCAGATCGTTATTGTAGGGCTGGGGCTTATTGGCGGCTCTATAGCCAAGGCGCTGAAGCAGCATACGGGCCATAAGGTCTACGGCATAGACCAGGATGAGGGCGCTCTGTTGGATGCCTGCTCCTGCGGGGCTATAGACGGCAAGGCCGGGCCCCAGGAGCTTAGGGAGGCGGATGTAGTCTATTTGTGCGTGTACCCCCAAGGGGCGCTGGCCTTTATGGAAGAGCATGGGGTCGGGCTGAAAGAAGGCTGCATTGTCACAGACACCTGTGGCGTAAAGGCCCACCTGTGCACGGGTATGGAAAGGCTTGCGGCAGCCGGGCGGTATGTGTTTGTGGCGGGGCACCCCATGGCGGGCAAGGAGCACAGCGGCTTTGCTGCCAGCGACCCCAGCATTTTTGTGGGGGCGTCGTATATTATCGCCCCGTGCGGCGCGCCGGGGTGGGCGGTAGAGGTGGTGGAGGGGCTGGCCTTGGACATGGGGTTCGGGCAGATCGTGTACACCACGCCGCAAAGACATGATAAAATCATTGCCTTTACCTCTCAGGTGCCCCATGTGCTGGCCTGCGCCTATGTGCTCAGCCCCCGGTGCCAGGAGCACAAGGGCTTTTCTGCGGGCAGTTATCGGGATGTCTCCCGGGTGGCAGACATTAACGATGGGCTGTGGGCACGGCTTTTCCTGGACAACCGGGAGGCGCTTACCCAGGAATTGGACCAGCTAATCGGGGACTTGGGGCGGTTCCGGGAGGCCATAGCGGCCGGGGAAGAAGAGCCCCTGCGGGCCCTGCTGCGGCAGGCTGGGGACGCCAAGCGGGAAAACGGTTGAGAGGAGCGGATGCAGTATGACGATTGATGTGAAGACCCACAGGCCCTACCGTGTGATTATAGAGCCGGGGGCCCTGGACCGGGTAGGGGAGATTGCCCTTGCCGGCAAGAAGCCGGGGACAAAGGCTATGCTCATCAGCGAGACCAATGTTTACCCCCTTTACGGGGAGCGCGTAAAGGCTGCGCTGGAAAAGGCGGGGTTTCCTGTCTCCACGTTTATCTTCCCGGCTGGGGAAGAGCACAAGCAGATCGGTACGGTGTGCGATATGTATAAGGCCTTGGCCCAGGCGGGCTTTACCCGCACTGATTTTATCGTCACCTTGGGCGGTGGCGTTACGGGGGATATGGGCGGCTTTACGGCGGCCACCTTTTTGCGGGGCATGGATTTTATGCAGGTGCCTACCACCTTAGTCTCCCAGGCAGATGCCAGCGTAGGGGGCAAGACTGGGGTAGACCTGCCCTTTGGCAAGAACCTGGTAGGGGCGTTCCATCAGCCCATGGCAGTGGTGACAGACCCCCAGGCCCTTTCTACCCTGCCCCAGCACTTTTTTAACGACGGGCTGGGGGAAGTCATCAAGCATGGGTGTATTGCGGATAGGGCGCTGTTCGAAGCTTTAGAGCAGGGCGGGGCCCTGGAGGACATGGCCGGTATGGTGGGACGGTCTATCGCCATAAAGCGGGATTTTGTAGAGGCCGACACCCGGGACACGGGCAAGAGGATGATTTTAAACTTTGGCCACACCTGCGGCCACGCCTTGGAAAAGCTCCATGGGTTCCAAGGGCTCTCCCACGGCGAGGCGGTGGGCATTGGCATGGTGATGGCCTGCCGGGTGGGCGAAAACATGGGCGTTACCCAGCCGGGCACGGCCGAGCGGGTCAAGGCGGTGCTGCGGCGGTACCATATGCCGGTAGAGGACAAGTTTACCAAAGAAGATATCGTGGCCGCTACGGCCTTGGATAAGAAAAGCGACGGCAATACGCTGCGGTTCATCCTGCTGCCCAAAATCGGGGAAAGCGTCATACACCCCATGGACCGTGACGAGCTGCTGCGGGCCCTGTAAGGAGGTTTTGCCATGTATCAGGTAGAGTATGGGCCCGGCTTTGCGGGAGGGCGGCTCACCATGCCCCCCAGCAAAAGCGCGGCCCACCGGGCGCTGCTGTGCGCAGGGCTTTCAGGCGAGAGGTGCCGGCTTTCCCATATGGTGGTAAGCGAGGACATATCGGCCACCATGGGGGCACTAGAGATGCTGGGGTGTACGGTGCGGCACGATCCCGCGGCGCAAACCATGCTGGTAGAGCCTGCCTCCTGCTACCCTGCCGGGGGTGAGATCGACTGCCGGGAATCTGGGGGGCTTTTGCGTTTTATTATCCCTATCGCGGCGGCTTTGGGAGGGCGGTGGCGCTTTACCGGGCAAGGGCGGCTGCCCCAGCGGCCTTTAGGGGTTTATGCCGGTTTGCTGCCTGCCCACGGGGTGGCTTTCCGGTCAGAAGGGGGCCTGCCCCTGGAAATTGAAGGGCAGCTTAGCTCAGGGGTTTTTGCTATGCCAGGGGATATCAGCTCCCAGTTTGTGACAGGCCTGCTGTTTGCCCTGCCGCTGCTGCCGGGGGACAGCCATATTGTGTTGACTTCGCCGTTGGAGTCGGTGGGCTATGTGGACATGACTGTAGCGATTTTGCAGGATTTTGGGGTGCAGATCCGCAAAACCCCCGAGGGCTGGCATGTGCCCGGCGGCCAGCGGTATATAGCCCGCGATTACCAGGTAGAGGGCGATTGGTCCCAGGCTGCGTTTTTCCTCAACATGGCGGCTGTGTCGCCAGAGGGTTCGCGGGTCTGCCTGGGCGGGCTGGACGCCTGCTCTTTGCAGGGGGACCGGGCCTGCCTGGAGGTGTTTGGCGCTTTCGGCCTTGAGACACATTGGGAGGACGGCTGGCTGGTGGCCCAGAATCCCCGGGCCCGCGAGCCCTTTGGAGGGCTTAGGGGCCAGGTGGTGGACATGGCCCAGATTACCGACATGGCCCCAGCGCTTTCGGTGTGCGCCGCTTTGAGCCAGGGGGAGACCCGTTTGATTAACGCGGGCCGCCTGCGATTGAAGGAAAGCGACCGTCTGGCCGCTATGGAAGGGGCTGTAAATGCCCTGGGGGGCAAAGCAGAGGCGGTAGGGGATGAGCTTAGGATACAAGGCGTAGAGCGCTTTATGGGCGGTGTAGCCCGAGGCCAAAACGACCATCGGGTCTTGATGGCCCTGGCCGGGGCAGGCCTGCGGAGCTTGGGCCCGGTACGGGTGACAGATGCCTGGGCCATACGCAAAACCTACCCGGATTTTTATGAGGATTTTCAGAAGTTAGGAGGAAGCGCCCATGTCGTCCAGTTGGGGTGAAAGGATTCAAATAAGCCTGTTCGGCGGCAGCCATACCGAGGCTATAGGGGTGAATATAGACGGCCTGCCTGCTGGGGAAGCCATTGATGAAGGGCAGGTGCTGGCCCAGATGGCCCGCCGGGCCCCCGGCCAGGACCCTACCGCCACCAGCCGACGGGAGGCGGACACTCCCCGGGTGCTCTGCGGCCTGTTGGACGGCGTGACCACTGGAGCGCCGCTATGCGCCATTATTGAGAACACCAATACGCGCTCCAAGGATTATGAAAGCCTGCGCCGCCTGCCCAGGCCCGGCCATGCGGATTACACCGCTTTCCTGCGTTATGGCGGGCATAACGACATACGGGGCGGCGGGCACTTTTCTGGGCGGCTAACGGCCCCACTGGTGTATGCGGGGGCGGTGTGCAGGCAGATTTTGGCGCGCAAGGGTATAACCGTGGGCTCCCACGTGGCGGCTATTGCTGGCGAGGCCGATGAAGGTTTTCATCCGGTAAAGGTAAGTGAAGAACTTTTAAACCGTTTGAACCGGGAATACTTTCCGGTCATCGAATCTACTGCCCAGGAGAAAATGCGGGCAAAGATTGAAGAAGCCCGCTTGGACGGCGACAGTGTGGGGGGCATAGTGGAGTGCGCGGTAATCGGCCTGCCCGGGGGGGCGGGCAACCCTATGTTTGACGGGGTTGAGAACCTGTTTGCGTCTATCCTGTTCGGCATCCCGGCTGTCAAGGGCGTAGATTTTGGGGCAGGTTTTGCCGCCGCTTATTTGAAGGGCAGCCAGAACAACGACCCCTTTTACTACGACGGAGGGGGCTGTGTCCGGACCCGCACGAACTATGCCGGGGGCATATTGGGCGGCATTACTACAGGCATGCCCCTGGTTTTCCAGGCGGCTTTCAAGCCTACGCCATCCATTTCCAAAGAGCAGGACACCATAAACCTGCCCGCCCACGAAAATGGCAAGCTGACTGTTACCGGGCGGCATGACCCCTGTATCGTCCCCCGGGCCGCGCCGGTGGTTGAGGCGGCTGCGTGCATAGCGGCCCTAGAGCTGCTGGCGCAAAGTGGTCTATTGTCCCGGCAGGCATGAAATCAGGAAGGAGAAGGGAAAGCGTATGGAAAAGAATAGCTATTTAGGGCGGCTGGGGGTTCAGCGGGAAAAAATAGACGCCATAGACGCCCAGCTGCTGCCCTTGTTTCTAGAACGTATGCAGTGCACGGAGGAAGTGGCTAAAATCAAGCTGGATGCCGGGCAGCCTGTGTTTGCGCCGGAACGGGAGCGGGAGATTTTAGACCGTGTGGCCCAGAAAGCCGGGGATATGGGCGAAAGCGCCCGGACCTTTTACAGCGCTGTCATGGCCATAAGCCGAGCGCGGCAGCACCAGCTTTTACAGGGCGGGCAGGAGCTGCGGCAGTTGGAGCGCGAAGCCAGCCGCATTGCGCCCAAGTCCCCCAGCCTGGTAGTGTGCCAGGGGGTGGAGGGGGCTTACTCCCACCAGGCTGCGCGGGGCTTGTTCCCAGGTGCATCCACCTCTTTTGTGCCGGATTTCACGGCGGTTTTTGACGCCGTTGCCCAGCAGCCGGGGGCCGTGGGGGTGCTTCCGGTAGAGAACTCAGCGGCGGGCAGTGTGACGGCTGTGTACGACCTGATTTTGCGGTACCGCTTCTACATTGTGGGCGCTATAGACGTAAAAGTGGAGCATTGCTTAGCTGCCGCCGGGGAAGGGCCTATTACCCGGGTGGTGTCCCACCCCCAGGGGCTTTTGCAGTGCGCCGGGTATTGGAAGGCAAAAGGCCTTGAGGCAGTCGAGTGGTCAAACACCGCTGCCGCTGCCCAGTATGTAGCCCAGGAGCATCCGGAGGGTACGGCGGCCATTTGTTCTGAGGAAGCGGCGGAAAAGTATGGCCTGCATATTCTGGAAAGGGGCATACAGGATGAAAAAAACAACACCACCCGTTTCGTGGCTGTGGCCCGCCAGGCCGCTCTGCCAGAGGACGCCACCAAAATCAGCCTGTGTTTTGCCCTTTCCCATACTACCGGTTCCCTTTCTGGGGTGCTGCAGAGCTTTGCCCTTTGCGGGCTCAATTTGACGAAGATCGAATCCCGGCCTATACCGGGGCGCAACTTTGAGTATGACTTTTATCTGGATTTTACCGGGAACCTCCACGATGCCGGGACGCTGGACCTGATCTGCGCCCTTCACGACGAGCTGCCGCGGTTCTCGTTTTTAGGAAACTATCACGAAGCATAAGGGAAAGGATGTGTGGTGTATGGAAATCGCATGGGAAAAAGTTGAGAGCCAGGGGCAGATCGACGCCCTGTGCCGCATAGCGGAAAAGGTGTGGCACTTGACTTATGACCCGCTGCTGCCCCAGGGCCAGGTGGAATATATGCTGGACAAGTTCCAGTCTGACCACGCCGTAAAGGCCCAGATGAAGGGGCAGGGCTACCGCTATTATTTGCTGCTGTGCGGCGGCGAAGCGGCGGGGTTTGTGGGGTTCTCGCCCCGGTACGAGGGGCGGGAGGAAATGTTTTTAAGCAAGGTCTACCTGCTGCCAGAATACCGGGGGATGGGCGCTGTGAAAGCTGCCTTTGCCCTGGTGGAGCAGGAAACGCGGGAAGAAAGGCTTTCTTCCATACGCCTGACGGTGAATAAGGGCAATGACCACGCTGTGGAGGTGTATAAGCATTACGGCTTTGCAGTGGTGGACAAGGTGAAAAGCGATATCGGCGGGGGCTATGTGATGGATGACTTTATCATGGTAAAAGAGCTGGGATGATAAGCCGGGCTGGGTGGAAAAGTTGGAGTAGGGGGATTAAACCGCGCCTTGGGGCGTGGGATGTAAGTTTTTAGCGGAAAGGGGAGAGGGAAAAACGGTTTCGTATCAGCGTATTTGACAAATTATAGGCGGCCCCGTTGGTAAAATAGCCAGCAGAGGCTGCCCGGGGAAATCTTGGCAACGTGAATATTTTTGCTAGGATTTGCCAAATATGATGGTCGGGCAACCCAAGTAAAGGAGGTTCGATCATTTGCGGAAACGTTTTTTCTCTCTTCTCATGGCAGCGGTGCTGCTGTGCCCGGTGGCTATGTGCCCAGAGGCGTCGGCGGCGGGGCTTACGGACCACATCACCGTAAACAGCTATGACCCGGGCATAGACTACATGGCGGCGATGCTGCGGGCCCTGGAGGACGGCAGCACCTATGCCCTGCAGGTGGGGGCCATTTATGAGCAGCAGCGGAATTTGAAGATTGGCGCGCTGCAGCTGCCCCAGAAGCTCACCTATTATTTTACCACCTACACAACAGCGGCGGAAATCTTAAAAGCTATAGAGGCGGATAACCGGCCCAAATACACCGAAGAGGATTTGGACTTGCTGGCCCGTATTATCAACGCCGAGGCCGGATGTACCTGGATACCCGACTGGGTACAGCAATGTGTAGGCAGTGTGGTGCTTAACCGGGTGAAAAGCCCCCATTTCCCCAATACGATCCGGGAGGTGATCTACCAGCCCGGGCAGTATTCGCCCACCTGGAATGGGATGATAAACCTTAAGCCTGACGCCCGCACCATTGCCAACGCCCGCTACTTGCTGGAACACGGCAGCATCACCCCGGACAATGTGACGGGACAGAATGGCATCATTACCGGCGGCGGGGTGTATAAGAGCTATTATGACAGCATTTTAGGTACGACGATCTATTTTTGCTATACCTGATAACGGATTGAGGTGGGCGGGGAAACCCGCCCGCTATCTTTATGGGGGATTTTTAGAGCATAAGCCTCCCGGTGCTTCCAGGAGGCTTATGCTAAAGCGGTAATAACACGCGAAGGGAGAGGCTTTTGAGGGCCTCTCCCTTCGCAATAAGGAAAGAAGAAAATGAAGACTTATAAGCTTTGTTAATCCAGCGCTTTTTCCAGGGTGTCTACCACAATCTGCAGCGCCTTGATGCGGGCATATTTTTTGTCTACAGACTCTAAGATATGCCAGGGGGCAAAGGTGGTGCTGGTCTTTTGGAGCATTTCGTCTATGGCTACTTCGTATTCGTCCCACTTTTCCCGGTTGCGCCAGTCCTCATCGGTGATCTTCCACTGTTTGGCCGGGGTATTCTGGCGGTCGGTGAAACGGGCAAGCTGGGTATCGGAATCGATATGCACCCAAAATTTCAGGATGACCGCACCCCAGTTGTGCAGTTCCTGCTCAAATTCGTTGATTTCGTAGAAAGCACGCTGCCAGTCGTTTTCACTGCAGAAGCCTTCCAGCCGCTCGACCATAACGCGGCCGTACCAGCTGCGGTCAAAGATGGCGATGTGCCCGGTTTTGGGCAGGCGGGTCCAGAAACGCCACAGGTAGTGGCGGGCTTTTTCTTTGGGCTCAGGGCTGGCGATAGGGTGTACCTCAAAGCCCCGGGGGTCCAGGGCGCCGGTGACGCGCTTGATGTTGCCGCCTTTGCCGGCAGCGTCCCAGCCTTCGTAGACCATGACTACCGGTACGCGCTTGCGGTACAGCCGGTTATGCAGCATGCGGAGCTTCCCCTGCAGGCGGTCCAGTTCAGCTTTATATTCATCGTCGTTGGTGGTTTTGTCCAGGGGTACATCTTTCAGCTTGGGCATTTTTACCAGCGGAAAAGCATTTTGCAGCAGAGGCACCGCCAGTTTATCGTTGTGCAGGGCCGTTTCAATGCCCATGCATAGGGTCTCCATCACCTGCAACTCGGCAAATTTTTTATTTTTTGCGTCAATCAGGTACCACGGGGCGCTGGGGGTGTTGGTGTCTGTGAGGTAACGGTCAAAAGCCTCCTGGCAGTCCTCGTAGTGGCGGTTCTGCCATACATCCCGGCGGCCTACCCGCCAGGCGGTGTCTTTATCTTCCAGCAGGCCGTCGATACGTTTGGCCTGCTCTTTTTTCCCGATGTGGAAGAAGAACTTCAACACTAAGTAGCCGTTATCGGTTAACTGCCGCTCAAAGCGCTTGACGCTGTCTACGCGCTGGGCGTAGGTATCTTCACCCATGCCGCCCTGCAGGCGGTCTTTCATGATCTCATCCATCCAGCCGGAATCTAAAAACGTGAACTTCCCAGCCTCGGGGATTTTCTCAAAATACCGGTAAAGGAAGGGCAAGCGCTGTTCTTCCTCACTGGGGGACCCCATAGAAAAAACCTTGAAAAAGCGGGGGTCAATATTGCGGATGACCCGGCCTATGGCGCTGCCCTTGCCGGCAGCGCCCCAGCCCTCAATAAGTACCAGCACAGGCAGCTTGCGGTCTTTTAGCTGCATTTGCTGCAGGGCAAGCTTTTCCTGGGCGGCCTTTAGGCGGGCTTTAATCTCCTCTTTTTCGGGCTTCTCTGGGGATACCCAATTTTTAAGCATATATACTGCACCTCTTGGCGATTTCTTTTAGGTTGCTATCATTATAACACCATTCTGCCTAAAAGTCACCCCTATTTTTAAAATTTTTTAGAAATATTTTGAATATAGCTGTAGTGCATAGGAAAACGGAGTTGGGAAGCGGCCAAAGTTTGTAAACGAATGGCATTATTTTTAAGCTTTGGATCGTTTGACTAACAAATCGGATTCTTGACGTGCGCGATCTTGCTTTTTTTCTTGGGGTGAAATCTGGGGGGGCGAATGTGAAAAGCGGACGTTGCCAAACTTTAGGGAAAATGGTATAATGGCATAAATTAGGCGCAAGGAAGGGAGGAAAGAGCTTTGAAATTGTATGTCACGCGCCACGGGGAAACAGCGTGGAACCGGGAAAACAAGGTGTGCGGCCGCACAGACCTGCCCTTGAATGAGACGGGCCGCCAGCAGGCCCGGGAGACAAGGCAAAAGCTTTTGGGGGTGCATTTTGACCGGGTGGTGTGCTCGCCCATGATACGGGCTTGGGAGACAGCGGAGCTGATCTGTGAGGGGCGGGAGGTGCCCATGGAGAGGCACCGGGAGCTTATTGAGCAGGATTATGGGGTATGCGAGGGCGTAGACCGGTTCGACGAGGAGTTCCTTGCCCACAAACGCAGCTTTGCTGACGGCTATCCGGGGGGCGAATCCCATATGATGCTGGCCAAGCGGGTATACCGTTTTTTAGAGGAGCTGGCCGCGCGCTGCCCGGAAGAAACGGTGCTGGTAGTATGCCATGGGGGTGTGTGCCGGGTGGTTGAAAGCTATTTCCACCCCATGACAAACGAAGGGTTCTTTCAATTTGCCATGCACAACTGCGAGGTGCGGGAGTATGAGATGCCGGCCGCGGAGAAAAAGGAAGCCTCAGTGCTGTTTTATGGGGCGGAAATCTGCAAGGATTGTGCTGAAGCCCTTTGTTTGTTTGAAGAGAAGGGCTTTTCAGGTTTTATCTATAAGGATATCACCCGCTGCACCGCTAATTTGAAGGAATTTTTGGCCCTGAGGGACAGCCGCCCAGAGTTTGACATGGTGCGCCGGGATAAGGGCATTGGGGTGCCGTGCTTTTTGCGGGCAGACGGCTCGGTTTTGTTTGATGCGATGGGGGTTCTGGAAAATTTTCTATAATTTCTGGCATTTTTGCGAATGTTTCTAGTGAAATCGCGAACAGATAGAAGCGAAAGTGCAGTAAAGGCGGTTTTCCTCCTTTACAAAATAAGGTTTATCATGTACAATTAGGATACATGTAGGCTGGTGTGTGGTCTGCCCGGGCCTGGGGTCTGGCGGACAGAAAGGAGTCTGACCATGGAACTGAAATATAAACGTATCCTGTTAAAGCTGAGCGGCGAGGCTTTGGCGGGCAGCGTAGGGCATGGCATTGATTTTGACACGGTAATGGAAATCTGCAAGCCTATTCGTAAAATCGTGGATATGGGGGCCCAGGTAGCCATTGTGGTCGGCGGGGGGAATTTCTGGCGGGGCCGCAGCAGCGGCAGCATGGATCGGACCCGGGCTGACCATATGGGCATGCTGGCTACGGTGATTAACGCCCTGGGTGTGGCCGACGGCTTGGAGCAGATGGGCCTGGACGTGCGGGTACAGACAGCCATTGCCATGCAGGAGGTGGCGGAGCCTTATATCCGCAACCGGGCGGTGCGGCACTTGGAAAAAGGCCGCGTGGTGGTGTTCGGCTGCGGCACGGGCAACCCCTTCTTCTCTACAGACACGGGCGCTGCGCTGCGCGGGGCTGAGATTGAAGCAGATGTGATCTTAAAGGCTACCATGGTGGACGGTGTGTACGACAGCGACCCTAAAAAGAACCCGGAGGCCAAAAAGTACGACACGCTCTCTTATATGGATGTTCTCAGCCGCAACCTGGGCGTGATGGACATGACAGCGGCTTCCTTCTGCAAAGACCGGGGCATCCCATTCCTGGTGTTCAGCATGGAAGACCCGAAGAACATTGTGCGGGCAGCCGCGGGGGAGAGTGTCGGCACGCTAGTGCAGTAAACCCTGCTCCCCATAGGCAACAGGTAAAGTTTTTTTGAGGATTTTTAAGGGACTTTTTTTCAAAAAAGTCCCTTAAAGCGGAGTTTGAGGCGGCAGCCTCAACATAAAGAAAGGACGGAAGGTTATGCCAGAGATGAAGGACGTATTCGCAAAAGCGGAAAGCAAAATGAAAAAGAGCATTGGGCACCTGGAGGAAGAGTATGCTGCCATACGGGCGGGCCGGGCTAACCCGGCGGTGCTGGATAAAATTATGGTAAACTATTACGACACCCCCACGCCCATCAACCAGTTGGCGGCGGTGGCGGTAAGCGAAGCCCGTGTGCTTACTATCCAGCCCTGGGACGCTTCTGTACTGCGGGGCATTGAAAAGGCTATACAAACCTCGGACCTGGGCGTGAACCCCCAGAACGATGGTAAGAT
Source organism: bacterium D16-76 (assembly GCA_009917445.1). Taxonomy (GTDB): domain Bacteria; phylum Bacillota; class Clostridia; order Oscillospirales; family Acutalibacteraceae; genus Acutalibacter. Next base: position 116,834 of record QZEE01000007.1, on the reverse strand, counting down.
TATCCGGCTGGTGTTCCCTCCTCTCAATGAAGAGCGCCGGAAGGAACTGGTGAAGGATATCAGCAAGCTGAGCGAGGAAGCTAAGGTGGCTGTGCGGGCTATCCGCCGGGATGCCATTGAGAAGCTGAAGGAAATGAAAAAAAGCGGCGATATCACTGAGGACGACCAGAAGCAGGGGGAGAAGAAAGTGCAGGATTTGACGGACAAATACGTGAAAAACTGCGATACGTGCTTTGCCGCCAAAGAGAAGGAGATTTTGGAAATTTAAAATCCCTGGGGGGCGCAGCCCCGCGCCAAAGGAGGCGTGACTTTTGCTCTTCCACAAAAAAGACCGGGGCCCAGCCCCTTTGCCCCAGGTCCTGCCTGCCCATGTGGGCATCATTATGGACGGTAACGGCCGCTGGGCGAAAAAGAGGCATCAGCCCCGCAGCGCCGGGCATCGGGCCGGGGCCCAGAATTTCCGCACGATTACCCAGTACTGCTCGCGTATCGGCATAAAGGTTTTGACAGTCTACACCTTTTCTACAGAGAATTGGTCCCGCCCCGCCGAAGAGGTGGGGGGCTTGCTGTCGCTTTTTAAGGACTATTTGGAGGAAGCCTTGCGGGACTTTATGGATGAAAACATCCGGGTAAGGTTCATTGGCGACAAGGGCGGGTTCCCGCCTGATTTGCAGGCGCTGATGGGACGGGTGGAGGAGGAGTCCTCTGTGAAGACCGGCATGGTGCTGAACCTGGCCATGAACTACGGCGGCCGGGCGGAACTAAGCCGGGCGGCGCGCCGGTTTGCCGAAGACGTACAGGCGGGCCGGGCTAAGCCGGAGGACATGGATGAAAGCTGCCTGGCAGGCTACTTGTATACGGCGGGCCAGCCGGATCTGGATCTGTTGATTCGGCCCAGCGGGGAACAGCGGCTTTCCAATTTTCTGCTGTGGCAGTGCGCTTACGCGGAGTTTGTGTTCTTTGATATTTTATGGCCCGACTTCAAGACCCAAGATTTAGATAAGGCTTTGCAGATCTATGCCTCCCGGCAGCGGCGCTTTGGCGGCGTGTAGGCAGGCCAGTATTCCATAAGGAAAAAGGGGGTGCGCATATGAAGCAGCGTGTTCTTTCCGGGGCTGTGCTGGTCCTGTTCTTCGCGGCCATCATCCTGTTCGACCAGACCTTCCCGTTGGCGCTGAACATTGCGGTGGCGTTTATCGGGGCGGCGGCGGTATTTGAGATCGGCAAGGCCTTGGGGCTGGAAAAAAAGTGGTTTATTTTTTGGCCGTCCCTGGCGGCCGCAGCGACTGTGCCTTTTTGCAGCGGGCCATACCTGTTTTTGGTCTATGCCCTGTACACGGGCGTCATCTGCTGCGCCATGCTGGCCTGCCATGGGGAGGTCAGCTTTAAGGATGTTTTCGTGCAGTACAGCATGGTGGTGCTCATCCCCTGTGCCCTGCACAGTTTAGTGCTTTTGCGAGAGCTGAACCGGGCCCATGGCATGTTCTATGTGCTTATTGCGGTGTTTACCGCCTGGGCGGCGGACGTGGGGGCCTTTTTCGCGGGCACTTTTTTTGGCAAGCACAAGCTGTGCCCCAAAATCAGCCCCAAAAAAACGGTGGAAGGGGCTATTGGCGGCCTGGTGCTGAATGTATGCACAGCTCTGCTGTGCGGGGTGATCTTTAGTCGGGTGTACCATTTGGGCCGGGTGGAGGTACATTATGCAACCCTGTTCCTGGCGGGGTTCTTTGGCACCTTTGTGTCGATTTTGGGGGATTTGAGTTTCTCCCTGATCAAGCGCAGCTGCCATATTAAAGACTTTGGCCAGGTGATCCCCGGCCACGGCGGGATATTGGACCGCTTTGACAGCGTGATCTTTACCGCACCTTTTGTGTACTTGCTCACCTGCTTCCTGCCTTTGGTGGGGTGAAATTCTGTAAAAACGTGCATCCCCTCGCAGCGCGGGGGGATCGTTCTGCTAAAATACGCCCTTTGGGCATACAATAGAAGGAGGGATGGGCGGTGAAGCTTTCTTTGTTGGGGGCCACGGGCTCTATTGGCACTCAGGCGCTGGAAGTAGTGCGGGGCCTATGCCGGGATGAGCCTGGGGCCGTGTCGGTGGAAGTGCTGGCGGCGCACTCAAACGTGGGGCGTCTTGAACGGCAGGCCCGGGAATTTAAGCCCAAGGCTGTGGCGCTGTTCGACCCTGCTGCCGCCAAGGATTTGCGGGATCGTACACGGGATATGGATATCCAGGTGTTGGCAGGCATGGAGGGGCTTTGCGAGGCGGCGGCCTGGGGCTCGGCCGATACTACTTTGAACGCGGTGGTGGGCATGGTGGGCTTGCTGCCGACTTTGGAGGCCATACAGTCGAAAAAGAAGCTGGCCCTGGCAAACAAGGAGACGTTGGTGGCCGGGGGCAGTTTAGTAGTGGAAGCTGCCCGGCAAAATGGCGTAGACATCCTGCCCGTGGATAGCGAACACTCGGCTATTTTTCAGTGTATGCAGGGGTGCCCGGGGGTGAGGGCTGTGAAGCGCATTATCCTGACGGCTTCAGGCGGGCCCTTTTTTGGCTGGGACGCAGAGCGTCTGCGGGGGGTGACTCCCCAGCAGGCCTTGCGGCATCCTAACTGGGACATGGGGGCTAAGATTACTATAGACTGTGCCACCATGATGAACAAGGGCCTGGAAGTCATTGAGGCAGCGTGGCTTTTTGGCCTGCCGCCGGAACGCATTGGCGTGGTGGTGCACCGGGAGAGCATCGTGCATTCTATGGTAGAGTTTGTAGATAACGCGGTCATGGCCCAAATGGGCACGCCAGATATGTGTTTGCCTATCCAGTATGCCTTGACCTACCCGCAGCGCCTGGCTTGCCCGACCCCTCCTCTGGATTTAGCGGCCTTGGGCAAACTCACATTTTTCGAACCGGATGAAGAGAGTTTCCGGTGCTTGCCGGTATGCATCCAAGCGTTAAAGCGGGGCGGCCTAGTCCCCGCGGCAGCCAACGGCGCTAACGAAGCGGCCGTACAGTTATTTTTAGAAGGGAAGATTGGCTTCACCGACATCCCACAGTTGGTTGAAGCAGCGGCGCAGGCCCAGGCAGACCAAGTGCCTTCCAATGTAGAAGAGGTACTGGAGGCCGACCGGGCGGCCCGCCGGTATGTGTGGCAGGCGGCTGGGCAGGAAAGGGCTTAGGGGTTAAAATCAAGATAACAAAGGGGCGCGGATATTTTGCAGATCCTCATGGTAGCACTGTTGATTATTATTGGCATATTGCTTTTTGGGTTCGTGATTTTCTTTCACGAGCTGGGGCACTTCCTACTGGCTAAAGCGGCGAAAATCCGGGTAAACGAGTTTTCTATCGGTATGGGCCCCAAGCTGTGGGGCTTTCAGAAGAGGGAGACCCTTTACACCCTGCGCCTGCTGCCCATTGGCGGCTTTTGCGCTATGGAGGGTGAAGACGAGGACAGCGACGATCCCTCCGCTTTTGGCAGCAAGCCTGTGTGGAGGCGCATTTTGGTAGTGGTGGCCGGCGGCGTCTTCAACGTGGTTTTGGGGCTGGTTTTGATGGGCGTTACGCTGATTCCCCAGGAGGTTTTCGCCACTACCCAGATCAGCAAATTTGCTGAAAATTCCGCCTTAGAAGCAGCCGGGGCCCAACCCGGTGATAAGATTGTTTCTATTGACGGCTACGCCGTTTATACCGACCGCGACATGTCCTTTGCTATGGCCTTGGCAGACCCCGCCGCTGTATCCTTTACAGTAGAGCGCAATGGCCAGGACATCGCCTTGGGTCCCTTTTCCATGGCTTACCAGGAGGTCGAGGGCCGCAAGGTCGTCTCGCCGGATTTTTATGTCCAACCCGAGGCACGCACCTTCCTGGGCGTTGCCAAACGTTCCTTTACCTATACGGTTTCTATGACCCGCATGGCGCTGGAAAGCTTGAAGGGTATCCTCTCCGGCCGTTTTGGCCTTAACGAGATTGCGGGCCCGGTGGGCACGGTACAGGCCATTTCTCAGGCGGCAGAAGTGGGCCTCTCCCAGAGCTTCTCCCAGGCGGTAGCCAACATCTTGCAAATGATTATTATGATTACCGTTAATTTAGGCGTTGTTAACCTCTTGCCCTTGCCAGCTCTGGACGGCGGCCGTCTCCTTTTCCTCATTTGGGAGGGTATTACTCGCCGGCCGGTTCCACAGAAGTACGAGGGGTATGTGCATGCCGCGGGGTTTGTGCTGCTTTTGGGGCTTATGGCGGTGATTACGTTTAACGATATTGTGCGGATTTTTACGGGCTGAGAAGGGCAAGGCCTTGGGACTTCGCGTCCCAAACCCTCGCCAGGGGATGTGACACCCCCTGGATCCCCAACGCCTGGCCCTATCCTGCGTCTCCCACCCGGACCGCTTGCGCGGCCTGCGCCGTGATAGAGCCCCCCGCCTGTGAGAGCAAGCTCTCTCCGGCGGCGGTTCTATCACGGCTTGTTCCCCTTTCGGGGAACCGGATGGGTTTTATCTGGATTTTGAGAATAGACACTTTTTATGTGAGCGCGGTTTTGTAGGGACTCCAAAACCGCGTGTTTGCCAAAACCTGGAAAGGGGTTTTAGAATGGAGAAGAGGATTTCTCGGCAAGTGAAAGTAGGGAATGTCACCATAGGCGGTGGCGCGCCTATTACGGTACAGTCTATGCTTAGCGCACCTTCTGCGGACATACTGGCCAGCGTGGCTCAGGCTAAGGCTTTGGAGAAAGCTGGTTGTCAAATCATCCGCGCGGCTGTGCCGGACATGCCCGCTGTGCGGCTGATACCGGCCTTGAAGGAGGCGGTGTCTATCCCTGTGGTGGCGGATATCCACTTTGATTACCGTCTGGCTTTGGAGTGCTGCGCTGCTGGTGTGGACAAGATCCGCATTAACCCCGGCAATATTGGCGACGACAGCCGGGTAAAGGCTGTGGCCGATGCCTGCCGCCAGCGGGGTATCCCTATCCGTGTGGGCGTTAACGACGGGTCTTTGGAAAAGCATATTTTGGCAAAGCATGGCCATCCTACGCCCCAGGCTCTTTGCGAGAGCGCACTTTACCACGCTTCCCTGCTGGAAAAATTTGATTTTACCGACATCGTCCTCTCCATGAAAGCGTCTTCGGTAGATTTTACCATAAAGGCCTACCAGTTGGCGGCAGAACAGTGCCCGTACCCTTTGCATCTGGGCATCACCCACGCGGGGACGGCCCGGATGGGCCTGGTGAAATCGGCTATTGGCATTGGCGGGCTTTTGCAGCAGGGCATTGGCGACACCCTCCGGGTGTCCCTGGCCGCCGACCCGGCAGAGGAGATACGGGCGGGCCAGGACATTTTAAAAGCGCTGGGCCTGCGGGGCGGCGTAAAATTGATTGCCTGCCCTACCTGCGGCCGTACCCGCATCGATTTGATTTCCCTGGCAAACCAGGTAGAAGAGGCCTTGGCTGCATGCGAAAAGGATATCACAGTAGCGGTAATGGGCTGTGCTGTCAATGGCCCGGGCGAAGCCAGGGAAGCAGACATCGGCGTGGCAGGCGGCAAGGGCGAGGGGCTTATTTTTGCCAAGGGTGAGATTTTGCGCAAAGTCCCCGAGGACCAGATTTTGCCGGCGCTTTTGGCTGAAGTGGAGAAGCTGTAATTTTGGAAGGGGCATGGCCATGAAACAAATCATCACGATTCAGCATACCCAGTCGGTACACCACACAAACGGTATGGTGGGTTCTTGGACGGACTGGGATTTAAGCGAGCTAGGCCATGAACAGGCCCGGCGTATTGCCAAAAACCTGGCGCCGGAGCTGAAAGGGCAGAGCGTAAAGATTTATTCCTCAGACTTAAAGCGGGCGGCCCAGACTGCCGCGCCCCTGGCTGAAAAGCTGGGTATAGAAATCGAATACCGCCAGGAGCTGCGGGAGCGCAACTTGGGGGAAGCTGTAGGCAAATCGGCCCAGTGGTGGCGGGAGAACCGCATCTCGGACGTACCGGAAAACTACATAGATAACCGCCCCTTCCCCAGTGCGGAAACCGAACGGGAAGTCTACCAACGCCTAGAGCCCCTTTGCCGGGAAGTGCTGGACAGGCCCGAAGATACCATTGTGCTGGGGTCCCACGGGGGCACGCTGGGGGTATGGAACATCCTGTGGCTGGGCCTGCCGCCGGAGGCCATGAACCATTGCGGTATCCGCACAAAAGCCGGAGCCGTGGGAAAGTTCGACATATACGACGGCTGGTCGCGGCAAATCCGCCTGATTGGCGACCTGTCCTATATGCGCTAAAAAGCAAAAGTTTTTGAAGGGTTCTTAGGGGGACTTTTTTCAAAAAGTCCCCCTAAGCGGGGTTTGGGGTGGAACCCCAACAAAGGAGGGAGCGCGTTTGAGCACAGTAGGAGAGTTTTTCCAAAAGGAGCTGGAAGGGAAGGAGCTTCCGGCGCCGCTGCTGGCGGGGGAAATTGAAGGGCTGCGGGTCTGCCGGGAGCCCCGGCAGGTGCAGATTGAGGCGCGGTTTCCGGAATTTGTGGAGTATAGCGGCTTTGTGCAGCTTGGGGAGGCCTTAAAGGGCTTTGGCCGGGTAGAGGTGCTGCCCCGTTTTCCCAGCAGTTCCTTTTCGCCTGCCTGTATGCCCTCTTTGGCGGCGGCTTTGAAGGAGCATGACGCTACCTTAAACGGTACCTTCCATCAAGCTCAGGCCAGCTGGGAAAATGGAACCCTTACGGTAGAGCTGCGCCACGGCGGTTTCCCTTTGCTGGAGGCCCGGCATACGGATGAGCGGCTGCAGGAGCTGGTGCAGGCATGGTTTTCGGTTTCTTGCAAGGTGGCGTTTACGGGTAAGTCTGCGTCTAAATCGGGGGGCGGGCTGTTGGAGCGCATCCACCATCAGGAGGAAAAGCAGCGGCGTGAGCAGGCTATCCAGCAGATGGAGGCTTATGAAGAGGCTATGAAGGAGCAGGCCAGCCGCCGCAAGATCAGCGTGCGGGGGGAAGAAAACCTGCTGCCCTCCATTGTGCCGGAAACGGCCCGGACGTTGATTGGCGCGGTGCCCAAGGGGCATATTACACCGCTGAACGAGGCTGCTATCGATTTGGGCAGCATCATTGTTTGGGGTGAGATTTTTTCCCTGGAAAGCAAGGAGACCCGGGATAAGTCCCGGAAAATATACAGCATTGATATTACGGATTATACCAGCTCTATTACCTTGAAAATTATACAGGATGCCGGCCAGTGCAAAGAGCTGGACAGCTTGAAACCCGGCAAGTCCCTGCTGGTGCGGGGCAGCCTGGAATACGACAAATACGACCGGGAAAATGTACTGCGCCCCCGGGCCATCGCTACGGTTGAGCAGTTGGAAGTAGTGGACGATGCTGTAGAAAAGCGGGTGGAGCTGCACTTGCACACCAATATGTCCGATATGGACGGCATGACCCCGGCGGGGGAATTGATCAAACAGGCACACAAGTGGGGGCAGAAGGCCGTGGCTATCACCGACCACGGCGTGGCCCAGGCTTTCCCTGATGCCATGAATGCAGAAGCCGCCATCCGCAAAGAAGACCCGGAGTTTAAGGTGTTGTACGGTACCGAGGCTTACTTTGTCAATGACCTGGTGCCTGCGGTCACTGGGGAGACAGACCAGGGCTTAGAGGACGACTTTATCTGCTTTGACTTGGAGACTACGGGCCTTTCACCCAAAAAAGACCGCATTACGGAAATTGGCGCGGTACGCATACATAATGGGGAAGTCACCGACCATTTTGACACCTTTGTGAACCCGGAAAGGGCTATACCGGCTAAAATCACCGAATTGACCGGCATCACCGACGAAATGGTAAAGGACGCCCCCAAGGAGGCCGAGGCTCTGGCTGCTTTTTATGAGTTCTGCGGCCAGTCCCCCGTGCTGGTAGCCCACAACGCCGGGTTCGATACGGGCTTCTTACGGGCAGCAGGGGAGCGCGTGGGCGTACCCTTCTCCCATGTGTATATTGATTCGGTGCCCATCTGCCGGGCGCTGCTTACGGACATTAAAAACTGCAAGCTGGACACCGTGGCCGCTTATTTGAAGCTGAAGCCCTTTAACCATCATCGTGCCGACGATGATGCCGCCACATTGGGGGAAATCTTCCTGCGCCTTTTGCAGCGCTTGCGGGAGGGGCGGGGCACAAAGCTTGTATCAGAGATAAACGGGGCCTTGGCTGGGGGCGATCCCAAAAAGCTGCGGCCCTACCATATGATCCTTTTGGTGAAGAACCAGACGGGCCTAAAAAATTTGTACCGGCTTATCTCCAAGGGCCATTTGGACTATTTTTACCGCACACCCCGCATGCCTAAAAGCGAGCTGAATAAATACCGGGAGGGCCTTATTGTAGGCAGCGCCTGCGAGGCCGGCGAGCTCTTCCAGGCTATGGTACGGGGCGATTCTTTTGAAAACCTCTGCAAGATTGCGGAATATTATGATTATCTAGAGATTCAGCCCTTGGGCAACAATATGTTTATGGTGCGAAACGGCGACACGGATATGGAAGGTTTAAAGGAGTATAACCGTACCATTGTGCGTATTGGCGAAAAGCTTAAAAAGCCGGTGGTGGCCACCTGTGACGTGCATTTTAAAGACCCCAAGGATGCTTCCTTCCGTAAGATACTTATGGCGGGCAAAGGCTTTGACGATGCCGACCAGCAGGCCCCTCTATACATGCGTACTACCCCGGAGATGTTGGAGGAGTTTAGTTACCTGGGCAAAGAGAAAGCTTTCGAGGTGGTCGTTACCAACCCGAACAAGATCGCCGATAAGATCGACCATGTCCGGCCTGTGCCTATGGGCAACTTCCCGCCCTTTATCGAAGGCGCCCAAGAGCAGCTTATTGATATTACTTGGCAGCGGGCCAAAGAGCGTTACGGTGACCCTGTGCCTAAAATTGTGGAGGACAGGCTTAACAAAGAGCTGGGCTCTATTGTCAAGCACGGCTTTTCGGTACTGTATATGACCGCCCAAAAGCTTGTGGCCGACAGCGAAAAGCATGGCTACCTGGTAGGCTCCCGTGGTTCGGTGGGGTCTTCTTTTGTGGCCAGCATGTCGGGCATCTCAGAAGTAAACCCTTTAGAGGCCCACTACGTGTGCCCTCAGTGTAAATACAGCGAGTTCATTACCGACGGTTCGGTAGACTCTGGCTTCGATCTGCCTCCCAAGGCCTGTCCCCACTGTGGCGCAGACATGGACCGGGACGGCCACACCATCCCCTTTGAGACCTTTTTGGGCTTTGATGGCGATAAGGTCCCGGATATCGACTTGAATTTTTCCGGCGAGCAGCAGAGCAGCTCTCACCGCTTTACCGAAGAGCTTTTCGGCCGCGACAACGTGTTCAAGGCGGGTACGATTGCCACTGTGGCTGACAAGACCGCTTTTGGCTACGTAAAAAAGTATGCCGAAGAACGCCAGATCACCTTCCATAAGGCAGAGGAAAAGCGGCTCTCCATAGGGTGCACCGGGGTAAAGCGCACTACGGGCCAGCATCCCGGAGGTATGATCGTAGTGCCCAGGGGCATGGAGGTCTACGACTTCTGCCCGGTGCAGCATCCTGCTAATGACCAGAAGTCCGACAACATCACCACCCATTTTGACTTCCATTCCATCCACGACAACGTCTGCAAGCTGGACGAGCTGGGCCACGACGTTCCCACCATCTACCGGTATTTGGAGGACTACACCGGCATTCCCGTCATGAAGGTTTCTATGAGCGACCCGGATGTCATGAGCCTGTTCCACTCTCCAAAGGCTTTGGGCCTCACCCCGGAGGACTTGGGAGGGGTAAAGACCGGCACCCTCTCTTTGCCGGAGCTGGGCACCAACTTCGTCCGGGGCATGCTGGAGGAATCTGAACCCAAAAAGTTCTCGGATCTGTTGCAGATTTCTGGTCTGAGCCACGGCACAGACGTATGGCTGGGCAACGCCCAAGAGCTTATTAAAAACAAGACCTGCACGATTTCTGAAGTTATTGGCACCCGCGACAGCATCATGGTATACCTGATGAATAAGGGGTTGGAGCCCAAGATGGCTTTTAAGATCATGGAGATTGTGCGAAAGGGCAAGGCCACCAAACTGCTGACAGAAGAGCATATTGCCGCCATGAAGGAGCACAATGTGCCTCAGTGGTATATTGACTCTTGCTTTAAGATCAAGTATATGTTCCCTAAAGCCCACGCCGCAGCTTATATGATTGCCGCGCTACGCTTGGGCTGGTACAAGGTGCACAAGCCTACCGAGTTTTACGCGGCGTATTTTACCGTGCGCGCAGATGATTTCGACGGCGCCACAGCCGCCCAGGGCAAAGAGGCGGTGGCACGGAAGATGCGCGACTTGGACACCAAGATCAAGAACCGGGAGGCCAGTGCCAAAGAGGAAGGCGAGTTTGGTACCTTGCAGATCATTAACGAGATGCTGGCCAGGGACATCAAGCTGCGGCCAGTGGATATTTATAAGTCCGACGCAACCAAGTTTTTAGTGGAGGAAGGGGAGATACGCCTGCCCTTTTCCAGCTTGAGCGGTGTAGGCGGCGCGGCAGCGGTAGGGCTGATGGAGGCAAGGCAAAGCGGCGGGGAGTATATTTCCATTGACGATTTGCAGGCCCGTTCCAAGGTTTCCAGCGCTGTTATAGAAGCCCTGCGGGGCGTAGGGGCCCTGAAAGGCCTGCCCGAGAGCAGCCAGACTACGCTGTTTTAAGGTCTTTGCGGGGCAAATTAAATCTCTTTGGGAAAAGTAGTTATAATGGGATTTGAGGAGGTATAGCACATGATTGGAGATGTGGTTACGGTTACAGTGGATCGGCCCCTTGGAAACTGCCATCCAAACCATGAGGATATCGTTTATCCCATCAATTATGGGTATATTGAAGGGATCATGGCACTGGATGGCGAGGAACAGGATGCGTATATATTAGGTGTCCATGAAGCGGTTAAAGGCTTTACAGGGAAGGTCATTGCCGTTGTTCATAGATTTGATGACGTAGAAGAAAAATGGGTTGTCTGCCCGGAAAATAGGGTGTTCAGCAAAGACGAGATTGCAGATGCGGTAAGATTTCAAGAGCAATACTTTCAAACAGAAATTATTCTGTAACCCAGTTTGCTGGGCAGGGGTTGACAAAAAGCCGCCTATGCTTTATTATATTACAACGATAAAGTGCAGAGAGGGAAGAGAGAATGCGCACATACAGCCGGATCACCCCGGAAGGGGCGAGGGATATACTGTTTGAAGAGTGCCGGGGCCGCCGGGAGATCCAGCGGCGGCTTAGCTGGGCTTTTGCCCTGCGGGGCTACCGAGAGGTCATGACCCCCGGCCTGGAATATTACGACGTGTTTAGCCTGCCCGGGGCGGCGCTGCCCCAGCGGGAAATGTACAAGACTACGGACAACCGGGGCCGCCTGGTGGTGTTTAGGCCGGATTCTACCCTGCCTATCGCCCGCATGGCGGCGTCCCGGCTGCAGGGCCAGTGCAAGCCCCTGCGGCTTTATTACGACCAGACTATCTACCGCAACCGCCCGGATCTTTCTGGCCGCAGCGACGAGTGCGCCCAGATGGGGGTTGAGCTTATGGGCGCGGCGGGCCTGGGGGCTGACTTGGAGGTGATCTCTTTAGCGGCCCAGGCGCTGGAAGCCTGTGCGCCCGGCTTCCGCATGGAGCTGGGACATGGGGGGCTTTTCCGGATTTTAGCGGATGAACTGCCCTTGTCCCCAGAGCAGAAGGAAGAACTGCGCGCCACCATAGAGGCAAAAAATTATGCCGCCCTAGAGGGCCTTTTAGAACCTTTAGGCGGGGAGCCTGCGGCCCAGGCCATCCGCCAGCTGCCGCGGCTGTTTGGCGGGGAGGAGGCTTTAAAAGAGGCATCGCGCTTTTGTGCCGACGGCAAGGCTGGGGAAATGCTTGCCTATCTGCGGGCGGTCTACACGGCTTTGCAAAAGCTGGGCCTGGGCGACCGCCTGATGGTAGATTTGGGCTTGGTACAGCGTAACGATTATTACACGGGCATTGTGTTCAGCGCTTACGTGCCCCATCATGGGGCGGCGGTGCTTATGGGCGGGCGCTATGACACCCTTTGTGAGAAATTTGGCGAGCCCATGCCTGCCGTGGGGTTTGCCGTAGATGTTGACGCCTGCGCCTTGCTGCTGGAAGACCATATGGACAAAGAGCCTGCCCCGACGGTGCTGGTCCATGGTGAGCCGGGTTTTGAGACGGAAGCGGAAAGCGCGGTCTCTTTGCTGACAAAGCAGGGGCGGCTTTGCGAGCTCTCTTTGTGTAGGACCCGCCAGCAGGCGGAGCGATATGCCAAGGAGGCAGGCATACCCCGGCTGGTGGTTGTGGGGGAGACGGTTTCTGAAATCGACCTGGGCAGAAAGGGGGGCGCATAACATGATGGAACGGAGGACAAAACCGCTGCGCATGGCGCTGACAAAGGGCCGCTTGGAAAAAAAGACAGCCGCCCTTTTCGAGAAGGCGGGTTTTGACTGCCAGAGCTTGGCGGACAAGGGCCGCAGGCTCATCCTGCCCATAGGGGGTGGGGAGATCGAAGCTGTTTTGGCTAAGGCCGCCGACGTAATCACGTATGTGGAACAGGGCGTATGCGATCTGGGGGTAGTGGGCAAGGACACGATTTTGGAGCAGGGGCACCAGTTTTTTGAGATATTGGATTTGGGATTTGGCCGCTGCGGGTTTGCTTTGGCCGCGCCTAAGGGCCGCGACTTTTATGGAGGGTATCAGGTAAAGACCATTGCCACCAAATACCCCAGTGTGGCCAGGCGCTTTTTTGAAAGCAAGCATATGGATGTGCGCATAATCAAAATTGAAGGGTCAGTGGAGCTGGCCCCGCTTTTGGGCCTTTCCGATGGTATCGTAGATATTGTGGAGACCGGGGCCACCTTGAAGGAAAACGGGCTGGAGGTGATTGAGCCCATTGTACAGGTGTCGGCCCGGCTGATCGTCAACACGGCCAGCATGAAGCTGCGCAAGGCAGAGATCGAATCACTGGCGGCCAAGCTGGAAAAAGAATTGGATGGATTTTAGAAGGGGGAAGATGCTTTTATGATACGCACGGTAAAAGGAGACCGCCAGGCGCGTCTGGCTTTTATTGAGGAATTAAAGGCCCGGGTGGGCCAGGCCGACCGCTCTATTGAAGAGGCTGTGCAGGATATCATCCGCACGGTAAAAGAGGGCGGGGACCAGGCTGTGCAGGCTTACTCCCGCCAGTTTGACGGCTGGGCCCCGGAGAAATTGGAGCTTACCCGGCCGGAGATGGAGGCTATTGCCCAGGAGTGTGCTCCGGAATTTTTAAAGGCCTTAGGGCGCGCGGCGGAAAACATCCGGGCTTTTCACGCCCGGCAGAAGCAGCAAAGCCGCATCGACCCCATGGGCGGCATTATTACCGGCCAGCGGGTACGTGGGTTGCACCGGGCTGGGGTCTATGTGCCGGGGGGCACGGCGGGGTACCCGTCTTCTGTGCTGATGAACGTGATACCGGCCCAGGTGGCCCAGGTGGGGGAGATTGTCATGGCCACGCCCCCAGGCCGTACCGGGCGGCCGGACCCCAACATCATCGCCGCTGCCCTGGCTGCCGGGGTAGACCGAGTGTTCCTTATGGGCGGGGCCCAGGCGGTGGCTGCCTTGGCTTATGGCACGGAGACCGTGCCTAAGGTGGATAAAATCGTGGGGCCGGGCAATATTTTTGTGGCTACAGCCAAAAAGCAGCTATATGGCGTGGTGGACATCGACATGATCGCTGGGCCCAGCGAAATCCTGATTTTGGCCGATTCTTCGGCAAACCCCCAGTTCCTGGCCGCTGACCTGATGAGCCAGGCCGAGCACGACGCCATGGCCTCGGCCATCCTGATTACCCCGGACGAAAGCCTGGCGGCGGAAACGGTAAAGGCTTTGTACCGGCAGCTGGAGACCTTGTCCCGCAAGGAGATTATCGAGCAGTCCTTAGATACCTACGGCGCGGTGATTTTGACAGAAAATATGGACGAAGCTGTGGAGTTTGCCAACCTGCTGGCCCCAGAGCATCTGGAAGTCTGCTGCGACAACCCCTTTGAATACTTGGGCAGGCTGGACAACGCGGGTTCCCTTTTCCTGGGGCATTATTCGCCAGAGCCTTTGGGGGATTATTTTGCGGGCCCCAACCATGTGCTGCCCACAGGGGGCACGGCCCGGTTCTTCTCGCCCCTTTCGGTAGACGATTTTGTGAAGAAGTCGGGCTTCGTCTATTACCCCAAGAAGGCCCTGCTGGATGCCGCTGAGGATATTATCCTACTGGCTGAGACGGAAGAGCTTACGGCCCACGCCAATTCCGTGCGTGTGCGTAAAGACAGCTGATGGCCATGGAGACGGTAGAGGACGTCTACAACGCCTTAAAAGCCCGAGGCTATGAGTTGGAATGGCTTACCAAGGGGAAGGAGGCGGCGCTGCTGTATTTCGCGGTGAAGCGCAGGCGGTATAAAATCTATTTTGACGAGAGCTACGTGGAGGTTTCCCAGCTGCGCAGGCTGTTCCGGGAGGAATACTGGTACAGCCTGGGGCAGCGCCGGTATGAAAATCCCGAGGACACGGTGGCGGATGTATACGATACCGTGGTGTGGTGCCTACAGGAATACGGCGGGGAAAAGAAGGAGGAGAAGCGGGATGTATGATATGAACAAAAAGGTGCGGGCCTTGAAGCCTTACGACCCTATCACCGGCAGCTACCCGGTGCGGCTGGATGCTAACGAATCCTTCCTGCCCTTGCCGGAGGAAGTAGTGCTAGATGCCCAAACGGCCTTGGCAGAGATGGCGTTCAACCGCTACCCAGACCCTGCCGCTGAGGAGGTGTGCGGAGCCTTTTCCGCCCATTACGGGATCCCTGTGGGGCAGGTGGCAGCGGGCAATGGATCAGACGAGCTGATTACGGTAATTTTCAGCGCGTTTTTGGAGAAGGGCGACGCTTTTGCCACCATCGAGCCGGATTTCTCTATGTATGCCTTTAACGGCTTTTTGCAGGAGGCCCGCCATGTGGCTATCCAGAAGGGGGAGGGGTACCGGCTGGATATAGACCACATCATAGAGGTCTGCCAAAAGGAAAACGTAAAGCTGTTGATTTTCAGCAACCCTTGCAACCCCACATCCATTGTTTGCCCTAGGGGGGATGTGGACAAGCTTATCCGCTCGGTAGACGCCCTGGTGGTTCTGGATGAGGCTTATATGGATTTTTCCGACCAAAGCCTCTTGGGCTGCGTGGAGGACTACGACAACCTGATTATCCTGCGCACCTGTTCTAAGGCCTTTGGCATGGCGGCGTTGCGGCTGGGGTTTGCGGTGGCTAGGCCGGATTTGGCTAATGCCCTGCGGGCGGCTAAGTCGCCCTATAACGTTAATGCCCTCACCCAGAAGATAGGTGCTTTGGCCTTAAAGCAGGATTTGGCCATAAAAGCGGCGCTGGGAGACATATTGGCCTCCCGGGACGAACTGCGGGCCGGGTTGGAAAATTTGGCCCAGCAGCACCCGGGGCGCTTTACGGTGCTGCCTACGGACACGAATTTCTGCACATTGGTACTACCGGACAGACAGGCTTTCTTTGACTATTTGGCCGCTAAGGGTATCGTCATACGCTTGACCGGCGGCTTGGCCCGCGTTACTTGTGGCGCTAGGGAGGAAAATGCCATCTTCCTCCAAACGGCGGGGGAATATTTTGAGCAGACAAAGGGGGAAGGGTAATGGAGCGCACCGGGACAGTTAGCCGGAGGACTAAGGAAACAGACATCACCGTGGCCCTTTGCCTGGACGGCGGGCCGGTTGAGATTACAACTGGCATCGGCTTTTTTGACCATATGCTGACGGCTTTTGCTGTGCATAGTGGCTTTGGTTTGCAAGTCGCCGCCAAGGGCGATTTAGATGTGGACGGCCACCACACCATAGAGGACGTGGGCATCGTGCTGGGCCAGGCCTTTGCCCAGGCTTTGGGAGATAAGGCCGGTATTGCCCGCTATGGCCATGCTTATATTCCGATGGACGAAGCTTTGGGGTTTTGCGCTGTGGATGTAAGCGGGCGGCCGTTTCTGGTGTTCCAGGCCCAGTTCCCCCAGGCCGTCATAGGCAGCTTTGACGCCTGTATGGCCGAAGAGTTTTTTAGGGCCTTTGCCATGCACAGCGGGCTCACCCTGCACCTCCGTGCGCCTTATGGCAGCAATTCCCACCATATTGCCGAGGCCCTTTTTAAAGCCCTGGCCCATGCCCTTCGTGATGCCTGTGCCTTTACAGGGGGCGGGGTGTTGTCCTCTAAGGGTGTGTTGTAAAAATCAAAGGGAAAAGGAGACAGGCATATGATCATTTTACCGGCCATCGATTTACATGAGGGCCAGTGCGTCCGGCTGCGGCAAGGCGACTACGCCACCGCCCATATCGTAGCCGAAAGCGCCCTGGATACTGCCGGGGATTTCCGGCGGCAGGGGGCCTGCTGGATGCATATGGTGGACTTGGACGGGGCAAAATCTGGGAAGCCCCAGAACGCGTCTCTCATTTTTGACGTAGCTCAAAAGTCCGGCCTGCACGTAGAGGTGGGCGGCGGCATACGGGACATGGCTACGGTAGAGCTTTACTTAGAGCACAGCGTTAGCAGGGTGATTTTGGGCTCGGCGGCGCTGCGGGACCCGGGCTTTGTCAAAGAGGCTGTGGGCAAATACGGCAAGAAGATTGCTGTAGGTATAGACGCCCTGGGGGGCAAGGCCGCGGCCCAGGGCTGGACGGAAAAGAGCCAGACCGATTACATCGACCTGGCAAAGCAAATGGAGGCCTTGGGTGTGGAGTTTATTATCTGCACCGACATCCAGCAGGACGGTATGTTGGCTGGGCCTAATTTAGAGATGCTGGACAAGCTTAATCGGGCCGTAAGCTGCAACATTATTGCCAGCGGCGGTGTGAGCTGTTTGGGGGACATCCAAAGTTTGTACGATCTAGGCCTTTATGGGGCCATAGCGGGCAAGGCTGTTTACACCGGGGCACTGGATTTGGAGGAAGCCGTTATTGCCTGCCAGCGGATTTCACCCCGGCCCCCCAAGACCCACCGGGTTATGGAAGATGAATTGGGGCGCTATTTCCAGAAAGCAGAGCTCCTTCCAGCTATTGTGCAGGAGGAGGGCACCGGCGATGTGCTGATGCTGGCCTATATGAACCGGGAGTCCCTGGAAAAAACGTTAAAAACGGGCTATACCTGGTTCTACAGCCGCAGCCGCCAGGCCCTGTGGAAGAAAGGGGAGACATCTGGCCACATCCAGCTGGTGCGGGCCATCTACGCCGACTGCGACGACGACACCTTGCTCATCCAGGTAGAACAGACAGGCCCGGCCTGCCACACCGGCCGCCACAGCTGCTTTTACAAAGAGCTGCGTAGAGGCCGCTAAGCCTTGACTTTAGGAGGTATTTTCATGAACCCTATGCAAGAATTATACGAGACGGTTTTGGCCCGCAAGGGTATCCAGGCCGAAGGCTCTTACACCTGCTACCTGTTTGCCCAGGGGCTGGATAAGATTTTAAAAAAGTGCGGCGAAGAATGTGCCGAGGTGGTCATTGCCGCTAAAAATGGCGAAAATGCCGAGACGGTGTTGGAAATCAGCGACCTTTTGTACCACTTGACCGTGCTGATGGTCCAGCAGGGCATTACGCTGGAAGAGGTAGAGGCCGAGCTGCAAAAGCGCAGCCAGAAGCAGGGCAATTTGAAAACCTTCCATCAGGTGGATAAAAATACATGAGGTGGGATTTTTGGCAGCGCGCCCAGGCCTTTTTGCGGCCGGGGACCCGGGTGCTTTTTTTAGGTCCCAAGGGCAAAGACCCCCGGTTCCCCCTGGCCCCGGAAGACGGCCCTTTTGACCTGGTGCTTTGTTACCATGCGCCTTTTGATTTGGCCCAGGTCTATAGCTTGCTAAAGCCCGGGGGCTTTTTCCTCACCCAGCAGACCGGCGGCAGCGACGCCCAGGCGGCCCGGCTGGGCCTTGCGCCGGACTATAACCTTGAAAACCAGAAGCCGCTTTTTCTACAGGCAGGCTTCCGGGTGGTTTATGCCAATCAGGACTATATGGATACAGAGGATGGGCTTTGCCACTGTTTCATCCTCACAGCTGGGAAGAAGGGGGGGCGCCCATGCTGACAGGAGCCCAGGCCATGGTAAAATGTCTGGAAGCGGAAGGGGTAGAAGTGCTGTTTGGCTACCCTGGGGCGGCTATCTGCCCCTTTTATGATGCCCTGTTCGAGTCGCCCTTGCGCCACGTGCTGGTGCGTACCGAGCAAGACGCCGCCCACATGGCCAGCGGTTTCGCCCGGGCCAGCGGCAGGCCGGGGGTATGCGTGGTGACTTCCGGCCCGGGGGCCACCAACCTGATTACGGGCATTGCTACCGCTTATATGGACTCGGTGCCCATCGTCGCCATTACCGGCCAGGTGAATTTAGAGCAGCTGGGTCGGGATGTTTTTCAGGAGGCCGATGTGACCGGGGCATGCGAATCCTTTACGAAGCACAGCTATTTGGTGAAGTCGGCGGGGGATTTGCCCCGGGCCTTTAAAGAGGCTTTCCACATCGCCGCTACAGGCAGGCCTGGGCCGGTGCTCATCGATGTGCCCCAGGACGTGCAGGAGGAAGCCATAGCCCGCTTTGTTTACCCAGAACGGGCCTGCATACCCGGCTATAAGCCCAACACGTTAGGGCATCCCCTGCAAATTAAGCGGGCTGTGGGGGCCCTTGCCGAAGCCTCCCGGCCTATCCTCTGCTGCGGGGGCGGCGTGATGCTGGCCGGGGCCCGGGATGAGCTTTCTGCCTTTGTCTACAAGACTGGCATCCCTGTGGTGTCTACTATGATGGGCCTGGGGTCTATGCCCACAGACAGCCCGGGGTATTTAGGTATGATCGGCAAATTTGGCCGCCCTTACGCCAACCGGGCCATGATGGAAGCCGACTTGATCCTTCTATGTGGGGCAAGGGTAGGGGACAGGGCCATCGCCATGCCACACCAGGTGGCCGAGCAGGCCAAGACCATCCATATTGATATCGACCCGGCGGAAATCGGCAAGAACATGCGGGTGGATATCCCTATTGTGGGGGACATCAAACAGGTGTTGGGCGCGTTGACAGAACAGGCCCAGCCGGTTAACTGCAAGCCTTGGCTGGGCCGTGTGCTGGGCTACAAGGCCAAGGCCCATCCCCAGGGCCAGGATCGGGCGGATTACGTGGAGCCCCGTTCCTTCCTCCGTTCCCTTTCCAGTCTTATGGACGAAGACGCCATCCTCACCGCTGACCCAGGCCAAAGCCAAATCTGGGCGGCGCTGAACTTTGTTCTGCGCCGCGGGCGGTTCCTTACCAGCGGGGGCCTGGGCACCATGGGATATGCCCTGCCGGCGGCTCTGGGGGCTAAATTTGCCAAGCCCCGCCGCCAGGTGGTGTCAGTGTGCGGCGATGGTGCGTTCCAGATGAGCTTGTGCGAGCTGGCCACCATATGCGCCTGCAACGTGCCCTTAAAGATGGTCGTCATGGATAACCGCCGCCTGGGCATGGTGCGCGAACAGCAGAACTTACATTATGGCGGGCGGCACGTTGCCACGCACTTGGGCGGCAACCCGGATTTTGTCAAGCTGTGCGAGGCTTACGGCATACCGGCGGCGTTGGCAAAAAACAACACCCAGGCCCTAGAGCTGGCCCAAGAGATGCTGGCAAGCCCCCGGCCGTATGTTTTGGTGTGCCGGGTAGACCCGGACACGCCCAGCGTGTAGGGGGGGCGGTCGGCCCTCAAGCCCACTACAGGGCTTTGGGGGATAGGAACAAGGAAGCAAGAGGTGACGGCGGGCCACCCCTTGCTTCCTTGTTTTTAATATTATCCTTCGTTTGCGCCGCCATCGCTTTCCCCGGGCGGCGGGAGCTTTTTCCGCTTCCGCACACATTCGGTCAAGAGAAACTCGATCTGCCCGTTGATAGAGCGGAAGTCGTCCTCGGCCCAGGCCGCCAAATCTTTCCACAGGGTGGGGGCGATGCGGAGCAAAATCTGTTTCTTATCCTTGTCTGCCATAGCTTTACACAAACCCTTTTAATATAGGGATCCGCTGTTTACAATAGGCTGGGCGTCTTTGCTGCCGCACAGCACCACCAGAAGGTTTGAGACCATCTGGGCCTTGCGTTCTTCGTCCAGGGCAACCACGTTGTCCTCTTTCAGCTGTTCCAGGGCCATCTCGACCATGCCCACGGCCCCTTCTACGATTTTCTTCCGGGCCGCTACCACAGCTTCGGCCTGCTGCCGCTGCAGCATTGCCGCCGCAATTTCCGGCGCATAGGCCAGCTGGCGTATACGCACTTCCATAATCTCAAGCCCCGCATCTACTACGCGGTTTTGCAAGTCTTCCCGCAGCATGTCGGCAATTTCCTGGCTGCTGCCCCGCAGGGTCTTTTCGGGCACATCGCTGTCTTCCATCAAGTCATAGGGGTATCGGCGGGCGATGTTGCGGGTGGCGGAATCGCATTGGATGGACAGGAACGTACGGTAGTTCTGCACATTGAACACGGCTTTGGTGGTGTCGACCACCCGCCAGATCACCACGGTGTCAATGAGGATCGGGTTGCCGCGCTCGTCGTTTACAGTCTGCTTTTCGTTGTTGAGGGTCATGGTTTTCAGGCTGATTTTCCCGCCGCCCCCAGATGTGATAGTCGTGCCGTTGGCATTGGTGGTCACAGTGCGGCTGTTGCCCGGGTTGATACAGGCGCAGAAGGGGTTCACCCAGTAAAAGCCGTCTGCCTTAATGGTGCCGTAGTATTTACCAAACAGCGTGAGCACCACGGCCTCGTTAGGCCCCAGTACCTTAAACCCGCAGCACAGGAAGACTGCCCCGCATACCAGCAGGATGCCCGATACCAGCAGCACCGCGCCCAAGGCGGTGGCGCCGCCGTCCAGCAGGATGCCGCCGAAGACGATGGCCAGTACCGATACCAGGAATAGGAGCAGGATAAGGGACAGCATAGCGAAGCCGCTTTTGGATTTTGCGGCGCGTTCGGCGTACTTGTTCACGGTTTTTTGCGTATTGTCCATAAACTCGTTCCCCTTTCAGATTTCGTGTTGATATCATTATAATATCTCAATGATTTTTTGTCAAGAGGGATTTATGACGGAGAACATCCCCGGCAATGGCATCCACTCTGCTCCAAAGGGTATCTGAAATAAATTGGTAAGATTTGTAAAAATCCCGTAAGCTTTTTTCATGGAGCTGTAAGGAAACTTCCTACCTTTTTGTAATAAGCCAGTGGTAAACTTCATATTGTTAAAAGGTCCGGGCAGCAAAGGGCGCAGGCCCGCCGGGGCAATTTATTTTAAAAGCAAAGGGGAACCGAAAATGAAGAAACTGGTTTTGGTACTTGCGGCCTTGCTTATGGCCGTCTCTATGGCAGCTTGCAGCGGTACAGACGCTCCCTCCGCTGGGACATCCAGCACAGCGGGCGCGAGCAGCGCGGTTTCCGCGGCATCCAGCACCGCCGCCGAGTAAATTACATACCGGCCAAAAGAAGAAGCCAGGGCTCATGGGGGCCCTGGCTCTTTGGGTTTTATGGGGCTTTTCTGGCTTTGTCCTGGCTGATTAAGAGGCGAAGCGCTTCGATAGCGGTTTTGATAGCGGCTTCTGTGTCGTGGGCGATGGGGTTTGCAAGCCCGGCCTTGTCCCGCTCCTGGTTAGCCATAACCAGCAGGGTGGTACCGGCCCGCACCCGGCGGTAGCTGGCCACAATAAACACAGCTGCCGATTCCATCTCTGACGCCTTGCAGCCTAGGCGTTTCCAGGCCTCCCACTTGTTTTGCAGCTCATAGCTTACGGGCTTTGTCTCCGGTTCATGCTGGCCGTAAAAGGAATCTTTACACTGTACTACCCCAGTGTGATAAGGCAGCCCTAATTTGGCGGCCGCTTCCACCAGGGCGTTGGTGACTTCCCGGTCGGCTACGGCAGGAAACTCAATAGGCGCGTACTCCCGGCTGGCCCCCTCCATGCGGATGGCCCCGGTAGCTACGACCAAGTCGCCGCCCTTTACATCCAGGTCGATGCCCCCGCAGGTGCCCACCCGCAAAAAGGTATCGGCCCCGCAGTTGCACAGCTCTTCTACAGCAATAGACGCCGAAGGCCCGCCGATGCCGGTAGAAGTCACGCTGACTTTTTCCCCGTCTAAAAAGCCTGTGTAGGTCATGTATTCCCGGCTGTCGGCCATAAGGTGGGGATTTTCCAAGTGCCGGGCAATTTTTTCGCAGCGCTTGGGGTCCCCGGGCAAAATCACATACCTGCCTATGTCCCCGGGCCGAAGCTGTACATGGTATTGCAGGCCTACTTCTCCCGAATATTTTTGCATATGTTTTCCCTCCTGTTCGCTTTTCTTTAAGAGTATCATAGCACCCAGGCAGGGAGGATTGCAAGAGGGGAGGGGGCACTTTTGGAAAAATCCGAAAAATAAATGGGTTGGGGGCTATCGCTGGGGGGGATTCCTGCCGATATACAAGATAAAGGGTCATGGGGAGGCTTTGCCATGAACGAGATGAAAGTTAACGCCTGCCCCCAGGGGTATGCACTGGAGCAGGCCCAGAACACGCACACCATCCAGCCCGGCCAGCTGGAAGACGTGGAGGATAAGGACGGCCAGACCATCCAGGAGATGATCAAGGAGTCCCGGGAAAAGGCAGAGCGCCACCGGGAACAGTTGGAGCGGATTAAGTCCAAGCCACGCTATGGCGACGCGCCCTTAGAGGCTTATGCCCGACTGGCGCGGGCCCGGAACAAAAGTCAGGTGGGGTTAGCCGCCGGGTACGCCCGGGGGAAGATTGCCCAGCTGCGGGCGGCCCTGCGCACAGATGCGGAGAATTCTGAGGAGATCAAAGCGGCCCTGCGGCAGCTGGAAAAGGCGGTGACCCGCGCCGGGAAGAAGCGCCAGGACTTGCAGAAAGAAGAAGTCAAGGAGAAGCGGCGGGACCGTCTTATGGAGGAAAAGGAGCGCCAGCGGGCCCAAAGGCTTAACCAAGATCTGCGCCGGGCTAAGCTTCTGCGTTCTATACGGGAGCGGGGCTACATGCATGAAGCAGTCATCGATGGCCAGCAGCAGAAAATGCTTTCCGCCACCCGCAACGAGCTGCGCCAGCAGGCTCAGGCCTTGCAAGCTGCCATGACCCCCAGCGTAGAGTATGCCGCCCAGCAGTACGCGGCAGGCGCGGCTGTGGAGATTCCTGGTGGGGAGGCTGCGGCCCCTGTTGCCCCTGCGGTAGATGTACAGGCATAATATAGCTTGCGTGAAGTTCCTATATATAAAATACCCGCCCTGGGTTGCAGAGCTTGTCTCTGTTTACCCAGGGCGGGTATTTTTGGGAAAAGGCATTTCTTGCTTTCTTGTTTGGCATAAATGGCCTTGGAATTTTAATCTAACTTGCCCTGGGGTTATTGTAAGACTAACACCAACGCGGTCACATCGTCCTCATGCCCATCGCTGCGGCGCTTTTTAGCTTCGTCGGCAATGCGCTGGGCTAAGAGGTTGGGGTTTTCTTCCTCATCCCAACTGAGCACTACATCCATTAGCCACTCATGCCCCGTAGCTACCACGCCGTCCGATACCATCACCACTAAGTCCCCAGCCGCAAGGTCCCGGCTGCAGGCGGCAAACTCTACCCCCGGCATAATGCCCACTGGCACACTGGAAGCCTCGATGGCCTCGGCACGGTGCCCCCTGCGCAGGATGGTGCATGCCGCCCCGGCCTTGCGCAGCTCGGTTTTCCCGGTAAACAGGTCGATGCAGGCCAAGTCCATTGTTGCCAAGGTCTCATCGCCGCTTTTGGCCATCAGCGCGGCATTGACGGTTTGCAGCATGCTGTCAAAGCCAATGCCTGCTTTTAAAAGGCTCTCGGCCATAGCGGAGGTCATAGCCCCGTCTACAGCGGCCCGGCCGCCGGTGCCCATGCCGTCGCTGAGTACCGCAATGAGCCGCCCACAGCCATCGTAGAAGACATTGGTACTGTCCCCGCAGAAAGCCCCGCCCCCGGCGCTGTACTGGCAGAAGCCACGACCTACTTGCAGCAGGGGGCGTTGGCTCATCTGTACCCGGCAGCGCTCCCCAGCGGTACTAACACAGGGCGGTGCGAATACCCGCCCGCAGGCTGCGGAAATCTCCCGGGTAAAGGCCCCACGGTTCAGGCGCTTTTGGCGCTCCCGCTGGATTTCGGCCTCAATGGTCATGCGGCCGAACTTGTCCACCCGGCAGCAGACCTCCAACGGGGCCACGCCGTTGTCCCGCATGATGGCCGCTACGCGCTGGGCGGCTTCCTCGTCAAAGTGCTGATAGAGGGAGAACTCCCCCGCCATTTCTTCCAAAAGCCCGGCAGAGGTGCGGAAGTGCCCCTCCACCGCCTCCCGTACCTGGGCGGCCCGCAGTTGGGCAGCCTCCCGCAGCAGGTACCGGGCATAGTTTTTGTTGATTTCGTCCCGCATCTCCCCGGCACGGCCGCAGCGCCCGGTAAAATCCTGGGTAAAGTCTGCGGTATCAATACGCTCCTTTTCTTTTAAGGGCCGGGCCAACTGGGCAAAGTTTTCCAGGGTCTGGTCTTTATGCTTGCGCCAGCACACAGCGGAAAGCCCGCACCCGGCGCAAATGGTCTCTACCGATTTGTCGTACACCCCCTGCAGGCTTGGGGCGCACAGGCTGTTAAGCTTTTTGCTGATTTCCTCTATAGACGTCGACACCCCTGCCAGCGCCTGGGACGTATGCCGCAGCCGCATGACAATGTTGGCCCGCAGGGCCCCACCGCTTAAAGAATCCTGCCGGATTCCGAAAAGCTCGCCCAGGCGGCGGCTTTTGGGCACACACATGTAAAGTACGGTGGCAAGGGCCGTTTCCAGGGCGCCTGTGAAAAGCTGGGCATCCCCAAACCCCACCTGTAAAGACGCCACCCCATGGGACAGGATAAACGCCGCTGCCGTAGCCGTCTTGCCCATAGGGGCAAAGACCCCGGCCATCAATCCCCCTAGGCCGTAAGCCCCGGAAAGGTAGGAGAGCCCCGCCGTAGATAAGCCCTGCAAAGCCCCGGCCGTCACGCCCGACACCGCCCCGCCACTTACCCCGCCGGACCGTGCACAGGTAAGTACCAGCAAGATCATAAACACCCGGCCCAGGGAAATTCCCATAAACGTCACCCCAGAAAAGGCCAGGGCCAGTACGCCAGCCCCCACGGTCAGGGCCGCAATGTCCCCTGGTTCCAGGGGGCCGGCCCGTAGGCCGCTGTTTGCGCTGCCATCCAGCCCCATAAGTAAATTCCCGCAGCGGGTGAGGAAATAGGCGCAGCCGCAGCCCAGAAAAGCTTCGGCTACGTATAGCGCCGCTGAGTAGGTCACCGAGCCGTGCAGGAATACCATGGTCATACCCGTCAGCAGCAGAGGGAGGAACGTTACGGCTGGGGCAAAGAGCGGGTGGGTGTTCACGGGCTTTAGCTCGGAGAGGGACCAGCGGATGGCCGCCACTGCCAGCAGCGCCCCGCAGTACCGCACCGGAACGTAAGCCGCTGAGGGCAGCAGATATCCCAAAAACGCCCCCAGCACCCCAGCCCACAGTCCTTCCCGGGGGACGGCAGCCGCTACTGCCACCCCAAAGGGCGCGTATTTGCCGAACACAATGCCCCGGCTGCACAGCAGCCCCATCAGGAACCCGGCCCCCTGTACCATAGCTTTGTGGGCCTGGGCCCCATGCACCAGCTCTCCCACGCGCTGCCACATTTGCTGAATTTTTGAACCTTCCAACGAAAACACCGCCTCTTGGTAAAAATTTTGCAGCTCCTATGGGAGTTACGGGCAAATTATACCGGAAACCAAAAAAAAGTTTTGTCACTTTAGTGCTGCGCGATTTTGTCATTTTCTTAGGCATGACTCCTGTTTTTGCCTTATGGGGACGGGTTAGAAGAGGCAGGCGCGAAAAAACTTATGTAAAATGTTTTATGGCAACAGCTGGGGCGCTTAAGACCTTGGGACGCTGTCCCAAGCCCTGCCAAGGGCCACGGGCCCCTGGACCCCTTTTGGGCTGGCCGAAAAGGGGTGGCTTGACATTTTCCGTCAGATAAAATATAATAGGGACAAGATTATAAACCGTTGACCGGGAGGAGTAGCTGTCCCGGCCCCTTGTAGAGAGCCGCCCAGGGTGGGAAAGCGGCAGGGGCCCGACAGGCGAATGGCCCCGGGAGGGCCGGCAGGAAATGGCCGGACGTTCCCCCGCGTTATGGGGTAGAGCCGGGCAGGTGCTAGCCTGCCAATTTGGGTGGTACCGCAGGCAAAGCCTGTCCCATTGTTGGGGCGGGCTTTTTTTATTTTGCGCCGCCTGGGGGCACCCCAGGAAGAAAGGAGAAAACCATGAAGTATCCGTTTTCCGACCGTGTAAAAAGCTTAAAACCTTCGGCTATCCGGGAGATTTTAAAGAACTCTTCCGCCCCGGGGCTCATCCCCTTGTCGGCGGGCAACCCCGCGCCGGACGCTTTTCCGTATGAGGCCATACGCAAGGCTTCAGCTCAGCTTTTGCAGGACACCCCTATTGAGGCCCTGCAATATGGCGTCACCGAGGGCTATGCCCCCTTGCGGGAACACTTGAAAGGCTATATGAGCCAAAAGCACGGTGTTGGGGGTGAAGGGGATGACATCCTTATTACCAGCGGGGCCCAGCAGGTGATGGATTTGTTGACCAAGACCCTTTTGAATGAAGGGGACACCGTGCTGTGTGAATCCCCTAGCTTTATTGGCTCGCTGAATACCTTTCGATCGTACCGGGCTAGGCTTGTGGGGATACCCATGGAAGAGGACGGCATTGATACCGCTAAGCTGGAAGAGGCGCTGAAATCTGAGAAGAATGTGAAGTACCTTTATACCATCCCCAATTTCCAGAACCCCTCTGGTATTACGATGAGCCTGGAAAAGCGGAAAAAGGTCTATGAGCTGTGCCGGGCTTATGAGGTGATGATTTTAGAAGATAACCCCTATGGCGATTTGCGCTTTGCGGGGGAGGATTTGCCCTCTATTAAATCGCTGGACACGGAAGGCGTGGTGATGTATGCCGGGTCGTTCTCCAAGGTGGTCTCGCCGGGCATGCGGGTAGGGTATGCCATTGGGCCTCAGGCGGTTATCCAGAAAATGGTGGTGTGCAAGCAGGGGGAGGACGTGCACTCCAATATGTGGGCGCAAATCGTCTGCCACCGCTTTATGACGGGCTTTGATTACGAGGCGCATTTGGAAACCCTGCGGGCTATCTACCGCCGGAAGAGTACGGTGCTGGTAGACGCTATGGAGGAATACTTTAAGCCGCTGATTACTTGGAGCCGGTTTGAGGGCGGGCTGTTTGCTTGGTGTACCCTGCCGGACGGGATAAATATGCTGGATTTTGTAAAGCGTGCCATGGAGCGTAAGGCCTGCGTGGTGCCAGGCACGGCCTTTTTGACGGATGAGACGGAACCTTGCCGGTCATTCCGTATCAATTTTTCGACGCCAACCGATGAACAGCTGCGGGAAGGCGTAAGGATTTTGGGTGAAGTGGCCAAAGAAATGAGCCACGTCCAATAAGGCAAGGAAGCAAAGCGTGGGAGTCCAGGTCGGTTGCTGTATGCCAGTGGCACGCAGCAACCGACCGAGCCGGCAGGCGAGACCCTCACGGCCCTTTGGTTGGGTCCAGGGGTGACCTCCCCGGTAGGTTCTTAGGACGAAGTCCTAAGCTGCCAGAGGCCATAAAACCTTCAAAAAAGGTTTAGGGCTGGGCGTCTGCCGGCGGCAGATAAGCTGTGAACCGACTGGGACGGGATCACGGTCTTTTGCTTATAAAAATATAGGTAGCTTAATTGTGAAAGAAACCCTTAATCCTCCCGCTTAATCAAAATATTATTGAATGTTTCCCAGGAAAGAGGTAGAAATATTATGGAAAACACAAAACCCAAACGCATTTTAAGTATGTACCAGAGCACAGGTACCTTTACCCTGGGGAATTACCTGGGCGCCCTGCGCAACCATATCGGGTTCCAGAATGAGGGGTACGAGTGCCTGTACGCCTTAGCAGACCTGCATGCCATCACCGTGCGGCAAGAGCCCGCCAACTTGCGCAAATATACCTTAGAGGCTTACGCCTTCCTGCTGGCTATGGGTATCGACTTGGAAAAGACCATCTTCTTCATTCAGAGCCATGTACCCCAACACCCCCAACTGGCATGGATCCTCAACTGCTATACCCAGTTCGGCGAGCTTTCCCGCATGACGCAGTTTAAGGATAAAGCTCAAAAGCATGCGGATAACATCAATGCCGGGCTCTTTACCTACCCTTGCCTGATGGCCGCCGACATCCTTTTGTACCAGGCGGATTTTGTGCCCGTGGGCGCGGACCAGAAGCAGCACGTGGAAATCGCCCGGGATATTGCCGAACGCTTTAACGGCCTTTACAGCCCTACCTTCACTGTGCCAGAACCCATTATCCCTCAGCACGGGGCCCGCGTCATGTCTTTGCAGGACCCTACCAAGAAGATGTCCAAGTCTGATGGCAACAACAACGGCTGCATTAGTGTGCTGGACGACGCGGACACCATTATGCGCAAGTTCAAGCGTGCCATTACGGATAGCGAAGCCTGTGTGCGCTACTCGGAGGAAAAGCCTGGGGTAAAAAACTTGATGGAAATCTATTCCTGCATTACGGGTAAAACCATGGAGGAAATCCAGCGGGAGTTTGAAGGCAAGGGTTATGGCGACTTTAAGCCCGCCGTGGCCGAAGCCGTCATAGGGGAATTGCGCCCCATTCAGGAGCGGTTCCAGGAAATCATGCAGGACAAGGAATACTTGCGGCGCTGCTACAAGGAAAACGCCGAAAAAGCCAGCGCTATTGCCCACCGCACGGTGGCAAAGGTGATGAAAAAGGTGGGTTTTTTGCCAGAAGATTGATTTTTTGGCGTGGGACTTGTAATTGTGGCCTCGTAGGTTTATAATGGAATATATAGAAAAAGGCCGGGCTGCACAGCGCATACCCGGCCTTTTTACAAAAGAGTTGGGAGGTAAAAGAGCAGATGAAAAAGAAAGTTTTGGCCTTTGTGTTGGCTTTGGCCTTGGTGTTTGCCTTGGCCACGCCCGCCCTGGCCGCCCGTACCTTTACTGACGTGCGCGGCAGCCGTTGGTCCTACAAGCCCATTGAGTACGCCTATGCCCAAGGCTACATGAACGGCATAGGGGATGGGGCCTTTGACCCCACCGGTACCGTGGTGCGGGCTATGGTGGCCCAGGTACTGTGGAAGAAAGCAGGCCAGCCTGCTGCGGCTATCACCAATCCCTTTGAGGACGTCTCCGATGGGGCGTGGTTTGCCGAAGCAGTCGTTTGGTGTAAGGGCGAAAGCATCATCAACGGCGCAACCGAGACCACCTTTGCCCCAGTCCGTCCGGTCATCCGGCAGGATGTGTGCGTGATGGTTTATAACTACGTAAAGGCCATGGAAGACATCAGCCTGGACAAAGCTACCGATGCGGAAATGGCCCAGTTCAGCGATGCCGGAAGTGTGGCATCTTACGCTGAAGATGCTGTGCGCTGGGCGGTGAAATCTAAGTTTATGTCTGGCTCAGACGGGAAACTGAACCCCAACGATACGGCGTCTCGGGAACAGCTGGCCCAGTTCTTCTTGAACTTGGACAGCATCCTGGGCCTGGATACCAACATCGACCTGCCCGTGGACGATGAGCCTGAGCCCCCACCCTTTGAGGACGCTGTCCGCATCAGCCAGAACGCTGCTGGGGTGTATGTGAACGGCTTGGCTTTTAACCCTCAGATGGGCTATAACAGCCAAGTCGTACTGGGCCAAGACCGGTTTTATGCCGATGAGAGTGCGGGGAACATGGTCAACCGTTCTGGCGCGTACATTGCTGTAAACGGTGCGTTTTTCCAGTCTGGCAGCACCTTGGAAACCGACGCCACGGTGATCTCTAATGGCCAGCTCATCCGCAATGACAACTGGGGCTCCCCAGCCAAGTCTACCTTTGTTATTGACAAGAGCGGCCGGGCCAGCATCCAGCACATGACCATTATGGAGACTTTCCGGAAATTCCGTAACGGCGAAGATGTCACCATAGTAGACCCCTTGGTGGCCGAAACCAACATCCCCTTGCCTTTTACCAACGACTGGGGCGCGAACCGGCGCTATACCCGAGCTTTTGGCGCCACCGTGCCCGGCCATGTCCATACTGCTGTGGTGGTGGATGAGAACGGCGTAGTCACCGCAAAGTATACCGATGCCGACAATGTGCCCATCCCCGAAAAGGGCTATGTGCTCTGCAAGCGCAGCTTGATGAGCCAGTGGGACACCTTCCTTCCGGATACCGAGGTCGGGGATACCATCGTGCATAACGTGGAGTACAAGGGCTCTACCACCCAAGAGATTGCTACGGCCTTAAGCTGTGGGCCGACCATTGTGAAAAATGGCGCGGCCTATGGCAATAACGATACCTATGCCGAGGAAAAGTTTGGCAGCGTCAAGCGTGGCAACCTGGCCCGTATGGCCATTGGTGTACGGGCAGACGGCACGGTGGTCATTATCAACGCTACTTGTGACCTGCCCCAGTTAGGCCAGGCCATGGCTGCCCTAGGCTGCCAGGACGCTATGAACTTGGACGGCGGCGCATCTACCCTGCTGTACCATAACGGCGGCTACATCGCTTCCCCTGGCCGTAAGATGACGAACCTGTTGGTGTTTACCCGGGCGCAGTGAACTACAGAATTTCATAAAGGAAAAGGGCCTTGGACTGGGGCCCTTTTTTTTATGGAGGATGCCCTGAAAAATTTTTAATCCACCTTGACTTTCTGGGAGAGAAGGGTTATACTGTCTACAACAGAAGCACAAAACGTGCCAAAAAACTGCAAAGTGTATTTTATAGGAGGACAATTATGCCACAGCTCATGGACGCGCTTGTAAAACCCATTGCGGGGCCGGGTTTAGAGCTCCGCCAGGTGCCGGTACCCCAGCCCGGGGCCGGCGAGGTGCTTATTAAGGTCCACAAAACCGCTATCTGCGGTACGGACGTACATATCTACAATTGGGACCCCTGGGCCCGGGAACACATCAAGCCTCCCATGACCATCGGCCATGAGTATGTGGGTGAGGTGGCTGCTTTGGGCGATGGCGTCACCGGCCTGCACGTGGGCCAGCGGGTTGGCGGCGAGGGCCATATCACCTGCGGCCGCTGCCGCAACTGCCATACTGGCAACATCCAGTGGTGCTGGGACACCAAGGGCGTAGGCGTAGACCGGGACGGCGCTTTTGCCGAATATGTCTGTATTCCCCAAAGCAATGTCATCATTATTGACGAGAGTCTGGACGAAGAGGTGGTTTCTTTCTTCGACGCTTTCGGCAACGCTACCCATACCGCCCTGATGTGGGATTTGGTAGGGGAGGACGTACTCATCACCGGGGCGGGGCCCATTGGTATTATTGCCGTGGGTATCTGCAAATACGCTGGGGCCCGGCGGGTGGTTATTACCGACGTAAACGATTACCGTCTGGAACTGGCCCGGAAGATGGGCGCCGACGCTGCCGTCAACGTAAAAGCTGAGGATTTGGCTGGCGTTATGCATAAACAAGGCTTGGTAGAGGGCTTTGATATCGGCCTGGAAATGAGCGGCAATGGCGCGGCCTTGACGCAAATGATTTCGGTCATGCGCAACGGCGGTAAAATTAGCCTTTTGGGTATTTCTAATGAGCCTGTGTCTTTGGACATGAACGGCATCATCGGCAAGGGCCTTACCTTGCAGGGCATTTACGGCCGCAAAATGGATAACTGGCACCAGATGTCCTATATGGTGCAGGGCGGGCTGGATTTGACTCCGGTAATCACGCACCGGTTCCATTATACCGAATTTGAAAAGGGCTTTGAAGCTATGAACAGCGGGAAGTCTGGTAAAGTTATACTGTCTTGGGACAAATAAGCGAGGGGGCAACGATTATGAAAGAAGCGTTAAATAAATATATAGGCGAGTTGGAAGCCATTAAGCAGGCGGGCACCTGGAAGGGCGAGCGTGTTATTACTACGCCGCAGAAATCCCGTATCGATACTACCCAGGCCAAGGCTGTGGTGAACATGTGCGCCAATAACTATCTGGGACTCTCCAACAATGCCGACTTGATTGCCGCTGCTAAAGAGAGCTATGACAAGTGGGGCTTTGGGCTTTCCTCCGTGCGGTTTATCTGCGGAACCCAGAGCGTGCACAAGGAGCTGGAACAGAAGCTGGCAGAGTTTTTGAGCATGGATGATGTGATTCTGTACTCCTCCTGTTTTGATGCCAATGGCGGCCTTTTCGAAACTCTGTTGGGGCCGGAGGACGCGGTAATTTCTGATGAATTGAACCACGCCTCTATTATTGACGGCGTGCGGCTTTGCAAGGCCAAGCGCTACCGCTATAAAAACAACAACATGGAAGACTTGCGTACTCAGCTGGAAGCTGCCAAAGAGGCCGGGGCTAAGGTGATGCTCATTGCCACGGATGGCGTGTTCTCTATGGACGGGTACATTGCCAATTTGCAGGGCATTTGCGATTTGGCCGAAGAATTCGGTGCCCTGGTAATGGTGGACGACAGCCACGCGGCTGGCTTTATGGGCGATACTGGCCGGGGCACTCCCGAATACTGTGGTGTGCAGGATCGTGTCGATATTATCACCGGTACTTTTGGCAAGGCCCTGGGCGGAGCCTCCGGCGGTTTTACCGCAGCCCGCCAGCCCATTGTAGACCTGCTACGCCAGCGCAGCCGCCCTTACTTGTTCTCTAATACACTGGCTCCGGCTGTATGCGCTGCCAGCGTGAAGACCTTAGAGTTGCTTACGGCCTCCACAGCCCTGCGGGACAAGGTACATGAGAACACGGCATACTTCCGCGAGAAGTTGGGCCAGCTAGGCTTCGACGTACTGCCTGGTACGCACCCCATTGTGCCGGTAATGCTTTACGATGCCAAAATGGCCGCCGACTTTGCCGCCCGTATGCTGGAAAAGGGCGTATATGTAGTTGGCTTCAGCTACCCTGTGGTGCCCCAGGGCAAAGCCCGCATCCGTACTCAGGTTTCAGCTGGGCACAGCCGCGAAGACCTGGATTTCGCCGTACAGTGCTTTAAAGAAGTCAAAGAAGAAATGGGCCTGTAAACCAGACATCATATAGCCATTCCCGCAAATCCTCCGGGCTGTTCCCCGGAGGATTTGCGGCGTGATGGGCAAGCTGCGCCCAGGGTAATTGTGGAGATCTGATGGATGACAGCGCGAGATGGGCTTGCTCGTGCCAGCACAGGGGCGCTACGCAAGAAGCGAAGCGTGGGATTCTTAAGGGTGCAAACCCTTAAGTGGGATTCTTAGGGGCAAAGCCCCTAAGCTGCCAGAGGCGGCCTTGCCGAAGGCCATAAAAGCACCAGCAGGGTGTGGGGTGCAGCCCATGGCCTTGGCGGCGGGCAAATAGCGCTTGACAGAAACTGTGGGTAATGGTAGAATTGAAAGGACATTTACGGTTTGGCTGCAAAGCTTGAGATGGGCTTGCAGAAGAAAGAGGAGGCTATAGGTGTGCAGGGGGTCAATCCAGTGAGAGGACGGCGGGGTGCGCCGTTTTTCTTGGCTTTTTTTGCATTTTTTGTCTTTTTTTGTTGGGATTTAGCCCCAGCGGCCTTAGCAGATAAAAGCGGTCTAGAGGAGGCTTCTCCTACTGTCCCCCAGCGGCCAGAGGAGGTATTCCTTTACGACCAGGCTGGGCTGCTCAGTGAAGAGACGAAAACGGCCTTGCGGGAGAAAAACGCAGACCTTACAGAAAAATACGGTGTGCAGATTGCCGTATATACGGTGGACACGCTGCCTTATACAGACTTTGCCCAGCGGGTAGGGTTTTTGCGCTCGGTTATGGAGCAATGGCAGATTGGCGGCGCCGGAGGCCGGGGGCTTATTTTGGCGTTGTCGGTGTCTGATGCCGACTATTTAGCTGTAGCTGGATCTGGCCTACAGGGGGAGTTTACCACAGAAGCTTTAAAGTCCCTGCTGGACACCTGCTTGGAAGCAGACTTTTCAGCCAAGTCTTATGACACGGGGGTGCAAAAGTTTGTCACCTCTGCCGCAGAAAAGGCCCAGGCCTATTGCGCCGCCCACCCAGAGATGTTTACTCCCCAAGAAGCGGCTAGCCAGCTTGAAAGCAGCGGGGTGAACTTAGCCAAAGAGAAAGGCCCGGGGTTGGGGCCCTTCTTATGGGTGCTGCTGGCCTTGGGGCTGGTGGTGCTGGGCTGTGTAGGGGCATTCTTTTTCCGTTATGGGCAGATGACCCGACGTCGCAGCCGCCGTACGGTGCACCGCCGCAGCCCTGTGATCCGCCCGGCCCGGGCCACTGTTACCCGCCAAGAAACACGGCCTTCGGTGCAGGTCAAGGCGGGCAGCCGCTCTACCGGCGTATACCGGGACCGGCGGCCCCGGGGCCGTTAGAAATCCCCAGGGGAGCCCCCTGAAAAAAGCTGTAAGGAGTTTTGCCCCATGGTTTTTGCCGATCTCTTTTTCATATACGTCTTTTTGCCCCTGTGCCTGCTGTGCTATTTGATAGCCCGCAGCCTGCCCGCCAAAAACGTGGTGCTTGTTATCTTTTCGGTGCTGTTTTACGCCTGGGGCGAGCCTTTGTGGGTAATCCTGCTGCTATTCAGCTCATTTATGAACTGGTTTATGGGCATGCAGATTGAAAAACGCCGGGGTACCGGCGGGGCCAAAACCTGCGTTGCCATCGGTGTAACCATTGATATTTTGCTGCTGGTGGTCTTTAAGTATAGCGCTTTTCTTGTAGAGAACTTTAATGCCCTCACCCACCTGGGGCTGCCTGTGCCGCAAATCCGCCTGCCTATTGGCATTAGCTTTTTTACCTTCCAGGCTATCTCCTACCTGCTGGACTGCTACTGGGAAAACGTAAAGGTGCAAAAGCGATATAGCCGGTTTTTGTTGTACCTGTCCCTGTTCCCTCAGTTGATTGCCGGGCCTATTGTGCGCTACAGCGTGGTGGAGGAAGAGATCGAAAACCGGTCGGTTACGGCTACGGATTTGTGCGAAGGGGCCCTGCGGGCCATTGTAGGCCTTGCCAAAAAGGTCATTATTGCCAACAATTTGTGGTCGATTGTCGACACTTTTTTCGGTACAGACATCACCGGCCTTTCTGTGCTGGGCACCTGGTATACCGTGATCGTCTACTCCTTATATGTTTACTTCGATTTCAGCGGCTATTCCGACATTGCTATCGGCCTGGGCCGCATGTTTGGCTTCCACTTTGATGAAAACTTCCGCCACCCCTTTGCCTGCAAGACCATTGCGGAGTTCTGGCAGCGGTGGCATATCTCTTTGGGCTCTTTCTTCCGGGACTACCTGTTGTATATCCCTATTTTCGGCAAAAACCGAAAGTATGTTAGCCTGTTTTTGGTGTGGTTCTGTACGGGCGTATGGCACGGCGCTGCTTGGAATTATATTTTGTGGGGCCTCTATTTTGGGTGTTTTATCTTCTTTGAGCAGAAGCTGGGGAAGAAGCGCATGAAAAAATGGCCTGTCTGGTGGAAACATATTTATAGCAAGCTTGTCATTATCATTGGCTTTGGTATCTTCTATTTTGAGGATTTGGGCCAGCTGGGGCAGTTTTTCCAGAATATTTCTGGGGTGGCCATGCTTACAGATGGCGCGCCTTTCTTTGACCCCATCACCTGGGCTTCGCTGCTAAATAACATCTTCCTGGTGCTTACGGCCCTGGTGGTGAGCATGCCGGTTTTGCCTAAAATCAAAAGCTTGTTTTTTGACAGCCAGAGTGACGGCCTCTACGCCTTGGGGCGTGTGGGTTCGGCAGTTGCCTGCCTGGGGCTGCTGGCCGTGGTAAGCATTTTATTGGTGGATTCCACCAATAATGTCTTTTTGTATTGGAGATTTTAGCCGAAAGGAGTGTGCCCCATGGAGGGAAGATATCGCGGGATGGACTACCGCCGCAGGCCCGCCGGGGAGGAGGGCAGGCCTCGGCCCCAGGCTTGGGATTGGGATGCCTACTACGCCCAGCTGGCCCAAGAGGAGGCCCAGCACCGGACTGCTGGGCAGGGCGGTACCCCAGAAGCCACCCCTGCGCCCAGGAGCTATGAAGCTCCCCCAAGGCCTGCTATAAGCGGGGGGCAGATGGCCTACCGGCCCCAGACCCAGCCCACAGTATTGGTAGACCGGGAAGGTTCCTATGGGGCCCAGCCCTACGAACCGTTGGCGGCCCAGCCCCGGCATGCCTCTTATGTAGAGGGGGCTGCCCGCCCAACCCGGCAGCGGGTAGCGGTGGGGCGGGGGCATGAGGTACAGTCCAACGATCAGGCCCTGGCCGCAGCGGCCCGGCTGCATGCCGAGCGTTATGCAGCCTATGAAGAAGCCCCGGCCCCTCAGCCGGAAGATGCCTACGCCACAGCAAGGGATCCAAATGCTGGGGCGTACTACCCTTACCAGGGCGCAGAAGGGGGATCCGCGGAAACCGCTTCAGCTTATGAGGCCTATGGGCAGGCAGGTTACCAGGAGGCTTATGGACAAGCTTATGAAGAGCCCGCCGCCCAGCCCTCAGAACCCTTGCCAGAGGATGACCCTATTGCCGCCTGGGAGGCCCAGCGGGCCCAGGAGCAAGGCGGGGGAGAGAGACAGAGCCTTACCAAGCGCGGGCGCCTAGAAAAGAAAATGTCCCTTATTGTGCTGTTTATACTGACCTTTACTTTTGCCTTGGGCACGGTGCTCATGGTGATCCTGCCCCGGTCTACCGTGTCAAAGATTGAGAAGCGCGAGTTGGCCACTATGCCGGAATTCTCGTTGATGAGCTATTTCTCTGGGGAGTACACCGCTGGGGTGGCAAATTTTTATGACGATACCGTGCCTTTGCGGGATGAGCTGAAAAATGTTGGCAACAATTTAAAGGCTTTGTTTGGCTTGCCCAAGGCGGATGATTCGGTACAGTTTGTGGGCAATGTGCAGAGGGTAGGGGGGAAAAAAGACCCCTTGCCTGTACCGGTCAGCCAGCCGGAGGGCACCCCTGTCCCTGAATCGGAAGGCCCCGTAAGCTCGGGCCCGAAAACGGGTGAAGTGGGGGAGAATATTGGCGGCGGCACAAGCCTGCTGGCGGGGGCGGCGGGCCGTCATATGGATACCACCCAAGCCCCGGTGAACAATTTCCGAGAACAGGAAGCCGAGGGCAATATTACCGAAAACGGTCTGGTCGTTATCAAGCAGGACGGCCACTTTAGAGGCCTGGAACTCTTTGGCGGCGGCGTAGGGGAAAGCTATGCCGAAGCCCTTAACGATCTGTACCGGCAGGTGGGGGACCATGTGCAGATATGGTCGATGCCGGCGCCCCTGGCCTGCGAGTTTTACCTGCCCAGCAACTTCTCCGACTGGTCGGTAAGCCAGTCCGACAGCTTTGACGAAACCCACGCCCTGTTGGACCCGGGCATCCATGCCTTGAATATGTGCGAGACCTTGTCCCGCCACGTAGACGAGCCCATCTACTGCCGCACCGACCACCACTGGCAGCCTTTGGGGGCTTACTACGCCGCCAAGCTTTTTGCCGAGGCCGCAGAGGTGCCCTTTGACGATATAGGCACCTATACCCCCGGCTCAATCGAGGGCTTTGTGGGCAGCATGTATTCCTATACCGGTTCCGCCGACATTTTAAATGACCCCGAGGATTTTGTCTACTACACCCCCAGCACTCCTTATACCGCCGCCTACTATAATACCGCTTTCAGCCTCCAGTGGGATGATGACGACCTCTTCGCCGAAGGGGCCTCGGGCTCAGACGCCTACATGTACTACCTGGGCGGTGATGCCTATATCGTTAAAACAGACACAGAAGTGAAAAACGGCCGCAAGCTGTTGATTGTTAAAGACAGCTACGGCAACGCCATCGTGCCCTTCTTTACCGGGTCTTTCGAGCAGATTTATGTTGCGGATGTGCGCTACCTGGAAAGGAATTTGGTTAGCTTTATCAACGATATGGGCATTACAGACACCCTGTTTACCATGTCTTCCTACTCCTTTGTGGGCAGCCAGGGGCAGAATATTGCCAACCTTTTGACCCAGAACGCAGGGGAGACCATTATCGACGAACAGCTAAACCAAGAATAAGGAAAGGAGCGGGGATGTATGCGGGAGCTGACTTACCCCTTTGACCCCGGAACGATTATCGCCAAGAAAAAGGCCTTGCGGCGGGCGCTGCTGGGGGACGGGGCCTCTAGGCTGCAAAAGAAGGTTGCGGTTCTGGGCGGCTCTACCACCAGTGAGCTCATAAAGCTTTTGGAGCTGTTTTTGTTGGACGCGGGCATTGAGCCCCAGTTTTACGAGTCTGAGTACGCCCAGTATTATCAGGACGCCATGTTCCCGCCAAAAGAGCTGCTGGATTTTGAGCCCGACCTTATCTGGCTGCACACCAGTGGGCGCAATGTGGCGAACTGGCCTAGCATAGCCGATTCGCCCCAAGAGGTGGAGGATAAATTTGCGGCTGAGCTCACAAAATTCCAAGGCATGTGGCAGGCTTTGACAGAGCGCTTCCATTGCCCCATTCTTCAGAATAACTTTGAAATGCCCTACACCCGCTTGTTAGGAAACCGGGACGGTTGGGACATCCATGGCCGCACCCATTTTACCCGGCGGCTGAACCAGGCTTTTGCCCAGTACGCCCAAGAGCACCGGGATTTTTACATTAACGACTTAGACTACCTTTCCGGGGATTTCGGCCTTTTACACTGGGCCGATCCCGCTTACTGGAACCTGTACAAGTACGCCATGGTTCCAGAAGCTATGCCTGCCTGTGCCTTTAGCGTAGCCCATATCGTTAAATCCCTATACGGCAAAAATAAGAAAGCTTTAGCCTTGGATTTGGACAACACCCTATGGGGCGGCGTAGTTGGGGATGACGGCGTGGACGGCATCGAAATCGGCCAGGAGACTGGAGTAAGCCAGTCCTACTATGAGTTCCAAAATTACGTAAAGAGGCTTAAGGACATTGGTATCCTTCTTACCGTGTGTTCGAAAAATGATGAAGAAAACGCCTTGGCAGGTCTCAACCACCCAGAAGGGGCTTTGCGTCCCGATGATTTTATTGTCATCAAGGCAAACTGGGAGAACAAGGACCGCAACATTGCCGAAACTGCCCAAGAGCTGAATATCCTGTCCGAAGCCATCGTTTTTGCCGATGACAACCCTGCCGAGCGGGCTATTGTAGAGGCCCAGCTGCCTGGGGTCATTGCCCCCCAGATGGAAGGGGTAGAAAATTATATGGCCGCCATTGACCGGGGCGGTTACTTTGAAACCACTACTTTCAGCGAAGACGACCGCAAGCGCGGGGATATGTACAAGGCAAACCTTCAACGGGCCCAGCAGCAGGCGTCCTTTGGGGACTACGCAGAGTATCTGAAAAGCCTGGAAATGCGGGCTGTCATTGACGACTTTTTGCCGGTGTACTTGGGGCGCATTACCCAGTTGACCAACAAAAGCAACCAGTTCAATTTGACCACCCGCCGCTATACTCCATCAGAAATGGAAGCCGTTTACCAAAGCCCAGATTACATCCGCCTATATGGAAAGCTGGTAGATAAGTTTGGCGATAACGGTGTGGTGGCTGTGACAATCGGCCAAAAGCTGGGCACGGTGCTGGACATTCAGCTGTGGCTGATGAGCTGCCGGGTGCTCAAGCGTGACATGGAGTTAGCTATGTTGGACGAGTTGGTAAAGCGTTGCCAGCAGGCGGGGTTGACGGCTATTCGGGGTACCTACATTCCTACCGCTAAAAATGGCATGGTAAAGGGGCTTTATGAGAGCTTTGGTTTTAGCAAAACAGGCGAGACCCTTGACGGCACCACCACTTGGGAATTGCCTTTGGAGGGTTACATGCCTAAGTGTCATGTGATTGAAGTTGTCGGCAACCTGGAAGGTTAAGGCAGCAGGGCTCTGCCCCGCCCCCCGCAAACCCTTTAAAAAGGGTTTGATCCTAAACTTGCTGGTTTTTATGGGGGCGCAGGCAAAAGTTTCGTCCACCTTTTCAAAGGTGGTGGGGTGCAGGGGCAAAGCCCTTGCCCGCCGGAGGCGACCTTGCCGAAGGCCATAAAAAGCGCCAGCGGGGTGTGGGGCAGCGCCCCACGACCTTTCCCCCAAAAGCAGAATTTTTGAATACAAGGAGAGGCTAAATTTATGGACGGAAGAGAAATTTTTGCACGGCTCAATAAGGTTTTCCAAGACGTATTTGACGACCCCAGTATCCGGGTCACCCCCCAGACCACCGCAGATGATATTGAGGACTGGGACAGCCTAGAGCACATCACCCTCATTAGTGCGGTAGAGCGGGAGTTCCGTATGAAGTTCAAAATGGGCGAAATCTCTTCCATGCGCAACGTGGGCGAGATGGCCGGTATCATCCAAGACCGTGCCCGGTAAAAATTTATCTAGTAGAAAGGGCCCTCGGCATGACGCTGTGGGCTCTTTTTGTCTACCGAAAACCACTCGCTAGGCGAGTGGTTCAAAAGAAGCTATTTGGCGATGATGTAGAAAGAAAAACACCTTTTGTTTTAGAATAAGGTTGCGGTCTGACAACGGCAAGTAACAACAAATGGAAGAGATTTAGCTGGATGCCCAAAATAGTTAGTACAAGGAACTTGCGCTTGCACATTACGAAATGGAATTGCAAATGCCATGGGAAACTTCTAAAAGGCCCGTTTACGGGCTGCAGATAAGGATAGTACGCAGGGTCAGACCACACCAACGTAACGTAACACGTGGCTAGTATCACAGGGCTTTGCCTGCATATGAAATACCCCCGGCGAAAGTGTGATATTCTTAGGGGAGAAGTAAAAAAGGCCGAATGGGGTAAGGAAAGCAGAAGGTCCCGCCTGGATTAATGAAGTGCACAGCATTCATCCAAGCGGGACTTTCTGTCTCCAGGCATTCTTCCTTGTCTTTACGCAGTTAGTGTGATAAACTCAACATGAATTTCAAGGACCTTTTATCTTCTTACTCTTGGTCTATCCTCTCTCCTATGAGGGAAATGTGCATCCGGGAATTCATAGGCAGGGCACAGGAGTATATCGAAATGCCGAAGGACCTTTATTATGCGGGTGTCTCCAAAAGAGGGATAGCCTTTGTGACGCATTGACGGGCTGGTATGGATTTGCTATAATAAAAGCAAAACACAGGCCTTGGGCCAGGAGAGGAGCGGATTTGTGTGAAGGGCTTTGACGAAAGGGCGCGGGAACTGCGTCTGTTGAATTTGCGGGTGTGGAAGGAGGGCACTTTGGTGCTCTCTAAGGACTACGACAGCGAGATGCGGCGTAACCAGTATTCGGCCAGCAAGAGCTTTACCAGCGCGGCGGTGGGCATAGCCCTGGGCGAAGGGCTGCTCTCTTTAGAGGAACGGTTGGTCGATGCGTTCCCGAAAGAAGTGCCGGAGTGCGCCGGGGAAAATCTGCAAAAGGCTACTGTGCGGGACTTGCTGACTATGGGCTTGGGCCAGGGCAAGGGGTATCTGATGGGCGAACAGCGGCCCTTTTTGCAGGAGGAGGACTGGGTACGGTACGCGCTCAGCCTGCCTTTTGAGTATGCGCCTGGGGAAAAATTTGTGTATAATAATGTGGGTCCGTACCTGGCTGGGGTGCTGGTGCAGCGCCGGTCTGGCTGCGACCTGGTAAGCTACTTAACCCCCAGGCTTTTTGCGCCCATGGGTATCCAGCGGCCTACTTGGGAGACGGATCCCCAAGGTTTTACCTTTGGGGCCGGAGGGCTGTTTCTGTGCGTTACCGAGCTGTTAAAGTTTGGCAGGCTGTTGCTGCAAAAGGGCCGGTGGGACGGCAGGCAGTTGGTGCCAGAGGCGTATTTGAAGGAGGCCGCCAAGAAGCAGATAGAAAATGGTGAGCAGGGCTATGGGTACCTGTTCTGGCGGGGAGAGCGGGATTCCTTCCGGGCAGACGGCAAGTATGGCCAGTATGCCTTGGTTTTCCCAGAGGAGGACGCCGTCATTTGCACAAACGCCGAGCTTTTAGACCAGCGGAAGCTGCTGGATTTCCTGATGGAATGCCAGCCCCAGCTGCTGAAAGGGGAAGCGTGAGCATGACGTGCTATGCCGCTATTTAGAGGCTTGGGAAAGGTTGTGTGTAAGGGCTTGAGGAGCTGGGAACGGTGCTGAACCATTCCTTTGTGCGATATAAGGAAGAGGCTAGCCCCCCAGAAGGGGGAAGACGGTGGAGTTTAAGCGTGTAAAAGGAACAAATGAAGGATAACGGAGGGCATGCATTTGACAGGACAGGGTCATTTTGTGAGGGAAGAGCAGCCGCCCCGGGCGCTGCTGGTGGGGCTGGACACTGGGGAGTTTGACCAGGAATCTTCTTTGGCAGAGTTGGAAGAGCTTACCCGCAGCGCAGGGGCCGAGCCTGCCTTTACCTTAGTACAGAAGCGGCCTGCGCCGGACACGGCCACGTGTTTGGGGTCGGGGATGGCAGAAGAGGCTGGGGAGCTGGTGAAGCAGGAAGGGCTGGACCTGGTAATCTTTGACCGGGAGCTGAGCCCTACCCAGATCCGGAATTTAGAGAAGCTTTGCGGCGTGCGGGTAATCGACCGCACTATGCTGATTTTGGACATCTTCGCCCTGCGTGCCCGCAGCAAGGAAGGGAAACTGCAAGTAGAGCTGGCCCAGCTGCGGTATATGCTGCCCAGGCTTTCAGGGCAGGGCACGTCGCTTTCCCGGTTGGGGGGCGGCATTGGCACCAGGGGCCCGGGTGAAACGAAGTTGGAGACCGACCGCCGTCACATCCGCAGGCGGATCGGGAGTTTAAAGGAGCAGCTGAAGCAGGTGGAGGCTTCGCGAAGCGTCATAGACAAGAGACGGAAGAAAAACGGTACCGTGACCGTAGCGCTGGTGGGGTACACCAATGCCGGGAAAAGCACCTTAATGAACCGTTTGACCCAAGCGGGCGTGCTGGCTGAAGATAAGCTTTTCGCCACGTTGGACCCGACGGCCCGGGCGTTGAAGCTGCCGGGGGGCAAAACGGTCATGCTTATTGACACCGTAGGGCTTTTGCGCAGGCTGCCGCATCATTTGGTAGAGGCGTTTAAGTCCACCTTAGAGCAGGCGGCAAGTGCGGATATTTTGCTGAATATCTGCGATGCCAGCTCGCAGGAAGCCCGGGAGCATTTAGCCGTGACAGAGCGGCTTTTGCAGGAGCTGGGTAGCGCGGGCCGGCCGGTAATACCGGTGCTGAACAAATGGGATGCCGTGGCGGGAGCGGAATTTGCACCGCACCTGCCCGGGGCGGTGCGGTTGAGCGCCTTAAACGGGACAGGAATAGACCAGCTTTTACAAAAGGTTGAAGAAAACCTGCCAGAGAAAATGTTTGAGGTAGAGCTGCTGCTGCCCTTCTCAAAAAGCGGCATGGCCGCCAGGCTGCGGGAAGACGGCGCGGTGCTGAAAGAAGAATATGTAGCAGAGGGGCTGCGCGTGACGGCACGGGTAGATGAACGGCTTTATGGCCTGGTGCGGGAATTTGATTTGCAGCCCCGGGAGGAAGAGCAGGAGCCGTGGCTTTGACGGGATGTTGCCGGGTATGGTGGCCGGTGAGTTTTTTGGGCCGTGTGTATTGGAAATACTTCTACTGTTCTTTTTACCTTTGGCTTGCCGGGCGCTGGGGTGCAGTAAGGAATTTGTAAAGAAAGTTTTTTGAAATGTAAGGGTTATCTCTGAAAAAAATATAAAAACCTCCCGTATACTAAAGCCAGAAAAAGGCTGCGGGAGGTTTTTATATGGTGGAAAGGCAGAAAAGGAAGAAGA
The DNA here is from genome assembly GCA_009917445.1 of bacterium D16-76. Lineage (GTDB taxonomy): Bacteria > Bacillota > Clostridia > Oscillospirales > Acutalibacteraceae > Acutalibacter. The sequence continues at coordinate 73,018 of QZEE01000007.1, read as the reverse complement.
TTTGGGCGGCGGTAGGGCTGGCTGTAGGGCTGGCGGTAATGGGTGTGCTGTGCGTGTGGGCCGGCGGGCCTATTTTAGAGCTGGTGTCGCAGCCGGAGGTTTTCCGGGAGTGGGTGCAGGAGTGGGGCGTATGGGCTAAGGCGGCTTTTGTGGGGATGATGGCGCTGCAAATCGTGGTGGCATTCATACCGGGCGAACCCCTGGAAATCGGTGCGGGGTACGCTTTTGGCGCAGTAGAGGGCACGGCGCTGTGCTTATTGGGGGCCCTGCTGGGCGGGACAGCGGTATTTCTATTTGTGCGGCGGTTTGGGGCTAGGTTTGTGCGGATATTCTTTAGCGAAGAAAAGCTGAAGAGTATGAGGCTTCTGCAAAATGAGAAGCGGTTAAACCTGCTTGCCTATGTACTCTTTTTGATACCCGGAACCCCCAAAGACCTGCTGACCTACGCGGCAGGCCTAACGCCCATGAAGCTTCCCTTTTGGATTTTTTTGACGCTGACAGCGCGTATCCCTTCGGTAGTGACTTCTACTATTGGCGGGGATGCACTGGGGTGCGCCAATTATACGGCGGCCGTTTGGGTTTTTGTGGGCACAGCCGTAATCAGCGGGGCGGGCCTGCTGGTTTATAAACGGTTTGCGGCCCGACGGGGGTAAGGTATTACGCTGCGGGCTCTTGGGATGGTGTGTGCCGGCAGCTAACCGTGCCGGGATGCGGGGCAGCATGCATACTTTTCTGCATACTGTGTATATCAAGCGGGTCATGATTTTTTAGAAACAGCAATAGCCTGCTGTGTAGGGCTGGTATTTGTGCAAATAAACCAGAAAATGTTGTGGATGGTGCAGAGGTTTCTGCTCTATCCCTCTTTTTTTGAAAACTCTGCATAAATATACATTTGCCTCTTGATTTTTCCGGAGGATGGTGTATAATAATGACTACAGAAAGAAAGCTGGACATGAAATTACATAGCGGAAACGCAGGGAAAGGAAGATACATATGGCAAAGGAAATCAAGAAAGTTGTGCTGGCGTACTCGGGGGGATTGGATACTTCTATTATCATCCCTTGGCTGAAAGAGAACTATAACAACTGCGAGGTCATCGCCGTGTCGGGCGACGTAGGCCAAGGCACCGAGCTGGACGGCTTGGAGGAAAAGGCCAAGAAGACCGGGGCCAGCAAGCTGTACGTGCTGGATTTGAAGGAAGAATTTGTGCAGGATTATGTGTACCCCACGGTAAAGGCCGGGGCTGTGTATGAGAACAAGTACCTGCTGGGCACCTCTTTTGCCCGTCCCATTATTGCTAAGGGCATTGTAGAGATTGCCAAGAAGGAAGGGGCCGACGCCATCTGCCATGGCTGCACGGGCAAGGGCAATGACCAGGTACGGTTTGAGCTGGCTATTAAGGCCTACGCCCCGGACATGACTATTATTGCGCCCTGGCGCATTTGGGATATCAAATCCCGTGAAGAAGAGATCGAGTATGCGGAGGCCCATAACATCCCGCTGAAAATCAACCGGGAGACCAACTACTCTAAGGATAAGAACCTGTGGCACCTGTCCCACGAAGGGCTGGATTTGGAAGACCCCGCCAACGAGCCCCAGTATGAGAAGCCCGGCTTTTTGGAGCTGGGGGTGTCCCCTCTGGCGGCGCCGGACGTGCCCACCACCATCACCCTGCACTTTGAAAAGGGCGTACCCACCGCTCTAGACGGCAAGGAGCTAAACGGCACCCAGATGGTGGAAGCCCTGAACAAGCTGGGCGGCGAAAACGGTGTGGGCCTGGCCGACATCATTGAAAACCGGCTGGTAGGCATGAAGTCCCGGGGCGTGTATGAGACCCCCGGCGGCACCATCCTCTACCACGCCCACAACAAGCTGGAAGAGCTGTGCTTGGATAAGGAGACCTATCACTACAAGCAGCAGATTGCGCTGAAATTTGCCGACCTGGTCTATAACGGCCAGTGGTACACCCCCTTGCGGCAGGCCCTGTCGGCTTTTGTGGACTCCACCCAGGAGACCGTGACAGGCGATGTAAAATTAAAGCTCTATAAGGGCAATATCATCGACGCAGGCGTCACCAGCCCCTATTCGCTTTATGACGAAGAAATCGCCACCTTTGACGAGGATGAGGTCTATAACCAGGCGGATTCGGCCGGGTTCATCAACCTGTTTGGGCTGCCCATCAAGGTGCAGGCCAAGAAGGGTCTCACCTACGATAAATAAGGGGGCATACCCGTGGAGCGGATCGATATTTACGACAAAAACGGCAACCGCACAGGTATTGTAAAAGACAGAAGCGAGCCCTTGCAGGATGGGGAGTACATCCTGGCTGTGGGGATGTGGATCACCGATAAAGAGAACCGCATCCTGCTTACCCAAAGGAGCCTGGAAAAGCGGTGGGCCCCCGGAAAATGGGAGAACACCGCCGGCCATGTGCAGGCAGGGGAAAGCTGCGAGCAGGCCATTGTGCGGGAGCTTTTAGAGGAAACAGGGCTTGCCGTTTCCCAAGAGCAGCTGGTGCATTTAGGCAGCGCCGCGTCCGGGCGGTACTTTGGGGAAAATTATGGTGTGCGCCTGAATGTGCCTGTGGAGGATATCCATTTTCAAACGGGAGAGACCTGCGGCGCCAAATGGGTGACCTTTGAGGAGTTTGTGGAAATGGGGCGCGGGGGAGAGCTTTCCCCTTCTGTGCTTGAACACCTGCATGGAGGATATAAGAAAGAGTTTTTGGAATTTGTGGGCCACCCTGGCAGTACGGCCCTAGACTTTTCATAACAAAAAGGCAGGCAGCAGCACTGGGTCCTCCCAGTGCCGTTGCCATTCATGTAAAGGAGTATAGGGCTATGGAAAGAAAGTTTGAAATGCGGGAAGAAAATTTTCAAGCCGTCCATACATCTGTAGAGGCGGTAGAATCTTGTGGCCAAACGGTTTTGCGTGTAGTAAAGACAGAAAAAATCCTGCAGGGCGATGAAAATACTTATGCGAAGCTGGCAGGCCCTGTGTTCCATAATGGTGAGATTCAAGTGAAAATGCTCAGCCGCCTTCTTCCAGATGCGCCTAGTCATGCTAGGGGATTTATTGGTATTGTGTTCCGTGCCAGTGAGGACGATGGGGAGTTTGAGTCGTTCTACGTGCGTCCCACCAACAGCCAAACCGATGATCCCGTGCGAAAAGCGCATGGCTGTCAATATTTCTCTTATCCCACATATACCTTTGCTTATTTTCGGGAAAAGGGTATAGAGAAATATGAAGCGCCGGTAGATGGCATTGCATTAGACCAGTGGATTGAGTTGAAGGCTGTGGTTAACGGATGCCAGGGTGAATTTTATGTAAATGGTACGCTTGTGCTGACAGTGGATGATATGAAACATGGAACAGATGCACAGGGTGCAGTTGGCTTTTATGTAGACATGGGGACAGAAGGCTTTTTTAAAGACCTTATTGTGACGCAGAAAGGATAAAATGTATGAAGCTGTGGAAAGGCCGTTTTCAGAAGGAGGCCGACCCGAAAACAAACGATTTCAATTCCAGCATTTCAGTGGACAGCCGGATGTACCGGCAGGACATTGAGGGCAGCGTAGCCCATGCCGCTATGCTGGGGGAATGTGGGATCATCGATAAAAACGAGAGCGAAAAAATACAGGCGGGCCTTAAAGACATACTGGCGGATTTAGACAGTGGGGCTTTGGCTATTGACCCGGACGCAGAGGATATACACACCTTTGTAGAGGGCGAATTGACAAAAAGGCTGGGGGACGCTGGCAAGCGCCTGCACACGGCCCGCAGCCGCAACGACCAGGTGGCGCTGGACGTGCGCCTGACGCTGCGGGAGGATTGTGGGGGGCTGAGATCCCAGATTAAAGAGCTGATTACCGTGCTGTGCCGGAAGGCCCAGCAATACGCAGGGTCGGTAATGCCTGGGTATACCCACTTGCAGCGGGCGCAGCCCATCACCTTTGGGCACCACTTGATGGCCTATACGGAAATGCTGCTGCGGGACCTGGGCCGGTTTGACGATGCCCTAAAGCGTATGGATGTCATGCCTTTGGGCAGCGGCGCCCTGGCAGGGACTACCTACCCGCTGGACCGGGAGTTGACGGCAAAGCTTTTGGGCTTTTCGCAGATGAGCCAGAACAGCCTGGACGGGGTGGCCGACCGGGATTTCTGCGCCGAGATAGCCTTTGCGGTGTCTATGACAATGGTGCATTTGTCGCGGCTGTGCGAGGAAATTGTGCTGTGGTGCTCTTGGGAGTATAAGTTTCTTGAGCTGGACGATGCATTTTCTACAGGGTCAAGCATTATGCCCCAGAAGAAAAACCCAGACCTGGCGGAGTTGATAAGGGGCAAAAGCGGCCGGGTATTCGGCGATTTGATGGGCCTGCTTACCATAATGAAGGGCCTGCCCCTGGCCTATAACAAGGACATGCAGGAGGACAAAGAGGCCGTGTTCGACGCAGTAGATACGTTGAAACTGTGCCTGACGCCGCTAATCCCCATGCTGGAAACCATGACCGTGCTGGAAGAAAATATGCGCAACGCCGCTGCTCGGGGCTTCATCAACGCTACAGACTGCGCGGATTATTTAGTGGCGGAAAAAGGGGTGCCTTTCCGGGATGCATATAAAATAACCGGGGAGTTAGTGGCCTTGTGCATTGAGAAAAATTTGACATTGGAAACTCTACCCCTGGAAGAATACCAGGGGGTGTGCGCCGCTTTTGACGAGGGCGTGTATAGAGCCATCTCTTTAGAACGGTGTGTAGAAGGGCGCAAAGTCTTAGGAGGCCCGAACCCCGAAAATGTACAGGCACAGGCACAGCGGGTGCTGGCCCTGATGGAAGATGGGCAGCGGCAAAACCTATAAAAATGGGACGGTGGTAATGTATGAGCAAAATAAAGGTTGGCGTGGTAGGGGCCACAGGGTATGCAGGGGCTGAAATATGCCGCCTGGTGTTTGGGCACCCAGAGGCAGAGTTGGCGGCTATCAGTTCTGTGAGCTTTGAGGGCATGGCATTGTCCGAGGTCTACCCGGCCTATTACGGCCTACAAGACATGGTATGCGGGGGCCAAGAAGAAGTGGTGGAAAAATCGGACGTAGTGTTTGCAGCGCTGCCCCATGGCTTGTCCCAGGATCTAGCAGCCCAGTGCCATAAGCTGGGAAAGTGTTTTATCGACATGGGGGCAGACTTCCGCTTAGAAGATGAAGCCGCCTATAAAGAATGGTACGGCGGCGAATATACAGACAAAGCCTTGCATAAGGAGGCTGTATATGGGCTGCCGGAGCTTTTCCGGGAAGGGATCAAAGGGAAAAAGCTGATTGCCAACCCAGGGTGCTATACCACGGCTGTGCCGCTGGCATTGGCCCCAGCTATCGAAAATGGGCTTATGGAAATGACTGGGCTTGTGTGCGACTGCAAGTCCGGGGTGACTGGGGCGGGGCGCAAGCCTGTGCAGTCCAACCACTACCCGGAATTGAACGAGAGCTTTACGGCTTATAAAGTGGCCAACCACCGGCATACGCCGGAAATTGAACAAACCCTGTCAAGGCTGAGCGGGGAGGACGTAAAGGTAACCTTTGTACCCCACCTGCTGCCCATTAACCGGGGGATTTTGGCCACGTGCTACGCTAAATTGAAGCCAGACGTCACAGCGGATCAGCTTTGGGAAGCCTATCACGCCCGCTATGACGGGGAATTCTTTGTGCGGCTGCTGCCCAGGGGCCAGGTGGCCAACGTAAAAAATGTCCGATACACAAACTTCTGTGACGTGTCCCTTTTTGTAGACAGCCGCACGGGGACTCTTATTGCCATCTCAGCCATAGACAATATGGTCAAGGGCGCGGCTGGGCAGGCCGTACAAAACATGAACCTGAGCTTCGGACTAGAAGAAACAGCGGGCCTGGTGCTGCTGCCGCCGGCGTTCTAATCCGGCGCTGGCAAAGGAAAGGTTTTTGAAGGGTCCAGGGAGACTTTTTCCTGAAAAAAGTCCCCCTGGCAGGGTGTGGGGCAGCGCCCCGCAAAAGGAAAGGGGAAAATGACATGGAATATATACAAGGCGGCGTAACAGCGGCCCAGGGGTTTATTGCCGGGGGCATGCATTGCGGCATACGGAAAAATAAAACAAAAGCAGACTTGGCTATGGTCTATAGCCACAAGCCTTGCACGGCGGCGGCGGTGTACACTACCAATTTGGTAAAAGGCGCGCCTATCCTGGTGACGCGGGAAAACATTGCGGACGGCAGGGCCCAGGCGGTGATCTGCAACTCTGGCAACGCCAACACCTGCAATGCCGACGGCGTGGAAAAGGCTGTGAAAATGTGCGAAATCGCCGGGAAAGCCCTTTCTATTGACCCGAAGGATGTAGTGGTGGCCTCTACCGGGGTAATCGGGCAGGTGCTGCCCTTAGAGCCCATTGCGGGCGCGGCCCAGGGCTTGGCAGATTCTTTAACTCAAGAAGGCGGGGCCCTGGCGGCCCAGGCCATTATGACTACGGATACTTTTTCTAAGGAAGCGGCGGTGGAAGTGGAGATTGGCGGCAAGGCTGTGCGGATAGGGGGCATGGCTAAGGGCAGCGGGATGATCCACCCCAATATGGCGACCATGCTGTGCTTTATTACTACAGACTGTGCGGTCTCCCATGCCATGCTGAAAAAGGCGGTAAAGGACGCGGCAGACAGCACCTTTAACATGGTGACGGTGGATGGGGACACCTCTACAAACGATACCTTTGCGGTGCTGGCAAACGGCGAGGCAGGGAACCCAGAAATAAGCGGCCCGGGGGCGGACTATAATGCCTTCGCAGCGGCGCTGGAAGATGTGGCCCGCAGGCTTTCAAAAATGCTGGCCAGCGACGGCGAAGGCGCCACAAAGCTGCTGGTGTGCAAGGTGGCAGGGGCAGAATCTTTACAGACAGCCCGCACCTGTGCACGCAGCGTAATTGCCTCAGACTTGACAAAGGCGGCTATGTTCGGCGCAGACGCCAACTGGGGCCGAGTGCTGTGTGCTTTAGGGTACAGCGGGGCGCAAATTGACGTGGATAAGATCGACGTTTCGTTCCAGTCTGCGGCGGGCCGGGTAGACGTGTGCCGGGACGGCCGGGGCATTGATTTCTCCGAAGAGCTGGCATCCCTGGTGCTGGGAGAGCAGGAAGTCGATATTTTGGTGGATTTGCACATGGGGCAGGAGTCGGCCGAAGCCTATGGCTGCGACCTGACCTATGATTATGTAAAGATAAATGGCGATTACCGCACTTGAAAGGAAAGCGTATGAAAATCCCGGAGAAGTGGAAGTGCGGCGTAAAAAGCTTTTGGCAGGGCGCGGCGCTGGTGCTGGGCGGACTGCTGGCACTGGATTTCCTGGTATGCCTTATAGCGGCCCTTGTGTCTTTAAACTGGCTTTTAAACCAAGTAGAGCTGATAGTGGTAACGGCAGCGCTGCTGCTTGTGGGCATACTCGTTTATCTGCCCGCTAAGCGGATAGGCGTGCAAAAGCTGCCCCGGCTGCTGCTGGGTTTTGGGCTGCTGGGCGGCGGGCTTGTCCTGGTGTTTTTTGTGGTGATGTACGCGGCGGCGTTCTTTTCTATGATGGAATATATCCGGCACATCAAAGCAGACGACCCGGGCTGACCGGGCAATCGTAAGAAGGGGGAAGACCATTGAACATAACCAACAGCGAGCGGGCTGCAATCTTAGTACAGGCCCTGCCTTACATCAAGCGCTACGCCGGAGAGACGGTAGTGGTGAAATATGGCGGCAACGCCATGCTCAATGAAGAGCTGAAAAGCGCCGTAATGAGCGACATTGTGTTGATGCAGCTGGTGGGCATCAACGTGGTGGTGGTCCACGGCGGCGGGCCGGAAATCAACACCATGCTAAAGAAGATCGGCAAGGAAAGCAAGTTTGTCAAGGGCCTGCGGTACACCGACCAGGAGACCATGGACATCGTGCAGCAGGTGCTGGCCGGGAAAGTCAACAAGGACTTGGTGCAGCTTTTGGAGATGGCCGGGGGAAAGGCCATCGGCCTGTGCGGGCTGGACGGGTCGCTTTTAAAAGCCTACCAGCTGGAAGAGGATTTGGGGCTGGTAGGGGAGATACGGGAAGTGAACACCGATATCCTCAAAGATGCGGCTAAGAATGGCTATGTACCGGTGGTGTCTACCGTGGCGGCAGGGTACCACGGGGAGGTATACAACATCAACGCCGATGTAGCGGCTTCCCGCATTGCGGCAGACCTGGGGGCCATGAAGCTGATTTTAATGACCGATGTACGGGGCCTTCTGCGGGACAAGGACGATGAAGGCACTATCATCCCCGTGGTAAACGTAAGCGATGTGAGCCGGCTGAAAAAAGAGGGCATCATCAGCGGGGGCATGATACCCAAAATCGACTGCTGCGTAGACGCCGTGCGCCGGGGTGTAGGCCGTACCCACATTATCGATGGCCGCATCCCCCACTCCATTTTGATCGAGCTATTCACCGACGAAGGCATAGGAACCATGTTCTACTAAACGGCGTGAAAAGGGATTGCTTTGCAAAGCGTTTGCGCCCTGCGTAGTGGTAATGGGCTCCCAGGTTTTTTATGGGGGCGATGATGAAATTTTGGGAGGGAACGATATGACTTTTCAAGAGATAAAGGAACAGGACGGGCAGTATATCCTGCGCACCTATGGACGGGTGGACGTGGCTTTGGTAAAGGGCAAAAACGCCCGGGCCTGGGACGCGGATGGCAAGGAATATGTGGATTTTACCTCGGGCATAGGGGTGAACGCCTTGGGCTATGCGGACCCGGAATGGGCAGCGGCCGTGGCCGGGCAGGCAGGGGAGATCCAGCACCTGTGCAACTACTATTACACCCCCCAGGATACGGCCTTGGCAGCGGCCCTTTGCACAGCTGCGGGCATGGGACAGGCGTTTTTCTGCAACTCGGGGGCCGAGGCCAATGAGTGCGCTTTTAAAGTCGCCCGGAAATACGGGGAGAAGCGGGGGGCCAGCACCATCCTAACGCTTACGGATTCTTTCCACGGCCGGACGCTTGCCACGCTGGCAGCTACCGGGCAGGAGGTATTCCACAAGGACTTCCAGCCCCTGAACCCGGGATTCCTTCATGTACCGGGGAACGACCTGGAGGCCGTAGCACAGAAATTGGATGGCAGTATCTGCGCTGTAATGGTAGAAAGCGTACAGGGCGAAGGCGGAGTAGTGCCTATGGATGGGACATATCTGCAAAAGCTTTACGCGCTTTGCAAGGAAAAAGACGTGCTGTTCATGCTGGACGAGGTACAGACCGGCGTAGGCCGCACCGGGTATTTTTACAGCTACCAGCAATGGGGCATCACCCCCGACGTGGTGACCACAGCTAAAGGCTTGGGCGGCGGCCTGCCCATTGGGGCGTGCATGGTGGCGGAGCCTTTGCGGGATATTTTGAAGCCTGGGCAGCAGGGGTCTACCTTTGGGGGGAACCCCGTGGTATGCGCCGGGGCCCGGGTAGTCGTAGAGCGGGTAAGCAAGCCGGCTTTTCTGGAAGAAGTGAAGGAAAAAGGCGAATATTTTTGCCAGAAGCTCCAGGAGCTGCCCCAGGTAGAAGCCGTGCGGGGCCGGGGCCTCATGCTGGGCATCCGGTTGAAAAAGGGCGACGCCCATGACGTGCTGGTAAAATGCGCCCAGCGCGGCCTGCTGGTGCTGACAGCCAAAGACCTAGTACGCCTTTTGCCGCCCCTCACCATTACCAGGGAGGACATAGACGAGGGGCTTGCCATCTTTGCCGGGGTGCTGGCAGAGCTTTAAGGGCAGCAAATCTAAAAACAAGGAAGGGTGTTTTTTATGAAGCATTTATTGAAATTGCTGGACATGAGCGGCGAGGAAATCATCGAGGTACTTAACCTGGCCGACCAGCTGAAATATGAAACCAAGCACGGCATAGAGCATCACCGCCTAAATGGCAAATGCCTGGGGATGATTTTCGAGAAATCCTCCACCCGGACGCGGGTGTCTTTTGAGGTAGGCATCAACCAGTTGGGCGGCTACGCGGTAGTCTTGTCTTCAGACGGTTCCCAGATAGGCCGCGGGGAGCCGGTGCAAGACACGGCCCGGGTGCTTTCGCGGTATGTAGACGGTATTATGATACGCACGTTTGGTCAGGACGAAGTGGAGGCGCTGGCCGAATATGGCAGCGTACCGGTTATTAACGGGCTAACCGATTTCTGCCACCCCTGCCAAGTATTGGCAGATCTCATGACCGTGCGGGAGTTTAAAGGCACCCTGGAGGGACTGAAGCTGTGCTTCATTGGGGACGGCAATAACATGATGAATTCCCTGATCGTGGGAGGACTGAAGGTAGGCATGGCGGTATCGGTAGCGTGCCCGGAGGGATACCGGCCACCCCAGGAGATTTTGGACTTTGCAGCCGGCTATGGTTGCTTTGAGCTCACCGATGACCCCATGGCAGCTGCCAAAGACGCCGACGTGGTCATCACCGACGTATGGACTTCCATGGGCCAAGAGGAAGAGCGCCAGAAGCGGGAAGAGGCTTTCAAGGGCTACTGCGTAGACGAAAAGCTCATGTCCCAGGCCAAGCCCGATGCCATGGTGCAGCACTGCCTGCCTGCCCATCGGGGGGAGGAAATCAGCGCGGAAGTGTTTGAGGCCCACGCCAAGTACATCTTTGAAGAAGCCGAAAACCGCCTGCACGCCCAAAAAGCCATCCTCGTTAAAACCATGGCCTGAGACGCGGGGACGGGCGCGATACGCCCTGTGTAGTGGCAGCAAGCGCCGCGTGAAGGGTTCACGCGGCTACGTGTTGCCAGCACGTACCTAGTGTGCTCCCGATGGTGCCCTGTGGGTACGTGGGGAGCATGGGGTTATAAGAGGCGTTGCGCCCCAGTGAGATGTGAGACCGCTAGTCCCAAAGTCTTGGTGTCAATTGGAAAAAAGGCGGCGCATCCAAGTATTTTAAAAAGGCAGGGCTGTGTCTGTAAAAAGCCGCAGCCCTGCCTTTTTAGGCCATTTTTCCCTTGCCTTGCCGCAGACGGTATTTCCCTTTTCCCACCTTTTCCAATACCCCATCTTCGCACATCTTTTTCACCACCCGCTGCAACTGCCTGCGGCTGCAATGGAATTGCAAGACCCCACTGTGGATGCTGTGCAGGGTATGGTCGGGCTGCATGTCCTGTAAAAAAGCCGCTACTCTTTCCTCTAAAAGCTGGCCGGATGTCCCCGTCAAAGCCGACATTTTTACCAGCCGTGCCGTATAAAGCAGCAGGCGGCGCAGGAACACGCAGTCTTTTTCTAAAATAGCCCGGTTTTTCTCGATGGGCAGCGCAAGGCAAAGGGTATCTTCCAGGGCTTCCGCGTAAAATGGGGGCTGGTCTTCCCCCATAAACCCCATTACCCCCAAAATGTCTTCTTTTCCGCCTTGGGATACGGAAAACAGCCGTCCGTCTTCATGCAGCCCATACACCTGGACAGAGCCTTTTACAATAAAAAGCAATTCGGTCTGCGGGTGCCCAGGAGCGGAAAGCAGCTCGTGCTTTTGAAAGCTTACCAGCCGGAAGCCTTGGGGCTCTTTGGAAAAAAATCCCCGCATACCTTCCTTTTCCAGCAGATGCTCCAACAGGGCTGGGTCCCGTATCAGCTTCATATTCCCCTCCCATTTTTTTCTTATTGTGCCATATGGCACCAAAAATGTCAAGACAAGTATGGTATAATATATCCAATATTAGGGGACAAGCAGCCCCTAGGTTTAGGAGGAGATCACCCATGAACAAAGTAAAGATCGGCATTGTTGGCTGCGGCGGCATCGCCAACCAAAAGCACCTGCCCGCCATGAAGAAGAACAGCGACCTGTGCGAAGTCGTTGCGTTCTGTGATATCATCCCTGAGCGCGCCGAAAAGGCCGCGAAAGAGTACGGCGTAGAGGGCGCTAAGGTCTACACCGACTATCACGACCTGCTGGCAAACCCCGACGTAGAGATCGTGCATGTGCTGACCCCCAACGTGGCCCACTGCCCCATTACCGTGGCTGCTTTTGAGGCTGGCAAGCATGTCTATTGTGAGAAGCCCATGGCTCACAATACGGCCGACGCCCAGAAGATGGTAGACGCCTGGAAGAAGTCTGGCAAGCAGTTCACCATCGGCTACCAGAACCGCTTCCGCCCCGAAGTCCAGAACCTGAAAAAAGCCTGCGACAACGGCGAGCTGGGCGACATCTACTACGCGAAGGGCCATGCTGTGCGCCGTCGTGCCGTGCCTACCTGGGGCGTGTTCCCCGACAAATCCAAGCAGGGCGGCGGCCCGCTGATTGACATTGGCACCCATGCCCTGGATATCACCCTGTGGTGCATGAATAACTACGATGTGGAAAGCGTTACGGGCTCTGTGTTCTACAAGCTGGGCAATCTGCCCCAGGCTACCGAGGGCAACGCCTTTGGCCCCTGGGACCCCGAGACCTATGAGGTAGAAGACAGCGCTATGGGCTTTATCAAGATGAAGAACGGCGCGGCTATCATGCTGGAATCTGCCTGGGCTATCAACATGCTGGAAAGCCGCGAGGCTTCCACCACCCTGTGCGGCACCCTGGCCGGCGCGGAGATCCACTCCGGCATGAGCTACCCCAACGACGAGCTCATCTACAACCGCGGCCGCAACGGCCAGCTGATGGAAGAAACCCTGTCCTCCGGCGGCAAGATCGCTTTCTTTGAAGGCGCTGCCGGCAATGCAGGCGTGGTAGACAACCGCCAGTGGCTGGAGGCCGTTATCAATGGCACCGAACCCCTGGTAAAGCCCGAAGAGGCCCTGGTTGTTACTAAGATCCTGGAAGCCATCTATGAGGCAGACAGGCAGAAGAAAGAAATCCGCTTCTAAACAAAGCGTCTCTATGGGGACGGAGTAAGAAGTGCGCCATAAGCGGTCGGGAAACTGTTTTCCGGCCGCTTATGCATTATGACCCCAAAGAATGGAGGGCTTAACATGACAGGCAAAGACATAGTGGGGCTGGTGATCACATCTGTGCTGGGGCTGGGCATGGTGGTAATGGCCGTATTCCTGCTTTTAGGCAAGGGCTCATTTTTGATAGCGGGCTACAACACCCTTTCCCCAGAGGAACAGGAAAAGTACGATAGGAGAGCCCTGTGCAGGTTTATGGGGAAAATCCTGCTGCCTATAGGCCTGTCAACCCCTGCCGTGGCCGTAGGGGGCATCTGCAATATCCGGTGGGTGGGCTGGGCCTACACCGCCTTTGTCACAGCCCTTGTAGTTTTTGCGCTGATTTACTGCAACACTGGCAACCGCTTTAAACGGTAAAAGAGTGCGAAAGCCTCTGCCTGCCAGTTGCGTTAGTGGGGGAGGCATGGTATAATGTGTTGAACACATGGGCGCTTCCCTAATCTGCAAAGCGCCTGCCCCCTGCTGTGCAAGGGTACTGCGGGCTTTGCGTTAGCGAATATCCCTATATTTCCTCATAAATGTGCATTCATGCCCTGTGCCTTAAAGGTGTGGAGGCAGGAAAGGAGAAGCTTATGCCCGTAAAAATCCGCCCCGCGACCCCAGCAGACGCCCCCGGCCTGATGCGCCTAAATATCGATTTCAACGGCCCTGGCACCCAGACCACAGAAGGTATGGCCGCAGCCCTCTCTGCCCCCAGCCCTGAACTGGTGCTGGTAGCCCAGCAAGAAGGGACTAGCGAGCTGCTGGGCTTTTGCTGCTGCCTGCTCAAAAATTCCCTTTGCTACGGCGAGCCCTCTGGGGAGGTCACTGAATTCTATGTTGACCCCCGATACCGCCGGCAGGGGATAGGGCGGGCCCTGTTAATGGAAGCTATAAACCAATGTCAGGCCCGCGGCGCCCAAGAAATCACTTTGCTTACCGGCGATGACAACCTCCCCGCCCAAGCCCTTTACACGGCCGGGGGCTTTACGCCCAGCGGCGAGCTGCACATGGAGTGGGAGGGCTGACATCATCCAAAACACAGAAAAGAGGCCAACACATGAAACTTGATGACAAAATTCTCCTGCCAGATTCTGGCTACTTCAAAGCGAACCTTCACTGCCACACCACTATTTCCGACGGCGAGCTCACCCCGGAAGAGATTAAGTCCGCTTATAAGGCCCAGGGCTATTCCATTGTGGCCTTTACCGATCACGAGCGCTACCGCTGGCACAAAGAGCTGGACGACGAAAATTTCCTGGCCCTGGCCGCCTTTGAGACCGAGTGCTGCGATTTCAACACGGCCCCCAACTGCTGGCCCGACCAGAAAACCTACCACTTGAACCTTTTTGACACCGACCCCACCCAAAACCAGGCGGAAAAGGCTAAAAGCCCCCGTCCCTTGCGGCGCTATGGCGATGTGCCCGCCCTAAACGAATACATAGCTGAAATGTCCCAGCTGGGGTTCCTGGTCTGCTACAACCACCCCTACTGGTCCTTGCAGGACTACAACGACTACGCCCACCTGCGGGGCCTTTTCGCCATGGAGATTTATAACCACGGCTGCGAACACGACGGGCTCTACGGCTTCCACCCCCAGGCCTATGACGAAATGATGCGGGCCGGCCAGCGCCTTTTTGCCCTGTCCACCGACGATAACCACGACCGGGTGCCCTTTGGCGACCCCTTAAACGATTCCTTCGGCGGCTTTGTGCAGATTGCGGCGGAAAAGCTGGAATACGCCAGCGTGATTGAAGCCCTGCGGGCCGGACGGTTTTATTGGTCCATGGGGCCCCAGCTCCAAGGGGTCCGGGTGGAGGGGGGCGTCCTAAAAGTCAAGACCTCGCCGGTAGAAAAGATTTTTGTCATCCAGCGGGGCCGCGACTGCTACAAGAAACTGGCTCCCGCTGGCAGCACCATTACCGAGGCCCAGTTCCCCCTTACCGGCAAAGAAGGTTGGTTCCGCATTGAGATTCGGGACAGCCGCGGCCTGTATGCGGGCACCAATGCTTACTATCTAGAGGATTTTTAAGCCCACCGCCCGGGGAATTTGACAAAGCGCCCGGTTTTTAGTAGAATATAGGAAACCATTAAAATTTTTTTCGAAGGGAGTTTCCATTCCATGCCTCCGGAACCTGACGGCACACTTGCCGTTTCCACCTTTTTCACAGTAATCTGCCTGTTGGCCGCAGCCCTGTACGCGGCAGGGGAAGCAGCCGTAAACTGCCTTTCCCCTGGGCAGATAAAAAAAGACGCTGACGCCGGCATCAAAAAGTCCCAAACCCTGTTGAAAGTGCTGCAAGCCCAAACCGGCGCGGTAACGCCTTTGCAGCTGGGGCTGTTCTTCTGTGGGCTTTTAGGGCTCAGCCTGTGCATCAGCGGCTTCTGGCAGCCGTTATTCCGCGCCTTGCAGCCTCTTAAGCTGGCGCCTATCCTGTCCTGCCTGCTGGTGTCTTTGGGGTATATGCTGGTCTTTTTCCTCTTTGCCGACCTGCTTCCCAAAAAAAGCGCCCGTCATGGGGCCGAAGCCTTTGCTTTTCGTTGGGCCGGGCTCATCTGGGGGCTTTCGCGTTTGGCACAGCCCCTTTTGTTCCTTTCCTCTGCTATTGCTAACGGGCTTTTGCGTTTGTTCCACATCGACCCCCACGCCTTAGAGGACGCCCTCACCGAAGAGGAAATCTTGCAAATGGTGGGCAAAGGGGAGGAACGCGGCGTTATTGAAGAGACGGAAAAGGACATGATTGCCAATATCCTAGACTTTAACGACACCACCGCTGGCGAGACTATGACCCACCGTACAGATATCATCGCTGTAGAGGACACCGCCCCCATCCAGGAGCTGGTGGACGCGGCGGTAGAAAATGGGTGTTCTCGGCTGCCGGTGTACCATGAGGATATCGACTCCGTAGTAGGCATCTGCTACGCAAAGGACCTGCTGCCCTACGTAGGGGCCCAGGTGCCCGAAGGGCTCTCTCTGACGGACTTTATGCGCCCTGCCTACTTCATCCCAGAGACGAAGAAGTGCAGCTCCCTTTTTACAGAAATGACTGAGCGCAAAGTGCAGATTGCCATTGTGGTAGACGAGTACGGCGGCACGGCAGGGCTTATAACCTTAGAAGACCTGATGGAGTCCATCGTAGGCAACATACAGGACGAGTACGACAATGAGGAAGATGAGTTTTTCCGGCTTTCCGAGCGCGCCTTTACAGTAGACGGCTCCGCCGCTATTGACGAGGTTTCTGATTTGGTGGGCATTGAACTGCCCGAGGGCGACTACGACACCATCGCCGGCCTTGTCACCGAGCTTTTAGGCCGCATCCCCAAAGAAGGGGAGCGCCCCCAAGTACATGTGGCAGGCCTGACTGTGACGGTGCTGAAAATAGAAGATCAGCGGCTTTCCCGTCTGCTGCTGGTAAAGGACCCGCCTTTGCCGCAGGAAGAGGGGGCATAACAAAAACAAAAGGCTGGCGCTCCCGGGCGCCGGCCTTTTAGCCGTAAGGGGAAGTTGGCGGGATATGGGGAAGGGCAGGCGGTTACTGTGAAAAGCAGGCTGGCGGACGGTTGGCTGCAGGCATGGGTTACAGCGGGATATTTGGGGGCCATGGCAACGGTCTTTCTGCTTTTTTGGGGCTTTGAGGGTTATGGGAACATCACCACCCCCAAGTTCTGGGCCTTTTGCATTTTAAGCGGCATGTATGTAGCGTTTATGGCGGTATTGGCAGCTGCCCGGGTTATATTCAAGCTTACAAAGCCTTGGGTGGACTGCCTGCGGCATGCCGGCCCAGCCCAGTGGGCGGCTATAGCCTACGCGGGTATTACCTGGGCCTCCGCCATATGTTCGCCCTATTGGCCCGATACCCTATGGGGCATTAGCCGCTATGAGGGCGCGGCTACCATTACCTTGTATGTAGCCGTATTCCTGCTGGTTTCGGTATATGGGCGGCCGGGGCGCTGGCTGTTGTGGGCCCTAGCCGGGGCAGTCACGCTTTTTAGCGCCCTGTGCCTAGTGCAGCTTTCAGGCTTTAATCCTTTTGGCCTGTACCCTCAGGGCTATAGTTACCTGGACGCTGGCAAAGCCTACGCTGGTGCCTACTTGGGTACCTTGGGCAACGTAGACCTGGTGGCTGCGTTTTTCAGTTTGGTAATTCCCCTGCTTTTCTACCTTCTATTGCGCCAAAAAGACCTTAGCCGCTTCTTGTTGCTGGTACCCTTGGGCCTTTCCCTTTGGGCGGCGGCCTGGATGGGCGTGTCTGCCGGCTATCTGGGCATAGGGGCCGGGTGCGTGCTGGCTTTCCCCATAGCGGGCGCGACGGAAAAAAAGCACCGCGCCGCCGCTGGGGCCCTGCTAGGCGGGGCGCTGGTGCTGGGCCTTGCCCTGGTATTTTTCTGGGACGCAGGCGGAGGCATGCTCCACGAAGCCCACCAAATGCTCCATGGGGAGTTTGATGGCCGCTTTGGTTCTGGGCGGGTGCACATCTGGCAGGAGGTCCTGCAAAAGCTGCCCGGCCACCTGCTGCTGGGCTATGGGCCCGACACCATGCTGCGCGCGGGCCTTACACCCTTTACCCGCTACGATGCCGCCCTGGGCGGCACAGTAGTGGGCCATATCGACGTAGCCCACAACGAATACCTAAATGTCCTTTTCCATCAAGGGCTTATGGCCCTGGCAGCGTACCTTGCTATGCTGGCAACCCTTTTTTATCGCTGGATGCATACCGCCAAAACCAATACCACAGCAGCCGCTTTGGGGGCCGGGACTTTGGGCTACTGTGTGCAGGCCCTGTTCGGGTTCAGCATGTGCATTACAGCGCCATTTTTCTGGCTGACGCTGGCCCTGCTGGAATCCTCCTGCAAAAGAGCTACAGCCCCTGTTCCTCCACAAAACGGTAAAAATCTTTTTCTGCCCCCGCGTCTTCCTCGCGAATAGTTCCCACGCTTTGGGCGTAAACCGTAAATTCCTCTGTGCCGTCCAGACAGAAGGTCTTGTCGCACAAAGCCTGGTCATAAGCGCCGATGCCGCAGGTGCCCAGGCCCAAAGCCGCGCAGGCCAGGTAAAGGTTTTCCCCTACGTGGCCCACGTCCGCCATAATCATGCGGTGGGCGTAAATGCCGTACCGCCATTCGCTGCGGTAGGGCACAAAAGACCAGTAAAACACTACATCCGCTTTAGCCGCCCATTGCTGGCCGCAAAGGGAATCCCCTGCCAGTTGGCGCAGGGCGTCCCCGTCCTCCATAGGGGCCAGTTGTTCCAGCTGATGGGACATGGGCAGGTAATGGTACACACCTGGGGCCAGGCCATCCACCTTGCGTACCAGCAGGTAACATTCAAAAGGATGGCGGGCCCCGCCGCAAGGCACTGTGCGCAAAGTAGCGTAAGACTTGCCCCGTATCTCCTTCACCCCCTGGGTAAGCCACAACAGATAAGAGAGCTGCAAAAGCCCCAGCCCCTGCTGGGTATATACTCGCGAGCTCTTGCGCCGCATAGCCACCGTAAAGAAGTCGTCTCCCGCGCCCAGGCTGGCAAAGTCCCGGGGCAGCGGCGTAACAGGGCCGCCCATAGGGGCTTTTACCAGGGGAGGCTGGGGCAGCTTCTTTTCCTGGTCGGTCTGGTAATCTGCGGCAGCAGGGTCATTCTCCGGCCGGGCTTTGAGGAAGGCCCGGCCCTTTGCGATAAGCTCCTGTACAGTTTTTTCGTCCATGTGTTTTCCTCCTGTTTTATGTAAAGTAGTGGACTATCGAACTAGCTATCTTCATTATAGCACAGGACGGGCCCAGTTTCACCTTCTTTTTAGAGGCTCTCCAAGTTATCCAGTGGGGAGGCCCCTTCTATCCTGCAGAGCTCTTCCAACTGAACATCCAAGCGCAACCCCTTACTTGGGCAGCACCGTCACCTTTATCGCGCGCCGCGAGGCCCTGACCTGCTCTACAAGCTTTACCGCGTTGCTGCCCGGCTGCCAGGCATAGGCGATTAGGTATTGGCACACGCCCAAGGCATACCGGTTGGCCTTGGGGATGGCAAAGCGCTGGGGCGTCCCCTCCATACCAGGGGGATACAAACTGCCGTCAAAACCCTCTGGCAGCGGGGAAGCCCGCTGGGCTGGGTGGTAGGCCAGCAATAAGGTAAGCGTCACCTGCGGGTGGCGCTTTTTTGCGGCGCAAAGGGCCCTTGCCGCCAGCCGGTCAAAATTGCCGTGGCACCCCACCAGAAATTCTGTTACCCCATACAGCGTAATGTGCCGTTCAATCTCCTCTGCCAGCGCGGGCCCCAGCGCGTCGGGCGCATCCCGGTGGCCAATCAAGAAACATTTCTTTCCAGACATATTCCCTCCATTTAAACTCTTTTTGCAAAATAGAAGCCCATCCAATATATTTATTATATATCATCTATTGGTGCATTGCCACCTGTAAAAGTACATACATGATAGGATTTTTCTTTCCGCAATTAGAGGTTACACTACCAATAGAAGGTGGTGCATTGCAATGTCCAGGAATGTAAAAGACATCAATTTAGAAATTGGTATGCGTGTAAAGGAAAATCGTAAAAGGTTAAAGCTGACCCGTGATGAGTTTGGCGCCCTAACCGGTTATACATCCAACTTTATCCAAGAGGTAGAGCGGGGCCGCTCCGGGCTTTCCTCCGAATCCATCCGCGCCTTTGCCTTAGCCCTGCAAATCCCAACAGACAGGCTTCTCTTTGGGGAAGCGCCGGAAGATTTCCGCTTTATTACGGAGGGCTTGAAGAATGTGCCCTCTGAGAAGCTGCCCCATGTGGTCCGCATCATACAAGAAGCCATAGAATGTACCCGGTGACAGCACAAAAAATCCCCCTGCGCCTGGTTTTCCAGGTACAGGGGGATTTCCCGTCTAACAGGCGTCCAAAAATCAGCCCTTAGGGTTTACTTACGTCTGTGCTTTTCCGTGCCTCTGTTTCTACCGCAGGGGAGGACTTGTCGTTGGCTTCCTCCAACGCCTTCCCGATTAGGTCTTTCATATCTACGGGAAACTGGATGTCTTGTATAACAGTATTGCCATCCGAATCGTTATACGCCATTGCGACCTTTCCATTGTCATTTTCGGAGATATGGTACACAATACCGTCTTTGTCCATGTCAAAACATTCGCCGTTTAAGGCTACCATGACGCTTTCACCGTCTTCTGTATAGGTGACAAACGTCAGCACGTTTTCAAACAGCTGGCCGCCTGTAGCGGCGTTTGCGCCCATAGCCAGGGCTAAAGCCAGGGCCAGTACCAGGGCAGCCACCAGCAGCCGCCGCACAAAAAATCTCTTGGGCTTCCTTTTTGTTTCTGTCATGTCAATTACCTCCTGTAAAATTTGGGGAGACACAGTAAGCTTTGAAAATGTCTGCTTGTATAACCAGGTGTCCAGTAAAGTTTTGTTCCCCATGGTCAACTCTCCCTTTCTTGTCCGCACAGTTTCTTTTTCAATTTTTCCCTTGCCCGCTGCAAACGGGTCTGCATGGTAGACTCCTTAAGCCCGCACAGCGCCGCGGCCTCTTTGGCGGGGTAGCCCTCATAGTAGTAGAGGTACACAGGCACCCGGTACTTTTTTGGCAGTTCCATCACCGCCAGAAACAGGCTGCTTTCCTCTTCCGATTCAAAGGGCAGCGCTTGGGCGGCTTCTTCCAGCGACACGCGCCTGCGGAACCACGCCGAGCCCACCAGCTTTTTCGATTCGTTCACCGCTACCCGTATGACCCACCTGCGCAGGTGTTCTTCACTTTCAAAGACCGTCTGGGTGCGGTAGAGCTTTAAAAACACGTTCTGGGTGATATCTTCGGCGTCCGCCCGGTTTTTGCAGGAATGGAACGCCACACGGTACACCATGTCCCCATACCGCCGGGCGGCCTCCTGAAAGGCGCTGTCGTCCACCAAACCACCCCTTTCTGAAAAGCTTTTCACCCATAATACCCTTTAGGGGCCCGGAAAATCCCAATAACTCCAAAATTTTTTTGATTTTTTTCTTGGGCAGGGTAACCCCCCAGCCCCGACACAACAATATATAGAAGTGCCCATAGGGGAGGGCCCATAGCCGTTGGGATGCCCCGGCCCCCTAAAAAACAAAAAAACACCCCAATTTTTGAAAAAAGCCTTGCAATTTCCCCCAGCCCCTGTTATAATTTTATTTGTTATGGAAATCCTAGAGGTTTGCTATTCCACCCTAGAAGGAGGTGCAGATATATGGCAAAATGTGACTTCTGCGGCAAGGGCGTTTCTTTCGGCATCCGGGTATCCCACTCCCATCGGCGCTCCAACAGGACTTGGAAGCCCAATATCCGTCGCGTAAAAGCGATTGTTGACGGCACTCCCAAGCGTGTTTACGCCTGCACCCGCTGCTTGCGTTCCGGCAAGGTGACCCGTGCCCTGTAAGGGAAAATACCTATGGAAAAGACGGCAGGCGGCTCCCAGTGGGCCGCCTGTTTTCCCTTTAGATGGTTGACAACGGCTGGAATCCTGGGTATAATAGAAGTAGAAAAAAGAGCCTGCCGATAGACGGCTGGCCTAGTTTAGATACTTTGTGAAAAAGTAACCGTAACCTTACACGGGGCGGTTGCTTTTTTGTGTCTTTGAGCACCGCCACAATCAGGGCAAGCATCCTTATCATAAAAGATAACAGCTCAAAATCACGCATTAGCTTGTCCTCCTTTCCATGGATTCCCCGCTGACAGGGCCTCTATGTAATCGGAAGCTCCAGACCTTCCGCAGAAGGCCACCGTCCACCGCTGGCAGACTCTTTGCATCCAGCGAACAGGCCGGATACGTATATAGGATACCACGTTTTACAACAGGGCGCAACTGCGTCCTACAAAAATCACAACAGGCAGCACACCGCCGACGCCGCCATCCCCTGGCCGCTGCCTGTAAAGCCCATCCCTTCTTCTGTGGTGGCTTTCACGCTCACCTGGGAAAGCGCCACCCCGCAGGCATTGGCCAGGTTTTCCCGCATTTCCGGCACATAGGGCGCAATTTTTGGCTGTTGAGCCACCAATGTACAGTCGATATTCCCAATCCTATACCCATGGGATCCCAGCAGGCGGCAGACCTCTTCCAGCAAATGGAGGCTGTCTGCCCCTTCATATTGGGGGTCATTGTCTGGGAACAGCCGCCCAATATCCCCTAAAGCCGCCGCCCCCAGCAGGGCGTCGCACAGGGCATGGGTAAGCACGTCTGCGTCCGAGTGCCCCAAAAGCCCTTGCTCATAGGGCACGTGTACCCCGCCTAAAATTAGTTCCCTTTCCGGCACCAGCCGGTGTACATCGTAGCCATAACCAACACGCATGGTATTCCCCTCCTTTTCTGGGCAAATTCCCTCTCGGCCAGCCTGCAAAAAGGCCTGGGCTGTCAACATATCCTCCGGGGTGGTCAGCTTCAAATTCCGGTACTCCCCTGTTGAAAGCTTCACTTGCCCCCCCGCCCATTCAATCAGCTGGCAGTCATCCGTGCATAAAAGCCCCTCTTTTTGGGCCCGCTGGGCGGCGTACTCGTACATGCCCCGTTCAAAAGCTTGGGGTGTCTGCACCGCAGAAAGCCTTTTCCGAGGAGGCGTAGCCTCTACAAAACCGGCGGCGTCCGCCAGCTTGCAGGTGTCCTTGGCCGGCACCGCCGCAGTAGCGGCTCCATATTGCAGGGCATCCTGGCAGATGGTTTCCACCATTTCCGGGGTGATAAAGGGCCGCGCTCCGTCGTGTATCAGCAGATAGCCCCAGTCCGGCTGCAAAGCCTGCACACCGTTCCACACCGATTCCTGCCGGGTTTCCCCGCCCAGGGCAAACACCACAGGCTTACTAAGCCCTTCTGCCGCCTGCTGGGCTTGTTCCTTGTCTTCCTCCCGGCACACCACGCAGATTTCCTGTACAGCCCCGCACCCATCCAGGGCTTCCAGGGAATACCGCAGCACAGGCTTGTCCCCCAGCCAGGCAAATACCTTCGAGCCCTTGCCGCCCATCCGCTGCGAACTTCCCGCCGCCACCACCACGGCACCGAATTCTTGGTTCATATTTTTTGCTCCTTCCTGGCTGCTTTTTTGGTCGGAAAACGGTTTTCCTACAATTCCTGCAAAAAAGGCTTGCCAAAACAGAAAGTTTGTGGTATCATGTTTATCACGGCGGGCTTCCCCGCCCGCCGTGCGGACCATTAGCGCAGTTGGTTAGAGCAACCGGCTCATAACCGGTCGGTCCGGGGTTCGAGTCCCTGATGGTCCACCACCCACCCCCCAAACCAGGCGGATACCCTCCTTACAGCGCCTCTCCCCAGGCGTCAGGGTATTTCCGCCTGGTTTCTCTATTTGTGAGTTTCAAAATGATAAAGGCCCATCCCCGTGCTGCAGGTATTCCTGCTCCTGCATCCGGGCTAAGTCCAACTGCTGGCGGTAATAGTTCTGGGCGTTGAGCTGGGCATCCTTCCAGGGCTGTGTGCCAGAGAACGTAAAATACGTCTCGCCGGCATAGATGATGTGGTCTTGCAAAGTCACATTAATCCCCCGCAGGGCCAAATCTACCTGGCGGGTAGCCACAATGTCGTTGCGGGAGGGCAGGGGGTTGCCGCTGGGGTGGTTGTGGGCCAGGATGGCCGTATAGGCGTCGTGCTCAATGCAGAGTTGTACCAGCCTGCGCACATACAAGGGCACCTCGCTGACTTCCCCTTCTGTTACCAAGTCGTTGTACAGCACCCGGCCCCGGCCGTCCACCACCATAAAGCCGATGGCCTCTTTCCGCCGCCCCGCAAACAGCGGGTACATGGCCAGCACCGCCGACTCCGTGTCAAAAATCCGCCGTATGCCCGAGGCATGCTCTTCCAGGCTTTCCCGGGCGGCCTCCGCTACGGCTGCCAACAGTTGTGCCGCTTTTTGGTGTATGCCGGGGGTCTGCATCAGCTCTTGGGCCGGGGCGGCCAGTACGTGGGAGAGGCTGCCGAATTTCCGTACCAGGCAGCCCGCCGCCTGCACCGCCTCCTCTTGGGGCATAACAAAAGCGAGGACCTTTTCCAGCAGCGTGCTGTGCACCTTCTCTGTCAACGGT
The DNA here is from genome assembly GCA_009917445.1 of bacterium D16-76. Classification (GTDB taxonomy): domain Bacteria; phylum Bacillota; class Clostridia; order Oscillospirales; family Acutalibacteraceae; genus Acutalibacter. The sequence goes on along the minus strand of QZEE01000007.1, from coordinate 49,072 downwards.
ACGGGTATCAGGTCCTGCCTGGGCATTTTTTTAATGGGCCCCTCCGCCGGCAAGGGCGCGGGCCTTTTTGCCTGTTTCCTCATGTAGCACCTCCTGGGCTGGTCTTCTGATTCCGGCCCGGGCGCTACACCCGCTTATCCAGGCGCAGGTTTTGTTCAAACCGCTCAAAGAACCCAATGAGCTTCCCGGCCTCATCCCGCACCGGCTGCATGTAAATCCGCAGGTTGCGCAGGTTGACGCCTACAAACGCCTCTTTGCCGTCGCTCTTCATCTTTTCAAAAGCTGCCTTGATCCGTTCCTTGGAAGACTCCTTGTCGTGGCACAGGAAAAGGGACTTGCCGATCAAATCCTTGTACCCCCGTTCCTGATAATAGTGGTACTGGGCGTAACGGTTCATGTAGCGTATCGTATAGGTGTCGTCCACAAAGACAATGGGGTAGGGGTAGCTGTTCAAAATCGCCTTTAGCATCGTGTTCTCGTCCATAAATGGTGCCTCCTGTTTTGGGTTAGTTTTTGTTTGGATTGCAGGCCCAAGCGGTCAAAAGACAGGGCCAAGCGTTCCCTTTAAGGGGAAATCCCCGCTGCCCTACGCTGCAGGGGACAGGGCGTTGCGGGGGAAGGGCTTTTTATGTATTTGTCCCAACCCATTATACCATAGGCCTGTAGGCGGGGAAAGGCTGTTTTATAAAAAAATTGTCGAATCTGCCTGTTTTTACCCCTTTGCCGCAGACAGGAAAATTTTGCTTTTCCCAAAACCGGGCTTTCCTTTTCTGCATATATATGGTACAATAGCCATACTGGAAAGGCTGTACCAGAGCAGATATAGGAAAATAGGAAGCCCCGGTACATGAAAATATCAAATAGGTTAAGGAGTTAATTGCCATGGCCCATCATTCTGGGGGCAAGCGCCCCGCCACCCGCAAGAGGATCGTATCCGCCCTGCTCTGCTGCCTGCTGCTGGCAGGCCCCACCGCCGCTGCGGCCGATGCCCCTGCCCCCGAGGCAGAAAAGACCCTTTCAGCCCTTGAGAGCCTCTTGGAAAACGAGGCCCCGCCCGTCCTGCCCGGCGACATAGAGGAATTGCCCTCCCAGCCGCCCCTTGACGAGCCGGAAGTTTCCCCGTCCCCAAGCCCGGGCCCAGAAGAACCGGAAGAGCCTGAGGAGCCGGAAGAGGTCGTTTACACTGTTACCTTCCAAATGGGCCGCTTTGGTACGCGGGTGCGCCGGGTGAAGGAAGGCGAATTTGTAAAAGATGTGCCCAAAATTCCCGACATGCCCGCCGCGGAGACCCTGGGTTGGTATGACGCCGCCGGCAAAAAGGCAGAGCCGGAAAAGGCCGCTGTCACGGCTGATACCATCTACACCGCCCGCTGGGGCCGCCAGGTGGAGGAATTTTTGCAGACCGACAGCCACGACGCTTACATAAAAGGCTTTACCAACGGCACCTTCCGGCCCTATAAAAATGTGACCCGCAGCGAAGCCGCGCAGCTTTTCTACAACCTGCTCCGTTCCCCCAGCAGCCAGCCCGGCCGCTTCCCCGATGTTTCCACCGATGCTTGGTACGCGCAGGCGGCCGGAGAGATGAACACCCTGGGCATCCTGCAAGGGGATTCCAATGGGAACTTTGCTGGGGGCCGCTCCATCACCCGGGCCGAGTTTGTCAAGCTGGCCGTGGGCTGTGATACCTTAGAGGAAGAAGCCAGCTGCCCCTTTACCGATGTGCCCGCCGATGCCTGGTTTGCCCCTTACGTGGCCACCGCCTACAGCAAGGGCTGGATAAACGGCCTGCCAGACGGTACCTTCCATCCCAACGACGCTATTGTCCGAGGGGAAGCCGTGGTTATTTTAAATAAGCTTTTGGGCCGCCAGCCGGATGGGGATATACAGGAGAAAACCACAGTCAAGAATTTCTACGACGTGTTCCCCGAGGACTGGATGTACCCCCATATTATCGAAGCCTCTACCTCCCACGAATTTACCAAGACAGACAGCGGCGAGGTTTGGGGCGCTTATGAAGAGGACTTGAGCACGCCGGAAAGCGGTTGGATCTATGACGAGAACGGCACCCGCTACTATGTGGACGCGGCCACCCGGAAATTCCTGCGGGGCGTGCATTTCATCGACAATGTCAAGCACGTGCTAGACAACACCACAGGCGCAGCCTACACCGGCTTTTTGGACGAGGGCACTTGGCGGCGCTATTATAAGGATGGCGTGATACAGGAGGACATCTCCAACCTGGGCGTAGTTTCAGGCCCCTATTTTCTCAAGGTGTACAAGCCCTCCAATTATCTGATTGTTTATGCCCAGGAATACTCCGGCGGCCCCTATAACGTACCGGTAAAGGCCATCCGCGTCTCCTGCGGCTACGGTACTCCTACAGGGACATACTATACTCCAACCCGCTATCGCTGGCTGCAAATGATCGGCAACACCTGGGCCCAATGGTGTACGCAGATACAGGGCAATTACCTGTTCCATTCCGTCCCCAACTGGACCCACAATAACTTTGACCTGGAAGTAGGCGAGTATAACCACCTGGGCGAGACCCGCTCGGCAGGGTGCATCCGCATGAACTGCCGGGAGGCCAAGTGGGTCTATGACAACTGCCAGCTGGGCACCGAGGTGCATATTAGCTCCTGGGAGACAGGCGGCCCCCTGCAAAAGCCCGCTGGGCTCTGGATACCGGATTGGCATACCTGGGACCCCACAGATCCCACTGCGTATTGGAAATGCCAAGAGATCGGCTGTCATTAAGCTTTACAGGCTAGGTAGTAAAAGGAAGCCCCCCACCCAAACGGAGGGGCTTCCTTTATATTTATGCCTTTTAGGGCAGCCAGCAATACGGGCTTTTGGTACTTGTGCAAATCACCCACCTGACAGGTAATGATGATTGGCAGGGCGGGGTAGGCCTGCCAAATTTTGGGGAAGGGGCATAGGCAAAAAAGCCTTGACAAATGGGGGGAAAACGGATACTCTAAGAGTGGGACGAAATGAAGGGAAAGTGAGGTGAGCCTTGGTGAACGTTCCGCAAAGCAGCGACGGCATGGTACCGGACCGATTATGCGAAAAGGCGGCTTGCTGCCTTTTTCCCAGGGCCGCCTGCTGTCCGTTTCCTTAGACAGCCGGGGCCTGCCCGGTTTTGTGCCGTATCTCATTTTAAAAAGGAGGTACGGAAAGATGGAAGAAAAGATTTTGGGGTTGCTAGAGGGGCGGGAGTTCCCCAAAGCGGCCCAGATGCTCAAGGACATGAACCCTGCTGACGTGGCCCAGGTACTGGAAGGGCTGCCAGGGCAGAATATGCCTTTGGCTTTCCGGCTGTGCCCTAAGGAGCTGGCGGCGGAGGCCTTTGCCTATATGCCGCCGGAAGCCCAGGAGGTTTTGGTGCGCGGGTTTTCGGATAAGGAGCTGGAAGAGGTAATGGGGCAGCTCTTTTTGGACGATGCCGTGGACATGCTGGAAGAGATGCCGGCCAATGTGGTTAAGCGGGTGCTGCGGCATGTGGACGCCGAGACCCGTAAGGGCATCAACCAGGTGCTGAACTACCCGAAGGACAGCGCTGGGAGCTTGATGACCATGGAATATGTAGACCTAAAGCGTAGTATGACAGTAGCCCAGGCCTTTGACCGCATACGCCGCACAGGGGTGGAGAAGGAGACCGTATATACCTGCTATGTCACCGACAGCCGCCGGAAGCTGGAAGGGATTGTGACGGTAAAGGATTTGCTGCTGGCCCCCATGGACGCGGTGCTGCGGGAGATCATGGAGACGAACATCAAGTACGTGACCACCCACACCGACCAGGAGGAAGCTGCCCGGGCCTTGGGGAAATATGACTTTTTGGCTTTGCCGGTGGTGGACTTTGAAGGGCGGCTGGTGGGCATTGTCACCGTTGACGACGCTATGGACGTTATTGAGGAAGAGGCCACGGAGGACATGGAAAAGATGGCGGCTATGGCGCCGTCGGATAAGCCGTACATGAAGACGGGCGTGGTGGACACCTGGAAAAAACGGGTGCCGTGGCTGCTGTTTTTGATGGTTTCGGCTACGTTTACCAGCTTAATCATACATTCATTTGAAGATGCTTTAGCTGCCAGCGTGGTGTTGACGGGGTTTATCCCCATGCTGATGGACACGGGCGGCAATTCGGGAAGCCAGTCGTCTATTACCATTATCCGCGGGCTTTCTTTGGGGGAGATCCGTTATGCGGATGTGCCGAAGATTTTGTGGAAGGAAAGCTCGGTGGCGCTGCTGTGCGGGTGCACCCTGGCGGCGGCCAATTTTGTAAAGCTGATGGTTGTTGACCAGGTGTCCCTGCTGGTGGCTGGGGTAGTGTGCCTAACCCTGGTGCTGGTGGTGCTGGTGGCCAATATTGTGGGCAGTACCCTGCCTATTTTGGCTGACCGACTGGGGTTGGACCCTACGGTAATGGCCAGCCCCTTTATTACCACCATTGTGGACGCGGTGTCGCTGGTGATCTATTTTAATATAGCTAAAGCGCTATTGGGTATTTGAGCGGCGGGTTGGCTGTGAATAGAATCGTGTTTATAGTGTGTTAGCCGTCTGGGCGTGAATCAGGCGGCTAACATTTTTAGGCGGTGAGGCTGCCAGCTGGGGGTATACTGTGAAAGGTAGCCGCTTTTTATATGAAGCAGCAGGTAGGGGAGTGTCGGGTGGCGTGGAGGACTTTTATAAAAATAGATACAAATTTTATAAAGAACGCAGAAAAAAGCCTTGCGTGATAAATGAAAATCGTGTAAAATGATAGATGAAGATACTTAGTTTTCAACCATCACTATTATAAAGGAGGCATTTTTCATGATAGACGGCAAAATCGCGGTGGCTATTGTGGGCTGCGGCGGCATGGGCGGCGGCCACGCGGTGGCGGTTGCTACAGGCAGCGGGCAGGCGCTGTGGATGACCGACGGGTCTAAGGGCCGCGAACTGGCCCCGGGGGACACAGACTTGAAAACAAAAATGGTGCTGGCCGGTACATACGACATAAAGGAGGAGCGCCAGGAGTGGGCCCGGAAGCAGGGGTTCCATACCTTTGAGAGCTTCGAGCAGATTTTGGACACGCCGGAGGTAGACTTGGTGCTGGTGGCCACCCCCAATGACAGCCACAAGGATTTAGCCACCCGGGCTATGCGGGCGGGCAAGCACGTGTTGTGCGAAAAGCCGGTGATGATGAACAGCCAGGACCTGGTAGATGTGCTGGAAGTCGCCAAAGAGACGGGAAAGGTGTTCTACCCCCGGCAGAACCGGCGGTGGGACAAGGACTACCTGATCATGAAAAAGCTGTATGAGGAAAAGACCCTGGGGGACGTGTTCCACATTGAGAGCCGGTACCATGGCAGCCGCGGCATACCCGGCGACTGGCGGGGTGTAAAGGCCCAGGGCGGCGGCATGATGTTCGACTGGGGCGTGCATTTGCTGGATAGGCTTGTAATGATGGTGCCCGAGAAGATTAAGACGGTGTATGCGAAGATGACCCACGTGACCAACGACGAGGTGGACGATGGGTTCATTATGAACATGGTGTTTGAGAGCGGGCTGACCGCTATGGTGGAGGTGGGCACCTGCAACTTTATCACCCTGCCCCACTGGTATTTGTGCGGCACACAGGGCACGGCGGAAATCAAGGATTTCCGGGATCCGGGCCATATGGTGATCCTGCGCAGCTGGGAGGACAAGGACGCTACACCTATCCTGATGGGCGAGGGGCTTTCAAAGACCATGGCCCCCCGCGGCGCGGACACGATGGACGACCTGCCTTTGCCGGATATTTCGTATGACCGCAACGCCCTTTACTCCAATGTGTGCGATGTAATTTTGGGCAAAGCGGAACAGATTGTGAAAAACGAAGAGGCCCTGCGGGTACTGCGGCTGATGGAAGCGGCTTTAGAGTCGGACGCTAAGGGCGTGGCAGTTGCTTTTGAGTAAGGTCTTTCTTGCCCTATATCTATTTTAAGACAGGGAGCCTCCGGTTTGCCGGGGGCTTCCTGTTTTTGGGCCTCTGGCAAGGTCGCCTCCGGCGGCTTAAGGGGCTTTTTTGGAAAAAAGCCCCTTAAGAATCTTCAAAAAACTTTGCGGGGGGTGGGGGTTTACTTCCGGGGCTGGGTAGTGTATAATCGGGTGGAATGGTATTTTTGGGTTTTAGGAGGTAAGGTCGTGGCTGTTTTTACGAAGGACAAGTCTTTTTATAGGACGCTGGTTATGCTGGCGATACCGATTTCCTTGCAGAACCTCATTACCTTTGCTGTGAATTTTGCGGATAACCTGATGATTGGGTCTTTGGGGGACAACGCGATTTCCGGTGTGTATGTGGGGAACCAGATGCAGGCGGTTGTGCAGATGTTTACGGCTGGCGTAGAGGGGGCTATTTTGATTCTGGCCGCCCAGTATTGGGGGAAAAAGGACGCCCCCAGTATCCGCAAGGTTGTGTCTATTGGGGTGAAGTTTGCCCTGGGGGTGGGGTTAGTGGCTACCTCGGCGGCGGTTTTGTTCCCTTCGGTGATTATTGGTCTGTTTACGCAGGATGCGGGGGTTATTGCGGAAGGCACGGTGTATTTGCAGATTGTGGGCTTTACGTATCTGTTTTTCTGCTTATCCCAGGTGATGATTGCCTCGATGCGCAGCGTGGAGACTGCAAAAATTGGGCTTTACATATCGATTTTGGCGCTGGTGGTCAATGTGTCCTTAAACTATGTGCTGATTTTCGGCAAACTGGGGTTCCCGGCCATGGGGGTCAAGGGCGCGGCGGTGGCAACGCTGATCTCCCGGGTTTTGGAGATGTGCGTTAGTGCAGGGTATGTATTTTTCGTGGATAAAAAATTGCAGCTGAAATTTATGGACTTGCTCCACACGGACCGGCAGCTTTTAAAGGATTTTGTGAAGTATGGCCTGCCTATTATTGGGGGGCAGGTGGTGTGGTCCATTAACACCTTGGCCAATACGAAGATTTTGGGGTTTTACTCGGCGGGGGTTATTGCGGCGGCCAGCATTACGGGTATGCTGCATAACCTGATTTATGTGTGGATGAACGGGCTTTCCTCGGCAGTAGGCATTATTACCGGCAAGACGGTAGGGGCCGGGCTTTATGAGAAGATGAAGGAATACGCCAAGACGGTACAGATGATTTTCTTAGGGGTTGGGCTTATTTCAGGCTGTGCGGTGCTGCTGCTGCGGGATTGGTTTATCGGCCTGTACAGCGCCAGCCCAGAGGCCCAGGCCTATTCTTACCAGTTTATCAACGTGATCGCGGTGACGATTGTAGGTACCTGCTATCAGGCGGCCTGCTTGTTTGGGCTGGTGAAGTCTGGCGGGGATATTTCTTTTGTGTTTAAGAATGACACCATCTTTGTGTTTTTAGTGGTCATCCCCTCGGCGCTTATTGCTATGTGGCTGGGGGCCGCGCCTTGGGTGGTGTTCGCGTGCTTGAAGTGCGACCAGATTTTGAAGTGCTTTGTGGCGGTGGTGAAAATCAACCGCTATAACTGGATGAAAAACCTGACAAGGGATAACAAGGGTAAAGGTGAACTGGCAGATGGGACAGAATAAAAGCAAGGCTAGGCGCTATAGCTTGCTGCTGGTGCTGGCGGCGTTTATTTGGGGTACGGCTTTTGTGGCCCAAAGCATGGGCATGGACCATATTGGGCCGTGCACGTTTAATGCCACCCGCAGCTTTATTGGCAGTGTAGCGCTGCTGCCGGTGATCTGGTTTTTTTCTAGGCGGAAGAAGGCTGAAGGGACTGGGAAACCGGAAAAGAAGGAATTTTGGCTGCTGGACAAAGCCCTGCTGGCAGGCGGCGCGGCCTGCGGCTTGATGCTGTCGGGAGGGAGCCTGCTGCAACAGATGGGGCTTACCTCCACTACGGCGGGGAAGGCGGGCTTCCTTACATCGCTATACATTGTGCTGGTGCCGGTGCTGGGGGTGTTTTTGGGCCGGCGGGCTGGGTTCAAGGTATGGATTGGCGTAGCCGTTGCCTTGGTGGGGGCCTACCTTTTAAGCGGGGATATCAGCGGGGAGGGGTTCTCGGTTGCGGCAGGGGATTTGCTGGTGATCCTCAGCGCGGTGTTCTTCTCTTTCCACATTTTGGTAATTGACCGTTTTTCCCCTAAAGTAGACGGGGTTATGCTGTCTTGCGTACAGTTTTTTGTGGCGGGGGCGGTATCTCTGGTGTTTGCGCTGATTTTTGAAAAGCCCACCTTTGCCCAGCTGCTGCCCGCCTGGGGCCCCTTGTTGTATACGGGGGTGCTTTCCAGCGGGGTGGCGTATACGCTGCAAATTGTGGGGCAGCAGAATGTAGACCCTACGGTGGCATCGCTGCTCATGAGCTTGGAATCGGTGTTCGCGGCGCTGTCCGGTTGGGTGGTGCTGGGGCAGCCCTTGTCTTTGCGGGAGACGATGGGGTGCATATTGGTTTTTGGGGCGGTTGTGCTTGCGCAGCTGCCGGAAAAAAGAAAGGATGGATGAGGTATGCGGTTGCTAGAGAAAAATACCTATGAAGAAATGAGCGTTTTGTGTGGAAGGATTTTGGGTGCCCAGGTGTTGTTAAAGCCAGACTGCGCGCTGGGCCTTGCCACAGGGAGCTCGCCTATTGGCGCTTATGAAGAGCTGGTACGGCAGTATGAAGGGGGGCTTTTGGATTTCTCCCAGGTGCGCACGGTGAACTTGGACGAGTATTGCGGCTTGAAGGCCGAGCATAACCAAAGCTACCGGTATTTTATGGAAGAGCACTTGTTTGGGAAAGTCAACATAAAGAAGGAGAATACTTTTTTGCCGGACGGCTGCGCCGGGGACGTGGAAGCTGAGTGCGCCCGGTATGAGAAGCTGGTGGCAGGGATGCAGGTGGATTTGCAGCTTTTGGGCATTGGCCACAACGGGCACATTGGGTTTAACGAGCCTGCGGAGGATTTTGCCGCACAGGTGCACCAGGTAAAGCTGGCAGAGAGCACCATTAAGGCCAATTCCCGGCTGTTCAAGCGGATGGAGGATGTACCCAGGAGCGCGGTGACCATGGGGATCGGCACAATTTTAAAGGCCAAGAAAATTTTGCTGATTGCCGGGCCGGACAAGGCCGACATTGTAGAAAAAGCTTTGTATGGGCCGGTGACCCCCCAGGTGCCGGCGTCGGCCTTGCAGCTGCATGGGGCTGTGACGGTGATTATCAGCAAGCAGTAAGGGGAGGTGAGGGCATGCAGTCACCCAGGCGGGTTTTGTGGGAGAGCGTCTATCTGCTGCTGTGCGTGTGTTTGGGGGTGGCCCTGCCTGGGCTAGTGCGCATGCGCACAGGCTGGGAGGCAGTTTTGCTGCCCATGCAGATGTGCGTGCTGCTGTGCGGTTTGCTTTGCGGTCCAGCCTATGGCTTGAGCTGCGGGGCGCTGTGCCCGGTGTTTTCTTACTTGCTTTTAGGGACGCCGGGGCTTGAAGGGCTGCCGCTGGCAATCTGCCTAAACGGGCTGTACGGGTTTTTAGCTGGGCTCTTCGTATGTCTGCTGCAAAACGGGCTGCGGTGGGTGAATGTGTATGCCGCGCTGCTGGGAGCGGTGCTGCTGGGCCGGGGCATAGAAGGGCTGGTTTATGGTTTTTGGCTGCGGGCGGGGTCGTATTCTTGGTGGATCTGGGCCCAGGAGGGCTTTGTGACGCCGCTGCCAGGGCTCATCGTGCTGTTTGCGGCGGTGCCGGTGGTGGTGCTGGCGCTGTGGAAGCTGCATCCGGTTCTAGGGCCTTATGGGGACTGGTGAAAGCTCTGCCCTTTTACTGTTAGGCTGCTTCCCCTTCTGTTCTAAAGGAAAGCCTCTGTACGTTGTTTAATATGTGAAAATCCCCCACACCGGGAAGGCGTGGGGGATTTTTTGTGTAGGGTTAATCCCGCAAAATGACGTTGTTGCCGTCGTACATACGGGAAGGTTGGGCCGAAAGCAGCATGACGCCTTCAATGAAAGCCCAGATAGCTACGGCCACAGTGGCCACGCCGCAGGTGAGGAGGCCGCCTGCCAAAGACAACACCAACTGGATGGTGCCCCGGGTGTTGAAGCCCAGATAGAAACTGTGTACCCCGAACACGCCCAGCATAATGGCTAACAGGCCCGCGGCTAAGCGGCTTTTCTGCGCATAGCCTACAGGGGGCGTGTTGTACTGAGGGGTGTAGTTTGGATAATAAGTCTGCTGGGAGGCTTGGTATTGGTACTGGGGCGGTTGGTATTGCGGGGGCTGGTAAGGCGGCTCTGGGGATTGGTGCCCTTGGGGATGGGAAACCTCCGGCTCTGGCGCGCGGGGAGGTGGGGGCATTTGGAAAGGGTCGCCCATGGGACGGGCGGGCCCGGCCTCGTAAGCGGGAGGATCGGGGGGCAGGTCGGGCTCTAAAGTCAAGTGGGGGGTGGGCTTTTCATAAGCGGGCTCTGCCGGGGCCGGTTCTGCCTGGGGAGCCGGGGCCGCAGCCTCTTGGGGGGCTGGCTGGGATTCTGGGGTGGCGGGCTGCTGAGGGTCCTGGTTTAAGGGGTTCTTCTCAAAGTCAGACATAGGGGTTCTCCTTTCCGGTTCAGTCTTTTAAGAATACGCCGTTGGCGTCGGTATTGATGCGGCCGTCTAAGAGCTTGATGCCTTCTACGATGCCCCAAATCTGCATGGCAATGGCCCCAAACCCGCAGGTAAGGAAGGACACCAGCAGCTGTACCAGCCCCCGGGAGGTATTGCCCAGGTAAAAGCTGTGGATGCCGTAGGCCCCCAGCAGCATGGCCAAAATACCCGCAGCCACCCGGCTTTTCTGCACATAGCCCAAGGGGGGGTCCATGCCAGCCTGGGGCTGGTACTGGGGTGGGTTGTACATAGGGGGCTGTTCCTCTTGATAAGGGGCTTGGTTGTAATAAGTATGGTTATATTGGTTTTGATTGTCTGCCATAGGACCATCTTCCTTTCTGTGTCCGCAGTGGGGCTTTCTTCATCTTGTGCTCTTATCTTAACACCACCGGTGGGGTAAAGCAAGGGGGCTGGGGGTTTAGTAAGATAAAATTAAAAAAGGAAAGGTTTTCGTTTGGTTTCGTAAGGGGGGCGTAAATGAGGGGCTTGAGAGGCTGGAAGCAGAATTGGATATATCGCCCGATTTCTGTGGGGGTCTATTGTTGAAGATGCTGGCGGGAATCCCTTTTGCCGGGGTTTTAAAAAAATATTTTTTAAAATTCACTGGAAAGTTGTCCTTATTGGGGCAACTTTTTGCTTTTTTTAAGGTGTATATGAAAGGGCTTTTTGAGTCCATCTCAAAAACGGGCGGCAGGCCGCCTGGGAAGGAGGGCGTTGTGAAACCAAAGAAGAAAGGGGAGAAAAGGTCATGCTGGGATTTCAAAAGCGGAAAGCAGCGGCGGTGACGGTGCAGACCGGCCCCCAGCCTGGGCCCCCGGCTATCCCGCTGGGGGCCGGGGAAAGGGCGCTTTACCGGTCTTTGCGGGAGTCTGTGCCGGTAATCGACGCGGCGGTGTACAAGCTGCGCAGGCTGATCGGCGAGTTCACGGTCACCTGCCCCGACGAGCGGGCCCAGCAGGGCCTGCAAAGGTTTTTGGCGGCGGTGCCGGTAAACGCGGCCGGGGCGGGTATACACGAATTTTTGGGCATCTATTTGGAAGAGCTGGTGACCTATGGGAACGCGGTGGGGGAAATGGTGCTTTCCGGCGGGCAGATTGGGGCCTTGTACAACGCGGGGCTGGACCAGGTGGATTTGGAGGCCAACGGCCCCTTAGGGGTGAAGGTGAGCGTGGTGGGCCCGGGCGGCAAAGAGCCCTGCCCGTACCCTGAGCTGCTGTTGGTATCGGCCCTGAACCCGGCGGCGGGCAGTCCTTGGGGCACGTCGCTTTTGCGGGGGCTGCCCTTTGTCAGCGGGGTGTTAATGCAGATCTACCGCACGCTGGGGGTGAACTGGGAACGGCTGGGCAACGTCCGCTTTGCTGTGACCTGCAAGCCTGACGGCGTGCGCACCCGGGCGGGCCAGTTAGCCCAGCAGGTGGCCAAGGAGTGGCAGCAGGTCATGCGCAGCCCAGAGCCTCGGGATTTTGTGGCAGTGGGGGACGTGAGCATCAAGGCCATTGGCGCGGACAACCAGGTGCTGGAAAGCCAGGTGCCTGTGCGGCAGATGCTGGAACAGATTGTGGCCAAGCTGGGGCTGCCGCCTTTTTTGCTGGGGCTTTCCTGGTCGTCTACAGAGAGGATGTCCAGCCAGCAGGCGGATGTGCTTACCAGTGAGCTGGACGCCTACCGGCGGGTGCTGACGCCGGTGGCCTTGAAGATCTGTAAGACTTGGCTGGCGTTGGAGGGCTTCCCGCCGGAAGTGGAGCTGACCTGGGAAGAAATCACCATGCAGGACGAGGTGGACCACGCCAACGCCCGGTACCTGACCGCCCAGGCTAAGAAGCTGGAGCAGGAGCTAGGAGGTATTGACGGCGAAGCCTCGCGCTGGGGGACCAGGTGAAGCGGGAAACAGAAAGGAGAGGGAATATGCAGGAAGGGTATGTGATGGAAGGCCAGGAAAGAGATGTGACAGCGGAAGATATGGAGAAGATCAACCGCTACACCCGGCGGGCCTATGGGCCGGGGGAGGTGTTCGTTTTTTCCCTGGTGCTGTGCGACAACCGGGTGGACCGGGATGGGGAGAGGTTCCCGGTGGAGTCGCTGAGGAAGCTGCAGGAGCTGTTTGTGGGCAAGACCTGTATTTTTGACCACCAGCCTACCAGCCAAAACCAGGCGGCACGGATATTTGACACGGCGTTGGAGGAAGACCCCCATGAAATGGCCGAGGACGGCGAGCCTTTGACGAGGCTTAGGGCCCGGGCTTACCTGCCCAGGCTGGCGGGGAACCGGGAAATTATGGAGCTGATTGACAGTGGGATGCTTAAAGAGGTAAGCGTCAGCTGCCAGGTGGCGCGCCGGGTGTGCAGCTTGTGCGGGCAGGAGGATTGTGAGCACACGCCTGGGGAAACGTATGGCGGGCAGGTGGCCTGCCGGCTTTTGTTAGAGCCCACAGACGCCTTCGAATGTTCTTTCGTGGCGGTACCTGCCCAGAAGGGGGCGGGGGTGACAAAGCGGTATGGGCAAGGATTCCGCCCCCAAGGCGTGACAGAAAAACAGTGGCAGGCCCTGAACGAAGAGGCCCGCTGGGGCCGGGAATACCGGGAGGCTTTGGCCCAAAGGGTGCTGAAATACAGCGCCCTAGTGCAGCCGGAATTGCCCCGGGAGGTGATGAAGTCTGCGGTAAAAGCTTTAGGTGTGCGGGAGCTGGAAACCATGGGCCGCACCTATGAGAAGATGGCCTGCAAGGCCCTGCCCCTGCGCCCTCAGCTGGCCAGGGAGGCAGAAGCCCAGCCGCCGGAAAACAACCGGGCTTACCGGATATAGGCTGGGGTTAAAGGGGAGGAAACCCGCTGGGGCGGGGACTCAATAGATTTTAGGGAGGTTTTTTTATGAAGGTTTGTTTTGATGGCATCGGCGAAGAGATTGTGACCTTTGAGGCGGCAGAGGGCGTGCAGGTGGGCACTTTGGTAAAAGTAAGCGGTTTGGGCCAGGTGGCCCCTTGCGCGGCCGCTGGGGACGTGCCCGTAGGGGTGGTACAGAACGTGCGGGCCGGTATCTGCGGGGTACAGACCCGGGGCTATATGCTGGCCCCCAGCGCCGTGGGCCTTACAGTGGGCTTTGCCCTTCTCTCGGCGGACAAGGACAAGAAGCTGGCCGCCGGCACCAGCGGCCGCCCAGGGTTCGTGCTTTATGTAGATGAGGCTGCCGGGGTCTGCGGCGTACTGTTTTAAGGCAGGTGGCCGCTGGCAGGCAGGGGCTCTGCCCCTGCACCCCGCAAGGGGCCGGGGGCCCCTTGACCCCACACTTCGCTTTTTGGGTTGGGGGTGGGGAAATCAACAAAACATATTTTGGGGAGGTTTTTATGGGTTATTATAAGAATATTTCTTTGGAAAAGGGCATGTATAGCGCGCCGGGTAAGACTTTTTCGCAGGTATTGGAGGATTTGGACCACTCGGAGGATTACCGGGGCACACCTTTAGAGGGGCTGGACGCTTACCAGCGGCAGCTGATGCGCTATGGCATCCGGGTAAGCGGGCCTGGGTCGGACACAGTGGAGAGCTTTTTCGGCTGTGTGGGCAGCGCGGCGCTGTTCCCGGAATATGTGGCCCGGGCGGTGCGCCAGGGAATGGAAGCGGGGACGAAAGCGGCGGATATCTGCGCTACGGTGACGAACATCCAGGGGGTGGATCACCGCACAATACAAGCAGGGGCTGGCGGCCATGATTTGAAACCAGTGGCCGAGGGGGCCCAGCTGCCCAGCACGACCATCCAAACCAGCAAAAGCCTGGTGAATTTGCACAAGCGGGGGCGCATGCTGGTGGCTTCTTATGAAGCGCTGCGGTTCCAAAAGCTGGACTTGTTTACGGTTACCCTGCGGCAGATCGGCGCATACATCAGCGCCGCCCAGATGCAGGACGCGGTGGATACCCTGATAAACGGGGATGGGGCCGTCTCAGGCACGGCTTTTACCCCTGGCACCCCGGACTATGCCGACCTGGTAGGGCTGTGGGGGCGGCTGGCGCCCTATAGCCTGAACACCCTGTTGGCAGGCACAGACGCCATGCAGAAGCTTTTAAATGTACCAGAGTTTAAGGACGCCCAGGCGGGTATGGTTTTCCAAGCTACTGGGCAGCCGGTTACGCCTTTGGGGGCTAAGCTTGTGCATGTGCCCACCATGGAGGCGGGGCGGATTTTGGCGCTGGACAAGAGCTGCGCTTTAGAGATGGTGCAGGCGGGGGATATCGTCACAGACTACGATAAGCTGATTGACCGCCAGCTGGATAGGGCGGCTATCAGCTGTACAGCAGGCTTTGCACGGATTTTTGCGGGCGCGGCCCAGGGGCTTTCTTATACGGCAGAGTAAAAGGCTATACTTTTATGCCCCTTGCGGGACAGGAAGAAGGTATAAGGGAGGGGCGGGCTGGGGCCCGCCTTGTTCCCCTTTTGGTTTAGGAGGTTTTATGGTTGTGCTGCGGGAAGAAGAAGTGCTGGGGAAATTTTCCCTATATAGTGAGGAGCAGCCAAGGGAGACCCCACGGTGGGAGCTGTGCAGGGCCTTGTGCGGGGAGTGTGGGGAGTGGATAGGCCAAGAGGCACGGCCTGGGGCGGAAAACGGCCGGGAACGGCTGGAAGCTTTGGCGGCGGCAGAGGCGTTTTATCAGCTTACCCTGCTGGACGAAGCTTTGACCCCGGACAGCCTGGCTGCGCCGGAGTTAAAGTTGGAAATGGGCAAGCGGAGCGAAAAGGCCCGGCAGTTAGCCCAGGAAAAGCGGCTGCAGTGCGGAGAGCTTTTGCGGGAGCAGGGGTTCTATTTTGGCGGTATGAAAGCGTAAGAATATGTGCCGCGCTTTCACGGTTTGTGTGGGGAAGCGGGGCAGGAAAGGAGCAGTCCCATGAAAGACATAGCAGGCCGGGTTTTCCGGCATACGGGCAAAGTCAGGGTTTTGGGTGCCGGGGGTACAGTGCAGGAGGGGCGGGGGGTTATAGCCCGGTGGAAGGGCCGTCAAGGCGACCCTTTGGGGGTTTCAGCGCATCCGGTCGGGCCGCTGGAGGAACCGCTTTACGTGTTTACAGGCAGCCTTCCCCAGATGGTGCCGGGAGACAGTTTGGAGCAGGGGGACGGGCGGTATACTGTATTGCACAGTAGTCGGCTGTGCCTGGGGGATACCCTGGTGTGCACCCGGGCGGTGCTGGAAAAGCAGGAGGCCGGAAATGAGAGGATATGAGCTTTTGGGGCAGGTGATGTCCCAGTTAAAAGAAAAGCTGCCCCAGGTGTACCTGCGGGAGTGCTGGGTCCCAGGGGGGCCGGGGCGCCTGCCCCAAAAGCCGGTGCTGGCCGGGCAGGTGGGGCAGGAGTCCCAGGAAGAGGACAAGTGGAGCGCACGGTTGGATTTTACCCTGTACCTGCCCCGGGGCATGGACTTTGCGGCGGGGGAAGGGATACTGGCTGCTGCGATCCAAAGCGTAGAGGGGGTTGCGGGCCTTGCGGGCTTTGAGAGGCAGGGCTTTACCCCGGACACATCTACAGGGCTGATGATGGCGGCTTGTTCCTTTAACTTTGCGGGTGGGGGCGGCGTCCAGGGGCAGACGGTCTCAATTGGCGGTATCCCCCAAAAGGTCTCGGGGTGGCAAGTGTCTGTGAGCCCGGGCCGGGCCCTTACCGCCATCGGCGAGGAGGAGCCCTTTGCCTGGGTGGGAGGTGTTACCTATACGGTGGCCTTGACAGGCTTAGACACCCAGGGATTGGAGCGCCTGGCGGGCTTTACGGTGGAGCTGGGCGGGCAGGTTTATATGCGGTGCCGCTGGAAAACCTTGGAGGAGACCCGGAAAGAGGCGGTGTTTCTCTCGAACCGGCGGTTGGATAGGGGGGATTTAGATGGAGGGGCTTGAACAGGCGGAGGAGCTTTCCCGGGAAATTGAGCGGGACAGCCGGCGTTATCCGGCAGAATTGTAAGGGATGGGACGTGGATAGGAGGGATGGGGATGAACTGGATGGCCATGCGGTTTAAGGGGTTTACCTGGCCGGTAAACCCTACGGTCTTGAAGCTGGAAATGGGCCGCAGCCTGCGGGAGACAGCGCTGCCCTTTGCAGGCAGCCAGTTGGAAGATCTGGGGCAGAAAAAGCGCCGGGTGACAGGCGAGGGGTACTTTACTGGGGAAAAAGCCCAAGCCCAGTGGCAAGCCCTGGGGGAGCTGTTCGCTATGGGCGGGGCCGGCCCCTTGCAGCTACCGGGGCAGATGCCTTTTTGGGCGGTGATGGAGGAACTTGCCCAGATAGGCGAGCCTGGCGGGGACGTGGTGCACTACCGCTTTGCCTTTGCCGAATCTAAAAGCGGGAAAGCCTATA
The DNA here is from genome assembly GCA_009917445.1 of bacterium D16-76. Lineage (GTDB taxonomy): Bacteria > Bacillota > Clostridia > Oscillospirales > Acutalibacteraceae > Acutalibacter. Next base: position 32,165 of record QZEE01000007.1, on the reverse strand, counting down.
AGGGCGGGCGCACCCACCGGGCGGCTGCTGGGGAGAGCTTGTGGGACTATGCCTGGCGCTACCAGGTGAAGATTGAGGAGCTGCATAAGGCAAACCTGCATATCCGGGATATCGCCTGCCTGGAGCAGGGGGAGGAGGTGCGGGTGCCATGACAGTATGGGGCGTTTTACAGGACGGGGCCCGTATGCTTTTGGGTGACCCCCGGGAAATGGCCATGTCTTACGACCGTGATGCCCCTGCCGACCAGCTAAAAGCGGTTTTCCCAGCGGCAGGGCTGTGGGGGGATTTGGCGCAGGTGCTGGTGTACGAAGGGGGAAAGGCGGTTTTCCAGGGCATAGTAGACGAACAGAATACCCGGCTGGAAGCAGACGGCATATGGGTGGAGCTGATCTGCCGCAGCCTGGAAGCCCTTTTGCTGGACAATGAAGCCTGCCCGGGCACCATCCAGAAACCGTCTTTGGGGGCGCTAGGGAAAAGGCTGCTGGCCCCTTTGGGGTTTTCCCAGGTGAAGGGGCCGGGGGAGAGCTTCCCGGGCCAAATCGAGATAGAGAAGGGCATGAGCTGCTGGCAGGTGCTTTCAGGGTTTTGCAGCCGGTACTTGGGTACAGTGCCTTACGTAGACGCTCAAGGGGCCCTGTGCTGCCAAGGGCAGGAGGAAAAGGAAATCCAGCTGGAAGGGGTATTGTGGGCAGAAATCTCCCGGCGGCCCTGTAAAGAAATTTCAGAGGTATGGATGCAGAGCTTCCATGGGGCCTACGATACCCTTTACCGGGAGCCTTCGGCCACAGCAGTGCGCAGGCGTTATGGCGGCAGTGGGACGAATCCCCGGGAGATGCTGCGCAGGGCACGGGCAGCGGCTTACCGCGTCACCCTGGAATGCCCGGGGGTGCTGTGGCCTTTGCGGGGCCGGGTGGTTTCCGCAGAGCTGCCCCGGCTGGGGGAACTTACCGGCTGCCCCGTAGTAAGCGCCCGCTGCTACCGGGACAGCCGGGGCCTGCGCACCCGCCTGACGCTGGAAAGAGGGGAAAAGGAGGATGATTATGTGGCTGACGAAACAACTGGCAAAGCCTGGGGGCCTGCATCTTCATAGCGGCCTGGTACAGCAGGGGGAGGGGTTCTCCGTCCAGGGGGAGCGGGCCTTCCAGTCCCCCCAGCAGGTGGGGCCCTATGGGGTTTCCAGCCGGGCCCAGGAAGGCCGGGAGGCCTTGATGCTGGACGGCTACTGCACAGGCGTGGTGGCCGCCGCCGACAGTACCTTGGCCCCGGGGGAGGTGCGGCTTTATTCGGCTGGCGGGGCGGAAATCTACTTGAAAAACAATGGGGACGTGGTAATCAACGGCCAGGCTTTCCACCCGGCCTCAGAGGCGTGAAGGGGGAGATTATGGATTTGAAAGTCGAAAAAGGCGTGCACACGTTGGGCCCCCAAGGGCTTCCCCAGCAGGTGGAGGGCTTGGAGGAGCTTTTACAAAACGCCTGCCTGCGCCTTTCCCTGCACCGTGGGGAGTTCCCCTATGGCCGGGAACTGGGAAGCGGGCTGCATCAGTGGGAGGCGGAAGGGGAACACGCCATAGAACGGGCCCTGGCCCTGGCAAACGAAGCCCTGCTGGACCTGCCCGGTGTGCAGGCTGAAAGTGCCATGGAAACAGAAGAAGGCATGTGCTTTAGCTTGCGCACACCTTTAGGAGAGGGGGATGTGATGGTATGGAAAGCTTTGAAGGCATTTTGAGCCGTATGGTGGCGACCTATGAGGAGGAAAGCGGCTGCCGGGTTGAGGACGTTTCCGACATCGGCCTGCGGCTGCGGGTGCTGGCCGGCGAGCTGTACCGTGCCCAGTGCGAGGCGGACTGGGTGCGGCGGCAAAGCTTCCCCCAGACGGCAGAGGGGCCGCAGCTGGACCTTCATGGGGCCCAGCGGGGCTTAAGCCGGAAAGGGGCTCAAAAGGCAAAAGGCGCAATCACCTTTAGCCGGTACCTGCCCGTTACTTTTGACCTGCCTATACCTAAAGGTACCTTGTGTGCGGCCTCTGGCGAAGGGGCTGTGGAGTACGAGACTACCCAAGCCGCCGTTCTGGCCGCTGGGGAGAACGCTGTCACAGTGCCCGCCCAAGCGGTCGAGCCCGGGGCCCAGGGCAACGCCGCCGCGGGGGCCATTACGACTTTGGTGACAGAGGTAAGCGGTATCCAGTACGCCTCGAACCGGGAGGCTTTTACCGGTGGGCGGGAGGAAGAGGACGAGGCCTCTTACCGGGCCCGGGTGGTAGAGGCCTACAGGCGGCCGCCGGTGCTGGGCAACGCCGCTTATTATGAACAGATTGCTTTAAGCGTGCCGGGGATCGCATCGGCCCAGGCAGTGGCCGATGCGGAAACCCCCGGGGCCGTCACCCTATACCTGTGGGGCGACGGGGCCCCGCCGGACGAAGCCACCCTGGCCCTGGCGGCAGAGACCCTGGAAGAGAAAAAGGCCCTGGGGGCCGTCCTCACCGTGCAGGGGGCCAAGGAGCGGAAAATCAACATCCTTTTGCGGGTGGCCCTGCCCGAAGGCATGGGGCTGGACGAGGCCAAAGAAAAGGTAAGCGCGGCCCTGGGGGCCTACCTGCGCACCCGGCGGGTAGGGGACGCCGTCCCGGCGGGGGAGGTGCTGCAGGCGGCGCTGGAGGTATTGCCGGGCCTGGCTAAAGTAGAGCTGCCCCAGACCATGCAGAATTACACCGCCCAGGCGGGCAGCATGCCGGTGGCCGGCAGCCTTACCGCGGTGCAGATTACATGACGGCCCGGGAGAATATGCGTCAGGTGCTGGCCCGCTGCGGGGCCTACCGCCTGGCAGAAGACTGCCCCTTGCAGTGGGAGCTTGCCGCCTATGGCGCAGGCTTTGACGGGCTGAAAGGGGCCCTGGCCCAAGGGGAGCAGGATGCCTTTGCCCTTACGGCCTCGCCGGAACGCTTGACGGAGTGGGAGGCCCTCTGCTTGCCTGCCTCAGCCGCCTGCGGGGTGCGGGATAGGCGGGAGATGCTGGCGGCCCGGCTGAGCCTTTTGGCCCACCGGGGCCCCCTTACCATGGGGGACTTACCCACCCTGCTGCTGGCGGCAGGGATACGGGGCACGGCGATAGAAGAGGGCGGCGTGGTGCGCGTCGCCCCTGGTGAATACCTGTTGCCCCCAGCCCTGGCACAGCAGGAGCTGGGGCGGCTGATGCCCCTGCACCTTGCCTGGGAGATGGCGGAGGGATAAAAATCGAAAAGGGGGAGAGCCCATGGGCCGCAGGCCTGTGGGCTCTTTTTGTATGGTTTGGCCTGCAAAACTGCTAAAAAACCGGGAGGAAACCGGCTTTTCTGGTATGGGTTTCCTAAAGATGGCCCGGGGCCCCTTGCCACTTTTGCCAAACCGTATTATAATAAAAGAAAAGAAGGACCCGCCAACTGCAAAAGGAGAACATGATATGCTCATCAATTTGATACAAAGCCTGGCAGACGGCCGGGGCGTAGACTGGGCCCAGGCCTTGGCCCAGGTGCTTTCTGTGGGGTTTGTGGTGCTGTGCGTGCTGCCCCTGCATGAGTTCGCCCACGGCTGGGTGGCTTATAAATTAGGCGACCCCACCGCCAAAAATGCCGGCCGCTTGACCCTGAACCCCTTTAAAAGCTTAGACCCTATGGGCGCTTTGGCTATCCTGCTGGTGGGCTTTGGCTGGGCAAAGCCAGTGCCGGTAAACCCCCGCTTCTTTAAAAACCCCAAGCGGGGCATGGCTGTCACGGCTTTGGCCGGGCCCCTTTCGAATCTGCTGGCGGCGCTTGTGGGGGCTTTTTTGGCCACAGGGCTGATGGCCTGGACCCTGAGCGGCGGCCGCGCCCTTACAGGCCTGTCTTATTTCATCCTTCAAGTGCTGTACTATTATGTGGTGGTGAATATCTCCCTGGCGGTTTTCAACCTCCTGCCCGTGCCGCCTTTGGACGGCTCCCGCATTGTAGGCATGTTTTTAAGCGACCGGGCCCTGGCCGCCTACTATAAAAACCAGCAGGCCATGTCCTTTGCCCTTATGCTCCTGCTGGTGTCCGGCAAGCTTTCCGGGCCCCTTTCCACGGTGCAGCAGGCCGTGGCCGGCGCGGTGTTTGCGGTAGCCCGGTTCCCGCTCTATTTGGCGGGGGTGCTGTAATGGACAAGCTGCAATACCGCCTGGAGGGCTTCGAGGGCCCGCTGGACCTGCTTTTGACCCTTATTGCCAAAAATAAGATTGATATTTACGATATCCCCATTGCCCAGCTTTTGGAGCAGTACATGGAACAGATCGACCTGATGCGGGAAGAAAACCTGGATATAGCCAGCGAGTTTTTAGAGATGGCCGCCCGCCTGGTGCATATCAAGACCGTGTCCCTGCTGCCCAAGCAGGAGGAAGAGGAAGACCCCCGCCTAGAGCTTACCGGCCAGCTGCTGGAATACCAGCAGTGCAAAGAGGCCGCCCAGCGCCTGGGCCGGCAGGCCAGCTTTGACAGCCTTACCCGCGCCCCCATGCCCCTTCCGGCAGACAGCCTGTATAAACGCCTGCACCAGCCCCGGGAGCTTTTACAGGCCCTGCAAGCGGCCTGGGGCAAGGGCAAAAGCCTTTTGCCCCCCAAGCCCGAGAGCTTTTCGGCCCTGGTTTCCCGGAAGATCGTATCGGTGGCCAGCCAAGCGGTGTTCGTGCTGCGCAGGCTGTGGAAGGGCCAGCTTGTGACCTATCAGGGCCTGTTTGCGGGCAAGCGTGACCGCAGCGAGCGGGTAGCCTTGTTTTTGGCGGTGCTGGAGCTTATCCGCAGCCGCCGCATACGGGTAGAAGGCGAGGGCGGGGACAGCCCCGTGCGCCTTTTGCGGGAGAGAAACCAGGGAGGGGAAGAAACCTGAACCAGAAGGAATTATTAGGAAAAATTGAGGCCATCCTCTTTGCAGGGGGCGAAGCCGTCAGCCTGGACCGCATAGCCCAGGTGCTGGGGATGCGCACCTACGCTATTGAGGAAGCCGTAGGCACCTTGCAGGAAAAGTACAACACCCGGGAAAGCGGCATCCACCTGCTGCTTTTAGAGGGCAGCGCCCAGTTTACCATTAACCCCGCTTTTATCGAGCCTGTGCGGGGGGTGTTGGATTTAAAGCGCAACACGCCCCTTTCTCAAGCCGCCCTGGAAGTGCTGGCGGTGGTGGCCTATAACCAGCCGGTGACAAAGGCCTTTGTCGAGCAGGTACGTGGGGTAGACTGTTCCGGCGTGCTGGGCAGCCTGATGCAAAAGGGCTTGCTGGAAGAGCGGGGCCGCCTGGAGCTGCCAGGCCGCCCGCTGCTGTACGGCACCACAGAAAATTTCCTGCGGTGCTTCCAGCTTACGACCATAGAGGACCTCCCTCCCCCTGGCGGGGAAGGAGGAGAAGAAGCCGAAGAGGAACCCGAACCGGTGCAGCTTTCGCTGTAAGGGCGGCGGGAAAGGGGGGAGCCCGTGCTGGCGCTATATATCTTGGGAGGCATTTTGGCGTTCCTGTTTGTGCTGCTGCTTATTCCGGTCTGGGCCCAGGTGTCTTTTTCCGAGGCCTTCCAGCTTACCATTGGCTATGGGCCCCTGCGCATCCCCATCCCCTTAGAAGGGGAAGAGGGGGAGGAAGGGCCCCAACCCCAGGAAGAGCCTGCGCCCCCCGAAAAGAAAAAAGGGCCTTCCCGCTTGAAGCGGGCCTTGAAGCGGGAAGGCTTTTGGGGCTTCCTGCAGTCTCTGGCCGATTTTGTCGGGGCCGCAGCCCGGGCTGCGGGCAAGCTGCTGGGCCACTTTAAGCTCAAGCACTTTGACTTATACCTTTGCTTGGCTGGCGCATACGACGCGGCGGATGCAGCTGTCCGTTACGGGCAGTTGAGCACCGGGGTCTATGGGGCCTGTGGGCTGTTGTTTTCCCTCATGCCCTGCAAAAAGAAGGGCGTTACGGTAGACTTGGACTACAGCGCCGCCGAGAACAAGGTGTCTTTTGAAGCCGCCCTGTCTATACGGCCCCTTTTTGTCCTTACGGCGGGACTGCGCATCCTGGCGGCAGGGCTGCCCCTTTTGCGCAAGCTGCGGTAAAAATTTGTGGAAAGTCCACTTTTTTATGCTTATAGAAAAATCTTAGGGTTTGCCCCACCTGCCGGCAAGTTCGTGGGCTCTGCCCACCCCCGCTTAAGGCTTCGCCTTAAGAATCCAGCAGAGGCTTCGCCCCTGCACCCCACTTAAGGGTACAAAACCCTTAAGAATCCCACGCTCCGCTTCCTCTGCCTGGGGGGCGCACCTGTAAATCCCTGACTACCCTTGAAAGGAATGAGAATATGAACGACGAAAAGGTAAACCGGCTTCTTGGCACCACCATGGAAAAAATCAAGGAGATGGCCGATGCCGATACGGTGATCGGCAAGCCTGTCACCACCCCGGACGGTACCATTATCATCCCTATCTCCCGCATCAGCTACGGCTTTGCTTCCGGCGGCTCTGACCTACCTTCCAAAGCCCAGCCCAGCTCCGGCCTTTTTGCTGGCGGCGGCGGCGCCGGGGTAACGGTGAGCCCCGTGGCATTTTTGTCCATTTCCAACGGCAATGTCCGGGTTTTGCAAATCGAGCCCTACTTCAGCCCCGTAGACCGCGCCTTGGAAAAAGTCCCCCAGGTTATAGACCAGCTTACGGCCCTCTTCAAGAAGAAACCCGAAGAGGCCCCCTCCGAAAAGGCCCCGGAGGACACGCCCGCCGAGTCTACCCTTGCCGAAACGGAGGGCAGCGCCCCCATCGCATAGAAACCCGTCCCCCCGCATAAGCTTAACGGAAAAAGCAAACGGGAGGACAAAAAACGTGGCGAAAATCAAAAAGACAGGCAGGCGGGCACTGGCGGCGGCATGGGCAGTATGGCTGCTGGTGTGTTTTCCTGTGCCTGCACAGGCCCAGGGGCCAGCAGTCTCGGCGGAAAGCGCGGTGCTCATCTCAGCCCAAAGCGGCCAGGTAATCTACGAGAAAAACGCCCATGAGCGCCGGGCCATGGCCAGCACCACCAAGATCATGACGGCCCTTCTGGCCCTGGAAGAAGCGGAGCGCTCTGGCGACCCGGTGGTGGAGATTACCCAGGAGATGGTGGCCGTTGAGGGGTCCTCTATGGGCCTGCAGCCAGGCAACCGCCTGCGCCTTTCAGAAATGACGGCGGGCATGATGCTGGCCTCCGGAAACGACGCGGCCAACGCCTGCGCCCTGTTCCTCTCCGGCTCGCAAGAGGGTTTTGCGGGGTTGATGAACGAGCGGGCCCGGCAGATCGGTATGGCTGATTCCAGCTTTGTCACCCCCTCGGGCCTGGATGACGAACAGCATTTCTCCACAGCCTACGATATGGCCCTGCTGGCCCGGGAAGCCTTAAAAAACCAGGCTTTTGCAGATATTGCCGCCAGCTTTACCCGCCAAGTAGAATTTATGGAGCCCGCGGGCCCTGTCACCTACACCAACCACAACAAGCTCCTAGAGCAGTATGAGGGCTGCATTGGGGTGAAGACGGGCTTCACCAAAAAGGCAGGGCGGTGCCTGGTGTCCGCAGCCCGGCGGCAGGGGGTGGTTTTGATCGCCGTCACCTTAAACGCCCCGGACGACTGGGACGACCATACCGCCCTTTTGGACTATGGCTTCTCGACCCTGCAGCCGGTGGCCTTTGACGGCAGCCAGGTCTTAGGCCGTGTGCCCCTGGCCGGGGGCGAGGAGGATTCGCTGCCCGTGCAGGGGGCGGCGGGAGGGATGGCCAGTTTTTTGGCGGCAGACGTGGGGCAGATCACGCGGCAGGTGCAGCTGCCCCGGTTTTTATATGCCCCCGTAAAAGCTGGGGACCAGGTAGGCCGGGTGCGGTATCTTCTGGGGGGCGAAGAGGTGTACAGCCTGCCCATCTGCGCAAAAGAGGACGCCATCCAGGCACAGCCGCAGCCGCCGAGCTTTTGGCAAAAGCTTTGGGGGCGGTTGAGCGGAAAAGCATAGATGCGGGCAAAAGGCCCGGAAGGGAAGTAGAATATGGCGGAAAAGATAAGGGTACAAAAGATTCTGGCCCAGCGGGGCCTGTGTTCCCGGCGCAAGGCTGAGGAGATAATCTCGGCGGGCCGGGTAACGGTAAACGGCCGCCCCATAAAGCTGGGGGACGGGGCCTGCCCCGGTAAAGACACCATTGCCGTAGACGGCGAGCCCCTGCCCCGGGAAGGGGAAAAGCCCCTATACCTGGCGCTGCACAAGCCCCGGGGCTTTGTCACCACCATGTCAGACGAACGCGGCCGCCGGTGCGTGGCCCAGCTGGTGGCGGACGCAGGCAGCCGGGTGTACCCGGTGGGGCGTCTGGACAAGGATTCGGAAGGCCTGCTGCTGTTGACAAACGACGGGGCCTTTGCAAACCTTTGCGCCCACCCCAGCGGCCACGTGGCCAAAACCTACCGGGTGACCCTGCGCCCCGGCGTGACCGAAGAGCAGCTGGCCCGCCTGAGTACCGGCATCGAGCTGGACGGCCGCATGACAGCCCCGGCTAAAGTCAAAGTGCTGGAAGAGCAGCGGGGCCGGGCGGTGGTAGAAATCGTGCTGTACGAGGGGCGCAACCGGGAGATACGGCGCATGTGCGAGGCTTTGGGCTTGGAGGTAGCCCGGCTCAAGCGCATAGCCATGGGCCCGGTGCGGCTGGGCATGCTGCCCCAGGGGAAGTATAGGGAGCTTAGCCGGGAAGAAGTCAAAGGCCTGCTGGCCGAAGCGAAAAAAGGAGGAAGCCGGAAATGATCGAGATACTGCCTATGGAAGACCGTGAACGGGAAAAATCCCTTTTAGGGGACCTGCCAACCCCCGGCGGTGAGCCCCGGGCGCTGTGCATGAAGGACAAAAGCGGCGAGCTGGGCTACGCCCTAGTAGAGCTCCTAGGGGAAAAGCTGCGCATTTTAAAGCTGGAAGCGGCAGGCTATGCCCCTGCCCAAAAGCCCCAAGGGGAAGCGGCCTTCGTGCTGGACACCCTGCTGCGCTCGGCGGCCTCTTACGGCGAGACCTTTGGGGCATCAGAAATCGAAACGGCCTTCCCGGATTTTCATGGGTTCTTCAAGGCCCGGGGCTTCAAAACAGACGAAGCCCACGCCTACGGCCCCATGAGCCTTATCGTCCGGTACGAATAAAAAAGGGGCCTGCCCCGTAAAAACGCCTGCGGCTGCCCGTGCGGGGCCGCTATTTTTATGAAGAATCTATGAAATACGGCAAAAGCGGTTGCATTAAAAAGGCAGAAATGGTAAAATCTCTAGAGTAAGCTTTATCCTGGCGGGCCATACCCTAAAAGCGGCCCGCCAGAAAGAGAAAAACCACAGCATGGGCCTCCCGGCGCGGCTGCTGCCCCAAAAACGCACAACGAAAAAACGCGAAAAGCGCAGCGTGGGGTCCAGGGGCCGGCGGCCCCTGGCAGGGTGCGGGGCAGTGCCCCGCGGCCTTGCCGCAGGCCCAGGCTGTTTTTGAGGGTGGTATCAATGCTAAAAAGTATGACAGGGTACGGGCGCGGCGAAGGGACGGTAAACGGGCGGCACATTGTCTTTGAAGTAAAAAGCGTGAACCACAAGTATTTCGAGTGCAGCGCCCGCATCACCCGGGGCTGCCTGTTCCTAGAAGAGCGGCTAAAAGCTTTCCTGCAAAGCCAGGTGTCCCGGGGGAAGCTGGACGTGTTTTTGCAGGTGGAAAACGTAGAGGGTACGGGTACGGTGGTAGAAGTCAACCAGGCGTTGGCCGGGGCCTATTATAAAGCCCTGGGGGAAGTAAAAGACCGCTGGTCTTTGCCTGGCGAGGTAGATTTATCTATGCTCTGCCGGTACTCCGATATCTTTTCGGTACGCAAGGCCCCAGAGGACGAAGACGCCCTATGGGAAGCGGTGCTGCAAGTAGCGCAGCCTGCGGTGCAGTCTTTGCTGCAAATGCGGGAGGCCGAGGGCCGAAGGCTTGAAAAAGACATCCGGGAAAAAGCCGAGGGCATCCTTGCTTTGGTGGGCAAAATTGAGGAGCGTGCCCCGGAAACAGTAGAGCAGTACCGGCAGCGCCTGCGGGCCCGCATTCAGGAGCTTTTGGGGGACAATACGTTAGACGAACAGCGGGTGCTTACCGAAGTGGCTGTGTTTGCCGACAAGGTGGCCATAGACGAAGAGACCGTGCGCCTGCGCAGCCACTTTGCCCAGCTGTGGGCCCTGCTGGCAGCCGAGGGCCCCACGGGCCGTAAAATGGATTTTTTGGTGCAGGAAATGAACCGGGAGGTCAACACGATCGGCTCCAAGTCCCTAAACCCGGAAATCGCCCACCTGGTGGTGGATATCAAGTCTGAAATTGAGAAGATCCGTGAACAGGTGCAGAACATCGAATAGCACCGGGAAGGAGCCCTATGAAGCTAGTAAACATCGGCTTTGGCAACCTGGTCTGCGCCCAGCGGGTGGTGGCGGTGGTAAGCCCGGAAAGCGCCCCCATTAAGCGTATGGTGCAGGAGGCCAAGGAGAAGTCCGCTGCCATAGACGCTACCTTTGGCCGCCGCACCAAGTCTGTGCTGGTCATGGATACCGGCTCCCTGGTGCTGTCGGCCCTTCTGCCGGAGACCATCTCCGCCCGCTTTGGCGGCAGGGAGGAGGGGCCTGCGGGCGAGGAAGAATAGGGCCCTTCCCTATAAGAAGGGCAGAAAACAAAAGGTCTATAAAAGAAGGAAGGATGAAAAAATGGAAGGAACGCAACGGGGCCTGCTGCTGGTGCTGTCGGCCCCCTCGGGCGGGGGCAAGGGCACGGTGCTCAAAGAAATGTTCGCCCAGGACGGGAACCTTCGGTTGTCCGTCTCAGCCACGACCCGGCCCCCCCGGCCCGGCGAAGTGGACGGCCAGCAGTATTACTTTTTAAGCCAGGAGGAATTTGAACAGCGCATTGCCTCTGGCGGCATGCTGGAATATGCCCAGTACGTGGGCCATTATTACGGCACCCCCCGGGCCCCGGTAGAAAAGTGGCTGGATGAAGGCCGGGACGTGGTGCTGGAGATTGAGGTGCAGGGGGGCCAGCAGGTGAAAAAGCTGTGCCCAGGCTGCGTCTCTGTTTTCCTGATGCCCCCCTCTATGGAGGTGCTGGAAAGCCGCCTGCGGGGCCGGGGCACAGAGGAGGACGCCGTGGTGCGCAGGCGCCTGGAAAAAGCGGGGGAGGAGATCCCCCACGCCGCCCAGTACGATTATATCGTCTATAACGACCGTCTGGAAGACGCTGTGGCCGACCTACAGGCCATCCTTCGGGCGGAAAAGAGGAAATTAGAACGGAACCGCGACTGTATAGAAAGGGTGTTATCCACATGCTGAAACCCAGTGAGAACATCATCAAGACCCCCCACACCAGCGCTTATTCCCTGGTCATTGCCGTGGCCAAGCGCGCCCGGGAGATTGCTGAAAAGGCCGACCGGGACGGGGATATCCTGCCTGACAAGCCCGTAGACCTGGCGGTGCAGGATTTTGTCCAGGACAAGTACCATATCATCGAGCCGGAAAGCTTTGAGGAATGAGCCTGCTTGCCCAGGTAGCCGTAGAAAAGGCCGCCTACCATTTTGACAAGCTGTTCACCTACTCTGTACCGGAAGGCTTGGCGGGCAAGGTAGCCCCAGGCGTGCGGGTGCTGGTGCCCTTTGGCCCTGGCGGCGGGGAGCGGGTGGGGATGGTCTTTGCCCTGGGCGGGGAGGAGGCCGCAAATCTCAAGCCCATCCAGCAGGTGTTGGACGAAAGCCCCCTGCTGGAACAAGGGATGCTGGACCTGGCCCAATGGCTGAAAGACCGCACCTTCTGCACCTTGTTTGAGGCGGTGCGGCTGATGGTACCTGCGGGCATGCAGCTGCGCCTGCAAAGCAGCTATGTGCTGGCCCCGGGCTTTAAGGATTTTGACCGGGAGATGTACACAGACACAGCCTGGCAGGTTTTGCAGGTTTTGCGCAGGTCCCCCCGGGCCGTGCCCTTTGAAAAGCTGCAAAAAAGTCTGGGCATTGCCGAAGACGACCCGGGGTTCCAAAGCCTATTAAGCGGCGGGGCCGTGTGCCGGGTAAACTTGGCCGCCAGCCGCCTAAAAGACGCAGTAGCCAAAATGGTGCGCCTGGTGCCCGGCTTTGAGGGTAAGCTTACCCCCCGCCAGCGGGAGGTATACGCCACCTTGCAGGACGTAGGCGAGGCCTCAGAAAAGGAGCTGTGCTATTTTACGGGGGCCTCCCCGGCGGTGGTGCGGGCTCTGGCGGAAAAGGGTGCGGCAGAGGTTTTTGAGTACGAGGTCTACCGCCGCCCGGCTTCCTCAGGCTTGGGGGCGTCCAGCCCCTTAGAGGGGGATTTATCCCCCAGCCAGCAGCAGGCCCTGGCAGGGCTTTTAGAGTGCTACGTCCATGCCCAGGCAGGTTCCCCTAAAAACTGCGCTTTGCTTTATGGCGTTACAGGCAGCGGCAAGACTTCCGTATACCTGCGGCTCATTGCCCATGTGCTGGAGGAGGGCCGCTCGGCCCTGGTGCTGGTCCCGGAAATATCCCTAACCGCCCAGGCCCTGGGGCAGTTTCAGGGGGCCTTTGGGGGGCAGGTGGCGGTGCTTCACAGCGGCCTGTCCCTGGGGGAGCGCATGGACGAGTGGAAGCGCATCCGCCGGGGGGAGGCCAAGGTAGTCGTAGGCACCCGGTCGGCGGTGTTCGCACCGGTGGCAGACCTGGGCCTGGTCGTCATCGACGAGGAACAGGAGCCCGCTTATAAGGCGGAAGCCTCCCCACGCTTTGACGCCCGGGAGGTAGCCCGCCGCCGCTGTACCCAAAGCCGCGCCCTGTGCCTGCTGGCCTCGGCCACCCCTTCGGTAGAGGCCTGTTACATGGCCAGGCAGAAGAAGTACGCCTTTTTCAAATTGGAGGGCCGCTTTGGCCCGGCCCAAATCCCCACCGTAGAGCTGGTGGACCAGAACCAAGAGGCCCTCCACGGGGACGAAGCCGCCATTGGCCCCACCCTGGCGGCAGCCCTTAAGGAGAATTTCCAGGCGGGGCGACAGTCCATTGTGTTGTTAAACCGCCGGGGCTACCATACCTTTGCTTCCTGCCCCTCCTGCCATGAGGTCCTGCGGTGCCCCCACTGCAGCATTTCTTTGACCTTCCACAGCGCCAACCGCCGCCTCATGTGCCATTACTGCGGCTATTCCGTCCCCCTGCCGGACACCTGCCCGGCCTGCGGCAAGCCGGGCCTGCGTTATAGGGGCTCGGGCACCCAGCGGGCCGAAGAGCAGCTGCAGGGCCTTTTGCCAGAAGCAAAGGTCCTGCGCCTGGACACCGACGCCGTGGCGGCCCGGTACTCATTAGAGCGCCGCTTGGAAGAGTTTGCCAAAGGGGAGTACCACGTGATGGTAGGCACCCAGATGGTGGCAAAGGGGCTGGACTTTGAAAACGTCACCCTGGTAGGGGTGCTCTCGGCAGACCAGTCCCTTTACAGCGACGATTTCCGCAGCGCCGAGCGCACCTTTGACCTGCTTACCCAGGTGGTGGGCCGGGCGGGCCGGGGGCGGTACCCGGGCCGGGCCATTATCCAGACCTACATGCCGGAAAACCCCGTCCTGCACCTGGCCGGCAAGCAGGACTATTTTGGCTTTTTTAAGCGGGAGCTTCTATACCGCAAAGCCCTCTTGTACCCTCCTTTCGCGGACTTGCTGGTTATCGGCTTTGTAGGCACACAGGAGTCCCTGGTAGAAGCCGCGTCTGGGCGTTTCCTCACCCTTTTTACAGGCCTTGCCGCCCAGGAGTATCCCACCCTGCCCCTGCGGGTGCTGCGGCCCACCCCGGCAGCCATAGCCAGGGTGGGGGGCAAATACCGGTACAAGCTCATCATAAAGTGCCGGTCTACGCCGCCCTTGCGCCAGCTTGCCGCCCGCACCCTTACCGCCTTTGCCGCTTTAAAGGATTTCCGCACCGTTACCGCTTACCCGGACCCAGACCCCAATTATATCCTCTAAAATAATCATGCCGCCCTAGCTTGGCAGCAGAGCAGAAGCTGAAATTTTCTATAAGAACTATAACAAAAGGTACTTACGGGTAAAAAATGTTTAAGTAAGACCTTGGGACTTTGTCCCAAACCCTAGCTCACGCCTGTAGAGCCTCCGGCGCAAAGGGCGCGCCTGCGGCAAGGCCTTGGGGCTGTGCCCCAATCCCCCCGCAAGGGCTTCGCCCCTGCACCCCACCAAAGGGCCGTGGGCCCTCTGGACTCCCATTTAGAAAGGACATGACCCCCATGGCAATCCGCAACATTGTAACCGAGGGAGACGACATCCTCACAAAACCCTGCCGCAAGGTAGAAAAATTCGACGCCCGCCTCCACCAGCTCATCGACGACATGATAGAGACCCTGGCTGCGGCCCAGGGCGCGGGCTTAGCGGCCCCGCAGGTCGGCGTCCTCCGGCAGATCTGCGTTATTGACGCGGTAGAAGGGGAAGCGCCCCTGGAGCTTATCAATCCCGAAATCATCGCCCAAAAAGGCTCTCAAACCGATGCCGAGGGCTGCCTTTCCTTCCCCGACCAGTGGGCCTTAGTTACCCGCCCCATGAAGGTCACCGTCCGCGCCCAGGACCGCTACGGGAAAGAGTTCCAGTTTAGCGGCGAAGAGATGACGGCCCGCTGCATCTGCCATGAGCTGGACCACCTGCAAGGCACCGTCTTTTTGAAAAAGGCAGAGCGCATGCTCACCCAGGAGGAACTGGAATCCGGCTCGTACAAGGAGGGGTAACCTATGCGCGTGGTTTTTATGGGCACACCAGATTTTGCCGTACCCACCCTGCAGGCCCTTATAGACGCGGGCCATGATATCCCCGCCGTATACACCCAGCCCGACAAACCCAAGGGCCGGGGCCACAAGCTGCTGCCGCCCCCGGTAAAAGAGCTGGCACAAAAGCACGGCCTGCCCGTACACCAGCCCGCCACCCTGCGGGACGAAGCCGTACAGCAGGAGATTACCGCCCTGCGGCCAGACCTTATTGTGGTGGTAGCTTATGGCAAGCTTCTGCCCCAGCCGGTTTTAGACGCCCCGCGCTTGGGCTGCATCAATGTCCACGGTTCCCTTCTGCCCAAGTACCGGGGGGCCGCGCCCATCCAGTGGGCGGTGTTAAACGGCGAAAAGGTTACCGGCATTACCACCATGTACATGGCCGCCGGCATGGACACCGGCGACATGCTGTTAAAAAAGGAAACCCCCATCGGCCCCGAGGAAACGGCCGGGGAGCTTTTTGACCGCCTAAAGGGCATGGGGGCTGCGCTTCTCATGGAGACAGTCGAAAAACTGGAAAAGGGGCAGCTTACCCCCATCCCACAAAAGGAAGAGGAAGCTACCCGTGCCCCCATGCTGAAAAAAGAAATGGCACAGTTGGACTGGGCCCTGCCCGCCCGGCAGGTCCACGACCATATCCGGGGCTTGAACCCCTGGCCCTGCGCGGCCTATACCCTGGCGGGGCGCAGGTTAAAGCTGTTGTCCTCCCAGGTGGCAGAGGCCGCGGGCGCGCCCGGCGAGGCCCGCTGCGTAGGCGGCGAGCTTGTCATCTGCTGCGGCCAAGGGGCCTTGCGCATTACCCAGCTGCAAAGCCCAGAGGGCAAGCGCATGTCCGGCAAAAATTACCTCTTGGGCCACCCCTTGGGCTGACCCGGAAAGGCAGGCACCTATGGCAGACCCCGCCCGTACCGCCGCCCTGCAGGCGCTTTTGCAGGTAGAAGAAAACGCAGGCTACTCCAACCTGGTGCTGGACAAGGCCCTGAAAGCCCGGTCCCTGCCCCCTCGGGACAAGGCCTTTGCCTCGGCCCTGTTTTACGGTGTATTAGAGCGCTGCCTGACCTTAGACTACTACCTGGCCCAATGCCTCCGCGACCCAAGAAAAAAGCCGGAGCCCCTGGCCCGGGAAGCCCTGCGCTGCGGTGCGTACCAAATCTTTTACATGGATAAGGTGCCCGGCAGCGCCGCGGTAAACGAGACCGTAGAGGCCCTAAAAGCCCTGGGCGGGGCTAAAATGTCCGGCTTTGTCAACGGTGTGTTGCGCACCCTTCTGCGCAAAAAGCCCGCCATGGCCTTGCCCCAGGGGGATTCGCCCCGGGCCTGGGCCCTGCGCTTTTCGGTGCCCGAACCCCTTATACGCCTGTGGATGGGCGCTTATGGCCGGGACACGGCTCAGAAAATTTTGCAGTCCTTTGAGCAAAAGGCCCCGCTTTATATCCGCGTCAACACCGCCCGCACGACAGCCCAGGCCCTGGGGGCCCAGCTTATAGAGGCAGGCGTTCCCTGCGAAATCCTGCCCGCCCCGCCCGGGGCCGCCCGGTTGGAGGGCACGGGTTCCCCCGCAGCCCTGGCAGCTTTTGGGGAAGGCCTCTTCCATGTGCAGGACCTTTCGGCCCAGTGGATTTGCGAGCTTGTAGACCCCCAGCCTGGCGAGGCCGTTTGCGACTGTTGTGCCGCCCCGGGCGGCAAATCCTTTACTATGGCCCAGCAGGTAGGGGAGAAGGGGCAGGTGCTGGCCCTGGACCTGTACAAAGGCCGGGTTGGGCTGATTGGAAAAGGGGCCCAGCGACTGGGCTTAACGAACCTGAAAGCTCAGGTGCATGACGCGCAAAAGGGCTTTGCCGGCTTCCCCCTATTTGACCGGGTGCTTTGCGATGCGCCCTGTTCGGGCTTTGGGGTCATCCGGCGCAAGCCGGAGATCCGCTATAAGTCCTTAGAGAGCATAAAGGGGCTGCCAGGCTTGCAGCTTTCTATTTTAGAAAACGCGGCCGGTGCTGTAAAGCCCGGGGGCCGGCTGGTGTACTCGACCTGCACCTTGAACCCGGCTGAAAACCAGGAGGTGGCCGACCGGTTCTTACGGGCGCACCCGGATTTCGCCCCCTGCCCCTTCCAGCTGCCCGGCTTGAACCGCCTGCCCGGCGAGCCCGCCCACATGTTGACCCTGCTGCCCTTTGGGAAAGCTTCGGATGGCTTTTTCGCGGCGGCATTTACCAGGGGCGCGGCCAAAGGCTAAAATCAAGGTTCAGGCAAAGCCCCAGGGCCTTAAAGCCGCAGAAAAAAAGGATAGTGGTTCCTTTTTTCAAAAAAGTAAAAAAGACGTAGGATTTTCTTCCCCAAAATCCCCCCGGAAAGAGGGTGCGCCATGGAAAAAACCGATATCAAATCCCTAACGCTGGAAGAGCTTTCTACCCAGTTTGCCGGTTTGGGCCTGCCCAAATTCCGGGCGGGGCAGGTTTTCCGGTGGCTCGCCCGGGGCGTCACAGATTTTTCCCAGATGTCCGACCTCTCGAAAGACCTGCGTGAGCAGCTGTCCCAAAGGTACGCCATACGGGGTGTAGAGATTTTGCGCAAGCAGGTTTCACAAATTGACGGGACAATCAAGTACCTTTTCCGTCTATTTGACGGCGAGTGTGTAGAATCTGTAGTAATGCGCTATCATTATGGCAATTCTATTTGCATTTCTACCCAGGTTGGGTGTAAAATGAATTGTAGCTTCTGCGCCACGGGGAAAAGCGGCTTTTCCCGGAATTTATCGCCGTCGGAGATATTATCTCAAGTCCAGATGGGGTCGATAGACATAGGGGAACGCATCTCCCATGTGGTGCTTATGGGCATGGGCGAGCCATTGGACAATTACGAAAACGTCCTGCGTTTTTTGCAGCTTTGCACCTGCAAGGAGGGTCTGGGACTGTCCATGCGGGGCATCTCCCTTTCCACCTGCGGCATTGTGGACAAAATCTACGACCTGGCGGATAAAAAACTGCAGCTTACCTTATCCGTATCGCTGCACGCGCCCAACGACCGCATACGGGGCCGCACCATGCCCATCAATAAACGGTGGCCCCTGGACGAACTGATAAAGGCCTGCCGGTACTATGTCCGGCAGACAGGCCGGCGCATCTCCTTTGAGTACGCCATGATAGCCGGGGTAAACGACAGCGACGCCTGTGCCCGGGAGCTGGCCGGGCGGCTAAAGGGCCTTTTGGCCCATGTAAATTTAATACCCGTCAATGACGTGACGGGCACGGGGTACAAAAAAAGTGGTATCCCGCGGCAAAAGCGGTTTGTAGAGATCCTGCAGGGGCAGGGGATTACGGCCACGGTGCGGCGGACTTTGGGGGCGGACATAGAAGCCTCTTGCGGGCAGCTGCGCCGAAAACATGAAGGAGGGGACGGATATGAGGGTAGCCTATGACACCCACACCGGCGCCGTGCGCAAAATGAACCAGGATGCCTGCAAGGGCGGGGAGCTTTCTGGGGGCGGAGCCTGGGCCGTGGTGTGCGACGGCATGGGGGGAGCCAGCAGCGGCGACGTGGCCAGCCAAAAGGCCCTGGCCCATATTGAGGGGTATCTTACGGCCCACTACAGGCAGGGGCTAAGCCCGGGAAGCTTAAAAAGCCTGCTGTTAAACGCCCTGCGGGCTGCCAACGACGCGGTGTATAAAATGTCCCAAGAGCAGCCGGCCCTGCGGGGCATGGGCACCACGGCGGTAGTCATGGTGGCTGAAAAAGGCGCCCTGCACGTGGTGCACGTGGGGGACAGCCGTGCCTATATCTGCAATCAATGCGGCCTTACCCAAATCACCGAAGACCACTCATATGTACAGGACCTGGTAAACTTTGGGGAGATTACCCGGGAGCAGGCCCGGCGGCACCCCCGGCGGAACATCATTACCCGGGTGCTGGGTGTGCACGAAACCGTGCGGCCCGACTACACCAGCTGCCCCTTTGCCCCTGGCGACAAGGCCTTGGCCTGCACCGATGGCCTAAGCAACTACATGGATGACGCCCTGATGGAAGAATACATGGACAAATACCCCAACCCAGAGGAGCTTACCACCCGTTTCATCCAATACGCCCTAGACTGCGGCGGCTCGGACAACATTACGGCGGCGCTGATCTTCGCGGAGCCCAAAACCGAATAAGCCGGATAAGGAAAAAAGAAAACCGCGCACAGAAAAAATTTCAAATCATCGTGCTGTTTCGCGTATTTCCTCCCAAAACCCTATGGGAAAATACGCCATAGAACCCCACAAACGCCCGCCGCGGCAGGCCCTGCATCAAAGGAAGCCGGCCAGCCGGCCAGGAGTCCAGAGGATCCCGGATCCTCTGGCGGGGTCCAGGGGCGGCGCCCCTGGGAAGGCTCACAATAGAGAAAGGTTTGGTTAAAGGAGTATGGACAAATTCATTGGCAAGCGCCTGGACGGGAAGTACGAAATACACGACCTGCTGGGCGTAGGGGGAATGGCCTACGTCTACCGGGCCTACGACCGGGTAGACGACAGGTGGGTGGCCATCAAAATCTTAAAAGAGGAATTTTCCAATAACAGCGATTTTTTGCGGCGCTTCCGCAACGAGGCCAAGGCCATCACCCTGCTTTCCCACCCCAACATTGTCGAGGTGTACGACGTAAGCTTTGGGGATAGGCTGCAATATATCGTCATGGAATATATCGACGGCATCTCCTTAAAAGCCTATATTGAGCAGGAGGGTGCCATCCGCTGGCAGGAGGCCCTGCATTTTACCAGCCAGATTCTGCTGGCGTTGGAGCATGCCCACAGCAAGGGCATCATCCATCGGGACATCAAGCCCCAAAACATCATGCTTTTGCAGGACGGCAGCATCAAGGTGGCAGACTTCGGCATTGCCCGGTTCTCCCAAAGCGATACTCAGACTATGACCGATAAGGCCATTGGCTCGGTGCACTACATTGCGCCCGAGCAGGCCAGGGGGGACTATATCACCGACAAGGCCGACATCTACTCCTTAGGCGTGGTGCTTTACGAGATGCTTACCGGTCGGCTGCCCTTTGTGGCAGAAAACGCCGTGTCTGTGGCGCTGATGCAGCTGCAGGCCAAAGCCGCGCAGCCCCGGGAGCTCAACCCCAGCATCCCCCGGGGCCTGGAGCAGATTACCATGCACGCTATGGAGAAAAACCCCGTCAACCGCTTCCAAAGCGCCGGGGAAATGCTGGACGACCTGGATATGTTCCGGCGCAACCCAGCGGCCACCTTCCACTACGACTATCAGGCCCAGCCCGGCTACAACGCCCCCCAGGCCATGGATGCCTACGACAACACCCGCTTTACCCCCACCTACGACGACAGCTACGAATACGAGGAAGAGTTCGTGCGGTCCCGCCGGGGGGCCAGGGGCGCTATGGCTGTAAAGGGGGTCATTGCCGCGGCTGTGATCGTGCTGCTGGCCGTAGGGGCGGTATGGCTTTTAAACAACTGGGAGACCCTGCTGGAAGGCGACCCCAGCGAGCAGCTGGAAATGCCCAAGCTGGTAGGCATGCTCTATGAAGAGGTGGTGGGCAACGAGGATTACAGCTCAGCCTTTACCTTTACCACCACCGAGGGCAACGACCCGGAAAAACGCCCCGGCGAAATCTTAAAGCAGACGCCTAACGCAGGCATCATGGTGAAAAAGGGCCGGCAGGTAGAGCTGATGGTAAACGGCAAGGTAGAGCAGATGGAAGTGCCGGAGGTAAAGAACTACTCCGAGGCGGACGCCATTGCCTTGATGAAGGAGATTGGCTTTAAGTATAAAAGCGAGCCTGTGGCCGACGATGAAGTAGAGGTGGGCAAAATCGTCTCTACCGACCCACCGGCCGGCAGCATGGCCGACGCCGGGTCTATCATTACCCTGCGGGTAAGCAAGGGCCCCGCCAAGAAAAAGGTGAAGGTGCCCGACAACCTGAAGGGAAAGCTGGTGTACGACGTGACCCCCGCCTTAGAGGACGCGGGCCTGGTGGTAGGCAACATCACCTATGACGACAGCAGCACCGAGGCCAAGGACATTGTCATCAGCACAAACCCCGAATCCGGCACCGAGGTTTCAGAGGGCGCTACGGTGGATATCCTGGTGAGCTCCGGGAAAAACTCGGAGAAAATCTTGGAAAAGACCATCTCCCTGCCCGCCAGCGTCAACCAGGACGTAAGCCTAAAGGTCTACCGCAACGGCACCGTGGTGGATTCGGTACGGGTGAACCCCTCCCTGGCAGGCAGTTACCGGCTGGCCTTTACCGGCACCAGCGGCGTAGACACGGTGATTATCACCTTAGACGACCAGAACTATATGGAGCTCTCCTTTGACTTCGACACCGGCGAGGAGCCCGCTGTTGTCAACCAGCACGACTATATCCCCTCCGGCACCGGCGGAGGGGATGGCGACGGCGGGGATGACAGCAGCGGCGAAGAGGAAGGCCAGTAGCCGTGGAGTACCGGGAACTGGAAGGTTTCGTGCGCAAATGCGTGGGGGGCTTTTACACCATTGAAACCGGTGAGGGCACCTATACGGTGACGGCCCGGGGGCGCTTCCGGAAAGAGGGTGTGTCCCCCTGCGCCGGGGACCGGGTGCGGGTAAGCGTAACGGATGAGGACCGCACCGGGGCCCTTGTCGAGATCGCCCCCCGTAAAAATGTGCTGGTGCGCCCGCCCCTGGCGAATTTGGACCGGCTGTTTGTGGTGTGCGCCGCCAAAGACCCGGCCCCTGTGCCCCTGCTTATGGATAAGGCCGTGTGCGCGGCAGAGCTTTCGGGTATCGAGCCCATTTTGGTCTTCACCAAGGCCGACCTTTCCGACGGCTCCTTGGAAGGGCTGATGGAGGCCTACTGCCTGGCAGGGCTTACCTGCTGCCTGGTGTCCTCGGCAACAGGGGAGGGCATAAGCCAGGTGCGGGCGCTGCTGGATGAAGGAGTGTCGGCTTTTACGGGAAATTCGGGTGTAGGCAAGTCCACCCTGCTGAATGCCCTTTTCCCGGGCCTTGCCCTAAAGACCGGGGAGATTAGCCAGAAGCTGGGCCGGGGCCGCCACACGACCCGGGAGGTGGAGCTTTATAAAATCGGGGAGAAAAGCTACGTGGCCGACACCCCGGGCTTCTCTACCTTTGAGCTGGCGCGTTACCGGCTGACCGACAAGGAAAAGCTTATAGCGGGGTTTCGGGAAATGGCCCCGCTGGCAGAAGGGTGCCGGTTCACCTCTTGCTCCCACACCTGCGAAAAGGGCTGCGCAGTGCTGGAAGGCGTCAGGAAGGGCCTGGTGGCCAAAAGCCGCTGGGACAGCTACGTACAAATGTATCAAGAGATAAAGGATGTCAAACAATGGCAGCAGAAAAAAGGGAATGTATGATCATTGGCGCGTCGCCCATACGGGGCGGCGGGGCCTTTAAGGAATTTGACCTGGAAAGCTATTATATCATCTGCGCAGACGCGGGCTTTGAGACCGCCCAGAAGCAGGGGGTAAAGCCCGACCTGGTGGTAGGGGATTTTGACTCGGCCAAGACAAAACCCCCGGCCGACGTAAAATGTATGACCCTGCCTGTAGAAAAGGACGTGACCGATACCATGTTCGCGGCCATGAAGGGGCTCTCCAAGGGCTACCGGGACTTTGTGCTGCTGGGTTGCCTGGGCGGCCCCCGGTTCGACCACACCCTGGCAAACCTGGAGGTGCTGCGCTTTCTGCGGGACCACGGTGCCCGGGGGTATCTGGCCGATGAGCGCACGAAGGTGTTTTTAATCTCCGATGAAAAGCTTACGGTCACCGGCATGAAGGGGGCCACGGTATCGGTGTTCCCTTACGGCTGCATGAACTGCAACGTAAGCTATACCGGTCTGCAATACCCCCTCTCCCGGGAGGATTTGACCGCCGGGGGCCTGGTGATGGGGGTAAGCAACTGCATTACCGCGGATAAGGCGGTGGTGCGGGTGCACAGAGGTACGGCCCTGGTGGCGGTGTACACAGGGTAGGCCGTAAAATCCCATAAGAAAAGCGGCTGGCCTTTTGTGGGCCGGCCCTTTCTTTTTGGGGCAGTAACACTTTTTAGGGGGGCGTATATACTGTAGTGTCGGGCAAAAAGCCCGGCAAGGCCCCTGGGCCGGAGAGGAGGCATAGCCATGCAAAGGCGGGGTTTTCAAAACGGCTGCTTTAAAAACCGCCAGTGCCGCTGTATGTGCGCGGTGTGTTTTGGGCTGGGGATGTCCCTTTCCTGCTTTTGCCCCACCGGGCTGGCGCTGTTTTTCTGCGCCGTCATTTTGGTGGCGCTGGGCATTTCGGTATTACGGCATGGATAGGAGGCGTGTAGTGTGAAAGTAGTGGTGCTGGAAAAACGGAAGGGCTTTTTAGGCTTCTTCCTGCGCAAAGTCTACCGGATTCGAAAAGTCACCGAGGCGTAAGCCCTTACCAAAAGAACATAGCCCTCTTCAAGCCCCCGCCAGGTATGCACCCGGCAGGGGCCTTTTTTAAGGGCTTTGCCCCTAAACCCCACCAGAGGGCCGTAGGGTCTCGCCTGCCGGCTCGGTCGGTTGCTGGACACGTGCCACTGGCACGCAGCAACCCCTCTGGCCCCCACGCTTCGCTTGCAAATAGGGAGAAGCCTGCCACACGCTAACAGCTCTCACCCAACGCCTATACCCATACAGCTGACCCGCTACCCCGGGAGCACGTCAAACACGCGCTGGCAACCCGTAGCCGCGTGAACCCTTCACGCGGCGGCCCCCTGCCACCCTCCAGGGCGCAAAGCGCCCGTCCCCGCGTCTTGGGTGCAGCGTCACGCTGCCGTCACGCTGCCGTTACGTTGCATATTTGAAGATGGGGCGCATAGATATGGGTATAGAAAGGCAAAGGAGAGGATACTGTATGCAGGCTAAAAGTACAACTGTGCCCTATGAGTTTTTTGACCCCGTGTATAACGGGAGCTGTGAAACGCCCCTTGATATCGAGTACAACCTTCCGGATTATTGCCCGGATATTCAAAAGCTTTTAAAGTGCCGGGTGACGCCGGAGGTTTCTTCTACCATGATTTCGGGGGATACCTTGACCGTAGACGGCGTGGCCGATGTGCGGGTGCTGTACTTGGACGGCAAGGGCGATTGTGTGCGCTGCGCAGAATTTACCAAAGAGTTTACCCATAGCGTCAAACTGAAAAGCGCGGAGGAAAAGGCCGTGGCCAGCGTGCAGGCTTCGGTTATGCACCTTACCTGCCGGGCTGTCAGCGCCCGGCGGGTGGACATCCACGCGGCGGTGTCTTTGCAGGTGCTGGCTGTGGTCCAGCGCAAAGAGCGCGTTACCGCCAGCCTGGAAGACCCTTCCATGGAGAAGCGGGGCCGTACCTTCCCGGCCCACCAGGCGGTAAACGCAGTGTGCCACCAATTTACCATAGAAGACGACCTGCCCTTGAAAAACGGCAAGCCCCCCATTGAAAGCATCCTGCGCCGGGACGTGTGCTGCCGGGTGACAGAAAGCCGCCTTTCAGAAGAACAGCTGCACGTCAGCGGCGCGGCAGATGTGGCTTTCCTCTATGCCTCGGCCATGGACAACACGGTGGTGGAGAAAATGACCGCCTCTATCGATTTCAGCCAGACCATTGACTGCCTGGGGGCCGAAGATGGCTGCGTCTGTGACCTGAAAGCCATTACCGGCGAATGTACCCTTACCCCCCAGGAAGACGACGTGGGGGAGAATACCAGTGTGTCCGTGGTGGTCAAGGTGTTCCTGGTGGCCTTTCTTTATAAGGCCTGCGAGGTGGAGATTATTGACGACGCCTATTCTGTAGACGCCCCCCTGGAGCTGCGCAGCGGGCAAAGCGCCTTTACCCTTGTCCATGGCATCCACCAAGAGGTGCTGAAGAAAAAATGTACCCTGCCGGTGGGGGGCGAAGAGATCCAGAAGGTGCTGGATTTGTGGTGCCAACAGGACAGTGTGCAGTCTGCCTGCGAGAAGGGGAAGATTACGTACCGGGTAAAGTATACCCTGTGTTTGCTGTACCTGGGGGAGCAAGGGCGGGTGCTCTACGCCGAAAAGCAGTTTGACCAGACCTTCACTACAGAGCTTGGGGACCTTGCGGCTGGCAAGAGCCAGACCACGGCCCATACCGAGGTATGGGAGTACCGCATCGTAGATAAAAATACCGTAGAGGTTTCAGCGGAAACAGCGGCCAGCAGCCTGCTGTACAGTGTAAGCACCGTAAAATATTTGACAGGGGCCAGCAGCGACGAAAACGCCCCAGGCTTTGAAAAGCGGCCGCGGTTCCTGCTCTACTACGCCCAGGCAGGGGAGAGGCTGTGGGACATCGCCAAAAGCCACCGGGCCCGGATTGCCGAGGTGCGGGCGCAAAACGAGCTGTATGAAGAAACCGTGCCGGAAGCCATGGCGCTGTTGATTACCAATAAAAGCTAAAGGCCTTCAAGATACAAAAGAAAACCGAGAAACCCCTTTTGTTTGTAAAGGCGAATCAAACAAAACGACGACATAAGGTGAGAGGTAAGCTATGGAAGGATTCAACGTATATAAAGATATGCAGGACCGCACCGGCGGGGAAATCTACATCGGTGTGGTGGGGCCTGTGCGCACGGGGAAATCGACCTTCATCAAAAAATTTATGGATACCGTGGTAATCCCCAACATCCCCGACGGCCTGCAAAGGGAGCGGGCCGTCGATGAGCTGCCCCAGTCGGCAGCGGGGCGCACCATTATGACCACCGAGCCCAAATTCATACCTGAGCAGGCTGTGCAGGTGCAAATGGACGAAGCCGCCAGCTTCCAGGTGCGCATGATCGACTGCGTGGGCTACATTGTGCCCAGCGCCATCGGCTACATAGAGGAAGACCAGCCCCGCATGGTGCGCACCCCCTGGTTCGAAGAGCCTATCCCCTTTAACATGGCGGCAGAGCTGGGCACCAAGAAGGTCATCACCGAGCACTCCACAATCGGCCTGGTTATCACCACCGACGGCTCTATCAGCGACATACCCCGCGAGGAATACGAGGAAGCCGAAGAGCGCGTCATTGACGAGCTGCGGCAGACCGGCCGCCCCTTTGTCATGCTTTTAAACTGTGTAGACCCCCATACCGGCGCGGCCCGGGGCCTGGCGTCCGGGCTTTCAGAAAAATACGGGGTGCCGGTGCTGCCCGTCAGCTGCGCGGAAATGACAGAACAGGGCATTAAAGAAATTTTAGGCAGCCTTTTGTACCAGTTCCCCGTGCGGGAAGTAGAGCTGGAAGCCCCTGGCTGGGTGACCGCCCTGGAGCCCACCCACTGGCTGTATAGCTCCCTTACCGAGACCCTGCGGGGTGTGTGCAAAATCAGCCGTATGTGCGAGGTAAAGGGCCTGTTAGACGCGGTAAAGGCCTGTGAATTTGTGCGGCAGGTGGAGATCGGCCGCATTGACCTGGGAAGCGGCCGCAGCGCCGCCAAGCTGCACCTGGACCCGGGGCTCTTCTACCGGGTGCTCAGCGAAAAGACCGAGCTGGACATTGCCGACGAAAGCCAGCTGCTTTCGACCTTGCTGGAAATGACCCAGATCAAAAAGACCTTCCAGAAGCTTCAGCAGGCCTATGACGATGTGCTGGAAACCGGCTACGGCATCGTCATGCCCGAGGTGGAGGAGCTCACTTTGGAAGAGCCCCAGATCCTGCGGCAAAACGGAAAATACGGCATACGCTTAAAGGCCACAGCCCCCTCCATCCACATGATGAAGACCCAGATCAACACCGAGATCACCCCCATTGTGGGCAGCGAACAGCAGTCGGAAGAGCTGGTGCTCTATCTCCTGAAGGAGTTTGAAGAGAACCCGGTGAAGATTTGGGAATCCAACATCTTTGGCAAAAGCCTGCACTCTTTGGTAAACGAGGGCATGCACAACAAGCTTTACCGCATGCCTGTAGACGCCCGGGAAAAGGTGCGGGAGACCATCGAACGCATTATCAACGATGGGTGCTCGGGGCTCTTGTGCATCATCCTGTAAGCCTATGCAGAACTGGGAAGACTTAAACGAGATTGAAGCCCTGGGGGAAGAGGAAGACGAAAGCTGGGAGGAGGGCCCCCCCAGCCCCGCCCCGGCGGCCTCTGAAGGGCTGGGGGCTGTGCCCCTGCTGCAAGCCCTGGTGTGCGCCCTGGCCATCATAGGCCTTTTGTACCTGCGGTACACCGGGCACCCGGCCTATGGGGCCCTTGCCGAGCGCTACCGGGCCGAAGCCGCCCAAGAGTGGGAGGTGCCCGACCTGCCTATCCTGTCTCAGCAGGAGGCCGGAGGCCAAGCTACCCCCAGCCCATCCCCAGCCCCTACCCCGGCCCCACATGACGCCCCCACGGGCCTGCCTGGGCCCCAGGTGCAGCGGCTGTGAGCTTTTGCCTGCGGGCCGGCCGCTGTGATATACAGGTAGGGTTTTCCTGCTTTGTGCTGCTGGCCTTTGTATGCCTGTTTATGGGGCCGGGGGCCCTGTGGGCCCTTTTGGCCATGGCCCTGCACGAAGGGGGCCATCTGCTGGCCCTAAAAAGTTTTGGCGCGGCCCCTCGGCAGCTGCGGCTTTCAGCCATGGGGCTGCGCTTGATGCTGCCCGCTGGGGCCGGGCTTTCCGGGGGGCGGGGGGCGGCGGTGTCCCTGGCGGGGCCGGGGGCAAACCTGGCAAGCTTCCTTTTCTGCCTGCTTATCGGCCGCCCGAGCGGGCCCTTTGCCCAGTCCAGCCTGGCCCTGGGCCTTTTGCACCTGCTGCCCATCGAGCCCCTGGACGGCGGCTTGGCCCTGCGCGGCCTGTTGTCCCTTGCCATGCCCCCGCGCCGGGCTGAAGCTGTCAGCCGGTGGGCCTCTGGGCTGCTGGTGCTGCCCTTAGGGGCGCTGGGCTTTTGGCTGCTGCTTGGCACCCGGTATAACTATTCGCTGCTGGCATTGGCTGTGTATTTGATGCTCTACCTGGTGCTGGGGGAGGACTACAGCTGCTAACAAAGGCCGGCATACCGCCCCCGGCACAGCTGCAAATAGAAAAAGATGCCGGCAGACGTCCAGACCCTATGCTGTTTTCAAGCAGCCGCTTCCCTTTATCTGGGGGCGGCTGCTTTTTGTGCGGCTTCCCTGCGGGTATAGCGTCACGCCCACGCGCCGGGATGTTTTCCTGCCGGCGGCAGCGGGACAATTGTCAATGGGGTCTTGCATATCCTGCCCGATTGTATTAAAATAGTACCATAATACAATAGTTCCCCCTTCGGGACGCCATGCCCGGGCGGGTTTAGAAAGGAAGTTTTTGCACATGGCTTTAAAGGAATTCCAAGCCGAATCCAAACGTTTGATGGATTTGATGATCAACTCCATCTACACCCACAAGGAAATTTTCCTGCGGGAGCTTATCTCCAACGCCAGCGACGCCATAGACAAGCTCTATTACCGCACCTTAGAGGACGGCGCTACCGGCTTGAGCCGGGACGACTTTTTCATCCGCATTGACCTGGATAAAGAGGCCCGCACCATCACCCTTACCGACAACGGCGTGGGCATGACCCAGCAGGAGCTGGACACAAACCTGGGCGTCATCGCCAAAAGCGGCTCTTTGCAGTTTAAGACGGAAAAGGAACAGAAAGAAGACGTAGACATCATTGGCCAGTTTGGCGTGGGGTTCTACTCGGCGTTTATGGTAAGCGGCCGGGTGCGGGTGGAAACAAAGGCCTTTGGGTCGGATGAGGCCTTTTGCTGGGAATCCTCGGGCCTGGACGGGTACGAGATCACCCCCTGCGAAAAAGCGGAGCGGGGCACGGTTGTCACCCTGTGGCTGAAAGAGGACACCGAAGACGAGAAGTATTCGGAATTTTTGGACCCCTACCGGGTACGCCAGCTTGTCAAGCGTTATTCCGATTATATCCGCTACCCCATCCGCATGGAGATGGAGAAAAGCCGCCTGAAAGAAGGCACCGGCATAGAGGGGAAGGACCCCGAATACGAAAGTTACTGGGAAACCGACACCTTAAACTCCATGGTGCCCATCTGGAAAAAAGCCAGGAGCGAGGTGTCGGACGAAGAGCTGAACGCCTTTTACAAAGAAAAATTCTACGACTGGCAGGACCCCCTGCGGGTAATCCGCACCTCTACCGAAGGGGCGGCCACCTATAGCGCCCTGCTGTTCGTCCCCAAAGCTGCGCCTATGGACTACTATACCCGGGAGTACGAAAAGGGCCTGCAGCTCTATGCCAGCGGCGTGCTCATCATGGAGAAATGCGCCGACCTGCTGCCCGACTGCTTCAGCTTTGTCCGGGGCCTGGTAGATTCCCAGGACCTGTCCCTGAACATTTCCCGTGAGATGCTGCAGCACGACCGGCAGTTGAAGCTTATTGCAGGGCGGCTGGAAAAGAAAATTGCCAGCGAGCTCAAGTCCATGCTTACAAATGACCGGGAAAAGTACGAGGAATTCTGGAAAAGCTTTGGCTTGCAGTTGAAATTCGGCATGTACGACGGCTACGGCGCCAAAAAGGACGAGCTGAAGGACCTGGTGCTGTTCACATCCTCTAAAGAGCAGAAGCTCACCACCCTCTCAGAGTACGCCGCCCGTATGCCGGAAGGCCAGCCAGCCATTTACTATGGCTGCGGCGAAACGGTCCAGCGCGTCTTAAGCCTGCCCCAAGCCGAAGCTGTGCTGGAAAAAGGCTATGAAATCTTGTGCCTCACAGACAACGTGGACGAATTCGCCCTGCGCGTACTGGAAAAGTATGAGGGGAAGGAGTTTAAAAACATCGCCTCGGACGGCGCAGAAGTAGGCAGCGAAGAGGAAAAGGAAAAAGCCCAGAAGCTTTCCGGCGACCACAAGGACATGCTGGCCGCCATGAAGGAAGCCCTGGGGGACAAGGTAAAAGAGGTGAAGGTCTCGGCTACCTTGAAGAGCCACCCGGTGTGCATCTCTACCGACGGCATGATCTCTACGGAAATGGAAAAGGTTCTGAACGCCATGCCGGCCCAGGAGAAGGTCAAAGCCCAGCGCGTGTTGGAGCTGAACCCCCAGCACCCCATTTTTGAAAAGCTCTGCGGGCTGATGGAGACCGACAAGGACAAGCTCTCCCTGTACGCCCAGGTACTGTACGACCAGGCCCTGCTTATTGAGGGCATCCCCCTGGAAGACCCGGCTGGGTACGTC
The DNA here is from genome assembly GCA_009917445.1 of bacterium D16-76. Taxonomy (GTDB): domain Bacteria; phylum Bacillota; class Clostridia; order Oscillospirales; family Acutalibacteraceae; genus Acutalibacter. Next base: position 2,293 of record QZEE01000007.1, on the reverse strand, counting down.
CAGAAAGTATGCGGTATTTTATAAGCCGGGAGGAAAACCTATGTATGACCCAAACCAGACCCAGCCCATCCCCCCTCTGGGCCCCCAGCCTGTGCCTTATGGGGGCCCGGTGCCCCCAGCCCAGGCTGCTTATGGGGCGGCGCCCCCGGCCCAGCCCGGACCCTATGGAGGCATGCCCGTAGCGCCTGCCCCCCAGGCGCCACCCCCAGGGGTTTGCCCCCAGGCCGCGCCCCTTTATCCCCAGCCGGCTCTGCCGGCTTATGGGGGCTATCCTATGGCGTATGCCCCGGCTTACCCAGTTTACCCGGCGGCCCCGGCCTTTGCCCCTCCGCAGCCCGAGAAAAACCCCCGCCGCAAAGCGGCCTCCCGCCAGGTGAACCGCCTTGCCCTGCTGTGCTTTGCCCAAATGGCCCTTTCCGCCGGGTGCGGCTATGTGTTCACCCTGCTGTTCCTGGTGTTAGGCATCGATCTTTTTGCCCCAGACGGCTACGCCATGTCCATGATGACCAGCGTTAGCCTGGTGTTTTCTACGGGCCTTGTGCCCTTCCTGTTTTTCGTGGCGGGGCGGCGCAAGACCGTGGATTACCTGAAATTCCAAAAGGTAGGCTTTTTCCCAGGGCTTTTGTGCGTGCTGGCAGGCACGGCCATAATGCTGCTGGCCAATATACCCGCCGCCCTGGTGCAGCAGGCTTTAGAGGGCGTGGGCTATGAGTCTGTCAGCGTAGAAACCAGCGAAAGCGCAGGCACTTGGCTGGGTTTCCTTATAGATTTCGGTACCATCGCCCTATTGGGCCCCATGCTGGAAGAAATTATGGACCGGGGGATTTTTGTCACGGCCCTGCGCCCCTACGGCCTGGGCTTTGCGGCGGTGGGCTCGGGGCTGCTGTTCGGGCTCAACCATTTAGACGTCAGCACCGTGGTCTTTGCCATTATAGCGGGGGTCGTGCTGGGCTTCCTTTACGCCCGCACCAACAATTTGTGGCTCACCATCTGGATACACATTTTGAATAATGGCTTCGCCATCATTACCCGCTACGCCGGCCTGTTTTACCCCCAGGACCCCGACCTTTTTGCCGGGGTCCTGGAAATCGCCCTGCTGGCCTTAGGCGGCCTTAGCCTGCTGTTGCTGTTGACTTGGAAACGGAAGGTCTTTATCACCCGCCGCTCGCCCCAGTACGACGGCCCGGCCCAATCCTTTACCGTGGGGCAGTCCCTGGGGGCCCTGGCTGGGTCGCCTATGGTGTGGGTGTTCTTCGGGGTTGTGGGGGCCTATTTTGCCCTGCTGGTGCTATAGCGGTGGAGCTGGCTTTCCTCCCCCAAAAAGAGTTTATGCGTGAGGCCCTGGCCTTAGCCCGAGCAGCAGCCGCCGCAGGGGAAGTGCCCGTGGGCGCGGTGGTGGTAGGGCAAGGGCGCGTCCTGGGCCGTGGGCGCAACCGTATGGAAGAAACCGGCAGCGCCTTAGCCCACGCCGAGTTGGAGGCTATCCACCAAGCAAGCCAGGCCCTGGGGACCTGGCGACTTACCGGCTGCCACCTGTACGTGACTTTAGAGCCCTGCCCCATGTGCGCCGGGGCCATTTTAAACGCCCATATTGCCCAACTGGTCTACGGCCTGGACGACCAAAGGGCCGGCTGCGCAGGTACGGCCTGCGATGTGCTGTCCCTCCCCATTGGCCGCCGCCCTGGCGTGTACCGGGGCTTCTTAGAAGAGGAGTGCCGGGCCCTGCTGCAAGGCTTTTTCCAAGTCCTGCGGGGCTGAAAGGGCGCAGGGGAGAGGGGCCATGCGGACAGAAGTGCCGTTCAAAAAGCAGTTGGTTGCGGCAAAAGCGCGTGTGCGGGGTATGTACCGGGACCGATGTGATGGACGCTCCCTTTTCGTCGTCTTCCGGGCCCTTTCCAAAATTTTGACAATTTGCAAACAAAACACTTGACATTCTCCAAAAGAGGGAGTATAATAGCAAAGGTGACAGGGCAAGGGAAACTTAACCTATCACTTTTATGCGCCAGTAGCTCAGCTGGATAGAGTGTTTGGCTACGAACCAAAAGGTCGGGGGTTCGAATCCCTTCTGGCGTGCCATCCTGTGGATATAAAAAAGATATTCGCTCAAAAAACCGCGCCATGGCGCGGTTTTTTGATGCCCGGAAGCCTGGAATTCAAAAGTGCGAAAATGTGGATGTAAGTAAGCGAAAAATAGATACGAACCTACGCAAGAAAAGAAGAAGGCGGTATAATGAAGGAGGGATGAAGAAAAACGGAGGATATAAGGAATGGGAACAGAGCACAAATGCCAGTG
>QZEE01000078.1 GCA_009917445.1 bacterium D16-76 | reverse complement strand
GGGAGCCGGGAATGCGCAGATGCGCGTTTTGTGGAAAAGAGTTTAGCAGCGATAGATGGCAGGGTGGCGAAAACTGCTGGCCCTCTTGCTACAAAAATACATAGCCGGTCGCTGGAGAGCAATCCCCAAAACAAGCGACCGGCTTTTTCTATTTTCAGGAAGAAGGTGCATCAAATAACAAAACCACTGGAAAGGTTGGGCAACCTTTTGAACGAGAGCTGCATACCAACATCCACAAGTTCTACCATAATATACGGGAAGCTGGCATCAGCAAGGCTCCAGGGAATATCCTACCTCCGACAGCGAGATCGGCATCCGTCTGCTACACCTCAGAAAGAACGACACCCTGGCTGATGCCAACACGGTGGTCTTCGTCATGCCCACCGCCAGAGAAAACATCCTCTAGGAACTGGAGCAGATCATCGTCCATAACCAATATCTGACGAAAGAAATGCATCTGGGCGACATGGCCAGTATCTGGGTGACGCCCCCGGCACGGCTAAAGAGCTCATGTCTGCCGTGTGGACGGTAAAGGATATGTGTGAATATTTTCGTATCGTGGAAAACAAGCTGCACAAGCTGGCAGAGGAAAACACCACCGCTGGCTAGGTGATTATGAACGGCAACCGTATTCAGATCAAGCGAAAGCAGTTTGAAAAAATCCACACTGGACGCAATTTAAGAAAAAAGAACGTGCAAAAGGGCTTTGAGTATGCTATAATAAATATAGTATATCATGGCTCTTTCCGTCTTTGGAAAGGAGCAGCGCATTATGAAAGATGGGACAGCAAAAAACGCATTTTGCCTTCAGGAGAGAGCCAGAGAAAAGACGGGCGAAATGCTTACAAATACGTTAATACCTTTGGAAAACCGCAATTCGTCTACGCATGGAAGTTAGTGCCCAAAGACCCCAGCCGGAAAACGGGAGGACGTATCCCTGCGGGAAAAAGAAAAGGAAATTCAGAAAGACCTTGACGACAGGATAGACCCTATCGGAAAAAATGACCGTCTGTAAGCTTACCGCGAAGCAGAACCGCCACTGGGGAAATGCATAACGTCGTAAAGAGCCGGGAACAGCTGGTAGCATAGGCAGGACGAGGTTTTACTACTTTCATACGATCTTTGCAAGCGAAAACCCAGAAATTTTCAATAGTATATGCGAACTTCCCCCCATAGCAAAAATGCGGCATATCATTGAAAAACAAGACTTGGCAGCATTTAAGAACATATAAAGATATAATCAAAAGTCCTGTTGAATTTTGTTTAAAAAAGCGATTTAGTAAATCTGTAGAGAAAGAGGGATTTGAACATGAAAATCCAGAATTCCACTCAGATTGGAGATAAATTATTTTTATTTCATCGCCAAGTAATCGTTACAAAGACTTATCTGACATTTCATCTTGTCAGGATCCGATATATAAATGAAATCACCGAATTTTGTATAGACTATCATGCTCTATCTTCCCAGCCTGGCTATACAAATTCAATTGGATTAAATAAGCTACGAGGTGGGTTGTAATGAGCAACATTATGACATTTATCGAAGGATATATGACTGGAAACGCCTGGGAAGAACTCTGTGTGAAGCGTTATCGTCTAAGATATCAAAGAGAGCATTATACGGCTATCCCTGCTGTTCAGGGTGGAGATGCCGGTATTGAAGGATTTACCCATAACGGAATAGTGCATCAGTGTTATTGCCCAGAACGTGTATATTCAGATAATGAGCTTTATTCTCATCAAAGAGATAAATTAACTGCAGACATCGAAAAATTAATGAATAATGGAGAGCGCCTTAAAAAATTAGGCGTTCCAACTATTGTTGAATGGCATTTTAATATTCCCGAATATAAAGATCCGAGGATTCTTAGTCATGCGCAATCAAAGCAGCAAGAAGTGCTAACTGCCAAAAAGAAGAATCCTGCTTTGTTTGCCTATATTTCTGATGATTTCAAAATTCTTGTTAAAGTTGCAGAAGATTTTTCACCGGAAATCAGCAGAATTATTCGTACAAACCTTACTGATATGAGGCTTAATTTAGCTGTTCAACATCAAGATAAGCCTGATTGGTCAAAGTGTGATTCCCAAAAAGTAGATAATATACGTCGTAAAGTAGGAGCAGTGATGCATGTGGACGAAGATGATTCTGATTTAAACTATGTGATTAATGTTTATGTTGATTATTATATAGCTGGGCTAGAAATCATGAATAACTTACAACTTCATTTCCCAGAAATATATGAAGATCTCTACAAATTAGAACAAAGCTATAAAAGAGAAGTTTCATTAAAAACTCGAATGAATACTGATAGGCAATTAAATCAAGGCTTATTTAATAATATCCTCAACGAATTTCAAGAAAAACTCGAAAAAGATTTTTCCAAAATGCTGACACAAGCTTCAGTTGTAGAGCTAAAACAAGATTTAGTTGCAAGTTGGTTGGCTGATTGTTCTATGGAATTCAGGAGTGTATAACTAATGGTAAATCAGTTTCCCCTACAAGGTGATATAATTTTCGATGCAAAACCAGATGCGGTACCTTATAACTATCGAATAAGTTATAAGGTTTCTCAATTGTGTCTTATTATGTACATATGTGGATGGGGGACGTCTTGCTCGCTAATAAAACTTCATATGATATCCTTTGCGTTGTTATCACGAAAGAACATGGCCAAACTAATAGATTTCTCTGATAAAACAAATGAATCAGTAGTAGTTAGGTGTGATCCAGCAGTAAATAGAGCACTTACATACGCAGTAGCCTATGGCTTTATCGTGCAACAGCCAAACGGAAATTATAAACTAACAGACCAAGGGAAAAATTTCGCAGAGCGAATGAAATTGGCTGGCGATCTAATGGTTACTGAAATTAGAGAACTTACAGATTTGTCAAAAAGACTTACTGAATCAAGGATTAAGGAACTCACTGAAATTTGGAGGGATAGATATGCTCAGGATTAATAGATTACGTGTTGAAATTAATACTGCAAACGGCATGTATGGAATGGATGAATCTTTTAAAAAAGGCTTAAATTTTGTGGCAAGTAAGGAAAACACTTGTGGAAAAAGTTCTATACTTGCAGCTATATATTATTGCCTTGGTTTTGAGCAGATACTAGGTGGTGTCGCAGGCGTTGGTGGTAAGGTGTTAACATCTGCTTTTAAAAATATAATTGATGACAATGGAAAGTCATGGAATGTTACAGAGTCTGGAGCCTATCTTGAAATTAGTAATGGCTCTGAAGAAATAACAATTTATAGAAATATCAAAGCAGAAAACAAAAGCAATAGACTTATCACTGTATATTTTAGTGGATATGATTTGATTAGTAATCCCAAAATTCCGTCGGAAGATTTTTATGTAAACATTCAGCATGCTGCTACAAGTCGACGAGGGTTTCATGCATTTTTAGAGGACTTTTTACATTTAAATCTTCCTTTAGTTCGCGCGTCTGATGGTAATGAACGAAAACTGTATTTACAAATCATTTTTTCTGCCATGTTCATTGAACAAAAACATGGCTGGTCTGGTATCCTGTCGGGAATGCCCGTATTTGGCATTCGAGAATCGAAAAAGCGAGTGGTTGAATATATACTTGGGCTCGATACCTTTAAAAACGAAAAAGAGCGCGATCAACTAAATGGAATAAAAGCAGAACTAGAAAACAAATGGGAACAACTAATAAGGGAAATGCAGCGACGTGCTTATTCCGAATCTTGTGATATCGTTAATATCCCAGTGCGTCCTTGTGTGATTTCAAAGAAAGCTTTTTCACGTATTGCTATTCTAACAGCCGAGAAAACAACTATAGATGAAAAAAGCAATCAATTAAAAACAGGATATAACTCATTGCGTCAATTAAAGCCACGAGTGACTGATAATTTTGAGGCTTTAAATACAGAACTTTCTGAAGTAGAAGAAGCTATTCTCAAATTTGAAGAGATTGTACATCAATTAATGCACAAATTATCTGGGATTAATGAAACAATTCGTCGGTTGAATTCTGATCTTCAACTTATTTGTACTGATATTAGAAACAATGAGGATGCAGCCAGATTACAAAAATTTGGTTCGGAAGTTAGTAATGGGCAGATAAGTGCAAATATTTGTCCAACTTGCAAACAGCAAATTCAAGATAATCTCTTAGAAGCTAATCCATGTAGTGGCTTTATGAGCATTGAAGAAAATATACGGCATCTTAAGGCGCGAAAAAGTATGCTAGAATTTTCTCTCGATAGCCGCAAGAATACTCGTGACACCATACAGAAAGAAAAGGAGAACTACGAAAGTAGACTATTAACTCTGCGTCGTTTAGCGCAAACCCTTCGCTCAGACCTTTTTACCACGACAGATACCGAAGCATCTGAAACAATAATTTTAAAAAGGATAGATATATCGAAGCAAATTGAGCAGTTATCAGATTTACAAGACACATTCCATTCTTTTCTTGATAACCTAAGGGATTTATCAGAAAAGTGGAATGATTATTTAGAGCAGAAAAGCCGTTTACCGAAGAAAGGGATTTCTGAAATGGATATGAGCAAAATAGATCTATTGAAATCTCACTTTATTGACAATCTACGAAGATACCATTATAGTAGTCTATCAAGTTTTGACGGCATAGAAATTTCTGAAGAATCTTTGCTACCAACCATTGATGGATTTGATATGAAATTTGATTCATCTGCAAGTGATGGAATCAGAACAATCTGGGCTTTCACACTGGCTCTTTTGCAGGTTTCGATTGAAAAAGATGGAAATCATCCCGGAGTTATTATTTTTGATGAGCCTGCTCAGCAAAGTATAGTTTCAGAAGACATGAACAGTTTCATTCAGTCAGTATCTGAAGTTAGTTCCGAAAGCCAGATAATTATGGCACTAACACTTAATAGCCAGGAACTTATTCGTATTATTGATGAGTTAAATACCGATAAATACCATAAGTTGGAGATTGAAGATAAAGCATTTATAGCACCCCAATAAAATAACAGTGAATTTGACTAAAGGTGTAGAATGTAAACAGAAGGTGATAGCAATG
>QZEE01000077.1 GCA_009917445.1 bacterium D16-76 | reverse complement strand
GGAAGACGGCCCCGAAAAAAGTTGAAAAAAACTTGAAAAAAGGGGTTGACAAACGAAAGCAGATGTGGTAAGATAGTCAAGCACTCGAGAGAGGAACGAAAAACACGAAAGGCCGGGAAGCTAAGCGGCAAGCGGGTTTGAGGGACTCTGAGGGGTGCAAACAGGACCTTGAAAATTAAACAACGAGAAGAAAGAAGGACCCGTGAATTCTAAGAGTAACTCTTAGAAGGAACAGGAACAGAACCTGAGAAAATCTGTGACGAACGTCAGAGACGTTAAGAGCTTGAGAAAGCTTTAGGAATGATTTAGACATCGGGAGATGTTTAGATACCATTTTTAGAGAGTTTGATCCTGGCTCAGGACGAACGCTGGCGGCGTGCCTAACACATGCAAGTCGAACGGAGATACGCGCTGAATGGATGGAGCTTGCTTTTGAAATTCTTGTGTATCTTAGTGGCGGACGGGTGAGTAACGCGTGAGCAACCTGCCTTTCAGAGGGGGATAACGTTTGGAAACGAACGCTAATACCGCATGAGACCACGGTACTGCATAGTACAGTGGCCAAAGGAGCAATCCGCTGAAAGATGGGCTCGCGTCCGATTAGATAGTTGGCGGGGTAACGGCCCACCAAGTCGACGATCGGTAGCCGGACTGAGAGGTTGAACGGCCACATTGGGACTGAGACACGGCCCAGACTCCTACGGGAGGCAGCAGTGAGGGATATTGGTCAATGGGGGAAACCCTGAACCAGCAACGCCGCGTGAGGGAAGACGGTTTTCGGATTGTAAACCTCTGTCCTCTGTGAAGATAATGACGGTAGCAGAGGAGGAAGCTCCGGCTAACTACGTGCCAGCAGCCGCGGTAATACGTAGGGAGCGAGCGTTGTCCGGATTTACTGGGTGTAAAGGGTGCGTAGGCGGCCCTGCAAGTCAGAAGTGAAATCCATGGGCTTAACCCGTGAACTGCTTTTGAAACTGCAGGACTTGAGTGGAGTAGAGGTAGGCGGAATTCCCGGTGTAGCGGTGAAATGCGTAGAGATCGGGAGGAACACCAGTGGCGAAGGCGGCCTACTGGGCTTTAACTGACGCTGAAGCACGAAAGCGTGGGTAGCAAACAGGATTAGATACCCTGGTAGTCCACGCCGTAAACGATGATTACTAGGTGTGGGGGGTCTGACCCCCTCCGTGCCGGAGTTAACACAATAAGTAATCCACCTGGGGAGTACGGCCGCAAGGCTGAAACTCAAAGGAATTGACGGGGGCCCGCACAAGCAGTGGAGTATGTGGATTAATTCGAAGCAACGCGAAGAACCTTACCAGGTCTTGACATCCCGGTGACCGCCCTAGAGATAGGGTTTCCCTTCGGGGCACCGGTGACAGGTGGTGCATGGTTGTCGTCAGCTCGTGTCGTGAGATGTTGGGTTAAGTCCCGCAACGAGCGCAACCCTTACTGTTAGTTGCTACGCAAGAGCACTCTAGCAGGACCGCCGTTGACAAAACGGAGGAAGGTGGGGATGATGTCAAATCATCATGCCCCTTATGACCTGGGCCTCACACGTACTACAATGGCCGTTAACAGAGGGAAGCAAGACCGCGAGGTGGAGCAAAACCCCAAAAACGGTCTCAGTTCGGATCGTAGGCTGCAACCCGCCTGCGTGAAGTTGGAATTGCTAGTAATCGCGGATCAGCATGCCGCGGTGAATACGTTCCCGGGCCTTGTACACACCGCCCGTCACACCATGGGAGCCGGTAATACCCGAAGTCAGTAGCCTAACCGCAAGGAGGGCGCTGCCGAAGGTAGGATTGGCGACTGGGGTGAAGTCGTAACAAGGTAGCCGTATCGGAAGGTGCGGCTGGATCACCTCCTTTCTATGGAGACCAAAGCAAGCTGCGGTTTGCTTTAACATCCAAGGTCGGCACGAGTCCAGAATTCTAATCGTTGTTTAATTTTGAGGGTCCTTAAGATCCTCGAAGGAGAGAAAGGGAAGCATCACCTTTCCGGATATGGGGGTGTAGCTCAGCTGGGAGAGCACCTGCTTTGCAAGCAGGGGGTCATCGGTTCGAACCCGTTCATCTCCACCAGGGCAGGATAAGACTGCCGGCAAAATAATCTATGGGCTTATAGCTCAGCCGGTTAGAGCGCACGCCTGATAAGCGTGAGGTCGGTGGTTCGAGTCCACTTAAGCCCACCAGCCCGAAAGGGCAAAAACAGAAGACGGAAGTGAAGAGGAAGCGCACAGAAGTTTGGCGGTCTTGCGAAGCAAGATTGCGAACGGATTGGGCAAAGTCAAACTTCCATATGAAAGCCAAAAGCTTTCATATTGTACCTTGAAAACTGAATAAAGCAGAAGCAGATAGAAATCGAGAAGTTATTTTCAGATAAGTCTAAAAAGGCTTGTCTGGGTAATAACTACAATTTCAAGAGGCAAAAAGTTAGCTTATTCTTTGTAAGTTAGCTACTCAAGAAAGAGAACACATGGTCAAGCTACAAAGAGCGCAAGGGGAATGCCTTGGCACCAGGAGCCGATGAAGGACGCGACTAACTGCGATAAGCTGCGGGGAGCCGTAAGTGGGCATCGATCCGCAGATTTCCGAATGGAGCAATCCGGCTGGAGTCATGTCCAGTCATCATACAGTGAATACATAGCTGTATGAGGGGTACCGCCTGAACTGAAACATCTAAGTAGGGCGAGGAAGAGAAATCAACCGAGATTCCGCTAGTAGTGGCGAGCGAACGCGGAAGAGGCCAAACCGTGGGTAGTAATACCTGCGGGGTTTGGACAGCAACATGTATCTGTAAACCTAGCAGAATGGCATGGGAAGGCCAACGAGACAGTGTGAGAGTCACGTATGCGAAAGGTGAGCAGAGCTAGCTGTATCCAGAGTACCGCCGGGCACGTGAAACCTGGTGGGAATACGGGGGGACCACCCTCCAAGCCTAAATACTACCTGGTGACCGATAGTGTATAGTACTGTGAAGGAAAGGTGAAAAGAACCCCGGGAGGGGAGTGAAAAAGAACCTGAAACCTTGTGCTTACAAGCACCGAGAGCCCGTCAATGGGTGATCGGGTACCTTTTGTAGAATGGTCCGGCGAGTGAATGTAACTGGCGAGGTTAAGGACTTAAGGTCCGGAGCCGCAGCGAGAGCGAGTCTGAATAGGGCGTATGAAGTCAGTTGTATTCGACCCGAAACCGGGTGATCTACCCATGTCCAGGTTGAAGTGGAGGTAAAACTCCATGGAGGACCGAACCGACTCCCGTTGAAATGGTAGCGGATGAGGTGTGGGTAGCGGAGAAATTCCAATCGAACCCGGAGATAGCTGGTTCTCTCCGAAATAGTTTTAGGACTAGCCTTGTATTAGATTACCGGAGGTAAAGCACTGAATAGCCTAGGGCCCGAGAGGGTACCGAAGCTTATCAAACTCTGAATGCCGGATAATCGATGTACAGGAGTCAGACAGTGTGAGATAAGTTTCATTGTCAAAAGGGAAACAGCCCAGACCCACAGCTAAGGTCCCTAAGTACACTTAAGTGGAAAAGGATGTGGGGTTGCACAGACAACCAGGATGTTGGCTTAGAAGCAGCCACTCATTAAAAGAGTGCGTAATAGCTCACTGGTCGAGTGACCCTGCGCCGAAAATTTAACGGGGCTAAAGTGTACACCGAAGCTTGGGATGCATAGTAATATGCGTGGTAGGAGAGCGTCGTGTAAGGGGTGAAGTCAGAGCGTAAGCGCTGGTGGACTTTACACGAGTGAGAATGCCGGAATGAGTAGCGAGAAATATGTGAGAATCATATTGGCCGAAAGTCTAAGGTTTTTGGAGGAAGGTTCGTCCGCTCCAAGTTAGCCGGGAGCTAAGGTGAGGCCGAAAGGCGTAGCCGATGCACATACGGTGGAAATTCCGTAGCCGCCAAAAGATTTAAGCAAGAGGACACCTTGAAAGGGCATGACCCGGGTGCTGGTTACCCCGGGCGAAAGGGACCGAAATTAGAGTAGGGAAGCATGCTTGGACGAGGGCGAGAAAAGTCTTGTGTATATCTTCGGCGCCCGTACCGCAAACCGACACAGGTAGACAGGAAGAGGATTCTAAGGCCAACGGGAGAAGGGTAGTTAAGGAACTCGGCAAATTGATCCCGTAACTTCGGAAGAAGGGATGCCACAGCAATGTGGCCGCAGAGAATAGGCCCAGGCGACTGTTTATCAAAAACACAGGTCTCTGCTAAATCGAAAGATGAAGTATAGGGGCTGACACCTGCCCGGTGCTGGAAGGTTAAGAGGAGATGTGCAAGCATTGAATTGAAGCCCCAGTAAACGGCGGCCGTAACTATAACGGTCCTAAGGTAGCGAAATTCCTTGTCGGGTAAGTTCCGACCCGCACGAATGGTGTAACGATCTGGGCACTGTCTCAATTACCCGCCCGGCGAAATTGTAGTACCGGTGAAGATGCCGGTTACCCGCGACAAGACGGAAAGACCCCATGGAGCTTTACTGCAGCTTAATATTGGGTTTCGATAATTTATGTACAGGATAGGTGGGAGGCAGCGAACTACGGGCGCCAGCTTGTAGGGAGCCACCCTTGGGATACCACCCTTAGGTTGTTGGAATTCTAACCTGCGGCCATGAATCTGGCCGGGGGACATTGTTAGGCGGGCAGTTTGACTGGGGCGGTCGCCTCCAAAAAGGTAACGGAGGCGCTCAAAGGTCAGCTCAGCACGGATGGAAACCGTGCCCTTGAGTGTAAACGCATAAGCTGGCCTAACTGCGAGGATGACGGTCCGAGCAGTAACGAAAGTTGGAGTTAGTGATCCGGCGGTAGAGAGTGGAATTGCCGTCGCTCAACGGATAAAAGCTACCCTGGGGATAACAGGCTGATCTCCCCCAAGAGTTCACATCGACGGGGAGGTTTGGCACCTCGATGTCGGCTCATCACATCCTGGGGCTGTATTCGGTCCCAAGGGTTCGGCTGTTCGCCGATTAAAGTGGTACGCGAGCTGGGTTCAGAACGTCGTGAGACAGTTCGGTCCCTATCTGTCGTGGGCGCAGGATATTTGAGGAGAGCTGTCCTTAGTACGAGAGGACCGGGATGGACACACCTCTGGCGCACCAGTTGTTCCGCCAGGAGCACGGCTGGGCAGCTATGTGTGGAACGGATAAACGCTGAAAGCATCTAAGCGTGAAGCCGCCTCCAAGATTAGATATCCCATAGCGTAAGCTAGTAAGGCCCCTTGTAGACTACAAGGTTGATAGGCTGCGTGTGTAAGCATGGCAACATGTTCAGCTTGGCAGTACTAATAGGCCGAGGGCTTGACCATAGTCCTTTCTT
>QZEE01000076.1 GCA_009917445.1 bacterium D16-76 | reverse complement strand
CGCCCGTCCCCGCCGCACCAGTTTTGGGTATCGGTTTCCGGCAGGGGGCTGCCGGCCTCCCAATCCAGGATAGACACGTAGGTACCGGCGCCGCTTTCCAAGAGCATGTCCGATACCCTTTTCAGCTGCCGGTACAGCTCCTGGGCGTGGCTGGGAGTCCAGCCTTCCTCATACACGCAGTTGCAGTTGAGGGTCTCCACACCTTCCTGCAGCACCAGATGCCGCACGGCGTCCGCCAACAGGGGGAGGTTCCCAGGCGCTATGGTGTATTTGGTGGTGCGCCCCCCTCCGGGCCCACCCGTCCGGCGGAACATCTGTATAGCCCGGTCGTAGGAGCCCTGCCCCGCAAGGTCCACCCGGCAGGCGTCGTGGGCTTCCTTGGCCCCATCAATGGTGACGCTGATGGAAAGCCGGCCCTTATACTTTTGCATCAGCGCCCGCACCCGCGGGTCGTCCCCCAATGTCCCGTTAGTGGAGATGTTTATCATGTACCGGGTCTGCCAGCGGTGGTTGAGCCCTATGGCCCGGGACAGGAAATATGCCATCGTCTGGTCAATAAGACTGGCCTCTAAAAACGGTTCGCCCCCGATAAATTCCAGGATCAGGCCGTCGGCGTCCCTGTCATTGATGAGGCCGCTGCCATTGGCGTCCTCCGCAAAAAGCAGGTCCACGCACTTTTGGGCTGTCTCCAGGGACATGCGCTTCCCGCTTTTGTTGTGCTCGTAGCAATACGTACACCGCAGGTTGCACTGGTGGGTAACGATGAAGGTCACGGTCTTTACGTGCCGGCCGTCAAACATACGGGGGTAGGTATTTTGGAACTGCCGGGCATCGCGGCGGTCGTTACGCATCATTGCCCGCCTCCTCCCGCATACACAGGCGGCCGCTTTGGAAATCCACCCACCAGGGGCATGGACGGCCGCTGCCATAGCGGCCCCATACCTCTTGTTTGGCGGCCTGGTATTCGGCGTATTTGTCCAGGAACCGCTGCCGGATCTCCTCCACTCTGCCGGCCGGCACCCCGGCATTCAGCGCGTGGGTGTGCAGGACCCGGAGCCCGCCAGCCTCGTAATCCAGTGCCTGTAGGTAATCCACTATTTCATCCGGCAGGGGCATGGAGGTTTCTTTTATTTCCTGCATTTCAACCGCACCTCCCCCACGAGGGCCGCATAGCGCGCCAGGATATCTGGGCCCGTGTCTGTCAGGAAGCCCGCCAATCCGCGTATAGGCTCTTGCAGCTCCACAAAATTCGGTGCCCCGGCCATGCTGTCCAGGGCCAACCGCGCCAGAAGCACCCGGGCGGGCTGAGAAGCGCCCCCAGACTGTACCTGCTCCCAAATACGGGATGCGTCCCCTATGCTGAACCGCTCCCACCCCAGGGCCAGGCCCCAGGCTTCAAGGAGCGCGTCTAAGGTGGCGCCGCTAAGTTCCAGGGCCCCAAATGCTTCTGTGTCTGTCCCGCGCCCCCCAACAGCAGGTCCACGGCCAGGCAGAGCTTTAGGTACTCCATGTCCTCCCCGGCCCCGTCTACGCCCTGGTACTTTGCCAGGATTTCCAGCAGTTTGCCTGCCCCGGCGGCGGTCAAGGGGTCGGCCCTGTATAGGGACAAGGCCGTGATATAATCCGCAGGCTCTTTAATAACCGGCAAAATGTGATCGATCATGTAGTTTCCTCCTTTGTATCGTCCATTTTCAGCCGGACGCATAGCCAGAGCAGTTGCCGCCGCAGGACGAGCACGCACTGCTGCATCCGGACCCGCAGTCAATGGCGCAGCCTTGGGCGCAGGCCCCGGCGCAATAGCTTACACAACCCGTCGAGCACCCGGCAGGGCATCCGCTGCCGCAGCCGGAGCACCCGGTGGGGCATCCGCTGCCGCAGCCGGAGCACCCGGTGGGACACCCGCTGCCGCAGCCAGAGCACCCTGTATTGCACCCTGTGTAACAGGTCCCGGTGCATCCGCTCCGGCAATCCGAGCCGCTGTTGTCGGTGATGGGCCGGGCCGCCCAAACCGCTATTTTCGTCTCCATCGCAGACACTTCGGCTTCGGTAACGGGCTTGGCCCCGGACGTGGCGGGAATATCCCGGCTGTTTACGGCGCTCATAGGCCCAGCCAATTTGTCCCGGTGCTCCTGCCGGATGGTTTTCCCGGCCGCCGGGGGCTCGGTGTAGTCGTAGGCGCTGCCGCCGTAAGCGGCCACAGACCCGGATTGGTCACGGCGCAGCATCTCCGCTTTCACCTTGGCTTTCAAGGCGGTAAAGCGTTCCGCTTTCACAATAGCCATCGTTTACCACCTCCCTTACGTATAGGCCACAGGCACATGGACCCACTTTGATCCGTTGTAATATTTGAGGCCTCCTGTGCCAGCCGTGGTATCAATCCACAAAAGCTTGGTGTTGCTGGGGGCGGCAGCCCCGGCATGGAACACCTGGGCCATCGCGCCCACGTCCGCAGCGGTAGGGGTCCAAGTGCTGGGCCTTGCCCCTACATCCGCGGCCGTCAGGGTGATGTCCACATTAAGGGCCTTGCCGTTGACCTTCCTTGTGGCGGGCACAGCCCCCACCTGGCTTGCTGTCACCCCGTGGGGGTTTCTTTTGTCCGCCACATGGGTGGAAAGCCTCTGCCCCATAGAGCCCAAGTTGTCTTCCAAGCCGCCCAGGGCTTCGTCAAGGGGCCTGCCCCCGTACATCATATCGGACGCGTCCACAGCGCCTGACAGCCTCCAGACCCAGCCGTTTTCGTCCCGCCCAGTGCAGAGGTAATCCATGCCGTTGTCTATATCAAAATAATGTCCACCCGCCCCGCCGGGGGTAGCAGGGCCGGGCGGGCCGTGGCCCTGGGCCTGCCCGGTTTTATGCCGGTTAAGGTAGCCTCCCCAGCCGTTGAGAAATCGGAGCACCTCATGCTCCAAACGTTCCTGGGCCACCTTGCCGGTTTCCTCGCTAAGACGGTCCTCCACCTCTTTGCTGCCCAGCATCCCCGCCACGGTGCCACCCATGATTTCGGAGATGGAATCCCCACCGGTGCGGGTCCCGCCGCCGTTCCGTTCAAAGATACCCACATGGCCGCTGCCCATCCGGGCCACAAAGGCGTGCTCGAACAGGGCCGGGGTGGTGCCTTTGAGCTGGTGGCCGTGGGCAGGCAGGCCCGGGCGGCCCATGCGCCACTGGCCGTGTATCATCATGGGGACGCGCTCATCGAAATAAGCGGGCGCCCCGGGGCTTGCTCCGCCGTAACGGAACAGGGGGATTTTACCGCCATGGAAATACACAAAAGCCTGCACCCCGTCCTGGTAGGTGTAGCGGACAGTTACGTTCTCATTAGCCCGGATATTGCCCGCGGATATGTCGTACCGCTGCTGTATGGCCTTTACCGTGTTCGCCCGCAGGTGGGACACGGCCCGCACCATAGCGGCTTTCATAGCCCGCTGCACACCGTTTGGGACGCCTGCCAGCAGCTTTTCCACCCGGGCAAGCCGCCCCTGGTCTAAGACCTGCACCTGCACTGTGCTCATTCAACGCCACCTCCAGCTTTCTTCGCGGGCCGCAAGCTGACTGCTTCCACCCAGGGCCGGGCGCGAATTGGATGCAGCGTCACGCTGCTCATTGCGCAAACCTCCCCAGCTCTATCCGTACCATGCCCATCTCATCCCCCGCGGCGCCCACCTGGTACTTGTTGAAGAAGCGGGGGTTTTTCCCGTTGTTGACTTCCAGCCAGGTGCCCGGCTCCGGCAGCTTGCCGTCAAGGTCTGCGCGGGCGCAAAATAAGACGGCCTGCGCCCGGAAGATTCCCTGGGTGCGGTCGTCCTTTAACTGTGTGCGCTCCGCCTGTTCCGCTTCCTGGATACTGGCCGAAATGTCCTTATACACCTTGCCATCGTATTTGATGGTGTGCCGGCCGGCGAATTCCTCTGTGTTCAGGAACACACCCTGCACGTCAGACTGCACGGCCTCTTTGAAACACAGCGGCCTCATCCCAGCAGCTTCACCAGCACAAACTTGTCGCCGGCCTCACTGGGGGCTGCGGCATAGCCTGCCGGGGTGGTCGTGCCCTCCGCCGCCGTGGCGGTGATGCCCGTGCCGTCAAAGTGGACAGCCGTACCCATCTCAATAGCGGACTCTCCACTTTTGGGGAGCCGGAACACCCCCACCATGTGCAGGGAGCCCAGTTCGCCGGGCTTGATCTCGCCGCCTGTAACGCCGATCCTGCCGCCCACAACCACCACCGTGTCACAGGGGATGGTCTTGTCGGTGGCGTTTCTGTAGTCCAGGGCCTCGCCTTTCTGGATGTACTCAGCGGTCACATTGGCCTTTGCGGCCTCTTTCGTGGTTGCCATTTTGCTTTACCTTCCTTTCCGTTTACGCCAGCAGCGTGTTCTCGATCTTCACGCCGGGGTTCTTCACAGCGCCCCGGTAGTCCATGACCTGGATGCCCCAATCCAGGTAGATGTCCCACATAAAGCCCAGCTGGCCCACAGTCTCGCTGCGGCGAATGTTGGGCACCTCCTGGCCGTTGAGGTAGTCCACCTCAATAAAAGCGGTGTCCTCGGTGTTGCCCAGCAGGAACCAGGGGGCCGCGCCATCCTTGGCCAGCCGGTTGATCTCCGGGTCCTCCACCTGCTGCAGGCCGTAACGGTACAGGGGGTTCACCGCCTGGGTGTTGTCCGTAGTCTGGATAGTGGGAGAGTTGAACAGGGTGAACAGGTCGAAGCCCATGCCCACCGGCAGCACCAGCATGGCGGGCCGGATGGTGATGGCCTGCTTGAACTGATCCTCCTGGGTGGAGATGGCCATGATCATAGCCTGCACGGCTTCTTTGGTGATGCCGGTGCCGGTCTTGAGCAGGTTCTTGTGGTCAGCCCCGAACAGCGCCTTGTCATCGTAGATCTTGGGATTCTTCATGAGGATCTCATAGCACTGGCGATTGATGGTGCGTCGGGCCGCCGCGGCATAGCGGGCGGGCAGGCTGGTCACCAGGCCGATATCATCGTTGATGAAGGTCTGGCGGCTGAAGCCCACCAGCAGGTATTTTACCATGACTACCGGGTCGATGGGAGGCCGGCCGTATTTCCGGCTGAATAAGTGGGCCGTTTCTTCCTGCACAAATGACATGTCCAGCACATGCTCCAATTTCCGTAGAAAGTGCTCCTGGGGCACCAGATCTTCTATTGTTACCATGTGGTATTTCAGCTGCATTTTCTCATCCCCCTGCTTCTATCATTATACCATATTGGGGGTGGCAGGGGATAGTTTGTCAACACGGCCAAGTCGGGCTCCACAGCCTTGGGGTCTGCGAACAGCTCCGGTTCATTGAACAGCGAAAGCTGCTCTTCC
>QZEE01000075.1 GCA_009917445.1 bacterium D16-76 | reverse complement strand
GAGATGGTGGCCTTGCCCAGCCAGTTCTCCGATATTTCCTTGATGGTGCTGGCCTCCCGGCCCCCGAGGAATACCACGCTGTCCATGTTGCCGAGTATCGTCTCGGCGTTCTTGTCATAGATGGCCTTGCATTGGGCCAACTGCTGGTAGAACAGCGTCAGACTGACCTCCCGGGAGCGGATGACCGCCACCAGCTTTTCAAGGTTGGGGACTTGCCCGGTGTTGGCGGCCTCGTCCCACAGCACCCGCACATGATGGGGCAGGCGGCCCCCATGTACGTTGTCCGCCCGTTCACACAAGAGGTTGAACATCTGCGAAAACGCCAAAGCTACAATAAAATTGTAGGTGGTGTCGGTATCGCTGATGATGAAGAAAGCCGCCGTCCGTCTGTCTCCCAGCTTGTCAAGCTCCATCTCGTCATAGCTCATAATCTCCCGGAGTTGCGGGATGTCAAATGGGGCCAGCCGCGCACCGCATGAAATAAGTATGGAGCGGGCGGTCTTGCCTGTTGCTTGTTGTCAAGGACTTTTTCATCATGTTTACAAAGTGTTCACAATTTTCTGCCGAAAATGGCCGGGAACCTGTTACAGTTCCCGGCCTGTTTGCGTTGTTACTCGTTTTCCATCGCCTGACGGACTTCCTCACGAAGTAACCGCTTGATTTTGTCCTCCATCGTCTCGGTGCTGGTGGTACTGAAATGCGCCCACACCCGGTAGGTGGTTTTGCCGATTTTCTTCACCAGCGCGGGCGGGGTCTGCGGCGTGGGCTTGGGGAAGGTAATGGTTTCGGTGGCGGTCGGTTCGTTGCTCATAGTTCTCCTTTCTCGGTGACGGCCTGCCGATAGCGGGCCATGGGTGATGTGATGATCTGCCGCGCTGCCGCCTTGGTGCTGGAGGCGTTGTCCTCCCGGAAGTTCTTCCCAGCAAAGAGGATAGGGGCGCAGCGTTCTAAAATCCGGTCATAGATACGGGCGTGAGCGAGATCGGGCGGGTGCTTCAACTCGTCCAGCTTCAGATTCGTGGTCACGATCAGCGGCTTGTTACAGCGGTAGCGGCTGTCAATGATGGAAAACATCTGAAAAACGCCGGACGCGCCGTGACCGGCAGGGAAACCCAGGCCGTGGACGGCGGGCAGGAGGGGCGCTTCCAGGCCGCTGTCCTTGCCCCCATGCGGACAGTCCACAAGATGCTCTCCACCATGAACAATGCCACCCTTGCGGCAATCGGCAGCGTGGAACGGCTGGAAACGGCAGCGGAAACCGTGCGGGAAGCCAAAAAGCCCCCTGTCCAGCAGACGGAGAATGAGGAAAAAGAACCGGAACACAAGGAAGAACCCACGGAAAACCAGCACCGTGAGAAACCCTCCATCCGGCAGACGCTGACAGAAAAAAAGGAGCCTATGAACGCAAGCGATATTTTAGGCGACCCTGCCCGCGTCAAAATGTTTGACACGGTTTTAGAGGAATCCTGCCGCCAGTGGTGCGACTGCATCAATGATGCCCCGGAACGTGCCAGCGGCAAAGGCTTTGCGGCCTGAGTATGGCAGTAAAAGGCGTAGACCTGTCCACACACAACAAGGTGAAAGACTATGCGGCCCTCAAGGCGTCGGGCATCGAGTTTGCCATCCTCCGCACGGGGTATGGCAGCGACTACCCCGGCCAGCAGGACGCCCTCTTTGAGAAGCACATAGCGGGCTGTGAAGCAGCAGGCATTGCCTGGGGCGCGTATCATTACGGCTATGCCCGGGACAGGCAGGGGGGCATCGATGAGGCCAAACACTGCCTGCGCATACTAGCCGGCCGCAAGCCCGCCTATGGCGTGTGGTACGATATGGAGGATGAAAGCACCCTGGGCGGCGACCTGGCCAGGGCCGCCCAGGGCTTCTGCTCAACCATCGAGGCGGCGGGGCTTTACGCGGGGGTATATTCCAATTACAACTGGTTCACCCATTACCTGACTGACCCGGTGTTTGACCGCTACGACCGCTGGGCGGCGCAATACAATTCCGTGTGTGAACTGAAAAAGCCTTACGGCATCTGGCAGTTTACAGACAGGCTGTACATAGACGGTGTGCAGCTCGATTGCAACTGGGCCTATAAGGACTACCCTGCACTGACAAAAGGAGGTGGGAAGGTGAGCGGCAAGAGCCGGGTTCTGGCGACCCAGGAGAACAAGATAACAAACCCTTTCGGCAACGGCCACAGCGGCGTTGACCTGGGCTGGCAGACCACTCAAACGGACGGCATCCTGGCCCACTCCCCGGGGCAGGTGGTTTTCTGCCAGACGGGCCAGCAGAACAATAAGGGCAGTTCTGGCAATGCCAGCTATGGCAACTGTGTGAAAATCAAGCACCCGGGCGGCTATGCCACTCTGTATGCCCACCTGAGTGCAGTAAGCGTCTCAACCGGCCAGCAGGTGGAGAAGGGCCAGCAGATAGGCCGTATGGGCAATACGGGCAACAGCTATGGGAACCACCTGCACTTTGAAGTGCGCAACCAGAATGATGTGTGCATTGACCCGGCGCCGTTCATTGCGGCGGATTTACCGGGGCTGATTACAGAAAAGGAGGAAGCGGATATGACAGAGGACAGGATGCGGGAAATTGCATGGGAAGAAGCGGCCCGGCAGAACCCTACTTATAACACCTTGGAGGATGTGCCTGATTATTGGCGGGAGGACATTGCCCAGCTGGTGGAAGACGGCATTATCAAGGGCACGGGTGACGGCAAGCTGGGTCTGACCAAGAGTGAGGTCAAGGCGGCTGTGATCATCAAGCGGGCGATGGAAAAAGCATAAGGGTACGGGAAAGCCCCGGCTGACCTTTTGGGTTGGCCGGGGCTTTTTGATTTTATTATAAGTAATGAAGAATTAAGCAGAATTGGATTTATCATCTAGCGGTGCTTTTGGTTTCACAAGTTTTTGTGTCCGAACGCCGTCTATATGTTCAAATAAATCGTCTGGGATATGGTTACCCATAGGATCAAGGATAAAATCTATTCCTTCTCTCCGTGCTTGTTTTGCTGCTGGTACAAAGTCGCTGTCTCCAGCGATTAAGACAATTTGATCCACTTGGTGTTTGAAAGCAATAGAGGAAATATCCACACCTATGCGCATATCAACTCCCTTTTGTGCTATGTTAAGTTTAAAGTCAGACAGAGAAAGTTCTTCTAATTTCTTTTTTCCATTAAGCAATTCTTTCGTTATCTCTGGCCTCAGATTATAGCACATAGTGGAATTCCCCTTTGTTCCCAACCGCCCCATCCGTAAGGCAAATTTCCGTCTGTGTTTTAATTCTGCCAGAAATTCTTGCATCCATTTTCCATCTTCACTATCCCCCAAATTCACAGACCGCCGGGTAAGAGGATGATATACATTTGTTCCTTTTTCGATAGGAGCACAGTCATAATAGAAAATACGGTATAGAAAACGCTTCTCATATTTATCGTGAAGGTGATCTAAACAATACCGTTCTAACTCGTCTGCGCGCTCCCTAGGAGTTTTTTGTCCTACAAGTGCATTTGCCCGACTACGGTAAAAACCACCGTCTACGAGTATAGCCGTTTTTGTCTCAAATTTATCTCTCATAAAGCGTGCTCTACGACCAGGAATTTTTTCAGACATTCTTTCCCTCCTATGATTATGAAAAAACCCATAGCTTCGTTACTCCCCATATGGTTGGGGGAACTACTCGCTATGGGTGGATAACGTAGTGTATAGCTACGAGCTACATCCTTATTATATGCACAGAGTTAAAGGATGTCAACTGGAATTTAAGAGAAATTTTTGGGGATTTTCTCATGTTTTTTCCTGATTTCGCGTAATTTCGCCTTTATTCTCCTAATTTGGAATTATCATGCTGGCAAATCGAACAAATAGGAAAGCAGTTTGTGGAGTAAAAATATCATGGTTCCGCAGTGTAAGGGAACAACCACTGACTCTATATTGTTGTGTATGAAAAAGTCGGCGGCCTTTTCTCATTTATCCACTTCCCGCAGCTTTGCAACGGCCCACTCCCTCAACGGCAAGTCCTCCCCGCGCATTTCCCGGATGGCTTCATCCATCCCGCACCTGTCGCACACATACACATGAGCGTGGCGGCTCAGGGCGTTGGTACACAGCTTGTCTTTTATGGACATTTCCCCACAACGGGGGCAGAAATGCGTCCCGTCTGCCTGATTCTGTTGACAAAGTACCGCCATTCACCAAAAGCACGTTATAGAAATGCTGGTGGTCAATGCTGCCCTCATATCCGTCATTCACAGCGCTGTACCAGATGCGCTCCAGGCTATCTTTTGTCCGCACAGCGTCTTTTTTCATGGCCTGCAAAAGATTGCGGTTCATCTTCTTGCACCAGCGGTTGGCCCTGTCGCCAATCCCCAGCGCCTCATAGAATAAATCCTGCCGGCCAATAGCGAAACCCATCAAGCGGGTCAAGCTCTCGGGCGTATGGTCTTTCCCGTCCACATGGACGTGGATGCCGCAGGAGCTATTGGCAATAGCCCCTGCCTTGCGCAGCTGGCGGATGATTTCTTGCAAGTCCTCCATATCCTCATACCGTAAAACCGGGCTGACAACCTCGCAGGAGTAGTCCCTATTCGCGCTTATCAGTACGCCGTTTACACGCTTCTTGGTGTGGATACTGCCGTCCGTCATGGCCCGCCAGACACGCCCCTTGCGGTCAGTGGCAGTATAGGGGTCGTACCCGCCGCCAACGTGTGTGCTGGTGGTACCAAAGTATCTTGCTATCACATCAGCTGCTGCCCTGCGGGTGATGCCAGTCAATTCGATTTCAATCCCAAAGTTTTGTTTTTTCATAGATTCGTAAGCCATTTTCCAGTCCTCCTTGAATTTTCCCCGGAGGTCTGGTATAATAGCTTTGCCAGAGCCTCACGGTTTTGGTCTTTCTGAGCAGTCCGATACTTTCCACGGTGGCGGGCTGCTCTCATTTTTTCATTTCGGCGTATTGCCTTTCGATTCCTGCCCGAACGATTTCCGACATACTCTTTCCCTCTGCTTTGCACACCGCTTGAAGCTTTCTGTTGGTTTCTTCATCAATGCGGATGCGGAGCATTTTTGATTTTGGCGTGTCGGTCAGCTTTGTGCCTTTCCTGATTCCCAGTATTTCCACCTCCTGCACTTTCTTTGTTGCTACATTCTTATTATAAAGCAGGCACAAATAAAAGTCAATAGGATACTAAATTTTTTGAGTATATAATGAATGGCCTAAATGTTGCAAACATCTAGGCCATTCGGAGTGTGGCTCATTCCTTGCGCCGGACTGGGGCTTTCACAATCTGCCCGCTGCGCGTCCTGTCCCCCGGCGTCCCGTCCTCCTTTTCGGGGACGATAGCCAGAAGGTCAGGCAAATCGCATTCCAGGGCAGAGCATATCCGCTCTAAGTGTCGGAGGCTTACCCGGTCTGTCATTTCATTGTAGTAGTCCCCAATGGTTGACGCCCGAATCCCCGTTTTCCGTGCAAGGTCTGCCTGTGTCCACCTCAGCTCACCAAGCCGTGCAGACAGTAAAATCCTAATCATAAGCCAGTCTCCTTTATGTAGATTTTACCATTTATTGTAAGCCTTTGCATGAAAAAGGGAGATAACATAGTTTTTCGTTAGATAGTGTCGTCAATAAATAAGGAGCCAAATAGCAATACAACGAATCTGAACAGCGGCAGAAAAAGAAG
>QZEE01000074.1 GCA_009917445.1 bacterium D16-76 | reverse complement strand
AAGCCGATATGGTAGCCGGTGCGCTGGTAAAAGTCCGAGACAGTACGGGCAAAGAATATGTCCCAATCGGGGGCCTCAACCTCGCCGCTAGTCACGTCATAGGCCAGGTCTTGCAGCTCGCTGGGGATATCCAGGTTTTGGATTTTGACATTGTTGGCGTAGGACGTGAAGCAGTTCAATGAGTTCATGGTGTTGTAGCGGTAGTGGCGGGCCAGGAAGCCGGTCATGGCCTCCCGGCTGCGTCGGTTGACTTTCTGGTAGAACATGCTGCTCATCTCCTTTCGCTGGCCGGGGCCAGCGGCATTTCCCGCCACCCTTGGCATCGGGAGATGCAAAGGAGGAGCCTGCCCGGGTGGGCAAACTCCTTTTTTGGGGATAGTGTGGAAGCGGGTGTTAGCGGCCCTTTTCAGCTTTTTTGATATTTTCAGACAACTTCATAGTGAATGTAATGGCAAAACGGTCAACAATAGAATCCATCATGTCATTTTCACATAGCAGCTCCACGGTTTCCAGACTGCCCTCATACATACTGAAAACATCTACTGTATAATCAACAGGGTCAAATCCTTCCGGTTTCGGATGGGCTGGCTCGGCCAGTATCTCCGGGATGCCCATGCGGTCTACACGGAACGTGGTGATTTTATCAAAAAGGCTATAGTACCCCAGGACATAATATTTGTCCTCGTTGTAGAGCATAGCATAGGGGGAGAGGACGAACGGCTCCCCATCATGCCGGGGGACGCGCTCGCGGTTGGCGTCATAGCGGAAATACTGGAAGGAAATCCTCTGCCCTGTCTGGATGGCGCGGAAGATAGCGTCTATCACATAATAGATGTTTTCATTTTCGGGTTTGATACGGCCAACTGTGTACAAGTGGCGGTTTAACTGGTCCGCATAGCCTGTGCTGGCCATGGATATGATTTTTGCCACCAGCTCCCCGCTTTTTTTCGCGGTAATAAATTTAGAACCCTCTACCGCGTCAACCAGCAGCTTCAGCTCAGATAAACTTTGTCAAGGGTGTTTTAGAAAAAATAGAATTATCACCAAAGGGCGAATGGTTCTAAAGCTGTTGTCAAGGGGGAATGGAGATTTTGGCCTTGTCCTCTTGTTTCAAATTTCAGTTGTGCATGAGAGGCCCCCCTCGAACTTGAATTCGACTTCAACCATAAAAATCTTGACGGTTTTTCCGGGATGGATTATACTTATCTTTAAGGAGTCCCTGAATTGGACGATTCCGAAATGAATGGATTTTGTACACATCAGAAACTGTGTAGAGGAGGTTTGCCTATGTCTCAGATCACAAAACGAGCTTTGGCCTCGTCGCTAAAGCTTCTGTTGCTTCAGAAGCCGCTAAATAAGATTACTATCAACGACATTGCCGAGAAATGCGGCGTCAGCCGCATGACCTTCTACTACCATTTCAAAGACGTCTATGACTTGGTGGAATGGACCTGTGAGGAGGATGTCGCCCGAGCACTGGATGGAAAAAAGACCTACGATACCTGGCAGGCAGGTTTCCTCAATATTTTCCGTGCGGTAGAGGACAACAAGCCCTTCGTCCTGAGTGTCTATCGTTCTGTGGGCCGGGAGCGGGTTGAGCAATACCTGAATCCGCTGGTTCACAATCTGATTTTGGACGTGGTGGAGGAAAAGTCATCTGGGATGGCAATCAGTGAGTCGGACAAGAAATTTATAGCAAAATTTTATGAGTACGCCTTTATCGGGATTATGCTGGAATGGATTGACAACGGCATGAAAGAGGATGCTGCGGCCATCGTGGAACGAACCAGTCAACTGGTTCACGGAAATGTGATTCGTGCGCTGAATACGTTCCGTGTTGACAAGCCCTTACATTCTGGGGGAAATGTCTAAAATATTATCGATTGAGCCACCATGATAAAAATTTTATCATGGTGGTTTTTTTGTGCATTGTGAAATGGCGCGATGTGCCTTATCATAAGCTCATCAAACAAATGAGCCGTAGAAAACGGCTCGGGAAAGGATGTTATATATGTATTATTCCAGTGGTAACTATGAGGCTTTCGCTCGGCCTCGCAAGCCCGAGGGTGTCGATCACAAGTCGGCCTACATCATTGGTACCGGCTTAGCGGCTCTAACCGCCGCTTGCTATCTGGTGCGGGATGGTCAGATGAAGGGCGAGCACATCCACATCTTCGAGAAGGACCCCATCCCTGGCGGTGCCTGCGACGGCTGGAAGTTCGAGAACGTGGGCTACGTCATGCGGGGCGGTCGGGAGATGGACAACCATTTCGAGGTCATGTGGGACCTGTACCGCTCTATCCCCTCTATTGAAACCGAGGGTGTCAGCGTTCTGGATGAGTATTACTGGCTGAACAAGGAAGACCCCAACTACTCCCTCTGTCGGGCCACCGTGAACCGGGGCCAGGATGCCCACACGGACGGCAAGTTTGATGTTTCTGATAAAGCGGCCATGCAGATTATGCGCCTGTTCTTTACCTCGGATGAGGAACTGTACGACAAACGCATCACCGACTACTTCGATGACGAAGTGCTGAACTCCAACTTCTGGCTCTACTGGCGCACCATGTTTGCCTTCGAGAATTGGCACAGTGCTCTGGAGATGAAGCGGTACATTAAGCGCTTCATCCACCATGTGGGCGGTCTGCCTGATTTCAAAGCGTTGCGCTTCACCCGCTATAACCAGTACGAGTCCATGATCCTGCCCATGGTAAGGTATCTGGAGGTCCACGGCGTTCAGTTCCATTACAACACCAAGGTTGTCAACGTAGAATTCGACATTCAGCCAAATAAAAAGCTGGCCAAACGTATTGAGTTGCTGCGAGAGGGCATCCAGGAGTTTGTAGACTTTACCGAGGACGATCTGGTGTTCATCACCAATGGCGGCTGTGTGGAGAACTCCACTATGGGTTCCCAGAACGAGCCTGCGGCCTACAACACCGAGATTAAACCCGGCGGCGGCTGGGATATGTGGCGGAGGATTGCTGCCCAGGACCCCGCTTTCGGTAACCCGGACAAGTTCTGCTATGACCCGGAGCAGACCAATTGGATGAGCGCCACAGTGGAGACGCTGGATCAGAGGATCATCCCTTATATCAAGAATATCTGTAAGCGGGACCCCTTCACCGGCAAGGTGGTCACCGGCGGCATCGTCACTGTAAAGGACTCCTCCTGGCTGCTCAGTTGGACCATCAACCGCCAGCCACAGTTCCGGGAGCAGCCCAAGGATCACTGCTTGGTGTGGGTATACTCCCTGTTCTCCAACGTGCCCGGCGACTATGTAAAGAAGCCCATGCGAGACTGTACCGGCAAGGAGATCTGTATGGAGTGGCTCTATCATCTGGGCGTGCCCGAGGATCAGATCGAGGAGCTGGCCGAGCACAGTGCCAACACAGTCCCCGTGATGATGCCTTACATTGACGCTTTCTTCATGCCCCGCAACGATACCGACCGGCCCAAGGTAGTGCCTGATGGCGCAGTAAATTTCGCCTTCCTGGGCCAGTTCGCTGAGACAGCCCGCGACACCATTTTTACCACCGAGTATTCTATGCGTACTGGCATGGAGGCGGTTTACACGCTGCTCAACGTGGACCGAGGTGTCCCCGAAGTGTGGGGCAGCACCTATGACATCCGTGACTTGCTGGACGCATCCGTCAAGCTCCGGGATGGAAAACCCCTGACAGATATGAGCCTGAACCTCATTGAAAAATTTGCCCTGCGCAAGGTCCTCGACAAGGCACAAGGTACGGACATCGAAAAGCTGCTGAAGGCTTACAATGTCATTTGATTTGCGAACCGGCGTCAGCAATGACTGGCGCCGGTTCCCATCTCAGCGTTCAGAAACAGAAAAATATTGACGATTCGTTCATGTAAAAAGGGAGGGAGTAAGCGTCATGAAACGATTTATTTGCGGCCTCTTCGCCACCATCGGACTGTTGTGTGTCCTGTTTTCCGGACCGATCACAACGGTTCTGCCCTACATCCTAGGTGGTACGATGACGGCGGTGGGAATTGCGTATGGGATTGTCTATTTCCGCAATAGCGAAAATCGGGCTGGGCGCGCTTCCGAACTATCCAGCGGACTGGTTTTGTTTGTGGTGGGTGCGCTCTGTATCGTCCATGGAATGGATTCTATCGGCGCTATGGGTACTACCTGGGCGATTTTTGGACTGCTGAAAGCATCCAGTTCCCTGACCAGAGCGATTCAAAATAGCGGCAGGGGTTTAGCATTTTACACGGCGGTTATTGAATTTCTGGTTCGTCTCACGTTTTCTGTCATGCTACTGTTTTATCCTGTGGAGAAATTCCAGATACATATCGTTCTTCTTGGACTGGAGTTGATTGCGATTAGTTTTCGGCTCACAAAGCGGATTACTCCTGCGCTGGATGTTGAATTGTAGCCATCAAAGCGCATGTTTGCTCAGGCGAAACATATTTTTGATTATGGCTGTGTGCGGAGTAGCGGCAAGCAATGCCCCGGTATATACCCGGCGCGTGCTTGTTGGTTGGCTGACCGCCCCCAAACCCCTGTAAAACCGGGCGCAAGTGCGCCCGGTTTTTTAAGCCGCCTCCGGCGTCTGCTGTTACCCGCAGGGAGAGAAAAATCTTCAACGCGCCTCCTGCTGGCGGTCACGATTTTTCTCTTTTTCTGTCACGCCCAAAATCCGCTCCACGTTGTTTTTGGCGGTGAGCAGTTCTATCATTTTCTCTCTGGCTTGCTTGTACTCTGGATACCGTTTTTTGTTCTCAGCCTGCAACGTGGCATACTCCTGTTTCAGCGATTGCATGGACGGAAGTTTTTTCAAACTGAGCGAATTGAAGTACCGCTTTGCCGCTTGACAATCGGTGATCTCGTCAGTATGCTGTTCATAAAATTGGGTCTGCTTCCTGCCTGTCAATTTCCGATATTGGGCGTAAATTTCCCTCGTCTTTCCATAAGCGCCGATGTGCTTTTGCAGTTCGGAGATGTCCTTCATTCTTGCGCTGGCGGCTTTCGACTGGCCGGATAAATCGTTGAATTTTTGCACCGCCGCATCACAGACTTTCTCCAATTCGCCAAGGTCTGTCAGCCCTTTTTCCTGCAAGTAGATAACCGTCTTTGCCATCTCTTTGAGATTGAAAATTTTCGCCCACCGCTCGAATCCGGGAGAGTTGGCCTGCTGCATTTTCGCTTGAATATCAATCAGCAAATTGGGCCTGGATTGTACCGCAGCTTTCGCTTTGGGAACGATAATCCGCTTGCCGGATATGCCTACGTACTTTTTTCGTGAAAGAATGATGGTTTTCACAGCGTCCAAAGCGTCCCTTCACTGATAGGAGAAAAACCGGGGGTAAAGCGGAACCATTTTCAAAAAGAATTTGAAAGTTTCTTGGAGCGGCCCGGTTTGTTCGCCCATTTCTATTATATGGTCAAAACGACCATGACCGCAAAAATATGGCGATAATGCAAGATTTCACCCAGCCCGCCGTGGGATTTTCCTCTGCAAGTTTCTGCAGCTTGTTTTCTCCAATGCGGAAATATTTTGACGCTTCCTCAATGGTAAGCGTGTACTTTTCCCAAATAGGCACATCAGCATTGTTCATTTCTATAAATCCCCCTTTCAAAAATGAGTAAAAGGTTAATGCCACGCAAGCTCCATCACCTTCCTTTTTGTGGTTGCGCCGCCCCATTTCGCAATCTCCATAAGCACC
>QZEE01000073.1 GCA_009917445.1 bacterium D16-76 | reverse complement strand
CCCCCCTGCCGCCCGCAGGCGGCTCCTTCGTCCCCGCCACAGCGGATTTTTTCTTTTTGCTTCTTTTTCTTTTTTTGTGTAGGAGGTGCTTCTATGTCAAATGGGTTTCGTGGTACGGTGTCAGAATATCAAGCCTTGTATATGGAGAAGAATGCCCACTTGGAGCAGTTTTTAGAACAAGTTACGCCCTTTGAGTTTTACCGGGAGATTTTCCCGGAGGGGACTTTTGAGCGGCAGGGTCACTTTGAGGACAGTAAGCCCAACGGGATCGCTGTTTCTCTGCCTGGTAAGGGCGGCTCCGTCAATGGTATTGCTCTGGAGATTGAGGGAGACGGTACGGCTAAACGGTACATCATCACGGACGATCTGAAGAAGCTGGACGAGCTGAAGGAGACAGATTTTACTATCATGGCTCCTATATCGTATTTTGGCAAAAGACGGTCAGGGAAGTTTGCCCGGTTCCTCTATGCTCTGGCCTTTGACCTGGATGGGGTGGGAATGCCTCAGCTCCGGGATGTGCTTCATCAGATGGATAAAGGAATTTTGCCAAAGGCTACTTTTGTGGTGAACAGCGGGACAGGGTTGCATTTGTATTATGTCCTGACTGAGCCGGTTCCCATGTACCCGCAGAACCAGCACTATCTGAAGGAGTTGAAGTATTCGCTTACCCGGCAGATTTGGAACAGGTTCACATCCTCCATCAAGCAGCCGCAGATGCAGGGGCTTATGCAGGGGTTTCGGGTGGTCGGCTCCGGGACGAAGCTGGGCAAGGGCTATCCTGTGGTGGCCTACCGGCTTGGTGATCGGGTGGAGCTGGATGATCTCTTGGAGTACATACCCTCGTCTAACGGGGAGCGGCAGAAGTTAGAGGGTATTTTGAGAAAGAGCAGTATGCCCCTGGCTGAAGCTAAAGAGAAGTATCCAGATTGGTATGAGCGGCGGATTATGAAGGGGGAGCGGCGGGGCCGCTGGACGGTGAAAAGAGATCTCTATGATTGGTGGCTGCGGCGTATCCGGGACGAGATCCGTGTGGGCCACCGTTATCATGGGGTGATGACCCTGGCGATTTATGCGAAGAAGTGCGGGATTGAAGAAGCCGAGCTGCGCCAGGATGCCTATTCTCTGCTTCTGCCCTATGATGAAATGAGCATCGAGGAAGTCAACCGCTTTACCAGGGATGATGTAGAGGCGGCGCTTTCGATGTTCAATGAGGACTATGTGACGTTTCCCAGGGATGATATAGCGAGGCTTTCTGGTATGTCTATGCCAGTAAACAAGCGGAATTGGAGAAAACAAAGGGAGCATTTAGGGCGAGCGAGGGCAGTGCAAGCCTTTGATGATCCTGACGGAAAATGGAGGAACAGAGATGGACGGCCTAAAGCTCAGACGTGTGTTTTTGAGTGGCAGCAGCAGCACCCGAAGGGGCGCAAGGCCGACTGTCACCGGGACACTGGCCTTGACCCTAAGACCATACGAAAGTGGTGGGACTGTCCACTGCCAGAGGTCAGCATGAGGGACGGACATATCACGGTGCGGGTGTCCCCGTCCCAGACGGTGAGCGACTTCCTTGTGGCGGCTCTGGCCGAGGAGGATTAGAGGGTTGATTTAGATGGCCGTATATGGTACAATAAACAAGACAGAATATAGTGCGTGGTATGAAAGGGGTATTGTATGATTGCGATTAACTTTACAACGGCCCGGAGCCGGTTCAAGGACTTCTGCGACAAGGTGACGGACGAGGCCGAGACAGTGATCGTCACCAGGAAGGCCGAGAAGAACGTGGTTATCATTAGCGCAGAGCGGTATAACGAGTTGGAGAAGGCAGAGCGTAATGCCGCCTTTCTCGGCAAGCTGGAGCGAGGGCTTGCCCAGGTTCGAGCCGGCCAGGGTATCGTGAAAACGATGGATGAACTGGAGGCGATGGCGGAAGATGGCGTATAACATCACCTTTTCGCCTGAAGCCTGGGCCGACTATCTGTACTGGCAGACAGTGGACAAAAAGACATTGAAGCGGATAAACAAGTTGCTTCAGGAGTTGCAGCGGGATGGAGCGGTGCGGGGGATTGGCAAAGCGGAGCTGCTGCGTCATGCCGATGGTATGAGTAAGCGAATTGATGATAAGAACCGGCTGACCTACACCATGGAGGGCGAGAGCCTTGTGATTTTGTCGTGCCGGGGCCACTATGAGGACTGAACGGAGGTTTATCATGGATTTTGAGAAAGAACGGATTGCCCAGCTTCAGCTACCAGACCCGGCAGACGCTGATCCGCACCCTCGGCTGCTCCTGGAGGGCCGGGGTATCCATGCCGGGGAGGGGTTTACCGCCCTGTTCCCCGATGGCTGGCACGACATTACCCTGGAGGTGAGCTGGGAGCCGACCGGCCCCGGCTGCTGGTACATCTCTACTCCCGGCTTTAGTGATATTTGCCCGATTGGGCTGTTTGTCAAGGTATGAAAACCATCCGGCAGATAGCCGATGAGTTAGGTGTATCGAAGCAGGCGGTCTATAAGCGGTTCAAAGGCAAGCTGCATACGGTTTGCGCTCCGTATGCGCATACGGAGCAGGGGGTCTTGTACTTAGAGGAGCGGGGCGAAACTCTTATAAAACAAGACTTTTTGCAAG
Organism: bacterium D16-76; assembly: GCA_009917445.1. Classification (GTDB taxonomy): domain Bacteria; phylum Bacillota; class Clostridia; order Oscillospirales; family Acutalibacteraceae; genus Acutalibacter. Next base: position 3,197 of record QZEE01000073.1, on the reverse strand, counting down.
GTGACCGCTCCATTGGAGCGCATACGGATACGCATACGGAGTGCTCCAATGGAGCGGTGTTGGAGCTGGGTCAGCAGGGCGATTTGGTGACCGTTTTACAGGCCACCATTGACACGCTGCAAGGCCAGCTCGAAGTGAAAGACCGCCAGATCGAGCAGTTGACCTCTGCCTTGGTTGCGGCCCAGCAGACGGCGGCAGCGGCCCAGGCTCTCCATGCTGGGACGATGAAGCAGCAGCTTCTTTCTGACGAGGCAGGAGTTAATCAGGGGGCGGAACCAGGGCGAGGGCAGAAGCGGAATTGGATTAGCTGGTTCTTTGGAAACTGAACAGTTATGTTTGTGAAAAATGCAAAAATTTATCGCAAAAATGATTGATTTAATTGTGCGAGTATGATATTATACAAATGGAAGATAGTAAACCTTTTGGATTGAGCGATAAAGGAGGTTATTATGAAAAAATTAGTTGCGGTGTTGCTTGTGCTTCTGCTTGTTCCCTGCGCTGGATTTGCGTTTGCAGCAGAGCCGGAGAAGGATGGAGAAAATGCAGAACTCATTGCAGTAGAAGATCAGGAAATGGCAGCTTTTTATGAAATTGCTGCTACGCAGATGCGAGAGTATTATGAGAAACTTGGTTATACAGAAGTAGAGCGTCCATCTACGTTTATGCAGGTTTGTAATGAGTTGGGCGTATCTTCTGATGTGCAAGCATTGGCATCTATGGATATTGATAGTGCTCCAGCAGATATGAAGGAGGATATTCTTGCGGCCCGGAATGAGATTATCTTTAGTGCTGATGGATGGTATGCGGATAAAGCGGGCATTTATTTAGTTTGGTTTGATAATGCAAAGAAGGAGTGGGGAGAGCTTCCTAAGTTTAGCGAACTTTTCCCTGGATGGGATTTGCCAACTGTTGTCAATGAGTCTGCTGATGAAGGACTGGAAGTGGAAAATAGAGCGGCAGAGAGTTTATTTAATGGAAGTGTTCGGTTAAAGGAACCGTCTACAACTACACTCACATCACCATTTAAGACCTGGGATGTTCCAAGGGCTATTTATACCTTTGAGGAAACAATTACTGCGCTTAGGACGAGTACGAGTGCAAATTTGGGGATAACTGATTTATCTGTTACCCCTAATGTTTGTTTAGGGTACGATACTTACCTGTATGTGGATGGGGGGTTGAGGGGAGCAATCCCTGGTCGTAATTATCCTAAAATTGGTTTTCGCGCGAGTACTCACAGTGATCCTGGATATGCTACGATAAAGATTGAAATTGAACGGCAATGATGGGATGAGCCGCCAGTAGGCGGTAGGGGCATTGCCCCTATGAGGGTGGACGGTTGGCCGGTTTGCGGCAACCGTCCACCTCCAGCACCCCCGCGGGAGCGCGCAAAAGCACTTTCATACTGACGCCACAACGGGGCGGCGGTGTGAAAGTGCTTTTGCGTTACTTTCTCACCGAGAAAGTAACAAAGAAGTTGCATCGACCGGCCGGGTATGGTAACATGGGAGACGTGGGCAACGTCGCTGCCAAAATGTCGCTCACGTTCAGAACGAGAAGAAGGGCGGTGATCTCCGTGGGTGTCACGATTTCCGGCATGACGGGCCGGGGCAGTATCCGGCACAACAATCGGTCATTCTCTGCGGCCAACATCGACAGGAGCCGGACGGGGCTGAACGTCACCTTCTGCCAGGAGGACTTGAAACAGGTCTATCATCAGGTGTTCGATGAAGCCCTGGCTGCGTATAACGCAAAGAAGAAAAAGACCAGGGACAAGATACCCGACTACTATGAGCATATCCGCCAGGGCAAACAAGAGAAGCTGTTCCATGAGGTCATCTTCCAGATCGGCAACAAGGATGACTGTGGCTGCGGTTCTCCAGATGGTGATCGGGCCGCTGCGGTGCTGAAGGAGTTTGCGGAGTCGTTCCAGGAACGCAACCCTCATCTGCGGGTGTTCAATGCAGTGCTGCACATGGACGAGGCCACGCCCCATATCCATATCGACTTCGTGCCGGTGGCCACGGAGCAGACAAGGGGACTGCAAACCAGGGTTTCTATGAAACAGGCCCTAAAGCAGCAGGGCTTTACCTCCCTGGGCCGGAACATGACCGAGTGGCGGGCCTGGATGGAGAGGGAGAAGCAGACCTTGGCCGAACTTGCCCAGGCCCATGAGTTTGAGATCGTCAGCCTGGGCGGGGGCCGCAAGCACATGGATTTGCCGGAGTACCGGGCGGCGGCCCAGCGGCTTGAAGCCGTCCAGGAGCAGGTGATCGCCGCCGATCAGGAGCTTGCTGACCTGGAGAAGCAGAAAAAGGCCCTGGGAGGGACTGTGAGGGCGTTAAAGGCCGCAGAGAAGGTGCAGGTGCGCTTGGATACCATCCAGCCCGAAAAGACGCTTACAGGGGCCGTCAAGGGCGTGACGGTGGAGCAGGTGGAACAACTCAAGGCGGCGGCTCTCCGGGGCGTACAGGCTGAGCAGATGGTTAAGGAATTGACGAAGAAGAATAATGAGCTTCAGAGTAGGATTCCGTCAGTATCGAAGCAACTGGACGAGGCAAAGGCCCAGCAGAAGATCAGGCAGGAGAACCAGCGGCTTCAGATGGACATGGTATACCTTCAGGAGCAGTTGGAGGAAGAACGCAACTTCTCGGCCCGGCTCCTGGCTGGCATCGATGCGGCCCTGGACTACCTGTGGGAGCATCTGCCTGAACCGCTCCGGCCTATTATTGAAAAGGCCCAGCAGCTTATCCCTGTGCCGGACGTTCAGAAGCCGGTACAGAAGCAGGAGCGGGGCCATTCCTGGGGCGATATGAGCCTGTGAAAATAGTCTGTCCGGGGGGCTTGAAAAGGCGTGTCGGACAGGCTATAATTATAGCAGAAAATAGGGAATTACTGTATTGATAATAAACGCCCCCCTATGGCCTTTAGGCCAATGAAAAAATAGTCATTTTTTCTCTCAGGAAAGGGAGAAAGTCGGAGGGGAAAAGGGGGGTGAGCGGAGGCTGTGGGAATGTGGTAAACCCGCAGGGTTTTCCATCATTTCCACAGCCGGAGCGAGGGGGGAAAGGGGGAGGTGACTTTCTCTTTAAGGCCCCGAAGGGGCCGCTCTTTGGCTCCCCCTTTCCCCCCTGCCGCCCGCAGGCGGCTCCTTCGTCCCCGCCACAGCGGATTTTTTCTTTTTGCTTCTTTTTCTT
>QZEE01000072.1 GCA_009917445.1 bacterium D16-76 | reverse complement strand
ACATCATAGCTGTTTAGCTGCTCCTCCTGGGCCGTGGAAACGCGGCAGTAAGCCGCCACCCGGAGCTGCCGGTGAGCCTGCTTGATTTCTTCAGCTATGTTGATTTTCGCTGGGATTTTCCGCACCACTTTCTGCGGAGTATTCACTGTCGGTTGCATATTCATCGTCCTTTCTGATGGTTTGATTGTTTATCAAGGTGATACTCGCTATGCCGTCTTTTTCAAGGTGGACGGCCTGAACCGTCCTCTTAAAAAGTGGCAGAGAAAATGTTGAAAGCGGCTCTGCATCTGCGAGAGTCGCTTTCAACCTGTGGGCTATATATGGAGCGGAACCTATGTCCGCATATCTAAGGGAGGCACACTCCAACATCTTTTTTCTCAAGGTGTTTTTATCATAATCGAGGGTGTCCAATGTCCTGGCAATCTCATTTTCAGTTTTAAGGACTCGCACAGTTGGAGCGGATTCATCTTTGGCAGGGATTTGCACGAACCCAGGATTGACAATCACCCGATTTAGCAGTACAGTAATATTATCCAGCAGGTCGCTGTCTGCCTTGTGAATCACCGTGCGGCAACCAGCGTTGGAGCATACCCATCTCTGCTGGCACCTTCTGAACCGGCTGTCGTGCCGTCGAACCATCTCGCCACCGCAAGTGGGGCAGATTACCGGCACATCTATATGGAAAATTTCACAGGTGCGGTCGGTGCTGTGCTGGGAGTTCTTTTGGGCTTTTATCTCCACCATAGTTCGGTGCATTTCTTCGTCAATAATAGCTGGAAAATCACCCTTGCCAGTGTACCGTACATCTTCTATCAATCGCATGATGCGGGATTTGTTCCAGCCGGTGACGCCAGTCTGATACGCGATATTTTCATCGTTCAGGCGGTTGGCAATTTCCAGCAGGGAAAGGCCGTTTTGATACTCGCTGAAAATGCGATTCAGCACAACAGCCTCTTGCGGCTGGATAGTTATCGCGCCGTTCCGATACTGATACCCAAACGGAATATTCCTCTTTTTCATGCCGTGCGACACCTCGCATTCTCAGGGATTTGCTCCGTAAAGGCCAGCCCGGCGACGAGATGAAAGGTCAGCCGGGAGTTATCCACGACCGTGATACTCTGGACAATTTCCTCGAATAACGCTTGGCTAAATGGTGTACCCGGCACATATCCGGCCAGGGTATCGTCCAGTGATTTCAGCGTATATATCAGCTCATCGTCCTCATCCTCTGCCAGTGCCTTTTTGCGGTCAAGCCGCAAGGCATTGATCTTGTTGCTGATTACCGAGGACTGAGCGGCAAAGTCGGTGGCGTTCAGTACGCCGTTGGTATGGAGCCGGGCAACTACCAGATTTTGTGCACTCAAATCAGCTATCTGTTTATCTATCTGCCGTATCTTATCCTGGCTATCGCCGCTACGATTCTGCATTATCTCCAACTGTTGAATAAGCGTACTCAGCAGGTCTTGCCGATGGGAGGCCAGCTTATCTGCCATCAAGCAGAAGGTGTCAAACACAGCATTTTCTCTGATACGCCTACTTTTGCAATCTGTGGCACCAGCGGCCTTGCCGCTACATAGCCAGTAGGCGGTACCATTTAAGAGCAGTCTGCGGAATGTCCGGCCGCACTCGGGACAGCGAAGAACGCCAGTTAGGAGATGCACACCTTCACGCTTGTGGCTAACATTCCGGGATTTTTGCAGTTCTTGTGCCGCCAGATACACTTCCTTACTGACAATGGGCGGGTTACTGTTCTCCACATAATACTGCGGCATTTCTCCGCGATTCTTTTTCTTTCTGAATGGCAGGGTGTCCGTAGTAAACTTCTTTTGTAGGAGCGCATCGCCCATATACCGTTCGTTGTTTATCAGGTAATTGATGGTGTTATGATACCATTTCTTCTGCGCATACCGGCGGGGGACACCCTCCGCATTGAGGATATTGGCGATGTTCTGCTTGCCGATTCCTTGCAGGTAAAGGTCAAAAATTCGGCGAATAACAACTGCCTCATCCTCTTTCACCACAAGCTGGCCATCGACCAAAGCGTACCCATAAGCCGGAGCACAGCAGTTGAACTCACCAGACTCCATGCGCATTTGATAGCTCCTTCGAAGGTGGTCGGAGATGTTCACGCTTTCCTGCTGGGCAGCCATGCCGGGGAAGGTCACCAGCATTTCCATATTCATTTTATCACTGTCGATGCCCTGTTCCTCGAAGTAGATGCTCACGCCCAACTCTTTCAGAGTGCGCAGGGCTACCAGCAGTTCCTGGGTATTTCGTGCAAACCGCGATACCGACTTTGTGATTACCCGGTCGATTTTACCCAGTTTACAGTCACGGATGAGCCGATTCTGCTCATCACGCTTTTTCATGTCCGTGCCGCTCAAGCCCTCGTCTGCATATACGTCCACCAGCTTGTACTGCGGATTCTTGCGCTCATAATCCTTGTAGTAGCGGATCTGAGCCGCAAAAGAATGCAGTTGGTCGGCAGACTTGCTGGACACCCGGCAGTAGGCGGCAAGCCGGATAACTTCGGGTTTTTGCGGTTCCCGGCTGATGTCGGTTACAGTCATTTGCACCATTCCTTTCATTGATTTTTCGCCATTCGGCACTACCAACAATACCACAAGAGTTCAGATACATCCAGCGCAAACCGCCAGAGTTTTCACTTCAGACATATATTTTTTCGGTACCATAGTGGGCAGCGCTGATTTCCAAAATACGCTCATATTCCTCTTGGGTAATGAGTTGCATTTTCAACAGAAGGCGGAGCAGATTCACACTGTAGACGAAGGCAGAATTGTTGATATCGTTTGTCATAGCAGGCCCTCCTACAATAATAAATAACGGTGAAGGGCACGGCAGCCAGCCGTGCCTTTTGTCGTCTCAAAGCTGAAGCTGTAGAATGAGAGAGAAAATGGCCTGACAAAACAAGCCCTTGGGCTGGCACGCCCGTTATGGAGTCTGTCAGCCGTCTCTTTCATTCGCAGTATTCGATTTGCGCAGGTAGAACCATCGAACTATAGCAATCCAAGAAATTAACAAGGGATACCCGCGGCAGAAAACCAACCAGCACAGTCGGATGGACGAATCAGCGAGAAAGCCCGAGCAATACCATGCGAGAGTTGGGGTAATAATCTGATTTTCAGCTTGCGAAGAATGGCCTTGATTTTAGACCACATATTTTCAATTGGATTCAAATCAGGGCTGTACGCTGGCAAGTACAGTAATTTCATGCCAGCCCCCTGCAACAGCGTTTGGACCTCTTTGACATGATGCGTGCGCATATTATCCATGATGACAATATCCCCTTCGTGCAGCGTGGGAATGAGCGTGTTTTTGAGATAGTCCAGAAATTTTTCACGGGTCGTTCCACCGCTGTAAATCGTATAAGCCGTCTCACCATTGCGTCTTATGGAGGAAAGAATCGTGGTATTGGCAGGTGTATTCAGGGGAGTCTTGTCTACTGACCGCTCCCCTCCAATGGCCCGCCCATAGCGGCGGCTCAAGTCCGTGTTTACACCGCTTTCATCCAAAAATACCAGTTTGTCCGCTTCGCACTGCGTTATCATTTCACTCCAGGCCTCTCTCGCTGCCACAACATCGAACACGCTCCCGCTAGTCAATTCACTGTTATTTTATTGGGGTGCTATAGTTGGGCGGACGTGGTGAAAACGGGACAGGGCACCAAGGAGGCCGTGGCCCCCTTTGGCGGCTTCGACTTCTCCCGTTCCCGCACGTTCCGGGTAGGCCGGTATTGGGGCGCGGCCAGCTATTTGCAGATCATGGCTTCCGAGCTCTCTGACCGGCTCCTGCGGGAAATTCTGTAGCTTGACGCGGAGCTCAACGTCACCCTGCATATTCAGACCGTGGATCAGACGCGGGCCATCAAGACCATTAAGGGCAAAGTCTCCGACATTGACCGCATGAAGGTGGAGGAGCAGAAAAAGGCGATGCGGGCCGGGTACGACCCGGACATCCTGCCCCCTGACCTGATTACCTTTTCCAAGGACGCGGCAGACCTGCTGGCCGATCTGCAATCCCGCAATGAGCGGATGCTGCTGCTCACCTTTACGGTGGTAAACTTCGCCCCCTCACTGGAGCGGCTGGAAAACGATGTGTTCACCGTGTCCGGCATCGCTCAAAAATACAACTGCGCCCTGAAGCGGCTGGATTGGCAGCAGGAGCAGGCGTATGTGTCTTCGCTGGCGCTGGGCCGGAACGAGGTGGAGGTACAGCGGGGCATGACAGCCAGCAGCACAGCGATTTTCATTCCCTTTATCACGCGGGAGCTCCGCATGGGCGGGCAGGCCCTCTACTACGGCATGAACGCCCTCTCCCACAACGTCATCATGGCAGATCGAAAGAAATTGAAATCGGCCAACGGGATGTACCTCGGCTCTACCGGCTCCGGCAAGAGCTTTGCCGCCAAGCGGGAGCTTATCAATGTATTTCTGGCGACGCAGGATAGGATCATCGTGGTTGACCCGATGGGGGAATACGCCCCGCTGGTAAAGCGGCTGAGCGGGCAGGTGATTGACATTGTCCCGGACAGCCCCTGCCATATCAATCCTATGGACATCCAGCTTGACCTCGACGGCGGGGACAGCCCCCTTTCCATGAAGGCAGACTTCCTCCTGTCCCTGTGTGAGCTCGTCGTGGGCGGCAAGGAGGGCTTGCAGCCCATTGAGAAAACGGTGATAGACCGCTGTGTGCGGCAGGTGTACCGTGAGCTGGCGCTGGGGATCGGGGACGGCAAAATGCCCCTGCTCCAAGATTTGTACGAGGAGCTTCTGAAGCAGCCGGAGCCGGAGGCAAAGCGGGTGGCGACGGCGCTGGAGCTCTACTGCACCGGTTCCCTGAACCTCTTTAACCACCATACCAACGTCAACCTCAATTCCCGTGTGGTGTGCGTGGTGCTGAAGGGCATGGGGGAGAACCTGCGGAAAATCGCTATGCACGTCACAAATGAATTTGTCACCGAGGCCGTCAACACCAACTCTGCCGCTGGCGCGGCGACGTGGTGCTACTTTGACGAGTTCCACATCCTCCTGCGCGATCCCCTGACGGCCAGCTACTTTGTGGCGGTGTGGAAAATGCTCCGCAAAAAGGGCTGCGTCCCCTCGGCCCTGACGCAGAACGTGAAAGACCTTCTGGCCAGCCGGGAGATTGAGAACATTTTGGACAACACAGATTTTATGATCCTGCTGTCCCAGGCGCAAAGCGACCGGGCAATACTGGCAAAGCAGATCGGGATCAGCGAACACCAGCTTTCCTATATCACCCAAAGTAACAGCGGCAAGGGGCTCCTGTTTTACGGCGCGGTGACAATCCCATTCGTTGACCGCTTCCCCAAGGGGGAGATCTACGACCTGCTCACCACCCGCCCGGAGGATTTGAACCATGATGCCGGAGCGTGAGGGGCGCGGCCCGCGCATGGATCAGACCGGGCCCGCCCTGCGCTTTGACAAAGGGGAGCCTGCGGAGCCCAAGGCCAGGGGCCGCCCTGCCGGGGCATGGAAAAAGGCATCGGCCCGCATGGTAGCGGAGTCCGCCGTCCAGCCGGAGGCGGCCCCTGTGCGTGAGGGCGCTGCCCCGTATGCGCCTGACGCGCCGGAGGCTTTGCCCACTGGGGAGGCCCCCCGACCCGCTGACGGGGAGCCCCGGCAGGCCGAGGACGGCGGTGTTCCTGATGGCGGCCCGGCAGGTTTGGGACAAAGTGTCCCAAAGTGATTCTGTTGACAAAGTACCGCCATTCACCAAAAGCACGTTATAGAAAGCAAGAAAAAAGACGCCCCATGGCGTCATCCCAAGCACTTTATCAACCTTTTCAAATTCAGGGCAGCAGCGG
>QZEE01000071.1 GCA_009917445.1 bacterium D16-76 | reverse complement strand
TATTTGTTTATTCATGTGTCTATTATATCACTATCTCTTCCTCGGTGTCTATTGTTTTGTGCGGTGGTGCCAAGAAAAGGTTTCCTGTTTTTTTGCGCCCATTTTTGGCATTTTCAAAAATCGCCAGTATTATGCCGTGCAAAGGGGATAGAGAGAAATTTCCTCTCCTGTTTGGCAAATCCGCAGGCTATCCGTGGAGGGCGGGCGAGAAGAAACTTTCACAAATTCCCGCCTATTCGAGCTTGCGTGGTGTTGTAAAGAATGAGGGGGAATTTCTGCAAACCAACGTCCATTTTCCTTTTTGCTGGTTTGTAGGTATTAGCGAGAGAAATATCGCCGCAGCTTTGGCAAAATCCCCGCTTGCGGCACTAAAGGTATTGAGGGAAGCCAGTACAGAGGAAGCCGCCACTTTCTTAGAGCAAGATTCTACCACAGTACCAAATTTCGCCTATCGGCTCATTTTGTCCTATGGGAATCTTGTTGGGGTTGCCACCCCAAGCCCGCCTTTTGCGGCTTGCGCCGCTTGAAAAATCCCTCAAAAATTTTTTTCGGATTTTTCAAAAAACACTTCCGCTTTGCCCCCTGTTTTTCTCCTATTGGTGAGAGGGCAAACCATAAGCCCCTCGCCCGCTTCGGTGTGGGTGACATATTTCATCTGCTGCGGGGAGATATTGAGCTGCTTCGCAAGGATAGCCCGGTCGCCCGCCGCTTGATTGAGCATGAGGACAAAATCAGAGTTTTCAAAAATATTCTCCACTTCGCGGCTTGCCAAAAGGTCTTTGACGTTCTGCGTGATTGCTGTGGGTATGCCGCCCCATTTACGGAAACGCTTCCAAATCTCCACGCTGTACGCGGCGGTCTGTTCCTCTTTCAAGAGAAGATGAAATTCGTCCATGTAGTAGCGGGTGGATTTCCTTTCTGCCCGGTTGACGGTGACGCGGTTCCATACCTGGTCTTGCACAATGAGCATACCTAACTTTTTGAGCTGCTTCCCAAGCTGCTTGATGTCAAAGCAGACAAGGCGGTGGGAAAGGCCGTTTGTCACCCTTGATTCAAAAATATTTTGATTTTTTTCAAACGTTTATAGATGACATTCCGGGAACAGTTCCACAGCTTTGCGACATCAGCCTGCCGGTATCCGTCCACAATGAGCAGGGTCAGCAGTTCCAGATCGTCCTCCGGCAATTTGCAGAGCCGCCGGTACAGCAGTTCATCCTCCAGGGAGGACAGCCAGCCAAACCGCCGGGAATCCACATCGCCGGTGTCCCAGGTGCAGGACAGGGATTCAAATTTTCGGAACAGGCAGGACTGCTCGCTCTCGTCCTCACACTGTTCGCCGGGAAGGGCCTGTACGCGGTTTAGATAGGCCCGCTGGCTGCAAAACCAGGTCCAGTCATATTCCTTCATCGCCGCGATCTGCCTATCGTCCATACCGGCTGCACGGTATTCCTGTTCCAGCCGGGTCCATTCTGTATCAAACTTCCTTTTCTCATATCCATAGTGAAATCCCATAGTTTTCCTCCATTTCGATTCAGGCGTGGTTGACGGGTGAATCGAATGGAGGTGGGGACCGGCAATGGTAAGGTCCAGGATGCCTTTCTAAAAAAGAGCAAACAAAAGCGCCAGTCTCCCGTAAAAGGAAATTGGCGCAGCAGAATAAAGTATGATAATGCCGGAAATACTGCCATGATAATGCCGGTGGAGGGGCATAATGTATCCGGGCAAAACTCAGGCTTTTTTTGACAAGACGGGTATTGTCGTTTTATGTCGAAAAACTTTGTCGTGCATGGCGGCGTCCTCCTGTTGCCGCCATGCTAAATTGCAAGGTGTAGGGTCGTCGTTACCCTTTGAGCAAAAAGAAGCGGCGGCTCAAATTTAGAGCCGCCACAAAATAAAATAGGCGTATGAATACAACTGCTATGTAACGGCTTTTTTTCTTTACCGCCGCATGGCAGTTGATCCAAATACTATTATTTTTTTATTCTAAAACTGAATTGTTGCAGAATTGTCCTAACGCCCACTTCTTTCGACAGAAAAACAGCCCGAATTGCTTCATTTTTGTAGAAATTCAAAATTCAGTGCATTTCAGGCCGCAAAATAACCCGTTTGAACAGGGACATCGTGGCGCCGAAATAGGTCAGATATATCGCGCAGAACAGCAGGATTGTGACCAGACCATAAAACAGCACCAGTCCTTCCTGCAAAATTGCTTCCCCGAAAAAGAACTGCGTCCCCACAATCAGCAGAACCGTAAGAACGATAGGGAAACTCTTGCCCCTCTTGCGGACGATATACAGCCACGCTCGATTCATAAAGTTCATAGAATGACCTCCGTTTCATATAGGATAAGTGTTGCAACGCTGACAGCATAGCACTCCAATATGGAACCAGTATGAAACGGATAAAAAAAGCCATCGCTTTATGGGAGATAAAGGGTAAAGCACATTCCCGGCGGGTTTTTGGTCGCCTCAAATTGATAGGGCATCCCAAGGGCCTTTGAAAGCGTATCTACAATATATAATCCCAGCCCATTCCCTCCATCTTTGCGATCTCTGGCAAAGTCTGGGCGGTAGAACGGCTCAAATACATGGGCCAGCTTATCCGGCGGGATGGGCGTACACTCATTTTCTATTTTTATCTGTCGGGCGTTCAATATAACGGTGATCTTGCATCCCGGCTTTGTGTAAGCGACCGCATTGGAGAGCAGGTTAGACAGGATCTTTTCAAGGCTTTTCTTTGACGTGTGGACAGGGCACTTTCCCTGTATGCTGAAAGAAAAGTCGAGTCCCTTTGCCTTCGCAATCAACTGATAGGGCTCGCAGATTGCCGGAAGACGCTCAGACAGGTCAAAGGTTTCCGCGTCCTGTTTCTCCTGTGAAAAATCCAGCCGGGAGGTATCCAAAATTTCTTTAATCATAAAGGATAGCTGCCCGGTAATCTCCTTACATTCCAACAGACAGCGATCCCGGTCTTTGTATTTTCCAATGCCTAAGATCATGTTTTCCAAAATCGCGTTCAGGGCAGTCACCGGCGTTTTCAGCTCATGGGAGGCGGCCCGCAGGAAATCAATTTTCAACCGTTCCGCCTCACGGACGTTTTGCTTTTCTTCCTCCAGATTTTCAATGGTGGAAAGCAGGCTGGCATACAGCTTATTGACGCGGGCGGCCAGCTCGCCAATCTCGTCCTTCGTATGCACCACGCAGGCTGCAGCCTTATCCAGCTTTTCCATCTTTTCCGTTGTAACCGCAATCTGCTTGATCGGCCTCGTCATGGCTCTGGAAAACAACAGGGAACACCCAGCGGAAATGATGGCGCAGCAAAGCAGGGATACCGGCAGTGCTTTTCCGATAGCGGATTTTATCAAAATACCAGTATTCACATCACTCTCAATAATGGCTCCTTCCACAAAACGGTTGGTGCTTACGGTCATTTGCGGCGCAAGCACATAGAGAAAAACATGAGCCATCACGGTGACAAACAGCATTACCAGAAAGGTGTATAAGAAGATTTTAGTAAAGAGCTTTAAATTTCTCATGGGTGTTCCTCATACTTGTAGCCAACGCCTTTTACCGTTACAATCCGGTTAAGACTCAGCTTTTTCCGTAAATTTTTAATGTAGGTATCAATCGTGCGGTCAATGATGGGGTAATCATATCCCCACAACTCGTCCAAGATCTGCGACCGTGTAAGCACCAGACCTTTATGCTCTATCAGCAATTTCAGCAGGTCGATCTCCTTTGGTGTCAGGTCAATAGGGCCGCCCGGCCCGGAAGCAGTATAGCCGCCAAAATCCACCGTAATATCGCCCATCTGAATTTGTTTCAGTTCCGGACTTTTCCCACACCGCCGCAGCAGGGCCGTCACCCGTTTTCCCAGCAAAAGCATGGAAAAGGGCTTTGTGATATAGTCGTCCGCCTGTTCATCAAAGCTGGCCGCCTGAGTAGGCTCATCGTCAAGGGCGGTAAGCATTAAGATAGGAATGTTGCTTGTTTGGCGCAATTCTTTTAATACCTCCAAACCGGTTCGCTTCGGCAGCATAATATCCAGAACCACTAAATCAACCGATTTCTCCCTTGCAATCTGCAAACCCTGTTCACCATCAAGGGCCGACAAGGTAATATGCCCTGCGGATCTCATATATTCACAGATTGCCTCGTTGGTGGCAGTATCATCTTCCACAATCAATAAAACAGCCATTTTTACACCTCCTCACATTATTATACCAAAGCAATATGGAAACAGTATGAAATGCTTTGTGTCAGATTGACAGTGTACTGAACTTAATGGGAAAAAGCAAGCCTTTCATAACGGATCAATCCACACAAGGCAGACTGGCTCATGTTGACAGGAAACTGGCCCGCCTTGCTGTAAGTGAAATACTTTCCCTATTTACTATTTCTATTAGATTCAGAACTATAAATGAGTAAATACCAAATATTGCACAAAATAAAGACACCCGCTGCTGAATGATGTATCATTGAAGTACCAACAAACAACATAACTCGATATAATTTTTTCGTCATATATTTTCCCTTTCTTTGTGATTTAACCCTATCAGTAACAAAATTTGATAAGGCTATTGTAAAACCCAAATGTCCGCGAAATGTTATAGCGGCCAAAAAATTTCATTGAAAATCGGGGTAAAATGTTACAACGCTCGGACATTTCAAAAAATTCTACGGCGGGTAACCAGAACTGGTCGTCCGCCGCGTTCTATTTTGTCGGCAGCATAATGGAAAATTTCGAACCCCTGCCCGGCTCCGAAACCAGTCTGATATAGCCGCCCTGCCGCGTTATGATCTCGCGGGCCAGATACAGGCCAATGCCAACGCCCTGCTGTTCGTGTACTTCTTCCTCACGATAGAAGCGCCGGAAGATGGCGGCCTGATCGCTTTCAGAAATGCCCTTGCCGGTGTCGGCCACTTTGATCTCCACATACATTTCCCACAGTACCACTGATACTGTGATTTTCCCGCCTGCCGGGGTATACTTCACCGCATTGTCCAGCAGGTTAAAAAGGGCTTCGGATGTCCACTTGCTGTCATGGGAAACGGCCAAATCCTCCGGGCAGTCCACGGACACGGTGATTTCCTTTTTCTCCGCTGCATACACAATCCCACTCATAGCCTGCGCCACGGTATCAAAGAGGCGGCTCGGTTTCTTATCCAACTGGATCACGCCCGTTTCCAGCCGGGAGGTTTTCACAAGGGCCTGAAAGAGAAAGTCCAGCTTCTCGTCTATATCCCACAGCTTTTCCAGAAGCTGCCCACGGGTCAGCACTTGCCGGGGATTTTTGCGGAACAGGTTCAGCATTTTGTATTCCATCGGGGATAGGGTCAGGGGCTTGCCGTTTAAGGAAGCCGTCTGCTCCGAGAAGCCCAGAAACAGCCGCCCGTCGTCGTAAATATCCTTGGCCGGTTTGTGGTGTTCCAGCATGGCAAACATGGCTTTGATTTTCCGCTGCAAGGCCCCGATCACAAAGGGCTTTGTGATGTAGTCCACCGCGCCCACCTCATAGCCCCGTATCTGGTCGCTCTCCTGATCGTTGGCGGTCAGGAAAATTACAATGGTGTCCGGGTGCTGGGGCTTTATCAGTTTGCACAGCTCAAAACCATTCCCGTCCGGCAGGTTGATGTCCAGCAGCACTAAGTCAAATTCCCGCTGGCGGATGGCGTCGGCTGCGGTTCTGGCATTTAGGGCAGAAGTCACGCCGTAGCCGTCTGCGGTCAGGTTATAGGCCAACATCTTATTCAAAAAACTGTCGTCCTCGACAATTAAAATCTGCTTCATATTCTCACTTCCTTTGCTTTTTGCAGATAGTATAACAGGCAAATGTCCGCGAAATGTTACAGCGGACGGATTTTTTCAAAAAAATATCCACCTCTATTATAATTTGATTTGGTTAGTGATACAAGGATAGCGTTTATATCTCACTAAAAAAACAGCATAATCATACCTGTTAGTCGGCATAATAAGGTTATTCCTTTGTGTAAATCGGCACGATAGAATATATTCGAGGTGAATGATTATGCCGATTGATGATTTAACCGCTTTAGGGCAAAAAATGCGGAAAGCCCGAAAAGGAAAAAGCCTGACACAGCAGGAGCTTTCTGATTTGAGCCATGTATCTGTAAAGCAGATTGCCAAGATTGAAAAAGGGCAGATGAATCCATCCTTTTTGATTTTGAAGGCACTGGCAAAGGTACTGCCGATTTCTCTGGATTCTTTAATCAATCCGGATGTTTCCCCGGAAGACGAGGGAGCCGGTCAGATGAAGATGCTGTATTGCAGCTGCCCGTCAGAAATGCGTGAAACCCTCTTGCACCATACGCAGGAAACCATGAAAGAACTAACCGAACTATCCGGGAAATTTGAAACGAATTGAGCCGGTGAGTGAATTTAACAAATTCCTCACCGGCTTTGTTCTTTTTCGAGAAAAAGAAGGTTATCCCGTTCCGGGATAACCGTGGCAAGCAATGCCCCAGGATAGCCATCCGGCTCCTGGCGCTGCTTGTTGGGGATTCCCCAAGCCCCTTTTG
>QZEE01000070.1 GCA_009917445.1 bacterium D16-76 | reverse complement strand
AAAGGTGGCAGTATTTAGCTTTCCGCTCAGCGTGGCGACAGCATTGTGGTTCAGGCAAAATTCATAGATATGGTTTATGGCGTCATCCACAGTACCGTTTTCCAATTCCGTGACCAATCGGCCCATCTGTTCCGTGTAGCCCAGAGTCTGCTGTGAACGGTAGCTGGCTGGCATGACCGCCGTGACAATTCCATAGAGGAGGAAACTGGCAGCAAATAGCAGAATGGTCAGTGAGAGGAATGTTTTCATCCATAGGCTGTTCTTAATGGTTTTTATCAATGCGATATCCCACCCCTCTTATAGTTTCGATACAGTCTACCCCCAGCTTTTTGCGGATATTTTTGATGTGGGTGTTGATGATTTTATCATCTCCCAGATAGTCATAATTCCAGATAATATCCAGCAGCTGCTCCCTGGTGAATACCCGGCCCTGGTTCTCCATCAGCAAGCGCAGGATGTCAAACTCCCGGACAGTCAAAGTTACCTCCTTGCCCTCAACAAAAACCTTATAGTTTTCTGTGTCCAGCTGGACGTTTTGATAAACCAGCACGCTGCTTTTCTCTCCGGACCGGGCTCTTCGAAGCACGGCCTCCATCCGTTTCAAAACCAGCGGCATAGAAAATGGCTTTGTGATGTAATCGTCCGCCAGCAAATTAAAGCCTTTCATCTGGTTATCCTCGTCATCCAGAGCGGTCAGCAGGATAACAGGCGTACTGCTCTCGTTGCGGATCATCTCGCAGACCGAATAACCGTCCAGCCGGGGCATCATGATATCCAGCAGCACAAGGTCGAAGCTGTCCTTGTGAAAGGCGGCAATACCGTCCATGCCATCATCTGCCAGCGTGACTTGATACCCGGCGTCCTCCAAAAATATCCGTAGGATGTTTTGGATGGACGCTTCATCTTCTATGACTAAAATGCGCTTTCCCATCTGATTCGCCTCCCATATCTCTCACCTTATTATAAAACATGATTGTGAAGTTGAGGTGGAGAAATCCTATATTTTTCTCTCGGACACAAGGGATTGTACCCTTATTTTATGGGCAAATCAAGCTATCAAATGTTAAGAATCAAAAACTCTATCGAATCTACCTCTTAACTCCACCGCAACTCCATCTTCACGGCGTATGATTGGGTCATTCCACTCAAGGAGGTCGATAAAATGAATTTGTGGAAACGGGCCTGCCTGTATTCCATACGGAAAAAGGGCAAGGCAATCACGCTTCTGGCGTTTCTGCTGGTCATGGCAACCATGATGCTGACGTGCCTCTCCATTCAGTCCGCCACAGAGACCGCAAACGCCAACATCAAAAAGGCCCTGCTGGGGTATTTTACCATCAACGCAAAGCATCTGGAAAGCGGTATCCCGGAGGATGCGGTGAGCAGCATTCTCGCCATAGACGGCTTGAGCGGCAGGTACACCCTGCGCTCCTATTCCCATGCAAATTATTATGACGCGGGTGGAAAGCTGCTGGAGATCAGCACCGAGGGCGCGGCCCAGGTGCCGGAGGGGTACGAAAATGCCGGTAAGATCGTGGCGAACTCCAATTCGCAGGAGGACAGCTATTTCACAGATGGGGGCTTCGTGCTAACCGGCGGCAGCGCCGTCACCGCCGGAAGCAGGAATGAGGTGCTGATTCACGAGAAATTTGCCCAACGCAATGGGCTGGCTGTGGGCGATACCATGTTGCTGGGGACTGTATCGGAGAACGCCCATACAATCCCGGTGACGGTGGCTGGAATCTTTACCAACACAAAGGAGCAGGATTCCATTGGAATCGCTCCATCCTACGATCTCTATGACAACATCGTGTTTACCGACCTCTCCACCGCTTCTTTCCTGCTCTATGGTGATGGCACGGCCAGCAGCCAGTACGGAGACTTCTATGTGAACGACCCGGATGATCTTGACCGCATCATGACTGAGGTGCAGAGACTTCCGGGAATGGATTGGGAAAGCTGTACGCTGACCCGTTACGACAACGATTATCAGAACGCAAAGGAATCCCTGGAGGGCCTGCGGAACATCGTCTTTATCGCCATCGTTGTGGTGTCGGTAATCTGTCTTTTGGTGCTGGCGCTGTTTCTGACCCTGCGGCTTCGCGGGCGCGTCCACGAAACCGGCGTCTATCTGGCAATGGGAATTTCAAAAGGTTCCGTGTTGCTGCAATATCTGCTGGAGGTCATTTTGGCGGCGGCTATCGCCTTGCTTCTTTCCTATGGCGTCAGTTCGGCTATATCCAATCAGATCGGGAGCCGTCTGCTGTCCCAAGTGACTACGGAAACCTATGAAGCAGTAGATTTGACCGGGAACTCTGAAAGTGGTGGAGGACCTGCCGAGGATTTGGGACTGTCGGAGATCATAGTGGCGGTTTCGGCAAAGGACTACCTGACCGTGTGGGCCTTCGCCATGGTACTTTGCACGGCATCCACCGCCTTGGCCGCTTACCCAATTATGAAGATGAAGCCCAAGAGCATTTTGTCGCAGATGAGTTAAGGAGGCGCACAATGAATTTCATCACACGAGCGGTTTTGTATACCGCAAGAAAATGGAAAAAGACCCTGCTGCTGTTCTGCCTGTTGCTGGCAATCACCACTCTGGTTCTGTCCGGGCTTGCCATAGCAGATGTACAGGAGGAACAGGCCGAGGAGGTCAGGGGAACGACAGGAGCAAGTTTTACCGTCAGCCGTAATACTGCGACAGGTGGCTGGAGCAGTGATAGAGGCGGCTCATACAGCACGCAAGAATACCTTACGGCTGACAAAATGGAAAGCATCGCTGCTATCAATGGAATAGAGGGTTACAACGCTTCGATCCGCACCATTCTATGCCTGTCTGATCGTCGGGGGCAATGGCTGGAACAAATGGAACCTACTGGTCATGCGATTGTTGACTGTCAGTTTTACTCTTATAGCTGTATCAATTCAAAATACCATTCTCTTTTCCTGTCCGGGGCTTTGGTTATGTGCGAGGGGAGGACGATTGATTCCTCTGTTAAGAATGGGATCGTTATCAGTAAAGATATTGCGGATAAACATGATCTTAAAGCAGGCGATACCATCCAGGCAGTCAATAACCCTCTATCCGATGACAAAACAATGGATTTGGAAATTGTTGGTTTATTTGAAGTCGTGGCTGATAAAACAGACGAGCGCAACCATTACAACGAATCTTCTTACTACGAGTATACGAACAATGCCTTTGTCAGTGAAGCCGCAATGAAGAAGCTGTTGGAAAATTACACAGATGTGGGCTATGCCTCCGCAGATTTCTTTGTTTCCGACCCGGAACGGCTTGAAAGTATCCTCCATGAGGTGCAAAAAATCAATACAATCAACTGGAACAACTTTTTTATTACAGCCAACGATGAAGTGTACCAAAATATCTCCAGCGCCCTTTCTGACACAGGTACTCTGATTACTACCTTAATTGTTGTCATTACCGCCGTGAGCATGGTGCTGATGATTCTTATTCTATCCATGTCCGTTCGCAGCCGGAAAAGAGAAACCGGAATCTTGCTGGCGGTTGGTATCGCCAAACCTGTGGTTGTTCTCCAATATCTGCTGGAAGTCCTGTTGATTGCAGCGGCAGCGTTTCCTCTGGCCTATCTGTCCAGCAAACAGGCAGCTGGAACCTTGGGAACACTGTTCGGCAAAACGGCTGAACACATCATCGTTACATCGGAGCACTTTATGCTGGTTGTTGTTGTGGGCAGCGTCCTATTGGTGACAGCAGTGTTAGCATCCTGCATCCCCGCCATGCGGTTGAAGCCGAAAACAATCCTGTCACAAATGGAATGATTTCACGAAGAAATGAGGTAGCCTTATGAATATCATGGAAATCCAAAATGTGCAATATGCCTATGACGGCAAAAAGAAAGTCCTGAAGGGCATCAACGCTCAAATGGAGCTGGGCAAGATGTACGCAATCCTCGGCCCCTCCGGGTGCGGCAAGACCACGCTGCTGTCCCTGCTGGGTGGTCTGGACAGCCCCACCAGCGGTCAGATTTTGTATCAGGGGGAGGACATTGCAAAGACCGGCCTTGCCAATCATCGGCGCAGTCATGTGGCGTTCATCTTCCAGAGTTACAACTTGATCGACTATCTGACCCCTATGGAAAACGTGGCTTTGACCTCCAAACTGCCGGCGCTCCCCATTCTGGAGCAGTTGGGGCTGACCGCAGAAGAAGCGAAGCGAAATGTGCTGAAGCTGTCCGGGGGCCAGCAGCAGCGTGTAGCCATTGCCCGCGCTCTGGCCAGCGACGCGCAGGTTATCCTGGCCGATGAACCGACCGGGAATCTGGACGAGGACACCGCCGCAGAGATCACGGCCATTCTGAAAGACAGCGCCCATAAATCCGGCAAATGCGTGGTGATTGTGACGCACTCCAATGAGTTGGCGAAAGAGGCTGATGCAGTCTTTCAGCTAACAAAAGGGGGATTGAAGTTAAGTAAGCTTTAATCACTATTTTCTATCTGCTTGTATTTCTTTTTCACTTGGGTAGTTCACTAGACCTGCCATGGTGACAGGTACCACCTTCCACCGAGAGGATGCAGCCCCCTCTTGGTGGGAGGTGGTTTCTTTATCATGATTTCTATAGCAACCCCTGGATTTTTGCCGTTACACAGCGATTTATTGGGATTGCAACCCTGCTTTCAGGGAACTGTGGAATTAGCAACCCTATTTTATCTTGCGCTCTTGAAAGCCCGGAATCCCTTGAAACGACCGGCATTGCCGGACGTCGTGACCCGGAGGTGGGGAGCATAGCAACCCACCTCACTTTCTCCCGCTTGCTTTTCGACCTTGCCCACACCCGCCCCAAAACCTGTGATTCTGAGGCTTTGTCTGTCAGGGTGAGCGCGCCGCGCATTTTCGCGGCGGGAGTTTTCCAAAGCTGCTTGTCCACGCCCGGTGTGTTTTTACCCTTGTTCGTGGTCACTTTTCTGACAGCCAGCACTTTAGCGTAGTACGAATGAACTAACAAATATTGCAGTCTTTTCACTGTGTTCCATTTCTTTTCATGGTGTCGCCGATAGTTAAGCAACCTACAGTTGCTTAACTATCGCAATCACTGGCTTACAGCCTATTAACGTCCAGCTCCGCTTTCTTCCAGTCTACGGATTTCCACTGCTGAGAAAGCGCAGCTTTGTCCGGCAACCTCTCAGGGCTTTTACGCCCCGCCGTTGAATGATTACCGTTCATAGGTTTACCTCCATTTCTTGCCATGAAATACCATCATGTTAACCATGATTTATGGATAAGTCAGCGCCCTTTCAGGCTGGGGCAAAGTTTGAACCCCTATCCCGCCCCATTACAGAGCAGGCATTCGCTTTTTATCCTGTTCCTCTACCCTCTGCGCCGTTTCTTCTCCTTGCGGGGTCGATACCTTTCCATTCCTAGAAAGGAACGCATAGGGCTTACCACGTTCCGCGTAACGAATAATTATACGTGCTTTAGGAGCCGTCTATGAGCCGGGAGGATTGCGTCCATTTGTCCAGGGTACAAGATACTTCCCCAGACCACCTCCGCACCTTTTGGTTCAGGCGGTTGCACCGTATGGCGCCAGCCTTATTTCGCCTGTTCAACGTAACGACCCTTACAACGATTCACATTACATTCTCCATGGCACGCTTATCCTGGCAGTACGACCGCATTAGGCTTGCAGTTTTCCCACGTTGTCCCACAGGTTTCCAACCCCGCCGTTACCAGCGGCGCAGGCTGTGGTAGGATTACCCCAAATGGATAGGGTAGCTTATTAGGCAATTCTGTTACGCGACTTCGTGTCGCACATCTTGATTGTTATCAACGTCTTTCTCTTGAAAATGAAAAAGCCGGTCGCTTGTTTGTGAGGGATAACCTCCAGCGACCGGCTATGTATTTCTCGCTTTTTCTGTGCCGTGAGTGTATACTTCCTGCCAAAAAACCAAAACGATGTTTTGGTATCCTAGTTTTTGTGCTTTTGAAATTCAGACCTTTTAGCTACAAAAACCGCAAGAAGGTTTGCTGCTCTTCGAGGATCTTTGACTCAGCGTCCGTTTAGGACGGAAAAACGGTTTCCAGAGTTTAAAAAGAGACTCTAGGATGTGTAGGTAATATGGAAAAGTTTTTGGTATCTTTAGAGAATATATTTGAACTCTTGAAAACTGCACAAAATAAGTAGTGGCAGCGAGTTGCTTGGAAAGACAAAAGCGATTTGAAAAAGCATTACAATCGAACAGGTAAATATTTGTGGTTGAGGCGAACCGCCTGGATGTTCGTCTTAACTTAATTTAACCATTCCTCTGGCTCCATTTTTTGAAATTGCTTATAGCAATCCAAGAAATTAACAAGGGATACCCGCGGCAGAAAACCAACCAGCACAGTCGGAAGGACGAATCAGCGAGAAAGCCCGAGCAATACCATGCGGGAGTTGGGGTAATAATCTGATTTTCAGCTTGCGAAGAATGGCCTTGATTTTAGACCACATATTTTCAATTGGATTCAAATCAGGGCTGTACGCTGGCAAGTACAGTAATTTCATGCCAGCCCCCTGCAACAGCGTTTGGACTTCTTTGACATGATGCGTACGCATATTATCCATGATGACAATATCCCCTTGGTGCAGTGTGGGAATGAGCGTGTTTTTGAGATAGTCCAGAAATTTTTCGCGGGTCGTTCCACCGCTGTAAATCGTATAAGCCGTCTCACCATTAAGTCTTACTGACGAAAGGATCGTGGTATTGGCAGGCGTATTCAAGGGAGTCTTGTCTACTGACCGCTCCCCGCCAATGGCCCGCCCATAGCGGCGGCTCAAGTCCGTGTTTACGCCGCTTTCATCCAGGAATACCAGTTTGTCTGCTTCGCACTGCGTTATCATTTCACTCCAGGCTTCTCTCGCTGCCACAACATCGAACACGCTCCCGCTCTGCCGCGTAAAAGGACTTCTTCTTGTAAACATAACCCAGTCTGATCA
>QZEE01000006.1 GCA_009917445.1 bacterium D16-76 | reverse complement strand
ATAAGAAGCCCACCAGCAGGTATTTTACCATGACTACCGGGTCGATGGGAGGCCGGCCGTATTTCCGGCTGAATAAGTGGGCCGTTTCTTCCTGCACAAATGACATGTCCAGCACATGCTCCAATTTCCGTAGAAAGTGCTCCTGGGGCACCAGATCTTCTATTGTTACCATGTGGTATTTCAGCTGCATTTTCTCATCCCCCTGCTTCTATCGTTATACCATATTGGGGTGGCAGGGGATAGTTTGTCAACACGGCCATATATGGGGCAAATATATTGTAACAGGTGGATTGCAAATACAATCCTCCTAGTCTATAAACGCTTCTGATTGCCAATCTCCCTGCACGAAAATTACACGAATTCCGCCACAACACCACTAACGGCCACAAAAGTAAAACCGTAATTTTGGTCCCTGTTGGTATTAATTGAACACTATATATTGTGTTTTTATTACGCAATACACACTAAATAAGACGAAATGGTACGACTCAAACTTCCTATACATACGTGTCGGGGAAGCAGAATTCGAAACATAAGACGGCTTCAGATAAAAACTCAAAGGGCTTAAATTTGATGTTAAGCCCTTTGAGATTTTTCACTTTGGTTCAAATATCTGATTGAATTCATTTATCAAAGGATGCTTTAGGAATACGGTATTGCTTTCCAATCTTGATTACTCGGAATGGATATTGCTCTCGGTACACTTCACCCAAATAATCGTAGATGCTGTTTCTTCCTATATGCAGCATCTCTTGAACTTCGTCTGCCGTATATACCATACAACTAACCTCACTCAAAATTTACCCCTCCTTCCTGCAGTTTATCAATTCGATGCTTTTTATACTTCTCCTCTCCGCTTAAATTTCAGATATAAAAATTATATCTGCGCTATTTATTTTACCATCCAGTGCATTATATGGGGTATGTCGGTTTGAATTTGGTCTCACTTCTGCTTTTTGCGCTATTTATTCTTCCCATGCAGGCCATCAATTCCTAACTCCTCAATATATTTGCTTATAGCCGATAAATTATAAACCGGTTGACCATCCTCGGTCATCGCTATTTCTCCTGAGCCGCTGAGCATGTCATTCGAAATAAACCACTCTTCAAAAATTAAGTTGTCCTTTTCTAAGTCATAACTTAAGTATCCCACTGTTTTGGCAAACTTTAAGGCTTTTTTCAGAACATTGCGTATTATTGTATGATCCGTTTTAGAATCTTTCCATGCGCTTTTGTAAACTGAAACGACATGTTCCGCATCCCAAAAACGGATCTTCACTTTTCCATATTTCTGATTAATATAAAGGACTGCATCCTGATACTCCTGACACATTGCTTTTGAAAGTTTTGGAGAAATGAAACCCAACCAGGCATTAAAGTAATCTTCTGCTGTTGTATCTGGTTGAATAATATATTGATGTTTTTTCAACAGCTTTATCGCCACTTCTCTCTCCCACTTTGCTTCCTTCTCTGATTTGTATCCAGAGTTTTCTTCAACCAGCGTTTCTCCATTTTTATAGATTAGCTTTATTCTAAAGCCATATCCTCCTTCCACGGACTTCACATTCCCAACCACATAGCCAATATACCGTGCCGTTATAAAATTTCTCACTGCCAATCTCCTTTCATCGAACAGATTCGTAAGACCAATTGTTATCATTAAGCCATACAGGGGCTGGTCTCTACTGTAATTATGAAAGATATTGACGCAGAAAATAGTTGAACCTATCACTAACGAAGATCACTTTTTTTCATCTTCATGTTGAACCCATTGAAGATGAAAGGAGTGCAAAAATGGCACGGAAGAAGAAAAACAACATACCCCCTGCGGCAAAAGATAAGGCTGCGTTGTACATTCGCGTTTCGACCGTATATCAAATTGACAAGGACAGCCTGAAGGTGCAGGAACGAGAGCTGATCAACTATACGCAGCTGGTATTAAATATGAATGAATACGAGATCTTTCGGGACGCAGGGTACTCAGCCAAGAACACCGACCGCCCGGATTATCAAAAAATGATGCAAAAGCTGCGCACCGGAGAGTTCTCGCATCTGGTCGTCTGGAAGATTGACCGCATCAGCCGGAACCTACTGGATTTTGCAGAGATGTACGCAGAACTAAAGGACTTAGGTGTTACCTTTGTCAGCAAAAATGAGCAGTTTGACACTTCCTCCGCAATTGGAGAGGCCATGCTCAAGATCATTCTTGTTTTTGCGGAGTTAGAACGTCAGATGACCTCAGAGCGTGTTACGGCCGTCATGATATCCCGCGCGGAAAGCGGTTCCTGGAACGGCGGCAAAGTGCCGCTTGGATACATTTACGACAAGGAAACCAAATCCTTTAGAATCCACCCGGAGCAAGCCGATGTCGTAAAACTCATTTACGATTCTTATGAGCGTATGCAGTCCTCTACTGCTGTGGCAAAGTTTCTGAACGAAAAAGGGATAACCACAAAAGCAGGCAACACGTGGAACGCTTCTACGGTCTGCCTCATTCTCCGAAATCCAGTTTACAAAGGCACTATGGTCTACAACAAACGCCGCATTTCGGTGACCGGGAAGCTCAAGCCGGAGGACGAATGGGTTACGGTTGAGAATCACCATGCGGCAATTATAAAGGCCGAGCAATTTGAGCGCTGTCACGCATTACTTAAGAAAAACATGATTGGGTCGGATCGCTCCACCTATTTGCGGAAATTGCCATGTACTAGCCGGTCTCCTCTATTGCGATTACTGCGGTTCCATGATGGCCGCACAAATCGGAAAGCCACTCAAATCAAAGGGAGGCATCATACCAAGCAATTATTCCTGTTATAACAAGCGTCATGGACTATGTGAGAATCCTTTTACCAGTGATTCCGTCCTTGGCCCATTTATCTTGAATTATGTTGCAAATATGTACCGGATTCAGCGGACTTTTGGAAAGTCCACATCCATTGAAACGCTGGAAAAAAAGCTGCTTCGTGGGGAGGTTTTCAAAGAGGTTGATCACATTGAGAACAAGGGGTTGACCCAGCTATATCAGGCGCTTAAAAACCAGATTTTTGCTGGCAATCCTGTTTTTTATGAGCCGAATCTTCCGGAACATGAAGCGGCGCCAGACCAAAAGGCAATTTACCTCGGCGAAAAGGCCAGCCATGAACGAGCGCTGCATCAGCTTTTCAATCTGGTCAGCGGATACATTCACCTCGCCGGGAGCACCCGCCGGGGCATCCTGGGCGGGTGGTTCGCCGCCAGTCTGCTCGGGGGCGTTCTCCGGGGCCGGGGGCTCCGGGGTGGGAGCGTCCGGGGCAGGAGCACCCGCCGGGCCGGCATCAAACAAGCTGGGCTGGGGATTTTCCTCCGGGCTCACGTTTAATTTTTCGTCTGCCATTCGTTACCTCCTTTTTCAATTTAGTGAATGTTGCACAAATCTTGCACTAAAACTTTGTTACTATTTTTTCGCCTCCCTCCCGGCTATCCACGCAAAAAAGCCGCCCGTTTTTTCATGCCGGACGGCTTTCTGCGTAATGTGATAGCTCAAATAATATTTTTTTGTGGTTGCTGGCTCCGAAAAGCCTTGATATTACAGTGTTCCTATTAAAACTCATTCATAAGATAGCTTGTAGCAATTCAGTGGCTGCTGATCTTCAAAAACTACCCCGTCTTCTTTAACAATCCAATTTATATATTGGGGTCTATTCATCTAAACATCCTCTTATTATTTTCCTAGTGCTTGTGTGCAAATGAAATCAGTGTATAAATATATCAATAGCTTCCACTTCAACATATAAATTGTACTACATCTTCCCACATATTTCCACACTATTTACTTTTTTTGCATTTCGCCAATCTCTAAGAACCAATAATTCTGATCCAGATACGCTCACGCATCAGTAAACAAAATTGAGTATTAATTCAATTAAAATGCATATTTATTCACGATTTATCTCTCTCAAACTTTTGCAAAAGTTGGGGTCAAAAATGCCCTTTTTACCCGATTTTGCCCCAAAAACGCCCAAAAAGCTGTTTTGAAAATTCATCGTCAAAAACCTGCGAAACCCCAGTAATACTGCGCTTTCGCGGACTTTTCTCCGCTCAAAATTTTTACTCACACCACCAGCATTGCATCCCCAAAACTAAAGAACCTATACCCTTCCTGCACCGCCACCCCATAAGCATCCAGCACCGGCCCCCGCCCCGCCAAAGCCGAAACCAGCATAATAAGCGTACTCTCCGGCAAGTGGAAGTTGGTAATAAGCCCATCAACTCCCTTAAACTCGTACCCGGGGTAAATAAAAATATCCGTCCACCCCTGGCTTTCTTTCCAGCAGCCCTCCTTCTGGGCCACTGATTCTATTGTGCGGCAGCTGGTAGTGCCCACAGCAATCACCCGCCCTCCCTTTGCTTTGGTGGCGCGGATCAGGTCCGCGGTAGACTGCGGCATGTAATAATGCTCCGCGTGCATTTTGTGGTCTGCCACTCGCTCCGCGCTTACCGGCCGGAAGGTACCCAGCCCCACATGCAGCGTAACAAACCCCATCTTAACCCCTTTCTCCCGCAGCTTGTCCAGCAGCCCCGGCGTAAAATGCAGCCCGGCCGTAGGCGCGGCTGCCGAGCCCACCTGGTGGGAGTACACCGTTTGATAGCGTTCCTTGTCCGCCAGCTTTTCCTTAATATACGGCGGCAAGGGCATCTGCCCTATCTGGTCCAAAAGCTGGAAAAACACCCCTTCATATTGAAAGCGTATCCGCCGGTTCCCGTCCTCCCCCACGCCCACCACTTCACAGCGCAGCAGGCCGTCCCCAAAAGTAAATCGGCTCCCTTCCTTGGCCCGTTTGCCGGGCTTAGCCAAAGCCTCCCAGGTATCCTCCCCCTTGTTCTCCAAAAGGAGGAATTCCACATGGGCCCCCGTGCCCTCCTTTACGCCGTAAATCCGGGCAGGCAGCACCCGCGAATCGTTTAAAACCAAACAGTCGTCCGGGCCCAGCAAATCCACAATTTCGTAAAAATGCCTGTGCCCCACCGCCCCCGTGCGCCTGTCCAGCGTCATCAGGCGCGAGGAATCCCGCGGCTCCAAAGGGGTTTGTGCAATTTGCCCTGGGGGCAGGTCAAAATAAAAATCGCTGGTCTTCATCGTGTTCCCATCCATAGTGTTCACCAGTCCCAAAAAATTTTCATAGAATATCCCGGCCGAAAAAATTGACAAGGAAGCAAAACTAAGGTATTATAATAGGCGAATAGAGGCGCGGCTTTCAAAAGTAGCGGGATCGAGGTTGCCAAAACTGTAGAAGTCTTGTGAAAGGGCAGGCCGCCGAAGGGGAGACCCGGCAAGTTTACCCTGGCCGCAGCGGCCAATAGCTTTGCGGCTGTCATCAAGTATGATGGAGTGCTATTTGCTTTATAGGGGCGGCCTTGTCCCGCAGCATTTCTATTATAGGGGATTGGCAGCCGGTTTTCAACCGGTTTTTTTGTTCTTTCCACAGGAATACGCAAAAATCAGAAAAGGAGAATGGCTATGACCGAGAAAGAAAGGGCTATCTTCCAAAAAGCCCTGGATACCTGGGGCGGCGACGCCCAATCCCTCTGCTTGCTGGAAGAAATGGCCGAGCTGCAGGACGCCCTGTGCAAGCACAAGCGCGGCCGGCGCACCACAGCGGACATCGCCGAAGAGATTGCCGATGTGGGGATCATGCTGGACCAGATGAAGCTTTATTTCCACATAGAAGAGGAAACCCAAGCCCAGCGGGCCCGCAAAACCGCCCGGGTAGAAGAAAGGTTAAAAAACTGGGTAAAAGAATAAAACCTATCCCCACTGGAAGAAAGGAACATGAAACATGAAACAGTACCGCGTAGGAATCATCGGCTGCACTGGCATGGTGGGCCAGCGCTTCGCCACCATTTTAGAAAACCACCCCTGGTTCAAGGTGACCGCCCTGGCGGCCAGCGCCCGTTCCGCCGGCAAGCCTTATAAAGAGGCCTTAGAGGGCCGCTGGGCCATGAGCTCCCCCATCCCCCCCGCTTTGGCGGACCTGCCCGTGTACGACGCCCAAAAAGACATAGACCAGGTCGTCTCCTTAGTAGACTTTGTCTTCTGCGCCGTCAATATGAAATCCGAAGAGATCATGGCCCTGGAAGAAGCCTATGCTAAAAAAGAGTGCCCGGTCATCTCCAACAACAAGCAGCACCGTGGCACCCCCGACGTGCCCATGATCATCCCCGAGCTCAACGCAGACCACCACAAGGTCATCGAGCACCAGCGCAAGCGCCTGGGCACAAAGCGGGGGTTTATTGCCGTCAAATGCAACTGTTCCCTGCAAAGCTACGTGCCCGCCATCCACCCCCTTATGGACTTAGGCGTCACAAAGGTGCTGGCCTGCACCTACCAGGCCATTTCCGGCGCGGGCAAAACCTTTGAGACCATGCCGCAGATTTTAGACAACGTCATCCCCTATATCGGCGGCGAGGAGGAAAAATCCGAGCAGGAGCCCCTGAAAATCTGGGGCCATGTAGAGGACGGCGTCATTGTAAACGCCTGCTCCCCCTCCATTACCTCTCAGTGCCTGCGTGTGCCGGTGTCCGACGGCCACATGGCGGCGGTGTTCTTCTCCCTGGAAAAAAAGGCAAGTGTAGAAGAAATCCTAGAGCGCTGGAAGAACTTCCGGGGCCCCGCCCAAGAATTGGAGCTGCCCAGCGCCCCCCGGCAGTTTATCCACTACTTTGAAGAAAACGACCGCCCCCAGCCCAAGCTGGACCGGGACATAGAGGGCGGCATGGCCATTTCCGCCGGGCGCCTGCGGCCCGACACCCAGTACGATTACAAGTTCGTGTGCCTTTCCCACAACACCCTGCGCGGGGCTGCCGGCGGCGGCCTGCTCATGGCAGAGCTGTTGTGCAAGCTGGGCTATTTTGATTGATTTCGGAGGGATACCCATGGCAAAAGAGCTATTGTTTACAGGCGCGGGCACAGCGCTGATCACCCCCTTTACTTCCTGTGGCGAAATCTGCTGGGAAGAGCTGGAGCGCCTGGTGGAGTTCCAAATCGAAAACGGCATCGACGCCCTTATCGCCTGCGGCACCACCGGCGAAGCCGCCACTATGAGCGCTGAAGAGCATTTGCAGACCATCGGCTTTATTGTGGAAAAGGCCAAGGGCCGCGTGCCCGTCATTGCCGGTACTGGCAGCAACGACACCCGCTTTAGTGTCGAGCTCTCCCTGGAAGCCAAAAAGCTGGGGGCCGACGGCCTTCTGCTGGTCACCCCCTATTACAACAAGACCTCCCAAAAGGGCCTGATCGAAAGCTTCCGCTTTATTGCCGATTCCGTGCAGATGCCCTGCATCCTCTACAACGTGCCCAGCCGCACCGGGTGCAACATCCAGCCCGCCACCTATCAAGAGCTGGCCGGCAACCCCTACATCGTAGCCGTAAAAGAAGCCAACGGCGATACCGCCTCCGCGGCCCGCACCCTGGCCCTGTGCGGTGACAGCCTGGCCGTGTACTCCGGCGAAGACAACCAGACCCTGCCCATCATGGCCCTGGGCGGCAAGGGCGTTATTTCCGTGTTCTCC
Source organism: bacterium D16-76 (assembly GCA_009917445.1). GTDB lineage: Bacteria > Bacillota > Clostridia > Oscillospirales > Acutalibacteraceae > Acutalibacter. The sequence goes on along the minus strand of QZEE01000006.1, from coordinate 131,727 downwards.
AACGCCCTGCCCCAGCAGATGCACGACCTTACCGCCGCCATGCTCCAAGGCGACCTGGACGAAGCCCGCCGCCTGAATGTGGAGTACCTGGACCTGATGGACGGCTTCTTCATGGATGTAAACCCCATCCCCATCAAAGAAGCCCTGTTCCGCATGGGGAAAATCTCTTCCAACTACTGCCGCATGCCCCTTACCACCATGCCAGAGGAAAAGCGCGCGCAGCTGGAAGCGCTGCTGGAAAAGCACAGCTTGATTTAAAAGGAAAGCAAAACCCAGACGTAAAAAGGAAAGGAGCCAACGGGAAATGACCAGACTGCTCTTGTGCGGCTGCGGCGGGAAAATGGGCGCCGCCGTACAAAATTTTGTCCGGCAGCGGGAAGACTGCCAGATCGTAGCCGGGGTAGACCTTGCCGGCATGCCCCAAGAGGGGTTCCCAGTTTACACCGGCATAGCCGAGGTTTGTGAACCCATAGACGTAATCATCGATTTCTCCCACCCCTCTGCCCTGCCCTCCATTTTAGATTACGGCAAAGCCCACCCCGGCGCCGCCGCCGTGCTGTGCACCACCGGGTACACCCCCGAACAGACAGCGGTCATCCACGAAGCCGCCAAAACCATGCCCTTGTTCTATTCCCGCAACATGTCCCTGGGCGTCAACCTGCTTATTGAGCTTTCGAAAAAAGCCGCCCGTGTGCTGGGCACAGACTTTGACGTAGAGATCCTGGAAATGCACCACAACCAGAAGATCGACGCCCCCAGCGGCACCGCGCTGATGCTGGCCGACGCCATAAACGAAGAGCGGGAAAACGCCATGAAGTATGTGTACGACCGCCACTCCCAGCGGAAAAAGCGGGAAAAAGGGGAAATCGGCCTGCACTCTGTGCGGGGCGGTACCATTGTGGGCGAGCACCAGGTGATTTTCTCCGGCCAGCAAGAGGTCATTACCCTGTCCCACTCCGCCCAGTCCAAAGAGCTGTTCGCCTCCGGCGCCATCAACGCGGCGGTTTTCATGCAAGGCAAGGGGCCGGGGCTGTACAGCATGCCGGACCTGCTGTGACGAAAGGATGGAAAATATGAGCCGTTCCACTGTTATCAGCACCGTTGACGACATCACCCTGGTGACCCTGGTGGGTTTCCCAGCCAATGTCGATTCCATTTCTCACATTTTCGAGGCCATTTCCCAGTACGGCATTAATATCGATATGATTTCCATGGCCCCCACCCACGGCGCGTTTACAGGCCTGTCCTTCACCATTTCCGACAGCGACCTAATTGACATCCTGGCCTTTACCACCCAGCTCAAGCGGGAGACAAACGTAAACGTCATAGTCAGCAGCGTAAACCACAAAATTTCCGTATACGACCCCGCCATGAAGAACACCCCCGGCATCGCCGCCCAGGTGTTCGGGGCCATCACCGGCACCAACGCCGACATCCGCCTCATCACCACCTCCGAGGTAGAGATTTCCCTCCTGGTAACCGAAGCCGACTTCGACACCGTACTGGAAGCCATACAAAAAGCCATGTCCTAAGGGATTGGGCTTCGCCCAAACCCACCAGGGGCCTTGCCCCTGGACCCCACCACCCTTTGAAAAGGGCGGCCCCAAACTTTGCGTTGCTAACGTGCAGATTAAAACAAAAGAGCCCCTCTCCCCCACTTGCCGGGGAAAGGGGCTCTTCTATTTACTTCAAAACGACCTTGTGGAAAACCTTCTTGCCCTTTTTAATAACCAGGCCCTCCGGCTGGAAATCCTCAGCGGTAAAGCCCTTGCCAATATCCGTAACCTTTTCATCGTTGACAGACACACCGCCCTGCTGCACCAGCCGCCTGCCCTCGCCCTTAGAGGGTACCAGCCCGGCCTTCAGCAGTAGGTCTAAAATACCGATCTGTTCGTTGTCCCATTCCCCCGCAGCCAGCTCGGTAGTCGGCATATGGGCCGTGTTAGCCCCGCCGCCAAAAAGCGCCCGGGCGCCCTCCTGGGCCTTTTGGGCTTCCTCCTGGCCATGGACCATTTTGGTCAGCTCAAAAGCCAGCACTTCCTTTGCCTGGTTGATTTTACTGTCCTCCCAAGTCCCCATCTCGTCCAGCTCTTCCAGCGGCAAAAAGGTCAGCATGCGCAGGCACTTGAACACATCCGCGTCGTCCACATTGCGCCAATACTGGTAAAAGTTAAAAGGCGATGTCTTATTCGGGTCCAGCCAGACGGCGTTGCCAGCGGTCTTCCCCATCTTTTTGCCCTGGGAGTCCGTCAACAGGGTGATCGTCATACAGTGGGCGTCCTTGCCCAGCTTCCGACGTATCAGCTCCGTGCCGCCTAACATGTTGCTCCACTGGTCGTCCCCGCCAAACTGCATGTTGCAGCCGTAATGCTGGAACATGTAGTAGAAGTCATAAGACTGCATGATCATGTAGTTAAACTCCAAAAAGGACAAGCCCTTCTCCATCCGCTGCTTGTAGCATTCAGCCCGCAGCATGTTGTTCACCGAGAAGCAATGCCCAACCTCCCGCAGCATCTCCACATAGTTCAAACCCAAAAGCCAGTCGGCATTGTTGAGCATCATGGCCTTGCCCGGGCCCTCCCCAAACTCAATAAAGCTTTCCATCTGGCTCTTAAAGCGCGCCGCATTATAGTCGATGTCCTCCTTTGTCAGCACCTTGCGCATGTCCGTGCGTCCGCTGGGGTCGCCAATCATCGTAGTGCCGCCGCCAATCAAGGCGATGGGCTTGTTGCCCGCCATCTGCAGCCGCTTCATCAGCGTAAGGGCCATAAAGTGCCCGGCGGTCAGGCTGTCGGCGGTGCAGTCAAAGCCAATGTAGAAGGTGGCCTTGCCCGCGTTTACCATCTCCCGTATTTCTTTTTCATTGGTGACCTGGGCAATAAGCCCCCGCGCCTGCAATTCTTCATAGATTCCCATTTTCTTCATCCTTTCAAATTTTTAACTTTTTTTCATAGTAAACAATAGTCATGCCCGGCTGGATGCTTTCTTCCGTCCCTGTCCGCCGGTAGCCAAGCTTTTCATACAAGTAGCACAATTTTGCCTCCTGCTTTATGGTGTCCAGCTCCCACCGGGCCGCCGCAGGGTATAGCTTTTCCGCCGCCAGCATGGCTTCCTGTGCATAGCCGCGTCCCTGGTGCCCAGGCAGGATGCCGATGGGGGAAACACGGCAGGCCCGGCCCTTTTCCTGTACCCGTATGAACCCCACGGCTTCCTCACCTGCCAAAATGAAATAGTAGGCAGAGCCCTCCATCTGCATGCGCCAGGTAATTTTCCCCACCGGCTCAGCCGCCGGGTTCGTATCGTAATCCCGGTACCTATCCAACAGATCCTGAAACGCCTGCGCCTGCATTTGCAAAACCCTTTCCGCATCCTCCAAGCCTGCCCGCTGTAACGTAACCACCTACATCGCCTCCATCGAGTACAAGCAACAAAAAAGCCCCCCATGCTCAAACGCACAGAGGGCGAACATCGTCGCGGTACCACCTCAGTTTACCACAGCCTCACAGCCTGCGGCCTCGTTAGGCACAAAAATGCCCGTGCAGTGTAACGCCTGCCACACGGCTCCCCCTACTGAAAACGTTCAGGGAAGCAGCTCGGGAAGGTATTTTCAGCCGCTGCTATGCTCCTGCTTCCACCAGCCGCAGGCTCTCTGTGCCATATAAGGCAGCGCTTACTTGGTTCCGTCATTGCCATTGTTGGTTATTATACACGCCAAATTTTCAAATGTCAAGGCTTTTGCAGCATTTCTTCCGCCATTTTCAGCTGTAAATCCGTCACATCCTCCCCAGAAATAATCCGGGCCAGCTCCTGCTTGCGCCCCTCCAAATCCAAAGGCTCTACCTTTGTAAAGGTCCTGTTCTTCTCCGTATGCTTGCTGATAAAGAGATGGTTGTCCGCCATAGCCGCAATCTGGGCCAGATGGGTAATACACAGCACCTGCCGGTTGTGGGAGACCTGCTTCAGCTTCTCCCCCACCCGGTTGGCCGCCGAGCCGCTGATGCCCGTATCCACCTCGTCAAAAATCAGGGTGTCAATTTTATCCATGCCCGAAAGCACCGTCTTCACCGCCAGCATAATCCGGGACAGCTCGCCGCCAGAAGCAATTTTCGACAACGGCTTTGCAGGCTCCCCCTTGTTGGCCGACACCAAAAATTGCAGCTTATCACATCCCCCGGTATGCAGGGGCACCCGCTGTATCTCCGTCACAAACTCGATCCCCGGCATGTTGAGGAAAGCCAGCTCCTTCTTCACCGCCGCCATAAATTTCCCCGAAGCGTCCTTGCGCTTTTGGGAAAGCTCTTTGGCCAGGGCAATCGCCCGGCCCTTCTCCTTTTCATATTCCCCTTCCAGCCTGGCCCGCTCTTCATCCGAAAACTCTATAGCGTGCAGCTTTTCCTGGCAGCCGGCCAAATATTCCAGTATTTTTTCTTCCGATCCCCCATACTTCATCCCCAGCCGGTAAAGCACATCCAGCCTCTCTTCTATGGCGTCCAAAGCCGAAGGGTCAAAATCTACCGAAAGTCCGTGCAGGGCGCTGTCCGCGTCCTCCAACAGATAGCTTGCCTCCCGCAGCTTCTGGGCGGCCTCCCCGGCCTCAGGCAAAAAAGCCGCCGCCTTTTCCATCTCCGACGCCGCCTGGGCCAAGTCCGCCAAAATGCCCCCCCGCTCCTCGTCGCCCGCAAGCAGCGCTTTCGAAAGCTCTACCGAAGAGGCGATCTTCTCGCTGTTGCGGATAGCCTCCCTCTCCTGGGCCAAGCGCTCCTGTTCCCCAGGCTGCACCTGTGCCGCCTCTATCTCGTCCACCTGGTACCGCAGCAAATCCAGCTGCCGCGCCTTTTCCCCCTCGTCCGTGTCCAGGTCCTCCAGCTCCCTTTGCAGCTTCCGCAGCCGGTGGTAGCTTTCCTGGTATTCCTCCCGCAGCTTTTCCACCCGGGCAAAGCTGTCTATATAATCCATGTGCACCTCAGGGGACAAAAGCTCATAGCTCTCGTGCTGGCCGTGTATGCTGATTAGCCTAGGCGCCACCTGCTTAAGCATAGAGACCGTCGCTGGGGCTCCGTTCATCTTGCAGGCAGACCGGCCCGTCAGCCGTATATCCCGCTGTATCAATAGGGAGTTGTCCTCTTCCGCCGGCACCGACAAATCCTCCAGCATCTGCACCACATCCGGCTCCAGCCCCGTAAAAAGGGCCGACACCGAAGCCGCGTCCGTACCGGTGCGCACCAGCTCCTTCGAGGTGCGCTCCCCCAAAACCGCGTGTATGGCGTCAATAATAATGGATTTGCCCGCGCCCGTCTCGCCGGTAAGCACGGTAAAGCCGCGGTCCAGGTCAATAGACGCCCGCTCAATCACCGCGATATTCTGGATAAAAAGCTGTGCAAGCATATGCTTTCATCACCTGTTCATCAGTTTCGTAAATTCTTCCTGGGTCTCCTGCGCCGCAGCCTCGCTGCGGCACACAATGAAAATGGTGTCCTCCCCCGCCAGGGTGCCCAAAAACCCCTGCCAGTACATGGTGTCCATCGAGGCGCACACCGCCTGGGCCATGCCGTTTAAGCACTTTACCACCACCATGTTCATGGCCGCTTCTACCGAGAGCACCGAATCGGCAAACAAGGAGTAAAACTTGGAAGACATGTCGTTTACCGCCTCGCCACCCACCGAATATTTGTACTTTCCGGTATGGGACAGCGCCTTAACCAGCCGCAGCTCCTTAATATCCCGGGAGACCGTAGCCTGGGTCACGTCAAAGCCGCTGTCCCGCAAATAGCGCAACAGCTCGTCCTGGGTCTCGATGTCGTGCTCTTTGATCAGCTCTAGAATTTTGCTATGGCGTCGGGTTTTCATGTTGATCCTTTCCGGCGGGGGCCGCCTGCCTGTTTGTGCATTAGTTGACCAGCTTCTGATTTAATATATCGTAAAAATTCCGTTTTGTCAATTTGATGAACCGCGCCCGCCGGGGCGACCGGGAAAACACCAGCTTGTCCCCCGGCAGCAGCTCCACCGGCGCTTCGCCGTCTATGGTCAGGTACAGCCGGCTGCGGTTTTCGGGTATGTCCACCTCCAGCCGGGTGCCCGCGCCAAAAAGCACGCTGCGGTTAAAAAGCGAATGGGGGCAGATCGGGGTATAAACCAAACTGTCCAAAGCCGGGTCCACCACCGGCCCCCCAGCCGAAAGGGAGTAAGCCGTAGACCCCGTAGGTGTGCAGACAATAAAACCATCCGCCCGGTACCGGTAGCTTTCCCCGCCCCCCAGCGCCAAGCGGTAGTCAATAATCTTCGCAAGCTCCGCCGACACCACCGCGTCGTTCAAAGCGTGGTACACCGCCCGGCCCTTTTCCCCGCGCCTTTCCACCATCAGCATCAGGCGCGGTTCCTCTTTGTAATCCCCGCTTACCAGCCGGGGCAGTAAAGAAAGCTCCCCCGGCTCCACCACCGCCGTAAACCCCAGCTTGCCCGCGTTGACGCCCAAAACCGGCTTGTCCAGCTCAGCCGCCACCTTGGCCACGTGGATGATGGTGCCATCCCCGCCCACCGCCAAAAACAGGCCGCACTGGGCCAGTTCCGGGTCAGCCGCCATGTCCCCCACACAGCCCTGGCTGTAAGAATAAGGCCTCAACAAAATCTCGCACCCGCAGCCCCGCAGGGCCTCCAAAGCCAGTTGGGTACAGTGGGCGGCCTCTTCCCGGGCGCCGTTGGGTATCAAAGCGATTTTCATGGCAAAGCCCCCCTTTTCATCGGTCCAGCTCCTGGTGGGAGGCCTCCACCGTCTCCCTTGGGCCCGCCACCCCCTCCAACAGCTGGGGGCGCTCCGCCTTTTGCAGATAGATCAGGTATTCGATGTTCCCCTCCGGCCCCTTTACCGGCGAAAAGGTCAGCCCCTTCACCGAAAAGCCGTTTTCCAGGGAGAACCCCATTACCTTCTCAATCACTTCCTGGTGGACGGCCTTATCCCGCACCACCCCTTTTTTGCCGACCTTCCCCCGCCCCGCCTCAAACTGCGGCTTAATCAGGCATACCGCCTGCCCCTCTTCCGCCAGCAGCGGCCGTGCAGCCGGCAAAATCAAAGAAAGGGAGATAAACGAAACATCCACCGACATAAAGTCAATGGGCTCGGGCACCTGTTCCCGGGTCAAATAGCGGGCGTTGGTGCGCTCCAAATTCACCACCCGGGGGTCGTTGCGCAGGCCCCAGGCCAATTGCCCATAACCCACGTCCACCGCATAAACCTTCCTGGCGCCGTTTTGCAGCATGCAGTCCGTAAAGCCGCCGGTAGACGCCCCCACGTCCATGCACAACGCCCCCTCAAGCCCCAGCCCAAAGGCAGACATAGCCTTTTCCAGCTTCAGCCCGCCCCGGCTCACATAAGCCAGGCCCTTGCCCCGCACCTCAATGGGGGCCTCTTCGGGGTACATGTCGCCGGGCTTGTCGGCTTTCTGGTTGTCTACATACACCAGCCCGGCCATAATGAGGGCTTTGGCCTTTTCCCGGCTTTCCGCCGCCCCTTGCTCATAAACCAGCAGGTCAAGTCTCTTTTTCAAGGGAACCGGCTCCTTTCTCTTCTTCACAGTACCCCAGCACCATAGCGGCCATACCCTGGGCGTTTAACCCCAAAGACTCCAACGCCCGGAACATAGGGGCGTGCGGGATAAACGGGTCCTCCATAGCCCGCAGGAAATAACGGCCCTGAAACCCCATCCCTTGCAGGAGGAACCCAAAGTGCTGGCCGATCCCCCCGCGCCCTACGCCTTCCTCAAAGAAAAACACCTTCCCGCAGCCGGCAGCCGCCCTAACCGCCTCCGGGTCAAGCGGGATAATACGGTTAAGCTTCAGCAGCCGCACCGAAAGCCCCGCCCGCTCCAGCTGGGCCAGGCTTTCCGCCGCAAAGGAAAATAACCGCCCATAGGTGACGATACAAACCTCCCCCTGCCCATACAAGCTAAAGGGTGCCACCGTATCTTCAAAAAACCCCGGCCGGTACAACTCCCGCCCCCGTGGGTAACGGATGGCGCACAGCCCCTGCCCCTTCTTCACCAAAAAAGCCAGCTGGGCCTGCATCTCCGAAAAAAACGCCGGGGAATATAACGTCACGTTCGGCACAGTCTGCAAATAAGCCGCGTCAAAGACCCCCTGGTGGGTCTTGCCGTCCTCCCCCACCACCCCGGCCCGGTCGATGGCCAACAGGGCCTTTACCCCCTGCAGGGAGATATCGTGGATCAGCTGGTCATACCCCCGCTGCAAAAAGCTGGAATACACCGCAAAAACCGGCAGCATGCCCCCAGCGGCCAGCCCCCCCGCAAAGGTAACGGCATGGCCCTCCGAAATCCCCACGTCATAAAACCGGCCGCGGAATTTCTCCCGGAACCCCGTCAACCCTGTGCCAGACTGCATAGCCGCCGTAATGGCACAAATCCGGGGATCCTCTTCCGCCAGCTGGCACAGCGCCTCCCCAAAGGCATCCGAAAAGCTTTGAGACTTGTCCCCCGTATCCCCGGTGTTCACATCAAAACCCGAAAGTCCGTGGTAGATGCCGGGGTCCTGTTCGGCATATTGATAGCCCTTGCCCTTATAGGTGCGCACATGCAGCAGCACCGGCTTGTGCAGCAGCTTGGCGCTTTCCAGGGTCTCGGTCAGTTCCTTGATATTGTGTCCGTCAAAGGGTCCATAATAGGCAAACCCCAAATCGTCAAAAATCGTAGGGTTATAGAAAAATTTCTTAATACGCGCCTTCATATGCCGCAAAAGTGCCCCCAAAGGCTTGCCCAGCAGGGGCAGGCGCTGAAAAGAGCTCTCCAAATTGTGCTTGATTTTAATATAGCCTGGCTTTGTGCGGATATAGGTAAGGTACCGGGCCATAGAGCCCACGTTTTTTGAAATCGACATGGTGTTGTCGTTGAGGATAACAATAAAGTTGCGGTGCAGCCGCCCCGCGTTGTTCAGGCCCTCATAAGCGAGCCCCCCCGTCAACGCGCCGTCCCCTATAACCGCCACCACATAGCCCTCTTTCCCTTGTATGGCGTTGGCCTCCGAAACCCCCAGCGCCGCTGAGATGGACGTGCTGCTGTGGCCGCTGCTAAAGGTGTCAAAGGGGCTTTCCTCCCGGCAGGGGTACCCCGCCAAGCCCCCCTCCCGCCGGATGGTGGAAAACTGCCCATAACGCCCGGTAAGCAGCTTGTAGGGGTAGCTCTGGTGGCCCACATCCCACACAATGGTATCCTCCGGCGGGTCAAAAGCAAGGCCCAGGGCCACGGTAAGCTCTACCACCCCTAGGTTTGACGCCAAATGCCCGCCGTTGCGGGAAACGGTCTCAATAATAACCTCCCGCATCTCTTCGCAGAGGGCGCAAAGCTGCTCTTTGTCCAAACCCTTTATGTCCCGGGGCGAACGGATGCCCTCCAAGATTTTCCCCATCCCCCGTCAACTCCTGACCTCATGTTGCAGCTTGGCAGCAGCCACGGTATTTTTCATCAGCATAGCAATGGTCATAGGCCCTACGCCCCCCGGCACCGGGGTAATAAACCCCGCCCTGGGCTCGGCTTCGCTAAACTCCACGTCGCCGCAAAGCTTGCCGTTTTCGTCCCGGTTCATGCCCACGTCAATGACCACCGCCCCGGGCTTTACCATGCTGCCCCGCACAAAGTGGGCCTTGCCCACTGCCGACACCAAAATGTCCGCACCCTGGCAGATCTCCCCCAGGTTTTCCGTGCGGCTGTGGCAGATGGTCACCGTACCGTTTTCATGGAGCAGCAGCATGGCCATAGGCTTGCCCACAATATCGCTGCGGCCAATCACCACGCACTGTTTCCCGCAGATATCCACCCCGGTAGACCGTATAAGCTCAATGACCCCCGCAGGCGTGCAGGGCAAAAAGGTATATTGCCCCTGCATGATCTTCCCCACATTGTAAGCGTGAAAAGCGTCCACATCCTTCTTCGGGTCGATCTTCTCCACCACTGCGGCCTCATCCAACCCTTTAGGCAGCGGCGACTGCACCAGTATGCCGTTTATTTCCGGCTTCCGGTTCAGCTCATCAATCAAAGCCAGCAGCTCTTCCTGGGTGGTATCCCCCGGCAAAGCGTACTCCTCCGAGTAAATACCCACAGCCTCGCAAGCCTTCTTCTTGTTGTTGACATAAATCCGGGAAGCCGCGTCGTCGCCTACAATCACCACCGCCAGGCCAGGCTGTATGCCCTGATCCTTCAAAGCCGCCACTTCCCCGGCAACCTCTTCCCGTACCTTAGCCGATATAGCCTTCCCGTCAATCCGTACCGCCATAGCGCCATACCTCCCTTTCCCTTACTTGTCCTTTTTCTTGGCCTTTTTTTCTTTTTTCTTTCCCTTTCCTACAGGCTCCTCTTCCTTCTCCGGCCCTTCCCCTGTTTCTTCCTTCCCCTCTTCTGCCGATTCGCCCTTCCCGGCCTCCACCGGCTCCTCCACGGCCTCCGGGCCCTTTTCTTCCTCCTGCCCGGCACCATCTTCCTGCTTTCCGTCCGTTTCCCCGCTTTCCTCTTCGGCCGGCAAATCCCCAAAAATTGTGCTCTTTTCCAGCGCCGGGTCCACCTCCGGCTTTACAAGGCCTACCGCCTCCATGACCTCCCGGCTGCCGCAGCCCGAAAGGCTGGTCCTATGCCGGAACACAAACAGCAGGATAAGCCCTACCACCACGCAGCCAGCGGCCACCACCTGGGACACCCGCAGGTTCACCATATGGAGCATCAAACTGTCGGTGCGCATGCCCTCAATAAAGAAGCGCACAGCCCCATACCACACCAGGTACAGCAGGAAGGTCTGGCCGTCATAGCGGCGCAGCCGCAGGTTAAAGAAATGCAGCAGCACAAACCCCACCGCGCACAGCAGGGATTCATACAAAAAGCAGGGGTGCACCGTCACGTTCCCTGTGTTGTCGCTTGCCATGCCCCAGGGCAGCATAGTAGGGGTGCCAAAGCACTCCTGGTTGACAAAATTGCCCCAGCGCCCCACTGCCTGGCCGATTAGAAAGCCCAGAGAAACCACGTCCAGCACAGCAAGCACCCGCAGCTTGCGGAACTTAGCCATAAGCCCCCCAAACACCAGCGCGCCGATCAGCGAGCCATACAAAGCAATACCGCCGTCGTGTATCTTAAAAATCTCCATGGGGTTCTGGATATACTTGTCCCCCGGGTAAAAAGCCACATAATAAAGCCGGGCGCAGATAATGCTGCCCACCAGCCCCACCAGCACCGCGTCAAACAGGCGGGACATGTCCAGGTTCATCTTCTTTACTGCAAAGCCCACATACAGCATGGCCAGCAGAAAGCCCAGCGCAATCAAAATGCCGTACCAGCGGATGGCGTAATCCCCAAAGCCCAGCATCTGCCCAATGGGGATGGCTACCTCGTTTACGTGGAATTCCAGCCCCAGGCCGGGGAATGAAACCGTATGGGTCATAAAAAAATCCTCCTTGCAGGCGCAAAAGCCCGCCTTTTCCTCCGGCCCTTTCCGCAAAGGCCGAATACACTTCCCTATTATACCAATTTTACCCCTGCCTTGCAAGACTTGTACGCAATTTAATCCCCACAGAAAACGTCAGGCGGCCCGCCGCGCCCGACTTGCCGCCCATCCACTATCTTTTTTGCCCGCACCCTTTATTTTTTAAACCGGCGCACCCGTCCGTCCTCAATCACCCCGGACCAGTCCATGCCAAAGGCAAAATCGTAAGCATGGCCCGCGCTGTCCACATAGGGCTCCATATCAAAGGGCACGTCCTCACAATGCTTTTCCACGGTCTCCATATTAGCTGGCATCTGCACCGGCAGCAAGCCCGAAGGCTCCGCCTTGCCGCTGACCAGCTCAAACACCGCCTGGGCCTGCACGCCAAAGTCAATCAAGATGGCGTCCGCCGCGGCTTCCAGTTCCGATACCACCGTGGGGTTATGCATCCGCAGGCACACGATCACAGGCTTATCCCCCATAGCTGCCTTGGTGTCCAACACCAAATCCAAATCGGACTCATTGGCCACCGTACCCACCTTGCCTTTATAGCCGCGGTTTGTAAAATCCTCCCGGAAGTCGCCGCCGCCAATGCTTTCCTCCCGGGCCGCGTCCGCCCGGTAAGGCCGGTATTGCAGGGAGATAGGCATATACCCATTGCCCCCTTCAGCCCTATCCTCCGACGAATAACCATCGGACAAGGGGCTCTCTATAAACACCAGGGCAAAATCCGCATCCTCGGGCCGCTGTACCCGCTGGAAATACTTCCCTACTAAGGCATTGGACACCGGGTCTACCTGCTGCTCCGGCATAGGCTGGCGGAAGAACCCCTTGCGGGCCTTAATGGTGCGCGTAGGGATGTAAACGCTCTTTTTCCCCGCCACCGGCAGGGCCCCTTGGTTTTTCACCATAACCACCGACTTAAGCTGGGCCTCAAAGCCTGCCTCGCACAGCCGCCGGCTGCCAATGACCCGCACGCTTTCCTCCGGGTCCAGGTAAGGGTTCTCAAACAGCCCGCAGCGGAAAATATTCTTCAGCAGCCGCACCGCCGATTCCTCCATCCGCGCCCGCATGGCCTCTTCCCCGTGCCTTTCGCAGCCGATCCGGTACGCCTCCAAAATCGGCCCGATCTCCGAATTGCCGCCAAACTGGTCCACCCCGTTTTCTATGGCCAGCAGGTGGCGTTCGGCCACCGTCAAATCCTCCACGCCATAGCAGCGGCTGCTGAAAGAATCGATGTCCGGCAGCGGGTCGGCGGTAATACCCCAGTCGGTGCAGACAATGCCGTCGTACTGGTACGTCCCCCGCAGCATGTCATGGATCAGGTACCGGCTGTAGGAGTTGCCCACATTCTTCCCGTTTTCCTTGTCCAGCCCCCAAGAAATGGTGTAATAGGGCATGACCGCCGCCGCCATGCCGGTAGGGCCGTCCAGCTTAAAGACGCCCTGGGTAAAGGGCTTGCGGTGCTCCTTGGCGTTCTGGCCCGGGTACACGGCAAACTTGCCAAAGGGGTAGTGGGCGTCCCGCCCGGCCTCGCAGGGGCCGCCGCCGGGCCAGTGCTTGGCCATAGCGCACACGCTGTTTTTCCCCCAGCCGTCCGCCTGACCCTCTGTAGTCTGTAAGCTGTCGCAGTAAATGCGCCCCAATTCCGTCACCATATCCGGGTGGGTGCCAAAGGTGTCCTCAAAGCGCATCCAGCGGGGCTCTGTGGCCAAATCCACCTGCGGGGACAGGGCCGTGGTAATGCCCAGCGCCCGGTATTCCTCAGCAATGGCCTCGCCAAAAGCCTTGCAGACCTCCGGGCTGAAGGTAGCGGCAATACCCATGCCCTCCGGCCATTTAGAGACGTCGTCGGCCCCGCTTTTAAACTCGGCCCCGGCCTTGCTGGCCCCGTGGCGGGGGTCGCTAGAAATATTCACCGGGATGCCCCAGGGCAGGCTTTCCGCGAACCGCTGCAGCCCGTTGGACCACCGGGCCGCAACCTCCCCGGATTCCAGCTTCATAGCCAGCACGTGGCGCACATGGTCCTTCTCCAAAAAGTGCTTCTGCTGGTCGGTAAGGGCCCATTTTTCCAGGCCGCTTTCTGGAAAAGCCTTGCCGCCGTAAGTAGCTTTAAAGGGCTCGCCGGGCAGAGTGGGCACCATCTGGTGGGGCGAGTAAAGCATCAGCCCCGCAATCTCTTCCAGGGAAAGCCGTTTGGCCAGGTCCTTGGCCCGGGTGTCGTCGTCCAGGCGCCAATCTTCATAGGGCAGCAGCTCCCCCGTGCCCGCCAGGTCCTTAAAGTAAAGCCCGTCCACCTCTAAGACCGGGGCCGAGGCCGCGCCAATATCGGGCCCATCCGGGTTTTTGTAAATCCGAAAATCCTTCTCATCCATAGTCATACATCCTCCCTCATGGTTTTTATAGGGGAAATGCCCCTGCGAGGGGGCATTTCCAGTCGCTTTTAAAGGCCTAAATTTATTGTGGATTTGCACAAATTCAAGCCGCCAGACATCTTTAAATGTCAAAAAAGAATATTAAAAACCAGTAACACAACGAAAAAACCGACAAGGATTTCGGAAAACCAGCCGTTTTGTAAACGGTTTGTAACCTTTGTAACCCTTTAGTTCTTTTCGCGATTGTGCAATTTGACGGGCCTATTTTTCCAGCGGCCCGATCACCGAAAGCACGCTGCGGTCCTCCCGCAAAGCTTGCAGGCTTTGGGCCACGTCTGCCGCTGTGACCGCTGCCAGGGCGTCGATATACGTGAACAGCTCCCGGCCCTTCAGGGACAGGCTCAAGACGCCGTTGGCAATGCTGGAAGCGCTGTTCAAGGCGGCCACGTTCTCCCCATACAGCGCCCGCTTGGCCCGCTGGAAAGCCTCCTCCGGTATGCCCTCCTGGCCCAGCCGGGCCACCTCCTGGTTGATGGCCTGGGCCACTGCCTGGGGGTTGCGGGACTCGCCGCCAAAGAGGACCGTGGCGTAGCCCGCGCCCTCAAAAAACTCGTAGCTGAAGCTGGACTCGTTGACCAGCCCATCATCCAGCAGCTTGCGGAACAGGGGCGAAGCCTCAGACGCCAGCACGTCCAGCAGGATTTCCATAGCCGCCAAATCCTTTTCCGTCCGGGGGGCGCTGCCGCACTTGAAGCCAAACTGGAAAAGGGGCAAGGCCACGGCCAGGCGCTCCTCCACCTGGGGCTGCACGACGGTTTCCGGCTCCTCCGGGAACACCCGGTCTACACGGACAGGGGCGCAGGGCTTGAGCATTTTGTCGCACAGGGCCGTGACTTTTTCCAGGTCGAACCGGCCCACCACCACCAGCGCCATGTTATGCAGGTTGTAGAAGGTGTTATAGCACCGGTACAGGTATTCCGGGGTGATCTGGGCGATGCTCTCCACAGTGCCCGCAATGTCTAGGCGGATGGGGTGGGCATGGTACATGGCCCGCAGGTAGTTGAACATTACCCGCCACTGGGGGTCGTCGTCGTACATTTTAATTTCCTGGCCGATAATGCCCTGCTCCTTTGCTACGGTCTCTTTGGTGAAGTAGGGGGCCTGCACAAAGTCCAGCAAAATTTCCAGGGATTCATACAGGCGGTCGGTGCAGGAAAACAGGTAGCAGGTGGATTCAAAAGAGGTGTAGGCGTTGGCGCTGGCCCCGGTTTGGGCAAAACGGGAAAAGGCGTCGCCGTCTTCGCTTTCAAAGAGCTTGTGCTCCAGGTAATGGGCAATGCCCTCAGGCACAGACTCAGGGCCGGGCTCGTCGCTGCGGCGGAAGCAGTTGTCAATCGAGCCGTATTTGGCGCCGAAAATGGCATAGCTGGTGTTGCCGCTCTCTTTTGGGTACAGGTAGATGGTAAGGCCTGTGGGGTGGCTGCCCTTAAAATAATGGTCGCCTACCCGCTGGCCCGTTACTTTTTGCCATTCCATTTCAGTTCACCCCGCTTCCTTTCAGACGGTAGACCGTATGCAGCCGCAGCCGGTTGGCCGCGCTTACCACGTCCTTTAACGTATAGCCCATCAGCTGCTGTGCCGCCATGTCCGGGCTTTGGCTGGGCTCGTCAAAGGCCCGGGACAGGTACCAGTTTTCCACGGCCCCTAAAGAGTCCCCCACAGAATGGAGGGCGTTGCACAGGGCCAGCTTGGCAAAGGTGAGCTCTTCCTCGGTTACGTCGCCCCGCTGCAGGGCCGCGAGCTGCCCCAGCACGGCTTCTTCGGTTTTTTCCAGGTTTTCCGTTTCCACGCCGCTCTCTACAAAAAGCGCGCCGCTGGCACTGGCCAGGCTGGAAGAACAGTAATAGCACAGGCCCATTTTTTCCCGCACGTTCTGGAAAAGCTTGGAGCTGGGTGTCCCCCCCAGCACAGCGCTCATCAGCTGGAAAAGCATGCGCTCCCCGGGCGTTGAGTCCAGCCGGAAGGCCATGGAAAGTTTGGACTGGGACAGGGGCTGTTCCTCGGTCTCCCGGCGGGGCTGGCCTGGGGCGGCATAGGGTACGGGGCCCAGGGCATGGGCCCCGCCCAGGCCCGCGAATTTTTCTTGAAACAGGGCCGGGTCTGGGGCGCAGTCGCCCAGGGTAAAGATTTCAAAGCGGGCCGACTTTAGAAGGCCGTCCCACAAGGCGGGCAGGCCTTCCCGGCCCAGGGCCTCGATGTCTTCCCGGCTGCCGCAGCGGTTGATGCCCGCCTGCTGGCCTTGGAACAGGATCTCTTCGCAGCGCTGGTGGGCATAGGTCATTTTATCGTTGTATTCGGCGTCCTTTAACTCTAACAGCTGGCGCTTTTCCTGCCGGAAGCCCTCTTCGGGGAACAGGCCGTCCCCGTCCTTTAAGGGGGAAAAGAGTACGCTGAAAAGCAGGCTGGAAAGCTCTTCCAGCATATCTTCGCCCCCAAAGGCGTAGCGGCTGGCAATGCCGCTTACAGAAAGCCCAATGGACTGCCAGCTGCCAAACTTGCGCACGCAGGAGTTGAGGGAAGCGCCGTAAAGCTCGGCCAGGCGGCGGTTGAGTGCGGTGTAGTCTGGGTACTGCTGGGTAGAGCGGCTGACAAGGGACGGCAGCAGCGCGTAGGCGGCGGCTGTCTTCTTGGACAGGGGCACCAGCATGTTTACCGATACCCGCATGGTCTTAAAGCGCGGGTCTGACAGGCTTTTCAGGGATGCCCCCCCGGTAAGGGGGCAGGATTGCAATGGATTTGTCATGTATATAATAACCTTTCGTGGGCAGGCTTGCCGCCCTGTTTTTTAGATGGTGCCGAAAATGCGGTCCCCCGCGTCCCCCAGGCCCGGCAGAATGTAGCCGTTCTCGTTGAGCTTCCGGTCTACGGCGGCACAGTAAATCTGCACATCGGGGTGGGCTTGGCGCAGGGCCTCAATGCCCTCGGGGGCGGCGATGACGCACAGGAACTTCACGCTTTTGGGGGCGCTGCGCTTGACGATGGTGATGGCATCCATAGCCGAGCCGCCGGTAGCCAGCATGGGGTCTAGGACGATGACGTCACGCTCGGTGATGTCCTGGGGCAGCTTGTTGTAATATTCTACGGGCTTTAGGGTGTCGTGGTCCCGGTACAGGCCGATGTGCCCCACTTTGGCCGAGGGCACCAGGCGCAGCATGCCGTCAACCATGCCCAGGCCTGCCCGCAGGATGGGCACAAAGGCCAGCTTGCGGCCGGCAATGACCTGGGTGGTGGTTTTTTCCATGGGGGTCTCGGTCTCCACGTCCATTAGGGGCAGGTCCCGGGTGGCCTCGTAGCACATCAGGTTGGCGATCTCGCTGACAAGCTCACGGAATTCTTTTGTACCCGTGTCTTTGCTGCGCAAAAAGGTTAGCTTGTGCTGGATCAGGGGATGGTCCATGACAAATACGTTTTCATGCAGTTTTTTCATGCAGAGCTCCTCCGTTCTGTAGGCATATCTGTAAAGCTTTTTAGCTTCACAAGGTTCCTTCTTCGATTTGTGCAATCTGATCGATGCGGCGCTGGTGGCGACCGCCTTCAAAGCCGGTTTCCAGGAAAATGTCTACGAGTTGTAAAGCGGTTTGCTTGTCAACCACGTGGCCGCCCATGCACAGCACATTGGCGTTGTTGTGGCGGCGGGTCATTTCCGCGCAGTGGGCGTCGGTACACACCGCCGCCCGGATGCCCTTTACCTTGTTGGCGGCCATGGAAATGCCGATGCCGGTGGAACAGACAAGTATGCCGAAATCGGCCTTGCCCTGGGCTACGCAGCGGGCGGCTTTGGCGGCAATGGGCGCGTAATCTACGGATTCGGTGCTGTGGGTGCCGAAATCTTCACAGAGGACGCCTTTTTCTGTCAGGTATTGCTTTACGGCTTCTTTCAGCTGGAAGCCGCCGTGGTCACAGCCAAGCGCTACTCTCATTTCAATTCCCTTCCCTTCCTTTTCCTTTTTTCGTTTCAATTCCCGCTCTGCTTGGGGCAGGCGCAGGTAGGCAGGCAGCAGCTCTGCGGCCGGGACAGCCAGGCCCTGCTGAGCCCTCTGCTGCCCGATAAAGGCTACGCTGGCCGCCTGCTGGAACCTTTGGGTTTCTGGCGCCAGGCGTGCGCCCCAGCTTGAAAAGGCCTGGTGGCACAGGGCCGCGCCGTCCCCCAACAGCATGATGTGAGGGCTATGGGCTTTACACTCTTCCCCCAGGGCTTCTATGGCCAGGGCCCGGTCCTCTGTTAAGCGCCGGAGGGCCCCTTTTTCTACTTGGAACAGGGCGTTGTAGACCTGCCCGCACCGGGCGTCCATAACGGCGCAGAGGATGCTGCCTTCGCAGGCAAGGCCGTTGTAGGCAATGGCTTCTAAAGTGGAAACGCCGCAGCAAGGGATATTATGCGCAAAGGCTATGCCCTTTACACATGACACCCCGATGCGCACCCCGGTAAAAGACCCGGGCCCTGCGGAAACTGCCAGCAGGCCGAAATCGGCCCAGGTTTTCCCCAGGGATTGGACAAGGGCTTCGGCCATGGGCAGCAGGGTCTGGCTGTGAGTCATGGCGGTGTTGCAGTAGTATTGCCCCAGGAGCTTTTCCCCCTCTACCACCGCCACGGAGGCCGCTGTGGCCGAGGACTCGATCCCTAAAACCAGCATAGCTATATTTCCCCTTTCCAGCCTTCTATGGTGATGCGCCTTTGGGATTCGGAACCGCCGGGGGCGATGTGGATATAGACGGTATCTTCCGGCAGGGCGCCATCAATATTTTCGCTCCACTCAATGACCAGCACCCGGTTTGTACCCAGGTAGTCGAAAAAGCCGGTGGAGTACAGGTCCTCCCAGGTCTCGACGCGGTACATGTCAAAGTGCTCGATGGTCAGCCGGCCCGTGTATTCGTTTACCAGGGCAAAAGTGGGGCTCTGCACCACGTCCCCGGCCCCCAGGGCGGCGGCAAGGCCCCGGGTAAAGGCGGTTTTGCCCATACCCATACCGCCGGTAAAGGCCAGCACCTCACCGCCCCGCAGCTGGGGGGCCAGGCGGGCGGCCAGGGCCTGGGTGGCCTCGGGGGAATCGGTATAAAACGTTTGGGCCATGGCTTAGAACAGGCCGTGGATCACGGAAGCTTCGTCCACGTCGATCTTCTCGGCCGCGGGCACTTTGGGCAAGCCCGGCATGGTCATGATGTCCCCAGCGTAGGCTACTACAAAGCCGGCGCCTGAAGAGAGCTTTAAGTCCCGGATGGTGATGGTAAAGCCTGTGGGCCGGCCCAGCAGGGCGGGGTCGTCTGACAGGGAATACTGGGTTTTGGCAATGCACACGGGCATGGCATCGCCGCCCAGTGCCTTGATGTCTTTTAGGGATTTCTGGGCCTGCTTGGTGAAGATGACGCCGTCTGCGCCGTAGATCTTCTGGGCAATGGTGCCGATCTTCTCTTCGATAGTGGCGTCGTCGGGATAGATGGGGGCAAAGTTTGTCTGGCAGCCCTCGCACTTGTCGATGACGTCGCAGACGGTCTGGGCCAGCTCCATGCCGCCCTGGCCGCCTTTGGCGAAGACTTCGGACAGGGCGTAAGACACGCCCAGCTCTTTGCAGCAGTTGTCAATGACTTGCAGCTCAGCGTTGGTGTCGGTGCCAAAGCGGTTAATGGCTACCACTACCGGCACGCCAAATTTATGCATGTTCTCTACGTGGGCCTTGAGGTTTACGATGCCTTTTTCCAGGGCCGGTACATTTTCAGCGGCTAAATCGGCCTTAGGCACGCCGCCGTTATACTTGAGGGCCCGTACGGTGGCCACTACCACAATACAGGAGGGCTTGAGGCCGGCCATGCGGCACTTGATGTCCAGGAACTTTTCGGCGCCTAAGTCTGAGCCGAAGCCGGCTTCGGTAATGCAGTAGTCTGCCAGCTTTAGGGCCAGGCGGGTGGCCCGCACAGAGTTGCACCCGTGGGCGATATTGGCGAAGGGCCCGCCGTGCATGATGGCCGGGGTGCCTTCTACGGTCTGCACCAGGTTGGGGTTGATGGCGTCTTTCAGCAAGGCGGCCATGGCCCCCTGGGCCTTGATGTCGCGGGCGTAGACGGGTTTATTGTCGTAGGTGTAGGCAATGAGGATATTGCCCAGGCGCTTTTTCAGGTCGGGCATGTCGGCGGCCAGGCACAAAATCGCCATGACTTCGGAGGCTACGGTGATGATGAAGCCGTCCTCCCGGGGAACGCCGTTGATTTTGCCGCCCAGGCCTACGTTTACGTTGCGCAGGGCCCGGTCGTTCATGTCCAGGCAGCGCTTGATGAGGATGCGGCGGGGGTCTATCCCTAAGGGGTTGCCTTGCTGCAGGTGGTTGTCCAGCATGGCGCAGCACAGGTTGTTGGCCGAGGTGATGGCATGCATGTCCCCGGTGAAGTGCAGGTTGATGTTCTCCATGGGCAGCACCTGGGCATAGCCGCCGCCGGCCGCGCCGCCCTTGATGCCGAACACGGGGCCCAAAGAGGGCTCGCGCAGGGCGATGATGGCGTTTTTGCCGATTTTCGCCATGGCCTGGCCCAAACCCGCGGTAGTGGTGGTCTTGCCCTCGCCGGCCGGGGTGGGGTTGATGGCTGTCACCAGGACCAACTTGCCGTCCGGCTTTGGGGACAGGCGCTGGAAAGCGGCGTTGTTGAGCTTGGCTGTGTAGCGGCCGTACAGCTCCAATTCCTCTTCCAGTATGCCCAGCTCCTGTGCCACCTGGGTGATGGGTTTCATGGTGGTGCTCTGTGCGATCTCAATATCGGTTAGCATAAGGGACCTCACGCCTTTCCGGCCACTGGGGCCAAAAGATTTTTCTTTCCTTTATGCATTATAAATTATCTTGGCGGAATAGTAAAGCCTGAAACAAAAAAACTTGCCGAAAACCGGGAAACGTGGTATAATTGCTTTACATAAATCGGGAAAACAGGCCCTGGGGCCCTTTTGCATGAAGAGGGGCTGGGGCGGTGGAATCATTTTAGAAAGGAATGGGCGCGCGCCCTGGACGGCTGCATGAAGGGAAACCATTTTTTAAAAGGGATATGGGGGTATCTGAAACGGGCGGACATCCTTTTATGGCTGCTGCTGGCGGCTATCTCCATTTACAGCCTGCTGCTGCTGCGCAGCGTATCGATTGCTACGGGCACCAATTACTTCCGCACACAGCTGATGGCCATTGGCTTGGGGGTGGCGGCGGCAGTGGTGGTGAGCTTGATTGACTATGCGGAGGTGGCGAATTTTTGGCTGTTGATCTCGCTGGCCTCTGTGTTTTTAATGATTTATACGTTCTTTTTCGGCATACGCGTGCAGGGCTCTGGCGGCGTGGACGCCCGGGCGTGGATTAACCTGGCCGGGCGCACCTTCCAGACCTCGGAACTGGTGAAGATCGCTTTTATGGTCACCTTTGCCAAGCACCTGGACGCTGTGAAAAGGCGCGGGCGGCTGGATGAGCCCTTGCAGGTGGTTTTGCTGGGCTGCCATGCCCTGGTGCCGGTGCTGCTGTGCCAGCTGCAAAAGGATACTGGGGCCGCGGTGGTGTTCTTCTTTATGTTCTTGGCCATGAGCCTGGGGGCTGGGGTGCAGCTGCGGTATTTTGTCATTTTGTTTGTGGTGATTTTGGTGGCCTTCCCGATTGCCTGGGAATTTTTGCTGCCGGACTACCAGAAGAGCCGGTTTACCGCTGTCTTTAACCTGGAAGACCCTACGGTGCAGATGGAGGGCGGGTACCAGCAGTACCAGGGGCGCATCTCTATTGGCAGCGGGAAGCTGCACGGCCAGGGGCTTTTTCAGGGCACCCGGGTGGCCAGCAATGTGGTGACGTTCCAGCAGAGCGACTACATTTTCTCGGTGGCCGGCGAGGAGCTGGGGTTTGTGGGTTGTTCGCTGATCTTGCTGCTGTTGTTCTTGTTTATGGCCAAGGTGCTGCATGTGGCCAGCATGGCCCGGGACGATTTGGGCAAGTACATGTGCTTTGGGTTTTTTGGGATGATCGCCTTGCAGTCTGTGGTGAACATTGGCATGTGCTTGGCTTTGCTGCCGGTTATGGGCGTTACGCTGCCCTTCTTCAGCGCGGGGGGGTCGTCGGCGGCCTGCCTGTATTTGGGCTTTGGGCTGGTACAAAGCGTGCACATGCGCCGCAAGGAAAGCGACGGCCTGCGGCTGCGGCGTATGCAGCCCCTGCGCTTTACCAGCAAGATGAAGAGCCCTTAAAATCCTTTACAAAACAAAAAAGAATAGGCTGGCCTGGGCTGTGTGCGCCCTGCCAGCCTATTCTTTTTTTATCCGCCAAAGGCCCGGCGCTGCTTTTCCAGGATGCGCTGGCGGCGGCGCTGGGTCTCTTCCAGGTCCAGGCTTAGCTGCCCTTCGTCGCTGATGGCCAGCACGGAGCCGGGCTTGGCGCCCTCGGGCAGCTCGGAGATTTCGATGGCGAAATACTTCTGCTCCTGGTCCTCGCAGATGGCATATTTTCCTTCATAGCGGTCGATGGTCAACTGTCTCATAGTGCCGGTGCTCCTTTATTTTCATTTTTTGGCGGTCTTTATGCCGATGTGCTCCCCGTCGTAAGAGAAGAGGATGTCCCCGTCCAGGTCGGTGCGTAGGATGCGGGCCCCGGCGGCTTCCAGCCGGGACAGGGCTTGGGGGCGGGGCAGGTTGTTGTTGTCCGGGCCTACCGGCACCACGGCCAGCTGCGGGGAGACGGCCGCCAAAAAATCCTCTGTAGAGGAAGTGCGGCTGCCGTGGTGGGCGGCTTTTAACAGGTTGGCGGAAAGATCCTGGCCGGAATCCAGCAGGTCTTGTTCGGCTTCTTTTTCGATGTCGCCGCAGAACAGGGCGGAAAACTGGAAGCAGGTGAGCTTTAGAACCAGGGAGCCGTTGTTGGTGTCTTCGTAGGGGTACAGAGGGCCCAGCACGGCCAGCTCCCCGTGGCCCAGGGGGAGGGTGTCCCCTGGGGAGAGGACGCGCTGGGGGATGCCTTCGGCTTCCAGGTAGCGGAGGAGGTCTTGGGCCTCTTGGCCGGGCTCCTCCCAGCCCTCCCCGCGGAGGAAGGCGGCGGTGGGGAATCCTTCCATCACCTGTACCATGCCGCCGATATGGTCGTTGTCTGGGTGGGAGGCCAGGATGTAGTCTAAGCTTGTGACGCCCTGGCGGGCCAGGTAGTCGGCTACGTAAGCGCCTTCTACATAGGTGCCGGCGTCTAAAAGGGCATAGCGGCCCTGGCTTTCCAGCAGGATGGCGTCGGCTTTGCCTACGTCCAGCACGTGGACGCGCATAAGGGCAAAGGGGGTGTTTTCGGCCCGGTCGGTAAAGCCGCTGTCTGCAAAAGCCTGCCGCCAGAAACGGGCGCCCAGGGGCGTGAGGGAATACAGCAGGACAAAGACGCAGAAGACGGCCGCGCGGGTGCCTATGGCCCTTTTGGGGCGCTGGGCCCCTTCCCCACCGGGCTTGTTTGCCGCCATTTATTCCTCCCCGGCGGGTGGGTCGGGCTTTTGCATGTTGCGCTCCATCCACTGGGCGTAGGTCATGAGCACTTGGCGGGGCTTGGAGCCCTCGTGGGGGCCTACGATGCCCAGCTGCTCCATTTCGTCAATGATGCGGCCTGCACGGGCATAGCCCAGACGCAGCCGGCGCTGCAAAAGGGACGTGGAGGCCTGGCCGGCCTCTACCACGCACTTGACAGCTTCTTCCAGCATGGGGTCGCGCTCGTCGCTGCCGCCGTCCAGGGCGTCGTCGCGGCCGCCTTCGCTGGCGGCGTTGCGCTCGATTTCTTCCCAGACGCTTTCGTCGTACTCCATTTCTTTTGTCTTTTTTACAAACTCGACGATGGAGGAAATTTCTTCATCAGCCAGGAAGCAGCCCTGGACACGCACGGGCTTGTTGACGCCTACGGGGGCGAAGAGCATATCGCCACGGCCCAAGAGCTTTTCAGCGCCTACGGAGTCCAGGATGGTGCGGGAGTCTACGGGGCTGGAAACCGTAAGGGCGATGCGGCTGGGGATGTTGGCTTTGATCAGGCCGGTCACTACGTCTACCGAGGGGCGCTGGGTGGCCACCACCAGGTGCATGCCTGCCGCGCGGGCCAGCTGGGCCAGGCGGCAGATGGAGTCCTCCACCTCTTTGGGGGCGGCCATCATCAGGTCGGCCAGCTCGTCGATGATAATGACGATTTGGGGCAGGGCCGGCATGGGCTGGCCGTTTTCGTCCTGGTAGTCCTGGGCTTCTGCCAGGGAGTTGTAGCCGGACAGGTTGCGCACACCGGTTTCGGAGAAAATCTTATACCGCTTCATCATTTCGGAGACCGCCCAGCCCAGGGCCCCGGAGGCCTTGTGGGCGTCGGTGACAACGGGCACCAGCATGTGGGGCAGGCCGTTGTACTCGGTGAGTTCTACGGCCTTGGGGTCGATCATTAAAAAGCGCACCTCGCTGGGGTCGGCTTTATACAAAATGCTGATGATGATGGAGTTGATACACACGGATTTACCGGAACCCGTGGTACCCGCAATGAGCAGGTGGGGCATTTTAGCCAGGTCCGCAATGACGGGCTGGCCGGCGATGTCCCGGCCCAGAGCGGCGGAAAGCTTGCCTTTGGAGGTCTGGAAGGCGTTGGACTGGATGAGGTCCCGCATGCAGACCATGTTGCGGGTCTTATTGGGCACCTCGATGCCTACGGCGGCCTTGCCGGGGATGGGGGCTTCGATGCGCACGCCGGTGGCGGCCAGGTTTAGGGCCAGGTCGTCGGCCAGGTTGGTGATCTTGCTGATCTTTACCCCGGCGGCGGGCTGGATCTCATACCGGGTGACAGAGGGGCCGTGGCAGATATCCAGGATCTTTGTCTGCACCCCAAAGCTGTTGAGGGTATCTACCAGGATGCGGCCGTTGGTCTGCAGCTCTTCGGTCTCTTTGGCGGGGTCTGCCTTGGGGCTTTCTTTGAGCATGCTTACCGGCGGGAAGCAGTAGAGGGCCGGGTCCTGCATCTGCTCTGCCGCCTGGTACAAGGCCATCTGCTCGGGGGTGGCGGCGGGGGGCTCTGCCTGGGGCTTGGGGGCGGCGTTTTCCAGGAAGGCCTGCAGCTCTTGCCCAGGGCCCTCTTCCCCATGGGCCCCGGTGTCTTCCGGCTGGCCAGAGGAAAGATCCTCCATTTCTTCCGGGGGCGGTGGCGGCGCTATGCCTGGGGGAACGGGCAGGGGCATTTCCTGGATCTCTTTTAAGGCCTCGTCCAGTTCTTGGGTAGCTTCGGCAATGGCGGGGGTCTCGGGGGCGGCAGGCGCAGGCTCCGGCTCCGCCTCTTCAGGGGCGGGCGCGGCGGGGGGCTCCTGCTCGATGCCGAAGACGGCTTGGAGCTTGTCCAGCTTTTCATTGCGCTGGGGCTTCCCTTTTTTGGGCTTTGATTTTGGGAACAGGGCGGACAGGTCCCCGGCGGCTACGGCGGGGGATATATCGGCGGGCTCTAAGGGTACGTCGATGCTGTGGCGGTCCTGCTCTAAGATCAGGCGCTCTTCCTCCCGGCGCTGGCGGGCGCTTTGCAGGCCTTCGGACATGGCGTCTACAGGCCGCTTGATGGTGCGGAACAGGCCGATGAGGGTGGTACCGGTTAGGACCATCAGAGCCACGAAAAGCAGCAGCAGCACGATGATCTTGGCGCCGGTGATGCCCGCCGCCTTAAGGAGAAGCTGGCCTAAAAGGCCGCCGGTCACGCCGCCGCCTACCCCGGAATTGCGGGTGTAGAGGGCGCTTATGTATTCGCCGAAGTTTAGGCCCTGGGCCAGCTTTGCGCCGCCAAAGATAAAGCCTGTCATGCAAAACAGCACGATGATGAGCACCGTAAGCCATACCTTGCCGGTGATGGGGCCCCGGGGTTTTTCCAGGGTGGTGATGACGGCTACGTAAATCATTAAGACCGGCCACAGCAGCGCCCAGCTGCCAAACAGGCCCAGCACCACTTCGTGGGCCCATTTCCACAGGTTGTCCCCGGGGATGAGCACCAGGCAGCCCAGGAAAATGGCGCAGGCAAACATGACCACGGCCCGCATCTGGTTGCGCTGGCGTATGGCCTCGGCGTTCATGCGGGCCGGGGCGCTGCCTTTGCCCCGGGCGCCTGACGGCTTCCTCTTCCCCGCCGGGCTTGCCGCCCTCTTTTTAGCCGCCGGCTTTTTCTGGGCCGCCGGGGCCTCTTTTTTCTCAGCCACTACAATACCCCTTCCTTTCCTCACTGGGCCCGCGGCCCTTGGCCCCCGCCTTTACAACGGGAGGCCGGTAAACAGGTTTTTTCCTATGATATGTTCGATGATGCCCAAAACCGTGACGATGCCGCCGGCGATTAGGGTATAATACGCGAAAACTTCCATTTTGTTGGTGGTGACGATCCACCGCAGCAGCTTAATGGCCAAAAAGCCCACGATGGCCGACACCACTACCCCCACAATCAGCGGGGCCGCGCCGATGCTTTCGCCGGTGGAGCCGATGTCTTTTAGGGACACCAGGGCCGCGGCGGCAATGGAGGGGATGCCCAGCACAAAGGAATAGTCCAGGGCGGTTTGCTGGCTGATGCCCCGCATAAGCCCTACCGACAGGGTAGAGCCGGAACGGGACAGGCCCGGGAACACTGCCGCCATGCACTGGGTAAAGCCAATGACCAGGGCGTCCACGGTGTGGATTTTTCTGCGGCCTTTGGAGGGGACCAGGGCGCCGTCCCGGTTTTTGACCATTTTCTGCTGGTTCTGCTTATTGGCGTGGATGCCCAGGAAAAGCAGCGCGCTGGTGAGCAGCAGGGACAGGCCTTCCATGAGGATGGAGGTGTCGGAAGCCAGCATTTCGGAAAAGTCTTTGATCTTCATGCCGGTGCCCGGGATGGGCAGGAACAAAAGGAACAGGGGCACAAGGCCGATGATGAGCATCATGAGCAGGCGGCGGTCGCGGCTCATTTCGCCCCATTTGAACTGCTTGTGGAGGATATCGCCGCAAAGGGAAAAGAACTCTTTGATAAGCCGCCACACCAGCTGGCGGTACACAAAGACCACGGCGGCTAAGGTGCCCAGGTGCAGCATGATGTCGAACAGGATGCCCGGCAGCTGGATGCCGAACAGGTGCTGGGAAATGGAAAGATGGCCGCTGCTGGACACGGGGAGGAACTCTGTGGCCCCCTGGATGATGCCCTGCAGGGCCGCGTCAAATATGGTCATGGCGGCCTCCTTTTCGGTATGTGGTAACAAAATATGGCAGCTTTATGTAACGGCGTAAACGCCGGGGGCTTAGCGCCCCTTCCGTTTCGCCGGGGTAGTTTTGGCCCTTTTCTTCTTCCCTTTGCCGATCATGTCCAAAAGGCAGTCCATAGCGTCGGAAAGGGAGCCCAGGGAATCGATGAGCCCTTCGTCTACGGCGTCGGGGCCGTCTAAGACGGTGCCGACGTCCATGACCAGCTCTTGGGTGTTCATGGCCAGGGTGGTGAAGCGCTCTTTGCTAATGTTGGAATTCTGGGTGACAAAGTTGGTAATGCGGTCCTGCATGCGCTGGAAATATTCCAGGGTCTGGGGGATGCCCAGCACCAGGCCGTTCATGCGCACCGGGTGGATGGTCATGGAGGCAGACTCCGCAATGAAGGACTGCTTTGCCGCCACAGCCAGGGGCACGCCGATGGAGTGGCCGCCCCCCAGCACCAGGGAGACGGTAGGCTTTTTCATGCCCGCCACCAGCTCCGCCAGGGCCAGGCCCGCCTCTACATCGCCCCCCACGGTATTGAGCAGCATTAAGAGCCCGTCGATCTCCGGGTCCTCTTCTACGGCTACGATCTGAGGGATAACATGCTCGTACTTGGTGGTCTTGTTCTGGGAGGGCAGGATGTAGTGCCCCTCGATCTGCCCAATGACGGTAAGGCAATGGATGGTATGGCCCTGGCAGCGGGTGGTCACCGACCCGCTCTCGTTGATCTGCTTCTGCTGGGCTGTGGCCCCATCCAGCTCCTGGTCCTGCTGTTCCTCGTCTACATTCTGCATGGCTTTTGTGTGGCTTTTTTTATCGGTACCTTTTTTCATGGTGACAGCTGCCTCCTTATGGGGATTTATAGTGAACACGGCCCAAAAGGGGCTGGGCCCTTTTGGACGGGCGGCAGGGCCGCCGTGCTTGGGATAGGGCTGGGCCCGATACCAAGGGTGTTTACTATAAGTCTGCCAAAAAGGGAGGCGAATCATACCGGGGAAGGAAAATACCGCCCGTTTTTTTACAAAGCCTTTGCCTGGGGCGCCCCACAGGGCGCCGGCGTTTTTAAGTATAGCACATGTGGGGGCGTTCAGCAAGAAAAAAATGCCAGGTTTTTCATGGGGGGTACCCAAACCAGCAAAACCCCCGGTTCGCCGGGGGCAAATAAGCACGCTATGCGCTGGGGCTGAGCGGGCTAGAAGAAGCCCATGGGGTCTTGGAGCTCGCCATAATAGATGGTTTCAAAATGCAGGTGGGGGCCGGTGGAATTGCCGGTGCTGCCTACGTAGCCTACGACCTGGCTTTGTTCTAACAGGTCGCCGGTCTCTACGGCCAGCTCGCTCATGTGGGCGTAGCGGGTCTCGTAGCCGTTTCCGTGGTCGATGAAGACGCAGTAGCCGTAGCTGTCGTTCCACCCGGCGTAGAGCACGGTGCCGCTGTCGGCCGCCGCTATGGGCTTGCCGTAGATATCGCCCCCGGCAATGTCGATGCCCCGGTGGCCGCCGTCGCCAAAGTTACAGGTGAGGTAGGTGTAGCCGGGCATGGGCCAAATGAAGCTGCCGGTGCCGGTATACTCCCCCCCGCTGACGCGCCTGCCATAGATTTCGACTTCCAGCTGGGCAATGGCTTCCTCGTTCTCCTGCATCTGGGTTTCCAGCATGTCGGCAATGGACTGCACGCCATACTGCTTATCTTCCGCGTTGGCCGCTAGATCCTGGGCCTCCTGGTACAGCTCCAACAGCTCGGCGTTTTTGGACTCTAAGGCCGTTTGGCGCTGGCTGAGAAGCTGTTTGTCGGCGTTGACTTTGTTGAGGTCCCCTTCGATGGCCCGCATTTGGGTGCTGAGCCGGTCAATGAGCTGCTTATCCCGCTTGCTGACGGCTTTGAGCAGCTGGGTTTTTTGGGCCACGTCTACCAGGCTGCGGCTGTTTAAGATCACTTGCAGGGTGGAGGGCTCGCCGGTAACGTACAGGGCGCGGATGCGGGCTTTCAGCAGGTCGCGGTTTTTGTCCATCTGGCCCTGCTTGCCGGCGATCTGGTCTTCCAGGCGGGAAATCTCTTGGTTGAGGCCGTCGATCTCGGCACGCAGGGAGACGATCTCCTCCTGCACGGCTTCGATGCGCTGGTTGAGCTCATCGCGGTAGATGGCTTTTTCCTCCGCGGTTTTTTCCAGCTCTTCCAGGCGCTGGTCGTTGATCTCTTTCTGGGTCTCCAGGCGGTCCTGCTTGGCGTGGAGCTCCTCCAGGGTATCTGCGGCCAGGGCCACGGGCCCACAGCACAGCAGCACGGCGGCAAGCAGCGCCGCCAAAGCCCGGCAGGCCGGCGGGGCCTTTTGGCCCAAGGGTTTTTTATACAATCGCGTTTTCTCCTTCCTTTTTTAAGTACTTGCTGATGGAGATTAAGCCGCCCATCATACCAAACAGCATGCCCACCACGATATAGGCGGTATACAGCATCCAGACATACGGATGGATGTCTACGATGGACAGGAATGGTGCTATGCCGTACACTACGGCCACGGCCTTGTCATAGGCAAAGTAAAGTACGGTGGCGGAAACGCTGCCGGAAAGCATGCCGATGACCATGCCTTCGATGATGAACGGGATGCGCACAAAGCCGTTGGTGGCGCCAACGGACTTCATGATGTTGATCTCCATACGGCGGGAGAACATGGTGACTTTTACGGTATTGGAGATGATGAACAGGGACACCACGCCCAGCACCACCACGATGCCGATGCTGCAATAGCGCACAAGCCTGTCCAGGTTGCTCAGCTTGGCGGCTACGTCCCGGATGCTTTGGACGTGGTCTACGCCCTCGACCGCTTCAATGGCGGCGATGGTGGCGTCGTACTGGCTTAGGTCTACCATGGAGATGGTGTAGGAGTCCGGCAGGGGGTTTTCCAGGCCTTGCAGGCCGTAGAACAGGGCGTCGCTGTCCCCTTCCATACTGGCCATGATATTGGCCAGGCCGTCGTCTTTGGGCACAAAGGTGCACTCGGCGATATTGTCAAGCCTTTTGAGCTCTTCGCCTACCTTGACGGCGGTTAGGGATGGGAGGCTTTCGTCCAGGAACACGGTGGTTACGTTGTTGCCCTCAAAGGACTCCATGGTTTCGGAAAGGTTTAGGGAAAGCAGGCCGGCTATGCCGGTCATCAGCAGGCAGGAAATCAGCACGCCAATGGAGGCAATGCTCATGGTCCTGTTTTTCCACAGGCTTTTTAAGCCTTCTGAGAGCAGATATCCAAAGCTGTGCATCAGTAGTCCTCCTCCCCGTCGTATTGGCCTTCCGGCTGGTAGTCCCCGGTGATGTCTTCATAGTCGTCGTACATGTCGTAATCGTTGTCCTCGTAGGCCTCCGGTTCGACGGCCAGGGCCTCCCCCACGGTGCGCTCGGGGGGCTCGTAGCGCCCGGTGTAATCGTGGCCCGTGTAAGCCGGGGGGTCTTCCCCCAGGGCTTCCGCCGCGGCCTGTTCTTCGGGCTGGTAGGGCTCGGTGTTGTCGTACTCGGCGTAGTCGCTGTCTGCCGCGGCTTCGGCGGGCAGGTCCTGCCGGGGGGGCGGGGCCTGCATAGCGGCGGTGTCCGCTACGATCTCGCCGCTGTGGATCTGGATAATGCGCTTATGGAAATGCTTGACCAGGGAGTGCTCGTGGGTCACCATAAGCACAGTGGTGCCCCGGCGGTTGATCTCGCTTAACAGGTCCACAATCTCAAAGGACAAGGCGGGGTCGATGTTGCCGGTGGGCTCGTCCGCCACGATCATGGACGGGTTGTTCACCAGGGCACGGGCCAGGCCCACGCGCTGGCGCTCGCCGCCGGAAAGCTCGGTGGGGTAATGCTTGGCCTTATGCTGTAAGCCCACCAGGCTGAGGATGTAGGGCACCCGCTTGCGGATGGTGCGGGGGGACGCCCCTACCACGCGCATGGCAAAGGCCACGTTGTCGTATACGGTCATGTGGTCGATGAGGCGGAAGTCCTGGAAGACGATGCCCATTTTGCGGCGTATGTAAGGGATCTTCCGTTTCCGGATGCGGGAGACGTCTATGCCGTCGACGATGATCTGCCCGGAATTGGGGCGCTCTTCGCACATGACCAGCTTTAAAAAGGTGCTTTTGCCGGCGCCGGAAGAGCCCACGATAAAGACGAACTCCCCCTTCTCTACCTTTAAGTTGATGTTGTGCAGGGCCTCTGTGCCATTGTTATACACTTTCGATACGTTTTGAAATTCTATCATACCTTACGACCGTCTCCCTTTCCCCGCGGGTGCGGATGGGCTTTCCCGCGGTATACGCAACAGCACCCACCGGCATAGACGTATTATACCAATGGGCGCTCGCGTTTTAATTCCACTAAAGAATTATTTGTAATAAGTTTGTAACATATATTACGCAAATTTTACAATTTCTGGCCGCCCTTCCACTGCTTTCAGAACTTTACCGGGTTATTTGACAAATATTTCTTTACCATCAGCGCTACCTTGAAGACGATGGCGTCTTCAAATTCCCGCAGGTCCAGGCCGGTGATCTTCTTGATTTTTTCCAGGCGGTACACCAGGGTGTTGCGGTGCACGAACAGCTTGCGGGAGGTCTCGGATACGTTCAGGTTGTTTTCGAAGAAGCGCTGGATGGTGAAGAGGGTCTCGTGGTCCAGGGAATCGATGGAGCCGCGCTTGAAGACTTCTTTTAGGAACATATCGCACAGGGTGGTGGGCAGCTGGTAGATGAGCCGGGCAATGCCCAGGTTGTTGTAGCTGACGATGGTGGTCTCGGTATCAAAGACCTTGCCTACTTCCAGGGCCACCTGGGCTTCTTTGAAGGAACGGGCCAGGTCCTTGATGCTGTCTACCACGGTGCCGATGCCCACCATGCAGTGGGTGTAGAACTCGCTGGACAGGGTGTCTACAATGGAGCCGGCCAGCTTGTCAATGTCGTGGGCGTCGATGTTGGGCTTAATCTCTTTTACCAGGGCGATGTCTGACTCGTTGATATTGATAATAAAGTCTTTGTTTTTGTCTGGGAACAGGTTTTGCAGGACCTCGTAGGCGGAAATGTCGTTTTTATCGGTGATCTTGATGAGCATGCACACCCGGCTTACGTCGGAGTCAAAGTGCAGCTCGTGGCTTTTCAGGTAGATATCGCCGGGGAGGATGTTGTCTAAGATCACATTTTTGATAAAGTTGCCCCGGTCGTATTTCTCGTCGTAATACTGCTTGATGCTGTTGAGGGACACGGCCAGCAGCTTCACGTATTTCCGGGCCTCGGGGTCTGCCCCTTCCACAAAAACGGCGTACTCGGGGTGGGGGCGGCTGCCAAAGGATTTAAACGTATACTCTTCTGTCTGGAAAACATCGGAGGAAGAAAGGGCGTCTGTGGTGACTTCGCTGTTTACCTCGCCGATTTTCCCCAAGTCGCTGCATGCAATAATAACGGAAGATTCATCGATGACGCCGATGGTGCGGTCAATGGTATCCCTCATCTGATGGATGATACCCTGGAACAATCTGTTTGACATGTCTCTTCCCCTTTCACAAACGGCAGGCCTTTGCCCGCCAAAGATTCCTTTTTGCAAGTACAGAAATTTACCTAGTATCATTTTACAGAATCTTTTGGGAAAATTCAACCTTTTTTTGAAAAAAACTTTGGCTATTTCAGATAAAGTATTGGATTTGGCTTCTTTTTCCTTTCTCATGGCGGGAATGGGGCTGGCTGGGGCGCGGGGAAAGAGGGCTGGAGGGGCTATGGCCCTTTGGGGCCTTCTGGGCTTTGGAAGACCTTAAGGGCTTCTTCCTCGGTTAGCAGGCGGCAGGCGCCCAGGGGCAGGGTGGCGTCTAGGCAGAGGGCGCCGATGCGCAGGCGCGTGAGGCCCAGCACCTGGTTGCCTATGGCCTGGAACATGCGCTTGACCTGGTGGAACTTGCCTTCCCGTATCTCTACATAGGCGGCGAGGGGGTCTTCGCCGGGCAGGGTGTAGAGCTTGGCGGGGGCAAAGGTCACGCCGCCCTGGGCGACGCCTTTTTCAAAGGCCGTGATGTCTTCTGGGGTGATGGGGGCTTGCAGCTGGGCGCGGTACAGCTTGTACACGTGGCTTTTGGGGGCCAGCATCTTGTGGGCCCAGGGGCCATCGTCGGTAAGGAGCAGGAGGCCTGTGGTGTCCTTGTCCAGCCGGCCGGCGGGGAAAAGCCCCCGGCGGCACAGGCTGGGGGGCAGAAGGCCCAGCACGGTGGGGGTGCGGCGGTCTTCTGTGGCGGAAAGCACCCCGGCGGGCTTGTTCATCATAATATAGGTATAGCGCCGGTACTCGATGGGCTGGCCTTCTACGGTTACCTGGTCGGTTTGGGGGTCCAGCTTTTGGGCGGGGCTGTGGGCCTGCTGGCCATTTAGGAGGACCAGGCCGGAGCGCACCAGCCTGGCGGCTTCTTTGCGGGTGCAGATATTTTGGGAGGTTAGGAATTTGTCTAGGCGTTCCAGCATGGGGGCCTCCTTATTTCGGCGCAAAACGCGGCAAAGGCTGGGGCCTGTGCCCCAACCCTGCCGTGCCTGCCTGGGTTAGTCGGTTGGAAAAGCTTCTTCGGGCCAGAGCCCGCCGCCGGTGGATTCTGTGGAGCCTTCCTCTGCGGGCTCGGCGGCGGAATCGATGCCGGCGTCCTCGGCGGGGATGCTCTCGGTGGCTGTGCTTTCAGCGGGAGAGCCCTCCATGGGGGCGCTGCTTACCGGGGTTTCGGCCTGGCTGGTGCGGGAGCCCGCGTTGTTTACAGCGGTTTCGCCATAATGGGCGCTGTCGGAGGCGAATCCGTGCATGAAGCCGTTTACTTCGGCACAGGCTATGTCGCCGCCGATGACGATGCGCCCGTATACCAGCAGGGTGGCGTAGACCTCGGTCTGGTCGGGATAGTTGGTGATTTTGTACTTGTACTGGGTACAGACCTGGCCGGCATAGGGCAGAAGGTCAAACCCCTGGGCCTGCTGCATGGCGTTATAGGCTGTGTACACGTCGTTGAACTGGGCTGGTATCATGACCTCCCGGGTTTCGGCGGCCTGGGCTTCTACCTGCCAGCCAAAGGATTCCAGGAAGGCTACCCGCTCTTCGTTGGTCTCCCCTACGACCTCTTTGGGCTGCGGGGGCTCCTGCTGGGCGTCCATACGCAGGAAGATGCAGGCCCCCACCACGACCGCGGCCAGCACCAGGAAGGCTATGACCCGCTTTTTGTTTGCTTTCAGCGATACGACCATTTTACACCGTTCCTCTCTGTTTAGTCCTGTAACAATAGATATGAGAGGCATGCGGCTTGTATGCAGCATTTTCTTTTTTAAGGGCTTATAGACGCAGCTGGTCAAAGCTTATAGGGACTAAGGTAAGGGCAAAGGGGGCGGGGCCGCACTGGGAGATGTGGAAGCCCTGCCATATGGCCGTGCGGAAAGACAGGGGGCTGCCTTGCAGGATGGGCTGGCCGTTTTCAAATTGGAAGGAAAGGGTGGCGGCACCTTGGGCCAGGCCCAGGCCGGTGTATTTCATATAGCTTTCCTTTAGGGTCCAGAGGGTGGTAAAGAGGGCGTCTGGGGATGGGGCGGCAGCGGCAAGGCTTTGCTCGCTGGGGGTGAAGACGCGGCTTTGCAGCTGGGGGGAAAAGGCGCGGGGGCGCTCTGCGTCTATGCCGGTGTTCCAGTCCTCCAGGGCGCACAGGGCCAGGCCCTTAGTGTGGGCGATGCTGAAAGAGGGGCCGCCCTCCAGGTAGGGCTTGCCGTGGGGGCCAAAACGCAGGGAACCGGCCCAGGACGGGCGGGGGGAGGAATCCCCCAGGGCGTGGGACAGCAGGGCCCAGGCGCTTTTGTGCAGGAGCTGTTTTTGGTTTTGGCCGGGCTGGGGCTGGGGCAGCTGGGTTAGGTAGATCATGGGGCTTTGGGGGCGGGCTCTTCGAAGAGGCCTTCGCGGGTAATGTTTTTCAGCCATTTGCCGCTGCGGTAGTGCTTGAAGACCCAGGGCCATTTGACAAATTCGTCGGTGCAGAGGAGGAAGTAGACCCAGACCACCGGCAGCTTGAACACAAAGGCCGCCAGGAAGCCCAGGGGCACGGCGTAGACCCACATATCGACGATGTCGCAGATGAGGCCGAAGCGGCTGTCGCCGCCGGCCCGGAAGACGCCGGCAATGAGGGTGGTATTGATGGCGCCGCCGAAGATGTAGTAGGAATTGATAAGCAGCATAGCGCTTAAGTAGCCCATGGCGGTGGCGGAAAGGTCGGCGTATTGCAGGACCAGGGGGCGTATGGCTAAAATCACCAGGCCGCCCAGGATGCCGCCGACGACTGTAAGCTTGACCACGCGCTTGGCGGCTGTTTTGGCTTCGTGGAGCTTGTTTTCACCAATAAGCTGGCCCAGGAGGATGCCCCCGGCGTTGGCCTGGCCAAAACACAGCACCGAGCCCAGGTTGCGCACCACAATGGCAAAGGAATTGGCCGCGACGGCTTCGGCGCTGAGGTGGCCTAAGATTACGGAATACATGGAGAAGCCTACGCCCCATACGACATCGTTGGCCAGGGCGGGCAGGGAGAGGCGGACGAAATCGGCGAAAAGGAGCTTGTTGCGGACGAACAGCATGGAGAATTTCAGCTTTATGCTGGTGCTGCGGTGGGAGACCAGGAAGCACAGCGCCAGCTCGATTACCCGGGAAATGGAGGTGGCGATGGCCACGCCTACGATGCCCAGCTTGGGGGCGCCGAAAAGCCCGAAAATAAAGACGGCGTTAAGAAGCACGTTGAGCAATACGGCAATGGTATTAAGCACGGTGCCGATGGCTACACGGCCTACACTGCGTAGGACGGAAAGGTATACCTCGATGATGCCCCAGCAAAGGTAGCTGATGCTGAGGATACGCAGATAATCTGCGCCAAGGGCGATGAGCTGGGGGTCGGAGGTGAAGACCTGCATCATGAACTCCGGCACAGCCAGGGCGGCCAGGGCAAACAGGGACGCGATGCCCATGGAAAAACGCAGGGCAATGCCCTGGACGGTCTCTACGGCCCGCAGGTCGCCTTTGCCGAAATACTGGGCGCAGAGCATGGTGGCCCCGGTGCCCAGGCCATAAAAGACCATGAAGAGGACGTTTGCGTACTGGGCGGCCAGGGATACTGCCGCAATAGCCGACTCCCCTACAAAGTTGAGCATGACTACGTCTACGGAGTTTACCGCGGCGTTTAAGAGGTTTTGCAGCATCATGGGCAGCATCAATTTGAAAATCTGCCGGTAAAAGGGGTCGCGGCGCAGTTTGTCCAACATATCCTTATCCCTTCCTTCCTTTTTTCCCTAACCGCACCAGTATAACAGGCCTCTCCCCTACTGTCAATCACCCCGGGGATTTTTCACAAAAAACAGGAGGCCCGCCGGGTGGGGGCCTCCTGTTGGGCTTTATGGCTGCAGGAAATCAACGGGGCCGGGGATTTTATCGGGGGACGCGCCCAGGAGGTGGGCTTCCAGGTCGCCGAAGGTGTAGCCCATTTCTTCCCATTTGGTGAGAAGCTCGTCTAAAATCTCCCCATTGGTGCGGGACGTGCTGTGCAGCAGCACCACCGCGCCGGGATGTACCCGGGGGAGCAGCTTTTGGAAGGCTTCCTCATGGGTGGGCTGGTCGTTTTCGTACCAGTCTACGTAGGCGAGGCTCCAGAACACGGTGTGGTAGCCCAGGGCCTGGGCCATTTGCAGGTTGCTTTCGCAGAATTTGCCCTGGGGCGGGCGGTACAGGCGGGGCATCTCTTGGCCGGTGACCTGCTGGTAGAGGGCGGCATTTTTCTCTAATTCTTCCTGGAAAGCGCTTTCCTGGGCGATGGCGGACATGTCGGGGTGGCTGTAGGTGTGGTTGCCGATGGTGTGGCCTTCCTGCACCATGCGCTTGACCAAGTCTGGCTGGGTCTCGAAATAATTGCCCACCAGGAAGAAGGTGGCTTTTACTTTGTGGTTTTTCAGAGCGTCCAGGATGGGGGCGGTGTTGCCGTTTTCGAAGCCGGCGTCAAAGGTAATGTAGAGCACTTTTTCTTCGGTGTCCACACAGTAGAGGCTGTCGTAGCCGGACAGGAAGTCGGTGGTGGCGTTGCCGATTGGGGGGGCACCCTCTTGCTGGAAGCTGAGGCCCCAGTTGGTGATCTCCCCTGGCTTTGCCGAGGCGAAGACGGCGCCGCCGTTTTTCTGGGCGGCCCACAGCACCAGGGCGCAGACGATGGCAATCACCACCAGGGACAAGAGCGGGGCCCAGAATTTTTTTATGGCTTTTTTGATGGTTTCCATTGCGTTCCTCCTCCCCACGGGCTTGCTGCCGGTTATGGGGTGTCTGTTTTCAAAAATCGTGCCAGAGGGCCAGGCGTTGGGGTCCAGGGGAACCCTTCCCCTGGCGGGGGCCTTGGGGGCGGAGCCCCTGAGCCGTCGGAGACGGTCTTGCCGAAGGCCACAAAAGCGTCAGCAAGGGGTTTGGGGCAAGGCCCCAAGGTCTTCTTGCCTGGGCGGGGCGGTGGTTTAAAGCTGGGCAAAAAATTCAGAAATAAATGTTTTTGCTGTGGCCGAAGACGTTTGGGGCCTGCCCTAAGGGGTTTGGCGGCCTGCCTTGGGCGCGCCTATGCCATAATAGGGCTTGCAAGGCGGGACAAAATACTGTATGATTTTCGTAAGGTTTTCATGCCATGGTTTTTAAGCTTTCGCGGCTAGACTTTTTTTGAGGCTGGGAACGCATGGCTATATATCCCCAAACATCTGCTTATTTCGCCTGGAGAAAGGGGCCTGGATCAAGATGGAACCAATGGAAAACAAGAATATCCTGGTGGTGGACGACGACCGGGAGATCGTGCGGGCAATCGCCCTGAATTTGGAGAGCGAGGGCTATAACGTACTGAAAGCTTACAACGGCATGGACGCCCTGGACATTGCCATGACACGGGAAGTACACCTGATCATCATTGACGTGATGATGCCTAAGCTGGACGGGCTTTCGGCTATTATGAAGATACGGGAAAGGAAAAACCTGCCTATTATCGTGCTGTCTGCCAAAAGCGAGAACAGCGACAAGGTCATTGGGCTGTCGATGGGGGCGGACGATTATGTGACAAAGCCTTTTAACCCGATGGAGCTGACGGCACGGGTGAAGTCCCAGCTGCGCCGGTATACCAGCTTGGGGGATATCCATTCCAGCAGCGAAAACACCATACTTAACGGCCGGCTGTGCTTTAACCTGGATGAACATGTACTTTACGCGGATGGGGAGCCTATCAAGCTGACGGCTACGGAAACAAAAATCGTGGAGCTTTTGATGCGCAACCCGGGTCGTATCTTCCCGGCTGAGGAAATTTACAGCAAGATTTGGAATGAATCGGCTTACTCTACGGAAAACACGGTAATGGTGCATATACGGCGCATACGGGAGAAGATCGAGATCAACCCGTCGGACCCGGAATATTTAAAGGTGGTATGGGGCATTGGCTACAAAATCGAAAAGCACTGATATTTTTAAGGGGCTGCTTTCCTGGCTGTGCCTGCTGGCCTTGCTGTGCGGGCTGTGCATTGGGGTGGTTTTATCTGTGCGCGTGCTGGTGGACCCCAGTGTGCAGTCCCAGGTGGCGGAAAATTTGCAGGCTTTTGCCGGGGAGAACCCCGGCGCTTTTGCGGAGGCTGCCCGGGAAGAATACGAAGAATTACAGCGGGACGTGGTGGAAGAAGAATTTGAGGAGGCGGTGGAGCCGGGCACTTTCAGCGGCCCTGCGGTGATTGACGCGGCGGCCAAGCAGGAAGAGGCGCTTTACCAGCGGGTGGTGCAGATTGTCTGCGCGGTGGCGATTTTGCTGACGGCCTTGGTGCTGGTGTTTGCGTTCCGCAAGGACAGGCGGCAGTTTGAGGCGCTGGTGGCCGGGGGCCTGGGGAAAATGTGGATGGAGGTTAAATGCCTATGCCTCATGGTGGTGCTGTTTCTGAGCCTAGTGCTCATCTCAGAGCTGTGCCTGCACTGGGCCGTGTGCCTGTGGGTGCTCAGCGCCTACTTCTTGTGTACGGATATCGGCCACAACCGGCAGTTTTTCCGGCACAACATCATCCACTCTGTTTTGAAGTGGCTGAACACCTTTAAGGGCATGAGCACCTTTGAGCAGCGCAGCTTAAGGCGGGTCTTCTCCGCGCTGGGCGTGGTCGCGGGGCTGCTTGTGCTGTCCTTTTTCCTGATTGTCTGGGCCCTTAACCAGCTTTACCATTTTGCCTTTATGGGGCCCGCGGTTATCAGCCTGGGCGCCGCCGCCCTGCTGGGGGTGGCGGGGACGGTGGTGTGGTATGTGCTGGGGCTTAAACGGGACCTGCGGGATTGGAACGCTTTGATGGCGCAGATTACCGAAATGTATGGGGGCAACCTGAACGCGGTGAACCATGTGCCCCCTACCTCGAACCTGTATGACTGCGCTATGCAGCTGAACATGATTCGCACGGGAATTGAGAAGGCTGTGGAGGAAGGCACCAAGGCCGACCGCACCAAGGTGGAGCTGATTACCAATGTGTCCCACGACATTAAGACGCCGCTGACGTCTATTATCAGCTACATTGAGCTGCTGAAAAAGGAACCGGACCTGCCTGACCATGTGATGGATTATATCCATACGATCTCCCACAAGGCCGACAGGCTGAGCAACATTGTACAGGATGTGTTTGAGGTATCGAAAGCGGCTACGGGGAACATCACCCTGAACATGGAGGACCTGGACATTGGCAAGCTGCTGCAGCAGACCTTTGGGGAGATGGATGAGACTTTGCGCAACTCCCAACTGATTTGGCGGGTGGACATACCGGATACGCCTATGCTGGTCCATGCGGATGGGCAAAGGATGTACCGGGTTTTCCAGAATTTGATACGCAACTGCGACCAGTATGCCCTGGAAGGGTCACGGGCGTATGTGTCGCTTTCCAGCCAGAACGGGTTTGCGGTGGTGAGCATCCGGAATGTGTCCCGCAATGAGATCACCATGGATGGTGAGGATTTGACCGCGCGGTTTGTGCGGGGGGACCAGAACCGCACCACCGAGGGCAGCGGGCTGGGGCTGTCTATTGCCAAGAGCTTTACGGAGGCTTGCGGGGGGATTTTCTCGGTGCGCACGGACGGCGATTTATTCATTGCTACGGTGCAGTTCAAGCAGGTGGTGAGGCCGGGGGGCCCCCTGCCTGGGGTGGAGGCTGTCCCTGGTGGGGCCAGGCCGATGCCGCAGGGGAATGGGCCTGTTTAATTTGACATATTTTAAAATGACGGCTGCGCCGCCCTTTTTCGGGGCGGCGTTTTGTGTTTGGGTTGCGCTGCTTTTGAAGGGGCCAGGGTTGCGGGGGGCGGGGAGTTGTGCTATACTAGGGCATGTTCACATAAGCGTTCATACGCGTCTTTCTGGCAAATTTTTGCCATCTTCTGCGTTGAAAATTCTTGAAGCACGCGAGTACGTCGGCGAATTTTCGCCTTGAATCTGACAAAAATTCATTCCAAAATCCGCATACTCAGCTTATGTGAACACGCCCTAAGTAAAATTCTATTTTTTTGAAAGGAGTGGCTGGAAAGATGTCGCGTTATAGGGAAGAATTTCAAGGGAAAGGTGGACGGTTTATCATCCGAAACGCGGAGGGGGATGATGCGGCCAAGATGTTTGCGTACATGGAATATGTGGACAGGGAGACCGTCTTTTTGGCCCGTGAGCCTGGGGAATTTGCGGAAAGCTATACCCTGGAAGAGGAAAGCAGGCTTTTGGCTCAATGGGCTGCTGGGGATGAAAAGTTGTTCCTGGTGGCAGAGACGGAGGATGGGGAGATTGCCGCTACCTGCGGGTGTTTTTACTCTAGCGGGCGCAGGCGTGGGCGGCATATTGGGGAGATTGCGATTTCGGTACGGAAGGATTTTTGGCGGATGGGGCTGGGCCGCCGGCTTATGGGCATACAGATGGATTGGTGCCGGGAACATAGGATAGAAAAGCTGAAACTGACGGTGGACACGATGAATACCCGGGCGCTGGGGCTGTACCTTTCTTTGGGGTTTGTGGTGGAAGGGACCCTGCGCAGGGAAGGCAAGCTGGCAGATGGGTCTTATTGCGATGTGTATGCTATGGCGAAGTTTTTTGAGTAAGTGTAGTCGGATAGGTGGATAAAAAACAGGCGCAGGGGGTTGGCCCTTACGCCTGTTTTTTGCTCTTATTCTTGGGGGACTGCCACCAGCCCTACAGCGGAGCCTGTGGAGGGTGTTTCGGCATTGGCCTGCACAAGCGCCGTATCGGTTAGGGTAATGGCGGCTGTATAGCTGCCTACGATCCAGCAGGCCTCGCCGGCGCTGCCGGAAATGGCGGCGGTCACGGGGGCTTCGGCGCTGCCAATGCGGTTAGGCGTGTTGGCCAAGTCGATCTGCACGGAGATGGAATCACCGGTGAGACGGCCTACCTGGGCCTGGGGGCCTACCACGGTCAGTTCGATGCTCTTGGTGGTAAGCTCCACGTCTTTTCCGGCCGGGGGGTTCAGGATCTGGATATTGGCCTCGGGCACGGTGACGGTGGCCTTGGTATAGCCGTTTAAGTTAATGGTGACAGTGGCCCGGTTGATGGTGTTCTCCCCGGCATTGGTGATGTTTCGCACACCGCTGGGCAGGGGGATCTCCATTTCAAAGGAGGTTGGACGGTTCAAGTCCAGGTCGGCAAAGTCGATGGCGCTGGCCAGGCGGATCTCGTTGATGCTGTCCAAGACCTCTTGGGCGCCGGCAATGTCGATTTGGGCGGGCTCGATGCTGATGCGGTTTTCCGGGAAGCCGCCGGGCTGGTGCACGGTATTGGCCACCAGGGCTACGGATTTCCGGGCCAGGACAGGGATGGTCACCTGCACGGTATCGGTGCTGAGGGAAAGGTACAAGGAGGACGTGTCGGTGATCTCCTGGTTATTCTGGTCGTAGAGGCGGATGGGGCTGGAAAATTCCTCGCTGGAACGCAGGGGGGAATCCAGCGTATAGGCTACGGCCACGCGGCTGATTTTATTGACAGAGGATTCGGGGCCGGAGATAGTGACGCTGTCTTCGGAGAGGACCGGGGAGCCGGGGTAGAAGCCGGCGTCGGCACTGTAGGCGATCTCATCCTCTAAAGGCAGGGTCACTTCTTTATAGCGGTCGTATTCCAGGTTTATCTCCCCTGGGTTTACGGAAACGATGTCGTATTCGGAGAGGGTGGAAGTTTTTACGGCCCGCACGGTGGCGGTGGCTTTTTGCAGGGTGTTGCCGGTAAGCTTGGTGGAGGTGGGGTTCAGGCTGGCGGTGACTTTGAAATCCTCCGCTGTGAGCTTGGAGGTAATGAGGCTGTTGCCGGACACCTCGATATCGGCAGTGCTGTAGGATTTATTAAACACCCGCAGGCCGTCGGCCTCGGCTTCGGAGGAGAGCACGACGGTGATGGGGACATCGTAGATGGTATAGGTCAGGTTGCGGTCGCTGCCGTAGGCCATGACAAACCAGGTGACCAGCGCGATCGCAAAGGAAAACACCAGCACAAAGGTGTTGTGGTAGAAAATATTCCGCAGGGAGAATTTTTCCTTTTTCTTTTTCCCCGCGGGCTTCCCGTCCTTCATGGTTCAGCCCTCCTTCCGGCCGGAGCCAAAGCCCAGCCTGCCCAGAATACGCTTGCTGCTGGAAGCGCCCTTTTCCTGCGTGCCGATAAGGTATTTCTCCAAGGCGTCGGAAAGGGCGGCCCGGGTGTAGTCCCGGGTTAAGCGGCCCGCGACGGCGATGGAGATCTGGCCGGTCTCTTCGGAGACCACCACCACCACGGCGTCGGAATTCTCGCTCATGCCCAGGGCGGCCCGGTGGCGGGTGCCCAGCTCGGCGCTGACGCTATCACTGCTGGTAAGGGGCAGGATGCAGCCTGCGGCGTGTACCTTGCCGTCCCGTATGACCATGCCCCCGTCATGGAGGGGGGCTTTATTGAAAAAGATGTTGCCGATAAGCTGGGCCGAGGGCTCGGCCTCGACGATGGTGCCGGTTTCGACGATCTCCCCCAGCTTGGTGCGGCGCTCGAAGACAATGAGGGCGCCCATGCGCAGCTGCTGCAGGATGCCTACGGCCCCCACCACCCCGGCAATGGCCCGGCGGGTGCCAAGCTTGTCCTGGTCCCTCTCTTTGCTGCCGATAATGCCGCCCAGGGAGCTTACCTTGCTGTGGCCTACCTGCTCTAAGGCTTTGCGGATTTCGGGCTGGAAAAGGATGATGACCACAATAAAGGCAGACTGGAAGAAATAGCGCAGAAGCTGGTTGAGCATCAAAAAGTCAAGGGCCTCGGTGGAGGAAATAAGGAACAGGCCCACCAGCAGGATAATGCCCTTGACAAGCTGCCCGGCCCGGGTCTCCCGCACCAGCTTGATAATGCCGTACAGCAGTACGGTCACAATGGCTACGTCTATGGCGTCTTTAAAGGTAAACTGCCGCGCCAGGTTCAAAAAGGTCTGGCCAAACCGGGCGGCAGCGTCCATAATATCCCCCATTGCCGTCATCACCTTTCTATATGTAGTGTGGGGCCCGAAAAAAAGCCCCGGGCCTGCCCATGTTTATTGTATCACAGGCAGGCCGCAAATAAAAGGCTTTTTTTGATTTCTTTATAAAATTTACGAACCGGGGTTTAGGAAGCCGGCCGCCCCCGGGCAAGCATCTGTACCCGGTGCGCCAGGGCGTCGATTTCCTGGGGCTTGGTAAAGACGGAGGGGGACACCCGGACGGTGCCGGCGGTGCCCATTTTTTCGTGGGCGCTGGGGGCGCAGTGCAGGCCGCAGCGCACGGCTATGCCGGATTTTGCCAGGGCCTGGCCGACGGACTCGCTGGGGACGCCCTCTATATTAAAGGAAAGCACCGGCACGAAATAGGGCGCGGCCGGGGGCTGAGTGTAAAGCTTGACTGGCTGGATGCGGGCAAGGCGGCTGTACAGGTAGGCCACCTTGCCCATTTCGCCGCGGTAGATGTTTTCGATGCCCATGCTTTCTACAAAGCCCATGCCCGCGTACAGGCCCAAGATGCCCGGCACGTTCTGGGTGCCGCTTTCGTAGCGCTCGGGAGGGTCGTCGGGCTGCAAAAGGCTTTGGGACTGGGTGCCGGTGCCCCCCTCTACCAAGGTGGCCAGGGGGCAGCCGGGGTCCCGCAGGATGAGCATGCCGGTGCCCATGGGGCCGTAAAGCCCTTTATGGCCGGCGCAGCACAGGTAGTCGATACCGCTTTCGGTTACGTGGATGGGGACTACACCGGCGGTCTGGGCGGCGTCTACACAGATTTTTG
The DNA here is from genome assembly GCA_009917445.1 of bacterium D16-76. Taxonomy (GTDB): domain Bacteria; phylum Bacillota; class Clostridia; order Oscillospirales; family Acutalibacteraceae; genus Acutalibacter. Next base: position 87,375 of record QZEE01000006.1, on the reverse strand, counting down.
CGCCGTATTGGTGGCACAGCGCCGCCACGCGCTCTATGGGGAGGCGTATGCCGAACACATTGGAGGCCCCCGTGCACACCACCAGCTTGGTGCGGGGGCCCATAGCTTTGCGGAAGGCGTCCAGGGTGGCGTCGTTGTCCCCGGGGACGGTGGCGGCTTTTGTATAGGTGACGCCTTTGCCCTCAAGGGCCTTTAGGGGGCGCATGACGGCATTGTGCTCGATATCGGAGACTACTACGTGGTCCCCGGGCTGCAGGCTGCCTTTTATGGCCAGGTTTAATGCCTGGGTGCAGCTGGGCTGGAACACCACGCACTCGGGGCCCGGCGCGCCAAACATGCGCGCCGCACGCTCCCGGCAGCGGTAGACGGCCTGGGAGGTGCGCACGCTCATTTCATAGCCGCTGCGGCCGGGGTTTGCGCCCAGCTCCCGCAGGGCCTTTTGCATCTGTTGCCGTACCACGGGCGGCTTTGGGTACGTAGTCGCGCTGTTATCTAAATAGATCACGGGTTGGCCTCCTGCTCTACCCGGCTGAGGACCCGGATATGGTTCTCTGCTAAAATCTTTTCCGCTTCATCTGCTCTTTCCGGCACATACACCCCATAGCCGCAGCCGGCCTCCCCCATTTGGGGTATGCGCTCTACATAGGCGCGTATACCCCGGCGGAAAAGGAGCTCCTTGCCCTTCATGGCGTATGTGACCGAGCTTACCACAAGTAAGGGCTTGCCCAAAAAATCACCTCATTTATGGGCCCGCCCACTGGGCAAGCCCTTCATTTGCCGCTTACACTATCTTATGCGGCGAGCTTTTTTTGGTGCGGGGACTGGCTGGGGAAGGCTTTGGGCTGGGGGGCTGGCAGCGGCTATCCTGTTGGATGGTTCCTGGGTGAAAAGAAAATCCATTAAAAATCCTATTTTCCTATGGAAATGCAGCTCACAATATGGTATAATGGACGAAGAAGTCACTACATATTGTGATTTGCACAAAAAATATAACGCCTTTCCGGGCGAATCCGACAAAAACCGGATGGGCTGAGGGGCTTTCCCCTATAGAGAATCGAAAAAGGAGTTCGACGACATGGCAAGCTTTATCCTTGTACTTCTCTGCTCGGCCGGGCTTTTTGCCGCGCTGATGCTGGACCGTTTCCGCTTTTGGACTACCCTGGCTGTGGGGGGCGCGGCGTCCCTTTTGGCGCTGCTGGCTGGGGTTTTGCTGCACCGCATGGTGGACGACCCGGCCCTGGCCAACCTTCTTTCCTGCTGGGTGGGGGCTGTGCTGCTGTTTGGGGCGTCGTTGGTGATACATAGCAACAATATTTTGCAGAAGCTTTTTGTGCTTTTGCTGTGCCCGGCCTGCCTGCTGTATGCGGAAGTCTTTTTGCCCCAGCTGTTGGGGCTTCTGCCTATACATACGGCGGGGGTGGCCGGTGGTGTGCTTTCGGCGCTGTTTACGGTGCTTTTGTACCTGCTGATGGGGCTATGCCTGTACCGGCCCTTCCACCACTTCAGCGACCGCAGCCCTTCGGCTTTTTTGGCGGGGATGTGCGTGCTGCTGGCGTTGGTTTATTTGATTTGCTGGGGGAAGATGGATTTCCTGTTTTCGGCTGACCCCCTGGCCGGACGGCTGCTGTTTGCCAGCTTGCTTTTCCTGCTGATGGTTTTTTGCTTCCGCAGCGTATACCAGGCCGGGCGTTTCCGGGCGGGGGCGGCGGAGGTGGCCAACCGGCAGAGCTGTTTGAACCGGGGGTCGGCGGATTTTGGCGACCTGTTTGCCGCTGTGCAGGAGGTACATGCTGCCCACAAGAAGGGGGAATATGCCTTGGACACGGTTTCGGTCATGCTGCAGGACGGTGTGCCGGAACAGGTGCCGGCCTACATTTATATGGCCAAGCATGTGGCGGCCCAGACGCCTGTTCTGCGCCAGTACCACGAAAACCCTTACTTGAATGGGGTTATTGCTGCCAAGGCAGCTTTTGCCGCCCAGAACGGTATTGATTTCCAGTGCAACGCGGTGACGGGCAACGTGCCTTTGAAAACATCGGAGCTTTGTATGCTTTTTCATGAGATGCTGGGGCACGCCTGCCGGGAGGCTATGGCTTACACGGGAGAGGAGCCACGGCATGTGCGGTTTACGGCGATACCGGGGGAGGATTCTTTGCGCTTGGAGGCTGTGTACGCGGCGAACCCGCCCCCTCCCCCACCTTCCTTTACGCTCAGCGGGCTTTCGGGGCAGAAGCTTTCCGGGGTGCTCCACTGGCTTTTTGAGGACCGGCCGGAGGAAGAGGGGGATTTCTCGGGGCTGGAAAACACGGCGGAGACGGTTATGCTGCACAGCGGCCGCCTTTCCCTTTCCAACACGCCGGAGGAAGCTATTTTGCTGGCGGAAATGCGTTTCTAATTTTGCTGTTATTTTCAGCCACCTAGGCTTTGGCGTTTTTATGCGGCAGGGCTTTCGGTGGCCTGGAGTCTGTTTTAAAGCCGGAGAAATGCCAGGATGTTTGTCTAAATGGAACGGATTCAAGGAAAAAACCGCAAGAAAGGCTGTGGCCTTTCGAGGATTTTTGACGCAGAAGCCGTCCCTTTTAGACGTAAAGACCGCGTTTCGGAGTTTTAAAACAGACTCTAGCCTTTGTTTAACAAAAATCCAACACGGAAAGGAACACTTTATTTATGGAACATAGCCTTTGCACACCGGAGATCCTGGCTGCTTTTGGGCTCTCCCCTACCTCCGCTGTGACGCCTTTGTACGGCGGGCACATCAACGACACCTTTGTGGCCCAGGAGGCCCCGGGAGGCCCCCGGTATACCTTGCAGCGCGTCAACCGTTTTGTATTCCCCCGGCCAGAGGATATTACGGAAAACATGGCGGGGGTTACGGGCTTTTTGCAGGAAAAGATAAGGGGAAGGGGCGGCGACCCGGAGAGAGAGACGTTGACGGTACGGCCGACGGCAGATGGCAAGCCTATGTTTACAGACCGGGCGGGGCACCCCTGGCGCTGTTTGCGCTATATTGAGGGGGCTACGTCTTATGAAACGCCGGAAAGCCTGGCTATGCTGGAAGAGGCGGGCTTTGCTTTTGGGGATTTCCAGCGCCTGCTTAGCGAATATCCGGCCCATACGCTCCATGAGATCATACCGGATTTTCACAATACGCCGGCCCGCTTTGCCCAGCTGATGGAGGCTGTGAAGACCGACAAGGCCGGACGGGTGGCGGAAGTGGGCAAGGAGCTGGATTTTGCTTATAAGCGGGAAGAGGCTTGCGGGCTGCTTACGGGGCTTTTGGAAAAAGGGGAACTGCCGCTGCGGGTAACCCACAACGACACGAAAATGAGCAATATTTTGCTGGACGACAAGACCGGCAAGGCGGTTTGCGTCATTGACCTGGATACGGTGATGCCAGGGCTGTGCGCCTTTGACTTTGGGGATTCTATACGCGCGGGGGCGGCGACGGCTGCTGAGGATGAGACGGATTTGACAAAGGTACGGTTTGATTTGGAGCGCTTTTCCGCTTATGCCCGGGGGTTTTTGCGGGCGGCGGGGGAAATCCTGACGGAAAAGGAACGGGATACGCTGCCGGATGGGGCGATCTTGATGACCTTGGAGGTAGGGATGCGCTTTTTGGCTGATTATTTGAACGGCGACGTGTATTTCCGCACGGCGCGGCCCCAGCACAACCTGGACCGGGCCCGGAACCAGTTTAAGCTGGTGGAGGAAATGGAGGCGGCCCGGGAGGACATGGGACGGGTGGTACGGGAGTTGATGGGCTGAGCGGTAAAAAAGATTGTAAATAATCTTGCAGACCCCTTGCACTTTTCCGGCGGGTAGTGTACACTGTTGACGTACATATCACCTGGGGGGCGTCCCTCTGGGGAAGACGCCCCCTTTGAAACAAAGAAAGGATGTTATTACCATGAAAGTTGCAGTTGTAGGCGCGTGGCACGTGCACACCCGTGAGTACACCACCGCTATCCAGGAGAACCCTAAAGCTGAGCTTTGCTGCCTGTGGGATGACGACGCCGAGCGCGGCAAGGCCATGGCCGAGAAGTTCGGCATCCCTTTCCAGCCGGATTTGCAGGCCATTTGGGACGATGAGAGCATTGACGCGGTTTCTATTACCACGGCTACGTATCAGCACACCGGGGTGCTGATGGCGGCTGCCAAGGCTAAGAAGCATATCTTTACAGAGAAGGTGCTGGCCTTTACCAATGAGGAGGCGGAACAGATCGCCAAGGCTATTAAGGAAAGCGGCGTGAAGTTTACCATCTCTTACCCCCACAAGACCTGGCCCACCCTGAAAGCGGCCAAGGAACTGGTGGACAGCGGCAAGCTGGGGCAGATTACCTATGCCCGGGTGCACAACTACCACAACGGCAGTACTGCCGGCTGGCTGCCCCCCCACTTCTATGACGCGGCCCAGACCGGCGGCGGCGCTATGATGGATTTGGGCGCACACCCCATGTACACCTTGAACTGGTTCTTGGGCGAGCCCAAGTCGGTTGTCTCCATGTTTACCGAGGTTACCGGGAAGACTGTGGAGGACAACGCGGTTTCGGTGATTGAGTTTGAGGGCGGCACCATTGGTGTCTCGGAGACTGGGTTTGTTACCACGGGCATCCCCTATGTGATGGAGATGAGCGGCACTAAGGGCTCTTTGATGGTGCACAACAACATCTTGGAGTATAGCTGCGAGGAGACTGACAACAAGCTGGTCGTGATGGAGGATCTGCCGGAGAAGTCTACGATGCCTATTGACGCCTGGATCGATGCTGTAAACGGCATTGGCGAGGCCCCCAATGGTGTGGACGATGCCGTGGCCCTGACCAGGTTTATGGTTGGCGCTTATGAGTCCTTTAAGACGGGCAAGAAGTATACCTTCTAAAATGTATGGGAAAGGCCGCTGCGGTTTGGCAGCGGCCTTTTTATATGCTTAGTTTTTATTATTCGGTTATGGCGTTTGCCCACTGGTAGGGCTGGTCCAGGGGCCAGGAAAGGCCGATGTTGGAGATGGAAAGGGGCTGCTCGCCTTCCATGTAGAAATAGATATCGATGTTATTGGGGTCGCCGCCTGCACCGGTGAAGCCTTCCTGTAGGGTCTTCTGGATGCTGTCCAGCAGGGTTTCGGCCATTTGCTCGGCGCTATACATGTGGAACTCATCTTTCTGGTTTTCCGGCGGGCCTTGGAACAGGGCTGAGGTGGAGGCCAGGCATACGCTCATGCCGCCTTTGCCGGTGGTGACGGGCTCGGCTAGGGTTAGGTCCCAGCCGGTCAGCTCGGCAATGTGGGCGATCAGGGCTTCGGGGGTCACGTCTTCTTTGGGCAGCATACTGGGAGATGCTGCAAATTCCCCGGACTTTGTACCTATATAGACGCTATCGCCGGGATAGCCGCCCCCTTCCCAGCCGGAGGGCGTCTCGTCCTGGATTTCAGGCGGGATGGTCGGGGCATTGTCCCCGCTCACAGGAGCAAGCAGGCCGCCGACATCAGCGGAGGAAGCGGGAACAGAAGACTGGTCCTCTTTGATAGAACTGCCTTCTGCCGGAGGCGTGGGGGTAGGTTTCGCAGTAGGCACAGGCGTGGCAGCGGCAGAAGACACCGTTCCTGTAGAGGAAGCAGGGGCCTCCCCTTTGCCCATGAGAGCTTGGAAGCCCTTCCCCGAACAGCCTGCCAGGGTAAGACAGAACACGGACAAGAGCAGCAAGGCTATGACCCTTTTTTTCATATGGCAACCCCTCCCTTTCTGGGCAAAGAATTTTGTAAACCAATCATACCACAGGGCTTGGGGTTTGGCAAGGCTTTTCCCCATGGATGAAAAAATTCTGTAAAGCAAAAGCATCCGCTGCTATGAGGCAGGGATGCTTTTTTGTGATGCTTGTCTGGCTTTATACCCGGCGCACGCCCAGCTCTACGGCTTCGCCGTTGATGTCCCACTCTGCGGTGTAGCCCTCTAGGGTGCCGTAATGGCAGGCATCGCCCAGGACGTCAGAGAGGATGGAGGACTCGTTAGCTTTTAGGACGGCGGCTACTCTTTCGCTGCCTTGCTGGTAGACCTCGATGTGGTCGGTGACGTGGAAGCCGGCGTCTTTGCGCATGGATTGGAGCTTGGACACGATCTCGCGGACAAAGCCTTCTTCGATGAGCTCTTCTGTCAAGGCGGTGTCCAGCACTACGGTGAGGCCGCGGTCGGAGACGGAGGTGAAGCCTTCCTTCTGGGCGGCGTCGATGAGGAGCTCTTCTTCGGTGAGCTGCACGTCGCCATCGGCCATAGGCACGGTGACTGTGCCTTCCTGGTCCAGCTGCTTCTTGGCGGCGGAGCCGTCCAGGTTTTGCAGGGCTTCCCGCAGCTCACCCAGGCGCTTGCCAAATTTCTTGCCCAGCAGCTTTAGCTGGGGCTTGAAGGTGTAGGAAGTGAAGTCGGACATGTCGCTGAGGAACTCCAGGGCTTTTACGTTCAGCTCCTGCTTGATGATATCCTGGTACATTTTGCCCAGGCCAGAGGCGGCGTCGGTGTAGAGCTTTTGCAGGGGCTGGCGGTTTTTGATGCCAGAGAGGTTGCGGGCGGCGCGGCCCTGGGTCACGACTTTCAGGACTTCGTCCATGTCCTGCTCCAGCTTGGCGTCGATCCAGTCTTCCTCTGCGGCGGGATAGGCGCACAGGTGGACGCTTACCGGCGCGGAAGCGTCTACGGAGCACACCAGGTTGCGGTAGATTTCCTCGCTGATAAAGGGCGCCATGGGGGCGCAGAGCTTGGCGGTGGCCACCAGGGCTGTGTGCAGGGTCATGTAGGCGGCGGTCTTGTCCGCAAGCTCCCCCTGGGCCCAGAAACGGGCGCGGCTGCGGCGGACATACCAGTTGCTCATTTCGTCCACAAAGTCCTGCAAAGACCGGGCGGCTTCGGGCACTTTATAGGCGGAGAGGCAGGCGTCTACTTCTTTTACCGTGGAGTGCAGGCGGGACAGCAGCCATTTGTCCATGGTGGTAAGGGAGCATTGGCCCAGGGTGTACTGGGTGGGGTCAAAGCGGTCGATATTGGCGTACAGCACGTAGAAGGCGTAGGTGTTCCACAGGGTGGAGAAGAACTTCTTCTGCCCTTCAACCACAGCCTTCTTGCTGAAATTTTTGGGCAGCCAGGGGGCTGAACAGGTGTAGAAGAACCAGCGGAGGCTGTCGGCGCCAAAGGTTTCCAGGGCCTCCATAGGTTCTACGGCGTTGCCTTTGGATTTGGACATCTTCTTGCCGTCTTCGTCCTGCACTAAACCCATGACCAGCACGTTTTTATAGGGGGCCTTGCCGAACAGCAGGGTGGAAATAGCCAGGAGGGAATAGAACCAGCCGCGGGTCTGGTCTACGGCCTCGGAGATGAAGTCGGCGGGGAACTGGCTTTCAAAGAGCTCTTTGTTCTCAAAGGGGTAGTGGTACTGGGCAAAGGGCATAGAGCCGGAATCGAACCAGCAGTCAATGACTTCGGGCACCCGGTGCATCTCTTTGCCGCAATGGGGGCACGGGATGGTGACGGCGTCTACGTAGGGGCGGTGGAGCTCGATATCTTCGGGGCAGTTATGGGAGAGCTCTTTGAGCTCGGCAATGCTGCCGATGGCGTGGCGGTGGCCGCACTCGCACTCCCAGATGTTCAGCGGCGTGCCCCAGTAGCGGTTGCGGCTGACGGCCCAGTCCTGGACGTTTTCCAGCCAGTCGCCGAAGCGGCCCTTGCCGATGCTTTCGGGCAGCCAGTTGACGGTGTTGTTGTTTTGGATGAGCTGGTCTTTTACGTCGGTCATCTTGATATACCAGGACTCGCGGGCATAGTAGATGAGGGGCGTGTCGCAGCGCCAGCAGAAGGGGTAGCTGTGCTCGAACTTGGGGGCTGAGAACAGCAGGCCCCGGGTGTCCAGGTCTACCAGGATTTCTTTGTCCGCGTCTTTGCAGAATACGCCGGGCCACTTGGTCTCCGGGGTCATTTGGCCTTTTTGGTCCACCAGCTGTACCAGGGGCAGGCCGTACTGCCGCCCCACCCGGGCATCGTCTTCACCAAAGGCTGGGGCAATGTGCACGATGCCGGTGCCGTCGGTGAGGGTGACGTAGTCGTCGCACACCACGTACCAGCATTTTTCTTTGGGGCTGACGAAATCGAACAGGGGCTCGTACTCCTTGTGCTCCAGGTCCGCGCCTTTATACCGCTCTAATACGGTGTAGGCGCCCTCGCCCAGCACGGTGTCGCACAGGGCGGCGGCCAGGTAGTAGGTTTCGGTTTTGTCTTCTTTGGTGTAGTGGACTTTGACATAGTCTTCCCCGGCGTTGACGCACAGGGCTACGTTGGAGGGCAGGGTCCAGGGGGTGGTGGTCCAGGCCAGGATGAAGGCGTCCTCCCCTTTGCACCGGAACTTGGCAATGGCAGAACGCTCTTTTACGTCTTTATAGCCCTGGGCTACCTCGTGGGAGGACAGGGGTGTGCCGCAGCGGGGGCAGTAGGGGACGATCTTGAAGCCTTTATACAGGAGGCCTTTGTCCCAGATCTGCTTTAAGGCCCACCACTCGGATTCGATGAAGCTGTTGTGGTAGGTGACGTAGGGGTCGTCCATGTCGGCCCAGAAGCCTACGGTGTGGGAGAAATCCTCCCACATGCCCTTATATTTCCAGACGCTTTCTTTGCATTTATCGATAAAAGGGGCGATGCCGTAGCCTTCGATCTGGTCTTTGCCGTTGATGCCCAGAAGCTTTTCCACTTCCAGCTCTACCGGCAGGCCATGGGTGTCCCAGCCGGCCTTGCGGGGAACCATTTCGCCCTTCATGGTATGGTAGCGGGGGAACATATCTTTGAAGGCCCGGGTCTCCAGGTGGCCGATATGGGGCCGGCCGTTGGCGGTGGGAGGGCCGTCGTAGAAGGTATAGGTGGGGCCGTCTTTCCTCTCCTCCATGCTTTTTTCAAAGATTTTGTTCTCCTGCCAGAACCGTTCGGTCTCTTTCTCCCGGTCTACAAAATTCATGTCTGGGGTGACCGCCTTATAAAGCTCGCTCATATTTTTGCCGCCTTCCTTTTAATTTCCTGCCGAAAGCCTTTGGATACGCAAAAGCCCCCGCCCCGCGCAAACGGGACGAGGGCGAATCCTCGCTGTACCACCCATTTCGGCGTATCGTGCAGGCAAGCTGCCTGTGTGAATACACGCCCCGGTAACGGCGGGGGGCCGGCGATACCTACTGGGCGGGCGCATAGGCGCCGCCTTTCAGCTTGCGACTTGGGAGGGATGCGCCCGCGGCTTACTCATGCCGGCTTACACCAACCGCCGGCTCTCTGGGATTTTCGGCCTGCTGCGCCTGTCTCCGTCACAGTCTTTCGTCTTATTGAGGGTATTTTACACTATTTTGGGCGGCAAGTCAAGACCGCCTCTGGCGGCCAGGGGGGATTTTTTTTGGAAAAATCCCCCCTGGACCCCCAAAAACCTTCCCCCTCTCCCCTTTTTATCCGCCTATGGGGGTGTCGGGGATATCGTTTGCGCGGCCTTGGGGTTCTTCACTGTCCGTTTCTTCGTCTTCTTGGAGCTCGGTATCGTCGTCCCATTCCAGGTAGGAGACGCCGGTGCCGTCTTCTTCGGATGGTTTGAAGGATGGGCTTGAAGGGTCTACGGCCTGGGAGGTGAAGCCGGCCCGGCGCACGTCGGCGTAGGAAAGATCCAGGACGCCGGTTTCTTCTGGGCCGATGTGGCCTTCCCGCAGGAGCTTGTAGCCGAATTGCACTTTATAGTCCAGCTCGGCCCCGTTGCCCAGCTTGCACTCGACCCGGTCTTGGTACCATAGGGTGATGTTGTAGGGGTCGGTGATGTCCAGACGGGTGAACTCGCCCCAGGCCCCTAGCTCGACGATTTTGGCCAGGATCTGGGAATAGGCTTCTTCTATGCCTTTGTCTTCCAGTTGCACACGGGCCCCCACTTGGGGGTTTTTGGGGGAAAGGCCTTCGATGCGCATGACGCCTTCCCGGGGGTCGGCTTGGATTTCCAGGATCTTCCCTTCCCCGCTTACGTAGAGCCACTGGCCTTCTGTATAGATGCTGCAGGCGATTTGGGTGCCGGTAATGTGGATCTCTAGGGTGCCGGGGATGTGGCGGCGTATGTCTACATCTGCGATATAGGGCAGCTGGGATTTTAATTTTTTTACGCGGTCGGCGGTGGTGACAAAAAAGAGGTTATCGCCGATTTGGTAATCGCATAGGTTTAGGATATCTTGGGTTTGGTAGACCAGGTCGCCGGTTACGGTGATTTCGGATATTTTGAAGAGTAGGGAGATGGCCAGCAGGCAGGTGACGGCCAGCATGGCCAGGAGTGTACCCAGCATCAGCAGGCGGCGCAGGCCCTTTTTCATGGGGGGCCTGCGCTTACGGGGCTGGGGCGGGCGTTTGGGCTTTTCCCCTGGGCGGGGCGGGCGGCTGTTTCGCTGGCCGGGTTGCGGCCTTGGCTGGTTAGGCCTGGTGGGGCGCTTGGGGCGGCCGGGGGGCGGCGGGGGTTTGCGTCCATCGGGCCGGCTGGGGGCGGGGCGGGGCCTTTTGGCAGGGGCAGGCCGCTGCTGGGGCTGGGGGCGGGGCTTGGGAGATGGCCCTTTTAGGGGGCGGGCCCGCTGGGGCGGCTCGCCGGTTGAATGGGAGCTGATATCTACAAAGCCTTCTTCGTCCCATACGCCTCTGGCTGGGGGCCTGGGTTTTGCCATGGCAAGCCGCCTCCTTTCTTTTTGACTTCTGGGGCCTTGGGGGTGGGGAACCCTTTAGGCTGTATTTTGCTGGGGTGGATGTTTGCCAGCGCTTATCGGGTTTCGCGGATGCGCGCGCCCAGGCTGGCCAGGTTTCCGGCAATGTCTTCATAGCCGCGGTGTATGAACTCGACCCCTTCGATCTCTGTGCGGCCTTGGGCTGCCAGGCCGGCCACTACCAGGGCCGCGCCGCCGCGCAGGTCCCAGGCTTCCACAGGGGCGCCCGTTAGGCGGTCTACGCCCTCGACTATGGCGACCTTGCCCTCTACCTTGATTTTGGCCCCCAGGCGCTGCAGGCCCTCGGCGTGGCGGTAGCGGTTTTCGAATATGTTTTCTACAAAAACGCTGGTGCCGCTGCCCACTGCCGCCATGCTCATGACCACTGGCTGGGCGTCTGTGGGGAAGCCGGGGTAGGGCATGGTGCGGATATGTTTTACGGGCATAAGGCGGCGGGGGGCCATGATGTTCAGGCTGCCGCCCATTTGCCTCACCTCGCAGCCGGACTCCTCAAAGGGGGACAGCATGGGCAGGATGTGGGCGTTGTCTACCCCCCGCAGGGTCACGCTGCCGCCGGTGACGGCGGCTGCCGCCATGTAGGTGGCGGAAACGATGCGGTCGGGCATGACACGGTGCTCAGTGCCGAAAAGCTCTTTGACGCCGTCGATGATGACGCAGCTCTCCCCTGCCCCGTAGATGCGGCCGCCACAGCGGTTTAAGTAGGCGGCAAGGTCGGCGATTTCCGGCTCGCGGGCGGCGTTGGCGATAATGGTGGTGCCTTTTGAGCATACCGCGGCCAGCATCAGGTTTTCGGTGGCGCCTACGCTGGGAAAGGAAAGCGACACATAAGCCCCTTGGATGCCCTTGGGCGCCTGGCAGTACAGGCACCCGCCGGACTCCTCGATTTCGACGCCCAGCTTTTGCAGGGAGGAGATGTGCAGGTCGATGGGACGGGGGCCCAGCTCGCAGCCACCTGGGAAGCAGAGCTTTGCTTGGCCGCAGCGGGAGACGATAGCCCCCAGGAACACGATGGAGGAACGCATTTCCCGCATCAGCTCTTGGGGGACTTCGCAGCCGGTCATGGCGTTTTCTACGGTCAGGTCCGAGCCGTCACGGGTACAGCGGCAGCCCAGGTGCTCTAGGATGCGCACGGCGGTTTCTACGTCCGTTAGGTCTGGGCAGTTGTGCAGCACGCTTTGGCCTTTGCACAGCAGGGCCGCCGCCAAAAGCGGCAGGGTGCTGTTTTTGGCCCCTTGGATGCCGATTTCCCCGCAGAGCTCGGCGGGGCCGTCAATAATGATCATAGGGAACACCTCGATTAAGTTAGCATACGCTATCTTATGAAAGGTTCCCAAATCGGTGATTGCTGGGGTGTGGCGGCAGCTTATTTTTTTAAGTTCTCTTCTTTGTGGAAGAAAGACTTTTCCAGGGCGGCGTATTCCTTTGGGGTGCACACGGCCCGGCATATTTCTTGGATTTTGGCTGATTTTTCCAGTATGGCCCGCAGCTTTTCACAGGGGAAGGAGGCGCACTGGCTACATTTTTCTACGCCGTGGGCCCGGGTGCAGTCTACCAGGCCGTATGTACAGGATTTGTGGGAGGAACAGCCGGTACAGGCCATTTCCTCGGGGGGGGATGCTGTCCCGCATGCCGGTGCGGTACCACAGCTCTGCCACGCGCTCCTGCTCTTGGCGGGTGTGGGCGTTGTAGCGGGGGCAGCTGTAACAATCGTCCCCGCAGAGGGTTATTTTCTCCATAAGGCCGCCTACTTTTTGCCCCGGCCCCCGGCGCTGGCCGCTTTGATAGTGCGGTAAATGCGCTCGCTGGCGTCTGTGATCTCCAATTTGCCGGCGTTTTCGCCCAGGGACCGCAGGCGCTGGGGGTCGGAGAGGATTTCTTCTACTTTGGCCCAGAGGGCCTCCCCTGCCAGGTCTTTTTCTTCTATAATCTCCGCTGCGCCACGGCGCACCAGGGCCATGGCGTTGTGGTATTGGTGGTTTTCCGCTACATTGGGGGAGGGGATGAGGATGGAAGCTTTGGCTTTGGCCTCGATCTCTGTTAGGGTCATGGCGCCGGCGCGGCCGATTACCAGGTCGGCGGCGGAAAGGCACTGGGGCATGTTGTCGATATACTCTAAGAGACGGATTTGGGGGTTTTGGGCGGGGTCAAAGCCCAGGCTGGCCAGCTCTTCCAGGAAGTTTTCATCGTGGGTGCCGTAGCCGTGGATGTGCTGGACCTCCCCTTTTTTGGCGCTTTGGGCCAGCATATAAGCTGCCGCGCGGTTGAGGGCCGAGGCCCCTAAGCTGCCGCCAAAGGACAGCACCAGGGGGCGTTCGTCCAGCCCCAGGGCCTTGCGGGATTCCTCCCGCTGGGCAGAGAGAACCTCGCCCCGGACGGGGTTGCCGGTGACGATGCAGTTGACGGAGTGGTCAAAATAGTTCTTGGCGTCGGGCACGGCCAGCATGACGGCCTGCACGGATTTTGCCAGCATGCGGGTGGTTACGCCGGGGTAGGCGTTGGACTCGTGGATGACGCAGGGGATGCCCAGGCGGGCGGCCTCCCGGATGACCGGGCCGCTTACGTAGCCGCCGGTGCCTACGCATACGTCGGGGGCAAAGTCTTTGATGATATGGTGGGCTTCGCTGCTGGCGGTGAACATGCGTACCACGGTTTGGGCGTTGCGCATAAGGTTTTTGGGGGTAAGCCGGCGCTGGAAGCCGGAAATGGTGATGGTGCGCATGGGGTAGCCGGCTTTGGCTACCAGGCGTTCCTCCATGCCGCCCCGGTTGCCTACGTATAGGATTTCGGTGTCTGGTTCCTTTTTCCGCAAATAACCGGCTACGGCCAGGGCGGGGTTGATATGGCCCGCTGTGCCGCCGCCTGTAAACAACACTTTCATGTCTGCTCGATCCTTTCCATAGTGTGGTAGCGGCCTGTTGGCTGCTAGTCTTATTGTAAGGGATATAGGGGCTGTAATCAATACCTGCCAGAGAAAAATACGGCAAAGGCACCGGGTACGAGGGCAGCCTTCTCCCCCGCGCCCGGTGCGCACTTGCATGGGCGGCCTGAAAAGGCCTTTATGTCTTTTCTACGTTGGCGCTGCGGGAAATGTTCAGCAGTATGCCCATTTCGCCCAGCAGCATAAGCAGCGCCGTGCCGCCGGAGCTGAAAAACGGCAGGCTGATGCCGGTATTGGGGATGGTGTTGGTGACCACGCAGATATTCAGCACCGCTTGTATGCCTACCTGAAAGGTGATGCCCAGCCCCAGCAGCATACCGAAGCGGTCTTTAGCTTTTAGGGAGACGTACATGCCGCGCCAGATGAGCATGCCAAAGAGCACCATGATGGCTAGGGCCCCTACCATGCCCAGCTCTTCACAGATGATCGCGAAAATGAAATCGTTTTGGGGGGCGGGCAGGTACAGGTACTTTTGCCGGGACTGGCCCAGGCCCAGGCCTAAAAAGCCGCCGGAGCCGATGGCGTATAGGGACTGGCGCGTTTGGTAGGTGTCTACGCCTTCGGGGGCGTTGAAGGGGTCCAGCCAGCCGATAACGCGGCCGGTCTGGTAGCCGCCGCCAAAGACCAGGTAGGCAATGAGCCCCGCGGCCAGCACGCTGATGCCCAGGATGAACCACCGGGGCCGGGTGCCCCCTACGAACATCATGGCGCCGCCGATAAGCAGGATGATGAGGGTGCCGGACATGTGGTGCTCCAGGAAAATCAACAGGCCGAAAAGGCCCAGCACCCCTAAAAAGGGCAGCACACCGTAGCGGAAGGTATGCATTTGGGCGGCGTTTATGGAGATCATGTGGGCGAAAATGAGGATAATGGCAAATTTCGCCAGCTCGGAGGGTTGGAACTGGATGCCCGCGATATTCAGCCACCGCACCGCCACGCCTTCAGAGGGGGCTATCTTTTCCATATGCAGCAGGCGGCCGAAAATCACCACGGCCAGCAGCATGACAAGCGTAACGGCCGCTATGGGCATGACCAGCTTGTGGAAGTGGTGGTAGTCAAAGGTGGAGATGAACAGCATGGCCACTACGCCTGCCAGGGCAAAGAGGCCTTGGCGGCTGATATAGTAGTAGCTGTCCCCTTGGCGGTAGTAGCTGTCAGCATAGCTGGCGGAGAAGAGCATGACAAGCCCTACGGCCAGCAGCACCATGATGAAAACGAACAGGGGCATATCCAGCCCCTGGCCTAAGGAGAATATCTGGAATTTCTGCCGTGTGCGGCGCTGGCGGGGTTTGTTCTCCGGGGTTTCGCGCCTTTGCCGCCCGCTGCCGGAAGACGGGGCGGTTTGGGGGATGCGGCGCAGGCCCCGGGCTGTCCTGCCTTGTGCGGCCATGGGCCTCCCTCCTTTCCCTGTGGGTTTTAATTTTTCAGCCCTATACCTGGTATTTTACCCAGATGGGGCCGGTTCATGAAGAAAAAACTTACAAAAACCTTGGGGCGGGCGAAAATCATACGCCCCAAAGCACACAGCAGAACGCCATAGCCCCGCCTAAAAGAGAGACGAAACCAAAGACGCCGCAGATTTTTACCTCGGACCAGCCGCTCATTTCGAAGTGGTGGTGGATGGGCGACATTTTAAACAGGCGCTTGCCGTGGGTGGCTTTGAAGTAGGAGACCTGCAGTACTACGGACAGAATCTCTGCCCAATAGACCAGGCCAATGGGCAAAAGCAGGATGGGCATATCCAGGCCAAAGGCCAGGGCCCCCACCATGCCGCCTAAAAACAGGGAGCCGGTGTCGCCCATGAAGACCTTGGCGGGGTGGAAGTTCCATACAAGGAAGCCGATGCAGGCGGAGGCTGAAGCAATGCCCAGGGCGGAGAGGCCGGTCATGGAGAGCATGCCGGCGCACAGGGCCATGCTTAAAAAGGCGAAGAAGGTGACGGTGGTGTTCAGGCCATCGATTCCGTCGGTAAAATTGACGGCGTTTGTCAGCCCGACCAGCAGGACAGCCGCCAGGATATAGTAGCCGGGGCCCAGGTCTATTTTGCCCAGGAAGGGGATGGCGGTGGCGGTGTCGTCGCCAGCCAGGGCCAGGGAGGCAAGGTAGGCGGCGGCTACGGCGAATTGCAGCACCAGCTTTTGGAGCTCGGTGAGGCCCAGGTTGCGCTTTTTGACTATGCCGATGTAGTCATCCATAAACCCGATGGCCCCATAGGCCAGGGCCATGAGCAGCCCGCCAAAGACGCGCACTTGGGTAAGGGATGTATCAAAGAGGCCGGCGCTGCGGCCCAAAGGGACGCATACCCCCATGGCCACAGTGATGCCGATGATGAACAGGAGCCCGCCCATGGTGGGGGTGCCCTGCTTGTTTTTGTGCCAGCTGGGGCCTATTTCCCGGATGGTCTGCCCAAAACGCAGCTTATGCAGAAAGGGTATGAGCCACCGGCCTAATAGGGCTGTTACGCCAAAGCCTGCCGCGGCGGCTATAAGATAGATCATACTGTTCATATTTTATCCTGCCTTCCCTCGTTTTTGCTTCTCTTTTTCCTTCCTCACGGGATATGCTATTCGTTTAATTCTACGGAGTGGCCGTCTGTGATGGTGCCGTCGGCAAAGGTTAAGGTAATGACGGTGCCCAGCTTTACCTTGGTGCCTGGGTCAATGCTTTGCAGGCTTACGGTGGAATCGGAGGCGCCCTTTACACTGATTTGCAGGCCGTTTATGTTGGCCAGGTAGCTGGCGTTTGCCAAGTCGTAATCGGCAAAGTCCGGCACTTCTACCAGGGTGCTGTCTTCGGAATACCCTTCTGTATACAGCACCACTTTGCCGCCCTTGGGCACGTTGGCACCGCTTTCGGGGATTTGGGCGGTAATGGTGGTGCCCTCTTCCTCGCTGCCGATGATGCTGTAGGAAAGGCCCATGCTTTCCAGCAGGTCGTAGGCTTCTTCCAGGGTCTTGCCGGTGACAGAGGGGGATACCAGGTCTAACTGCTCGTACTCTTCCTCGGTATACTGGGCGTCTACCCCCAGGTAGGGCAGCACTTCTTCCATGATTTTGGAGAAGATGGGCCCGGCCACCTTATTGCCGCCGGTAAAGGCGCTGTTCTCTACGTCGTCGCCGCCGGGTTCGTCAAAGAACACCAGCAGGGCGTACTGGGGGTCTTCTGCCGGGGCAAAGCCGCAGTAGGAGGCTATGTACTCCATGTGCTTGGTGGGGTCTTCGTTGTGCTTGTCGACTTTTTCTGAGGTGCCGGTTTTGCCGCACACCCGGTAACCGGCCACGTAGCCGCCGTCCGCTGTGCCGGACTCGGCGTTCTGCCGGAGGATATCGGTGATGGTGGAGGCTGTCTTTTCGGAAATGACCTGGCGGCGGTAAGTGGTGTCGGCTGTTTTGACGATGTTGCCCTCTTGGTCTACAATGCGGTCCACCACGTGGGGGCGCACCAGGTAGCCGCCGTTGGCTACGGCGCAGCAGGCGGTGATCATCTGCACGGGGGTGATGGTAAAGTTTTGGCCGAAGGCCTCGCAGGCCAGCTCTACCGGGCCCAGGGCGTCTACGCTGTGGTAGATACTGTAGGATTCACCGGGCAGGTCGATGCCGGTTTTTTCTGTAAAGCCAAAGGCCTCCCGGTATTTGGCAAAGGTCTGGGCACCCAGCAGGTCGCCTACGTGCATGAACCAGGGGTTGCAGGAGTTGCACAGGCCCTCCCGGAAGGTGGTGGTGCCGTGGCCGCCGGACTTCCAGCAGCTGATGTCATCCTTCATGCCTTCGAAATGCATGCCGCCGGTGCAGGTCCACTGGCTGGCTTCTTCTATGACGCCTTCCTCCAGGCCCATAGAGCCCACGCACATTTTGAACACGGAGCCGGGGATGTAGGTATCGGCTACGGCTTTATTGCGCCATTGGCGGTTTAGGGCGGCGCTGTAGGCTTCGTCCTGCTCGTCGTCTGGCAGGGCCTCTATTTCTAAGAGCATCCGCTCGTCCAAAACGGTGAAGGGGTCGTTGGGGTCGTAGTCCGGGCTGGTGGAAAGGCCGATGACGCCGCCGGTTTTTACGTCCATCATGATGGCTACGGCACCGTTTTTCACCTGGTATTTCTCGATGCCTTCGGCCAGGTATTTTTTCAGGATGCTTTGGACGGTCTCGTCTATGGTGAGCACCAGGTCGTTGCCGTTTTCGGCGGGCACCATCTGCTCTTTTTCAAAGGGCATATCCAGGTTCCAGCCGTTGCGGGCGGATACCATGCGCCCCGGGGTGCCGCTGAGCTCGTCGTCGTAGTAGAGCTCTAAGCCCTCCAGGCCGTTGCCGTCCATGCCGGTAAAGCCCAGGATATTGGAGGCCACCCGGCCGTAGGGGTAGTAGCGTTTGTAGTCGTCGATGAGGCGGATGCCGGAATCGATATGGTTGTCAACTAAAAACTGGTTGACGGCGTCCCGGGTCTCGGTTTCGACCTTGCGCTTGATGACCTCATAGTAGGAATCTTGCTTGCCGGTCTTTTGGTAGAGCTCTTCTTCGTCAAGCTCTAAAATGGGCGCGAGGCCTGAGGAGATCAGCCGCCGGGTGTCCTCGTCCTTAGCGATAAAGGCGGGCTCCAGGACTACTGTCCAGACACTGGCGCTTTGGGCCAGCACCTTGGTGCCGGTGGCGTCGTATATGGTGCCGCGCATGGCGGGCAGGGCCGTGCTGCGCAGGCTTTGGTCCATGGCGGCGGTGCGCATTTCCTCCCCGCGCACGATCTGCCAGTGGAACAGGCTGGCCGCAGCGGCCCCAAAGCCCAGGATCACCAGCACAGCCGTAAGGCCCATGGCCTTTTTCCGCATTTTTTCCGCTGTCCCTTTTGGCAACTGCCCTCACCGTCCTTTATCCTTTTAGGGTTTAAAATAAATATAAGGTGGGCGGGCTTTTTGCCCCTATACCGGAAATGGGCCCGCCGCACGTTTGCGGGTGTACCCGTTTCCCTTCTCCCCCACCGTTCCTTCTCTCTTATTGTTATTCCCGCTGGGCCCCCACTATACCCATGGGGGCAAATTCATCTGGCAAAGAGGCCCCTTAGGCTCCCCCACAGCCTGTCCAGCACAGAGCCGCCGTCCAAGTCCCCTAAGACTTGGCCCTGGTCGGCCCGGGCTACGTTGATATAGGTTACCTGGGCGCCGGAAATTTTGCTAAGGCCCAGTTCGCCGGCAGCGTACTTTTCGATCTGCCCGTCGTTCATGCGCAGGGCCGCCTGCATGCTTAGCTGGATCTCGACACTTTCGGCTTTGGCTAAGCTGTCGGTGACGTTGTTGATCTCCTGGGTAAGCTCGGTAAGCAGGACCTGGCTGTGCACCACGGAGGCCACGATAGCGGATACGACCAGGAAGCACATGGAAGCCGCCAAAAACCGGAAGGGGCGCCGTTTGGGCCTGGCCCGTTTTTCTGCCTCATGCTTGGGCAGCTCCACCACGTTTTCACGGGGGCTGCGCTGGGGGCCCCGGCGGGGCTGCCGCTGGGGCTGCTCCACTACGGCGGGGGCTGCTGCTGTCCGTTCTTCGAACAGGGCGAAATCATAGGCTTCTGAAAAGTTGGCCATAGCGCTCACTTCCTTTCGGCTTGCAAAATGCCGGGTTGTTTATTTGAAAGGAGCTGCGCCCCTGTGTTGTCTGTCTTTCTCGAATACCCGCAGCCTTGCACTTCTGGCACGGGGGTTCTCAGCTAATTCCTCGGCTGAGGGGGAAAGGCCTTTTTTGTATATCAGCTTCCCTTGGGGCTTTTTGCCGCACACGCATACGGGGAAATCCGGCGGGCAGGTGCAGCCTTGGCACCACTTGGCCATGGCCTGCTTGACCATGCGGTCTTCCAGGGAATGGAAGGTGATGACCGCCAGCCGGCCGCCAGGGGCCAAAAGGCTGAAAGCGGCCTGCAGGCCCTCGTCCAGCCTGTCCAGCTCCCCATTGACGGCAATGCGCAGGGCTTGGAAGGTGCGGCGGGCCGGATGGCCATCTGCCCGGCGGACAGCCGCGGGGACGGAGGCTTTTATGATCTCTGCCAGTTGCAGGGTGGTGGTGATCTCTCCTTGCCCGCGGGCCTGGCAGATGCCTGCCGCAATGCGCCCGGCGCTGCGGTCTTCGCCGTAGCGGGAGATAATGCGGGCAAGCTCGTTTTGGGGCAGGGTGTTGACCAGGTCTTTTGCCGAGGGGCCGGACTGGCTCATGCGCATGTCCAGGGGGGCGTCGTGATGGTAGGAAAAGCCCCGGCCTGGGTCGT
This sequence comes from bacterium D16-76, assembly GCA_009917445.1. Classification (GTDB taxonomy): domain Bacteria; phylum Bacillota; class Clostridia; order Oscillospirales; family Acutalibacteraceae; genus Acutalibacter. The sequence continues at coordinate 67,448 of QZEE01000006.1, read as the reverse complement.
CCAGCTGGTGGGAAGAGACGCCTATGTCTAAGAGGATGCCGTCAACCTGCTGCATGCCCTGCTGCCGGGCCAGGTCTGCCATTTGGGCGAAATTGCCCTGCACCACAGTGGACTGGGGGTACTTTTGGAGCCTGGCCCCGCCGGCGGCAATGGCATCCGGGTCTTGGTCGATGGAAAGCAGCCGCCCCCCGGTAAGGCGCTGCACAATGGCTTCTGAGTGCCCCCCGCCGCCCATGGTGCCGTCGATGTAGTGGCCGTTGGGCTGGATATGAAGGGCTTCTATTGTCTCCCGAAATAAAACGGGCTTGTGATTAAACTCCATAATTCCTATCCGTTAGAAATCTAAAAGGTTCATGGAAGCCTCGATGGCTTCATCTGTCTGGCTCTCGTTGTAGGCGGCCCAGCGGGCTGTGTCCCAGATTTCGGCCCGCACCGCCGCGCCGATGACGGTTACGTCGCGGGTGAGGCCGGCATGATCCCGCAGGTTGGGCGGGATGAGGATGCGGCCCTGCTTGTCGGGCTCTACCTCGGCTGCGCCGGAAAAGAAATAGCGCTGGATGCCTTTGCCCTGGGCCAAGGGGATGGCGGAGACTTTCTCTACCAGGCTGTCCCACTGGGATTGGGACAGGAGGAACAGGCAGCCGTCCAGGCCCCGGCAGACGTAGAACTTGTCCCCCAGGTCCTCACGGAACTTGGAGGGCACGGTTACCCGGCCCTTTGGGTCCATATTATGTTGATATTCACCTGTCAACATAACCCTGCGCCTTTCTGGTTTCTCCCCTTTGGGGGGCGGGGTGGCTGGCCGCCCACATGGCCCCACTTTTGTGACACTTCGTGGAACTTTCCCCCACTTTCACCCACTTGACCTCCTTATTATACCCTACCTACCCCCTAAATGCAATTCGGAAAATCCGTTCGAGGTGGGCGGGGCTTTGAGCCGATGGTATGTTCGGGTAGATAGTGGGGGAACGAAAATTCCCCTCGCTACATGTAGCGAGGGGAATGGAGAAAAACATGGTTTTTATTGAAATTGACGTGTTTTGATAGGTTACATTTGTGAATTGCGCTGAGACGCCTTGATGTTCTGCCGGGTTTTGCGTAATTCGGAAAGGCCTTCGGCCAAAGCTTCGTCGGTGCGGCGCATTAAATCGTCTACATAATCGTTGCTGGCCTTGCGCATTTCCTTAAATTTGGCCTGGGCCTGGGCGATGAGCTCGTTGGCCTTTTGCTGGGCCTGGCGCACGATTTCCTGCTGGTCTACCAGGGCGCGGGCTTTTTCCTCCGCTACGCGGATGACGGTCTCCGCCTCCCGCTGGGCTTCGTTGAGGATCTGGGCGCGGTCGGCCACAATGGCGCGGGCTTTCTGCACCTCGGCCGGTATCTCCTCTTTGATCTCGTCCAGGATCTGCCGGACCTCCTCGCCGTCTACAAAAAGCTTGCCGCCGGACATGGGCATTTTCCAGCCCTTTTCCAGCACGTCATACATTTCATCGATGAGGTCCTCAATAGTCGCTTGATTGTTTGCCATGGAAAAAACTCCCGTCCCTTTCTTGGATGTTTCCTGCCGGTGCTCAGCCCTGCTTGCAAAGCCTCTCTTTGATGGTATCTAAAATGCAGTCGGGCACAAAGTGGGAGATGTCCCCCCCAAAGCCCGCAATCTGCTTGACGACGCTAGAGCTTAAAAACATATTGTCCGAGCTGGTGGGCAGGAACATGGTCTCTAGCTGCGGGTTAAGCTTTTTGTTGGCCAGCGCCTGCTGGAATTCGTACTCAAAATCGGACACGGCCCGCAGGCCCTTTACGACCACCATGGCTTTATGCTCCATGGCGTAGTCGGCCAAAAGGCCGGTTACCTGGTCGATCTCCACGTTCCGCAGGCCGGCGTCATCGCACACCCGCTGCAAAAGCTCCATACGCTCTTCTACGGAAAAGCTGAAATGCTTTAGGGGGTTTACCGGTACGGCTACGATGATCCTGTCGAATATTTTGCACGCCCGGCTGATAATGTCCAAATGGCCCATGGTCACGGGGTCGAAGCTGCCTGGGCATATGGCGGTTCGGTTCATAGTCTGCCTCCTTTTTCGGCTTCTACCCTTCTTGGACCCTTTGGTAGCTGGTGAGCATGATTTTTCCATACCGGTACTGCCTGTAGAGGGCGAGCCCGCCAGCTGTTTCGGGCAGCTGCTCATCCCTAGGGTGCTCGCACAGCAGGATGCCGCCGGGGTTCATGTGGCCTGCCGCCAGGGGCAGGGCCTGCTGCAAAAGGCCGGCGTGGTAGGGCGGGTCTAAAAACGCGATATCAAACAGGCCGGGGCTGCTGTGCAGGAACGCGGCGAAGTCCATGGGGACAAGCTTGGCTTTGCCTTCTAAGCCCAGGGCCCGCACATTTTTCTCGATGACCTGCTGGGAGGCCCGGGAAGAATCTACCAGAACGGCTTCTGCTGCCCCACGGCTTAAGGCTTCCAGGCCGATCTGCCCGCTGCCGGCGAACAGGTCCAGGAACCGGCGGCCCTCTATGCGGAATTGTAAAATGTCGAACAGGGCTTCCTTTACCCGGTCGGAAGTGGGGCGCACAGAGCCCCCTTCCAGGGTAAGGAGCTTTTTACCCCGCATGGCGCCTGAAATAATGCGCATTGGTTCGCCTCCCTATAAACGGTATGCTTCTGCTATTATCCCATTATTCTACCCATATGTCAACGGTTTAAGCTAATTTAACGCGGTTTTGCCCGACTTTTCTTCCTTTTTGCCGGATTTACCGGTTGGCCCCCCCTGCCCCGGCCCTTCTTCCAGGGGGCCGTGGAAGAATTCAAAGACGCGGCGGGCGGCGGGCTTTGTCATGCCGGGGGCTTGTTCCAGCTCGGGGAGGTCGGCTTCGGAAATGGCGGTAACCGTCTTAAAGTGCTTTAGCAGGGCCTTAGCCCGGGACTGGCCGATGCCCTCGATGGAGGTGAGGGTGGAGGAAATGGCCGCTTTTTTGCGCTGCTGGCGGTGGTAGCCAATGGCAAAGCGGTGTACTTCATCCTGGATGCTGGACACCAGGGTAAAGGCCCGGCGGGTAGAGCTGATGGCGATTTCGCCGCCGGTAAGGGCTATGGCCCGGGTGCGGTGTTTATCGTCTTTTACCATGCCGAAAAGGGGCACCTGCACGCCTATTTCCTCTAAAAGAGGCTGGACGGCTGCTACGTGGCCTTTGCCGCCGTCCAGGAGGATCAGGTCGGGCAGGCGGCCGAAGCCGGTGTTGTCGCCCTCTAGCTGGTGGGATTTGTACTCCTCGAAGCGCCGGCGGATCACCTCGCGCATGGAGCCGTAGTCGTCCTGCCCGTCTACGGTTTTGATTTTAAACTTGCGGTAAGCGGATTTTAGGGGGCGGCCGTTTTCGAAGACCACCATGCCCGCTACGTTCTCGCCGCCTTGGAGGTTGGAAATATCGTAGGATTCGATGTAGGCTGGGGCTTTTTCCAGGCCCAAAAGACGGCGCAGCTCGTCTAAGGCCGAGGCGTCGCGCCCGGCGGTGCCGGTGTGCTGGGCAATGCTTTCGGCGGCGTTGGTGCGGCACATCTGCACAAGCTGGTGCTGTTCGCCCCGCTGGGGCACGGTGATGTGCACCGCACGGCCGCGCTTTTCGGAGAGCCAGCGCTCTATAAGCCCCTGGTCTTCGATTTCGCCGTCCAGGGCCACCACGGGGGGCACACGGTCCCGTATGGCGTAATATTGGCGCAAAAATTCTGAGCGGGCCTCGGGGTCTGGCTGGCAGCCTTCGGTGAGGAAGCTTTCTCGGTCGCTTAATTTGCCGCCGGTAAAGCGGAAGACCTCGAAAGCTGTGTGGGTCTCCCCTTGGGCCAGGGCGAAGACGTCCTGCTCTTCTACGCGGCTGGCCACTACCTTTTGGCGCTCTTTCATTTTGTTGATGGCGCTGATGCGGTCCCGCAGGCGGGCGGCCAGCTCGAACTCCATGTTTTCGGCGGCTTCCTCCATGCGGGCGGTAAGGGCCCGCACCGATGTGCTGCTGCCGCCTTTGATGAAGTCCAGGGCCTGCTGGAAGGCCTCGTTATACTCGTCCTCCCCCATGCGGCCCCGGCAGGGGGCACAGCATTGCTTGATATAATAGTTGAGGCAGGGGCGGCTTTTGCCGAAATCCTGGGGGAATTTTTTGTTGCAGTCGGGCAGGCGGAAGATTTTTCGGGCGGAGTCAATGGTCTGCTTGATGGACCAGGAGCTAAGGTAGGGACCGATATATTTGGCGCCGTCGTCTTCGATCTTTTTGACTTCGGTGATACGGGGCCAGGAGCCGCCGCTGACGCGGATATAGCTGTAGCCCTTGTCATCTTTTAGGAGGATGTTGTACTTGGGCTGGTTCTGCTTGATGAGGCTGCTTTCCAGCACCAGGGCTTCAAACTCGCTGTCGGTGACGATGTACTCGAACCAGTCCACGTTTTGCACCATGCGGCGCACTTTTTCCTCATGGTTGCGGTCGGAGCCGAAATACTGGCTGACCCGGTTTTTCAGCGCTTTGGCTTTGCCGATGTAGATGATCTCCCCGGCTTTGTCGTGCATAATGTATACCCCTGGGGACAGGGGGAGCTGCATGGCTTTTTTGCGCAGCTCTTTCTTTTTCTCGGCCAGCTGGGAAGCGGTGTCCATGAGGTGGCTCCTTTCACATTTTTAGGCGGGGCGCGCAGGGATTGTCTTTTCTAAAAAGAAGAGGGGCTTTTACTTGGCGGGCCCTGGCATGCTTTTTTCTTTGCGGGCAAAGTATTCGCTGGACAGGATGCTGTACATGCAGGCGTCTACAATGCCCTGGTTGCTGTGGTCGGCTTGGCGCAGGGTGCCTTCATAGGTTAGGCCGCATTTTTCCATTACGTGGCCGGAATGGGGGTTGCGGGGGTCGTGCTGGCTTTCGATGCGGTTGACGCCTACTTCTTCAAAAAAGAAGGGGATTATGGCGGCAAAGGCTTCGCTGGTAAAGCCCTTGTGCCACCACTTGCTGCCAATACAGTAGCCGATGTGCACCTTTTTCACGGTGTCGTCCCGCTCTACTACGCTGATGGAGCCGATAGGCTCGCCTAAATCACCCGGCACAATGGCCCACAGGTAAAAGGCGGGGTCGCTGTAGGAGGATATCCAATCCCCCAGCACCTGCTTTGTCTCGTCTGTGGATTTTGCCGTGGGCCAGCGCAGGAACTCTGTTACGGCAGGGTCGCTTTCCCAGTTGCGGAACATGGGGAGCATGTCCTCCCAGCGGAAAGGGCGCAGGGTTAGGCGCGGTGTTTGGATGATTTTTGTGCCCAGGTGTGTCATGGGGTACCCCCTCCTTCTTTATCTGTACTAAAAAGAAAGCACCGCATTCCGCGGTGCCTATCCTGGGTCGTAGCCGGATGATTTACTCTGCAAAGCCGGACTCTACCAACTTGACCAGCGCGTCTACGGCGTCCTGCTCATCAGAGCCGTCTGCGATGATACGGATGGTGACGCCACCTACGATGCCAAGGGACAATACTCCCAACAGGCTTTTGGCGTTCACCCGGCGTTCCTCCTTCTCCACCCAGATAGACGCCTTGAACTCGTTGGCCTTCTGAATAAAGAACGTTGCTGGACGTGCATGAAGGCCAACCTGATTCTGAACCAAAACTTCCTTAGCACACATGTACATTCACCCTCCTAATAAATTAAAAGCAATGTGGGGCTCTGAAAAAATCCGTCAAAAAGGCGGACAGCTTTTGGAAATTAAGTTCATTATATCATATTTGCGGCCCACGTCAACACGCTTCCCCCAATTTTGTTTCCATGAACAGTCTATAAAAAAAATTGAAGCTTACATTTGTGTATCTTGACTATTATGTTGAGAAGATTTTGAGTGTTTTGATTGCATGTACCTTTTGGCGCACTATAGATGGTAGGGTTTCCCACGGGAAGGGCTATGTGTGCCGCCGGATGGGTGGGCCTTTTGGTATTTTTCCAGCAGGTCGGGGCGGTTGCGGGCGGTTATGGCGAAAGACTGTTCTTGCCGCCAGGCTTTGATATTGCCGTGGTGGCCGCTGAGCAGCACTGGGGGCGCCGCACGGCCCCGCCATACCTCTGGACGGGTGTACTGGGGGTATTCCAGCAGGCCGGAAAAGTGGCTTTCTTCAGTGAAGCAGGCCTCTTCGGCAAGCACACCGGGCAGCATGCGGCTTACGGCGTCGGCTAAAATCATGGCGGGCAGCTCGCCGCCGGTGAGCACGTAGTCGCCGATGGAGAGCTCTTCGGCTTTGTATTCGTCTAACAGGCGTTGGTCTACGCCCTCGTAGTGGCCGCACAGCAGGATGAGGTGGGGCCGCGCCGCCAGCTCTCGGGCTTTCTGCTGGGTGAGCACGGGGCCCCGGGGGGACATATACAGGATATGCGGTTTCATGCCTGTATGTTCCCGTATGCGGTCGATGCCGCGGGCAAAGGGCTCGGCTGTAAGCAGCATGCCTTTGCCGCCGCCGAACACGGTGTCGTCTATGCGGCCGCGGGGGTCTGGGGAGAAGCCCCGCAGCTGGTGGCAGCAGATTTGCAGGATGCCTTTTTTCCGGGCGCGGCCCACGATGCTCTGCCCCAGCACCGGCGGGAAGAGCTCGGGGAACAGGGTGAGGATATCTATGCGCATTTAGGCTTCTTCCCCCTCGCTGTCAAAGATGCCAGGAATGGGCAGCAGGCGGATGGTGCCGCCGGCTATGTCGGTTTCTTGTATCATATGGGCTACGGCTGGGAAGAGGTATTCTTTTCCTTCTTTGGAGACAATGCGGTAGACGTCGTTGGCCCCAGTGGGCAGCACGTCTTTTAGGGTGCCGTACACACGGCCGGTACGGCCGTCTACGGCTTGCAGCCCGATTAAGTCCTGCAGGAAATACTGGCCGGGTTTTAGGTGTACATCTGCCCGGTTCAGGTAGAGCACCCGGCCCCGCAGGGCGTCGCCCTGTTCTACGGTATCTACCCCCCGCAGGCGCATGAGCAGCTGTCCTTTATGCACCCGGGAGGCCAGCAGGCCCGCATCCTCCTGGCCCTGGCTGTCAAAGTAGAAATGTTTCATTTTTTGCAGGAACTCTGGGGAATCTGCCCAAGGTTCTAGGCACAGCTCCCCCCGCACCCCGTGGGTGCGCACGATTTTCCCGGCTTCTAAATACTGCTTCATGGGGTCCTCCTTGTGGGCCATCGTTTTTGCCTCCGGCGGCTTAAGGGACTTTTTTGGAAAAAAGTCCCTTAAGAATCTTCAAAAAACTTTTCCTGTTTTGCGTGGGATAGGGACGGACGTTTTGGGGCTTTTCTATTTTTCATTTTGGAAGGCGGTTATCCAGGATAAGAGGGGTTGGCGCTCTTCGGGAAAGCCTTCGCTGAGACGTGCGCCGGCTAGGACGGGCAGCCAGCTCCGTACGGCTTCCTTTGGCTGCCGGGCGCAGGCACAGTAGGCGGTTAGGTAACCTTCGGCCAGGTCGGGGATGTGCAGAGCGTAGATGATGTAGGTCCGGCAGGCGTCGGCTTCTGGGGGGCCGGATGTGGCGTTGGCCCAGTCGATAATGGTATAATTTGTGCCGTCTGTCAGGACGTTGCCTCCGTGGAAGTCGCCGTGGCACAGGGCTTTGCCTGTGGGCATCGTTTTTAGCCGGCGGAGAAGGGGTGCCTTTAGGCTTTCTTCCAGGGGGGCGGCTGTTAGACGGCTTTCCAGCCATTCGGACAGCGTGAAGGGAAGCTCGACCGGCGCTTGGTGTATTTGATGCTGCAGGGCGGCCAGATTTTGCATGTAGCTTTCCCACTGTGAGGGGTTTTCGGCCATGGCGTCGTGGAGGGTCTTCCCTGCCACGTTTTCCATTTTGATGGCAAGGCCTTCCGGCAGCTCTGCCATGCCGTGGGCTTTGGGCACGGGCAGGCCTGCTTCTGCCACCAGCTTGCAGATGTAGGCTTCTCGGGTGATGAGGGCGGGGTTTGTGCCTGGATGGAAAATTTTTAGGGCGTAGGGGCCCTCGCGGTATACGTCCGCCCGGGCGCCGCTGCCTATGCGTTCTCTTGTCTGGGGCTCCATTTTCATCGCCTTGCGATACTGGGGTTGCATAAAAGCACGGGGGAAATGCGGCTTTTGGTGCCCGGTATCGTTCCTTTCTTTGTATTTTGACGCTGGCCTTTAAAAACAAAATGCGGGCCCCCTAAGGCCCGCAAGCTTTGGTTTCCCGCTGCCCAGATCAGTCGATTTCGACCATGATCTTCTGGTCATTACGGGTGGCGGCGGCACGCATGACCACGCGAATCGCCTTAGCAATGCGGCCCTGCTTGCCGATGACACGGCCCATGTCGTCCTCCGCTACATGGAGGTGGTAGATAGTGGCGCCGTTTTCGGCCTCCTCGCTGGTGATCACGATTTCTTCGGGCTTTTCGACCAGCCCGGAAGCAATGGCTTTTAATAGATCCTGCATGGTTAGAACGTCCTCTCTATGGATATTTTTCTATGTGGGGCTTAGAGCACCCCGTGCTTCTTGAACAGTGCCTTCACGGTATCGGTGGGCTGTGCGCCGTTTGCGATCCACTCTTTTGCCTTTTCGGGGTCCAGCTTTACTACGCTGGGCTCTTCCATGGGGTTGTAGTAGCCAATCTCTTCAATGAAGCGGCCGTCGCGGGGGAAGCGGGAATCCGCTACCACGATACGGTAAAAGGGGTTCTTCTTTGCGCCCATTCTTCTCAGTCTGATTTTTACTGCCATGATTCGTTTCCTCCAAAATAATAATGTAAGTTATATATGATAGGGCCTTATGGCCTAGTCAACAAAACAACGGAAATAGATGGGGTTTCCATCGGGGTCGTAAAAGCTCATATTCATCGCGCCCCAGGGGCGTGCCGCAGGCGGCTCTATAACCTGCGCGCCTAGGCGCAGCACCTTTTCATAGGCTTTGTCCATGTCCCCTACGGTAAAAGCCAGGCTGATATTCCTGTTTTGGCGCTTTTTAAGGGATCCGTCGTTATACAGGGTCAACGTGGTTTCTTCCGCCAGGAGGGTCTGGTGCACGGGGTCATCTACGGTATCGGTTATCCCCAGCAGCTCTTTATAGAACGCGGCCAGCCGGGGTACATCATTTGTTAGCAAACAGACTTCGCCTATTTTCATTTTCTTCGCTTCCCTTTTAAAACGGCATACCCGGCATGCCGCCCATGCCCCGCATGAGCTTTTTGCCTTTTTTGCCGCCGAACTGCTTCATGAGCTTCTGGGTCTGCTTAAACTGGTTTAACAGCCTGTTTACGTCCTCGACCTTCTGGCCGCAGCCCGCGGCTATCCGCCGCTTGCGGGAGGCGTTGAGGCAATCGGGGTGGGAACGCTCGTAGGGGGTCATGGAAAGGATAATGGCTGCTGTGCGGTCCATAACGCGCTCGTCAATATCAAGGTCTTCTACTTTACTGCCCATGCCTGGCAGCTTGGACAGGATACCCTTTAAGGGGCCCATCTTGCGTACCTGCTCGAACTGCTCTAACATGTCGTTTAAGTCCAATTTATTGTGCATCAGCCGCTCGGCTGTTTTGGCGGCTTGCTTTTCGTCCATTTTCAGCTGGGCGTCTTCGATGAGGGACAGCACGTCCCCCATGCCCAGGATGCGGCCGGCCATGCGGTCTGGGTGGAAGACCTCTAAGTCCCCCAGCTTTTCGCCTGTGCCTGCAAACTTGATGGGCTTGCCTGTTACGGCCTTGACGGACAGCGCCGCGCCGCCGCGGGTATCGCCGTCCAGCTTGGTGAGGATGACGCCGCTGATATCTAACAGATCGTCAAAGGATTTGGCTACGTTTACGGCTTCCTGGCCGGTCATGGAGTCTACCACCAGCAGGATGTCTGTGGGCTCTACTGCTTCTTTAATGCGGCGGAGCTCTTCCATCAGCTCTTCGTCGATCTGCAGACGGCCTGCGGTATCGATGATGACGTAATCGTTGCCGTAGTCCCTGGCGTGGCGGACCGCCTCTTTCGCGGTGGCTACCGGGTCTTGGGTGCCCTTTTCATATACCGGGGCCCCGGCCTTCTCCGCCACCACCTGTAACTGCTTGATGGCTGCTGGGCGGTAAATATCCCCCGCCACCAAAAGGGGCCTGTGGCCCTGGGTTTTCAGCATATGGGCCAGCTTGGCGGCATGGGTGGTTTTGCCTGCGCCCTGCAGGCCGCACATCATAATAACAGCCGGGGGGTGGGCCGGCATTTTAAGCCTTTCCTCTGCGCCGCCCATAAGGCCGCACAGCTCTTCATTTACGATTTTAACCACCATCTGGGCCGGCGTCAGGCTCTCCATGACTTCGGCGCCGATAGCCCGCTCGGTTACCCGGCCGGTAAACTCCTTGGCCACCTTGTAGTTTACGTCGGCTTCCAGCAGCGCCAGGCGCACTTCGCGCATGGCTTCCTTTACATCTGCTTCGTTAAGCTTGCCCTTACTGCGCAGCCTTTTAAAAGAATTGCTGAGTTTTTCCGCTAAGCCTTCAAATGCCACAGCGCAGCCCTCCTTACCTGATCAGCTTTCCCCGGCGATCTCTTCCGCCTTTTCCAAAATGATAGCGGCGTTGTCATCGATCTCGGGCACCTGCCCGTTCTGGGCGTTTTGCTCCTGTATATTCAGCGCACAGTCGCATATAGCGGCCAGCGCCCCTTGTATCCCTTGGAAGCGCCGGGCAAGCCCCAGCCTTTCTTCCATTTCGGTAAGCTGCTGCTCAGCCCGCTTGATGGCGTCCCGCACCCCTTGGCGGGTAATGCCCCAGTCCTCTGCGATCTCGGCCAAAGACAGGTCTTCGTTATAGTAGGCGTCTATGACCTCCTGCTGCTTTTCGGTGAGCATGTCCCCGTAAAAATCCAGCAGATATGAAATTTTCAGATCTTTTGCCACTGTGGACACCTGCCGTTTCCTTTAGGACTGTGTAAAGGGGTTCTCTTTACAGCTTCTCTATTATACATGAGCCGGGCGGGTTTGTCAACAGGCGGGGCAGTTTTTTCTCATTTACTTTTGCGGGGCCTTGTGCTACAATATATAGGCTTGGGGGCTGCCCTGGGCGAATCCACAAAAGGGGACTGAGGAAATGGTTTACTTTAATTGTGATTATACAGAGGGTGCGCACCCCCGGATATTGGAAAAATTGGCCGGCACCAACCTGGAACAGACCCCAGGGTATGGCCAGGATATTTACTGTGAACAGGCGGCCCGGCTGATTTTGCAGGCCTGCGCCGCGCCGGAAGCCCAGGTGCATTTCCTGGTGGGCGGCACCCAGGCTAACTTTACGGTCATACGATGGGCGCTGCGGGCGCATCAGGGGGTTATCGCACCGGAAACAGGGCACATACATGTACATGAGACCGGCGCGGTAGAGGCTACTGGCCACAAAATACTGGCCCTGCCCTGCGGCATTGAGGGGAAATTGACAGCGGCCCAGGTGGAAAAGGCTGCCGCTGAACACTTTGCGGGCAGCATGCCCCCTGTACATATGGTGCAGCCGAAGATGGTTTATATTTCCCAATCTACGGAAAATGGGGCGGTATACTCTTTGGCTGAGCTGGAAGCCCTGCACGGGGCCTGTCAAAAATGGGGGCTGTACCTTTTTGTTGACGGGGCACGCATGGGCTATGGCCTTACCGCTAAGGGGGCGGATGTGACGCTGGAAGATATGGCGCGGCTGTGCGACGCCTTTACCATTGGCGGCACCAAGTGCGGGGCTTTGTTTGGGGAGGCTGTGGTGCTGGTGAACCCGGAGCTTTCGGAGGGCTTTGGCTATGCTGTGAAGCAGAACGGCGGCATGCTGGCCAAGGGCCGTTTGCTGGGGCTGCAATTTCTAGAGCTGTTCCGGGACGGGCTGTATTTTGAAATTTGCGGGAGGGCTAACCAGCTGGCGTATCAGATTGCCGATGCCTGCAAGGGTGCAGGCTTTACAGAGTATGCCCCTTCCCCTACTAATCAGCAGTTTTTTGTCTTCCCGGACCCTGTGCTCCGGCAGTTGGAGGCAAAGTACCACTTCTCTTTCTGGGAAAAGGTGGATGAGGGGCGCACGGCGGTGCGCATCTGTACAAGCTGGGCTACACGGGAAGAAAACGTGCGGGCGCTTATGGAGGACATAAGGGCGGCTGGCAGCAGGCTGTAAAGGGATTTTGCTTGCGTGAAGTATGAGGAAGGGAGGGTGCTGTGGCTGAGTTATATTATATCCGGCACTGTGAGCCGAATTATGACAACCATGTGGACGCTTTGCGGGAGCTGACCCCAAAGGGACAGGCTGACACGGGGCTGGTGACGGCTTATCTGCGGGACAAGGGGATCGACATGGTGCTGTCCAGCCCTTTTAAGCGGGCGGTGGACACAGTGGGGCCTTTTGCCAAAGGCGCGGGTCTTGCGGTCGCTACCATGGACGGCCTGCGGGAACGCCGAGTGGACAGCGGGTGGATCGAAGATTTTGAGGGGTTTACCCGCAGGCAATGGGCTGATTTTTCTTATAAGCTTTCGGACGGCGAATCCCTGGGGGAAGTACAGGAGCGCATGGCGGCCTGCCTGGACGGGATATTGGAAAAGTACGGGGGCAGGAGGATTGCGGTGGGGTCGCATGGTACGGCGCTGAGCGTATTGGTGCACAGTTTGCGGCCTTCTTCTGGTTATGAGGATTTTGCCCGCATACGCCGCCAGATGCCTTGGGGGGTACATTTCTCTTTTGCGGGCCGGCAGTGCCTGCGGGTGGAAGAGGTGGATCTTTTTACCGGGGTTATAAAAGAAATTTGCTAGGAGGCTGGGGCATGCAGGGATACAACATCATTGTGGTGTTTGACGAAAAGAAAGAAAAGGTACTGCTGTGCAGGCGCCGCAAAAGCCCTTATAAGGGGCTGTCTAACTTTGTAGGCGGGAAAATTGAGCCCGGTGAAGAGGGGCTGCATGCCGCTTATCGGGAACTGTGGGAAGAAACGGGGATCTCGCAAGAAGGGATTGTCCTTAACCATTTTATGGATTTTACCTATTACTATAACGCGCCTAATGAGCCTTGTTGGTTGGAAGTCTATGTGGGGAAGCTGAAGGGGCCCTGCCCGGTGGCTGGGGACGAAAATGAGCTTTATTGGGGCGATATCCGGGAGGATATGTTTGATGTTTCCCGCTTTGCTGGGCACGGCAACATGGGGCACATCATGGCGCTTATTGCCGAGGCCGGGGACGGCGTGCTGGGCTGAAAAATTAAGGAAAATGGGGGAAGTTTGTATGAAGCCTTTACGATTTTGGTACAAAGCCGGGCCTTTGGCCTCTGCGGGTTTACCCGGTGTTTGCGCCTTCCGGGCCTGAAAGGGCGGCCAGGCAGAAGGCCTCTTTGGGGCGGGACCCAAGGCGGAAGGCGTATTCGATTAGGCACTTTTCGGGCCTCTTATCTGTTTTCATTCTTTATTTCATAAAGGAAAGAGGCTTTACAGATGAAAAAAACGACTGATATGACACAGGGCAAGCCTATGGGCCTGCTCTTGGGGTTTGCCGTGCCCCTTATGCTGGGCAGCTTATGCCAGCTGCTTTACACTACGGCAGACAGCGCGGTAGTGGGGCGGCTGGTTGGAGTGGACGCTTTCGCGGCTATAGGCGCGGCGAACTTCCTGAGCTGGCTGGTCTTTGAGATCATTATCGGCTTGGTGCAGGGCTTTGGGGTGGTCTTCTCCCAGCTGTTCGGCAAAAAGGACGGCCAGGGCCTGCGCCGGGCTGTTGCTATGTCGATTTTGCTGGGGGCTGGGGCTTGCCTTATATTGACTGTGGCCGGGCTGTTCTGTGCCGGGCCGGTCCTGACCCTTATGGGCACCCCAGGGGATATTTACAGCAGCACCCTCACCTATGTCTATTGGATGTACGGCGGCGCTGTGGTCACCCTGGCGAACCGGCTTTCTGGTACGCTGCTGATGGCGGTTGGCAACAGTAGCACCCCTGTTACGGCCAATGTGGCTTCTTGTGTGCTGAACATCCTTTTGGATCTGCTTTTTGTGGGGGTGTTCCGTTGGGGCGTACCCGGCGCGGCGGCGGCTACTATTTTGGCCCAGGTGGGCTCTTTTGCCTTCTGCTTTTGGAGGCTGCTGGCCATCCCAGAGGTACGGGTGGCTCGGCAGGATTTTGCCCTCTCCCCTGTACATCTCCGTGAGCTGGTCCGGATGGGCGGGCCTATGGCTTTCCGCAACGGGGCGATTGCTGTAGGAGGGCTTTTTGTACAGGCGGCTATCAACGGCTATGGCAAGCTGTTTGTGGCTGGCATGGCGGCAGCGGAAAAGTATTTCGGCCTTATTACCATTGCCGGCAGCGCCCTGGATGGCGCTTTTGCCACCTACAGTGCCCAGAACTACGGGGCGGGCGAAATGGGGCGCATAAAGGCTGGGTTACGGTGCTGCATATGGCTGAGCACCACCAGCTCTGTATGTATGGCCGCGCTGCTGGCGCTGTTTGGCCGGCAACTGGTGGGCCTGCTAGTGGCTGGGGAACCAGGGGACCTGGAACAAATCACCCAGGCGGGCTATGAATATTTGCTGGCGCTGGCCCTTACTATCCAGCTGATGTTCTTGCTGTGCATGTACCGCTCAGGCCTGCAGGGCATGGGCAGCACCTTTGCCCCTACCCTCTCTGGCTTTGTGGAGCTGGGCATGCGGCTGTTTTCTGTGCTGGCGCTGCCGGGGCTTTTGGGCCGCTGGGCTGTGTACTTGGCCAGCCCCTTGGGCTGGCTGGGGGCCGCGCTGCTGTTGGGGATATCTTATTACCGTGTGTACCACAAAAGGGTGCGGGAGCTGGGAAAGGGTGCGTCTGCCTAGCCAACGCGCAAAAAAGCCTCCGGGTGGCCGGGGGCTTTTCTTTTTGGAATCTTATGAAAGCTTTAGGCCCTCGTAGCACTCCCGCAGGATTTTGCAGGAGGCGGAAAAGCTTTCCTGCTCTTGGGGCTCCAGGCACAGCTCCAGCACCCGGTCTACGCCGCCCTGGTTTACAATGCAGGGGACCCCGGCGTATACGTCCTTTTGGCCGTATTCCCCCCACAGGCGGGCGGACACGGTGAGCACACTGTTTTCGTGGGAGAGGATGGCCCGCACGATGCGCACCATGGCCATGCCGATGCCGTAATAGGTGGCGCTTTTGGCGTCAATAATCTGCTGGGCGGCGTCCCGCACCTGGCAGCTGATTTTCTGCATCTCTTCTATGCAGAATTTGCCGCCGGAATCTTTACAGATGGCGGTGACGGGTTTTGTGGCCAGCACGGCTTGGCTCCATGGGACAAACTCGCTGTCCCCGTGCTCGCCCATGACATAGGCGTGGACGTTGCGGGGGTCTACGGAAAAATACTCGCCTAAGAGGTAGCGCAGGCGGGCGGTGTCCAGGGTAGTACCGGTGCCTAATACCCGGGAAGAGTTGAAGCCGGATAGCTCATAGGTTACCCGGGTCATAATATCTACGGGGTTGGTGGCCACCAGGAAGATGCCCCCAAAGCCGGATTCTACCACCGGCCCTACAATGGATTGGAAGACCTTTGCGTTGCGGCGCAGCAGATCCAGGCGGGATTCGCCGGGCTTTTGGTTTACCCCGGCGCAGATGGCTACGATGTCCGCGTCGGCGCAGTCCTCGTATTCGCCGGCGTAGATTTTCATGCTGGCCTTTGAAAAGGCCAGGCCGTGGTTTAGGTCCATGGCCTCCCCCATGGCACGCTTTTTGTCAATGTCTACCAGCACCAGCTCATCGCACAGGGCCTGGTTCAGCGCGCAGTAGGCAAAGCTCATGCCTACCATGCCGGTGCCTACCAGCACCACCTTCCTTTTGTTTACAAACATATGCGCCCTCCTTTTCTTGTGGCTGCCTGCTTTTAGTGTGCCGGGTTTGGGCCGGCCTATCCCACCTTGTGGGGATTTCCTGGGGAAGCTTTGAAGGAGGGCGTAAAAGTTAATAAAATCTCTTTACATTTCACTTGCAATATTTGACAAAATGTCTGAGCCCATGCTATACTACTTTTGTACAGGAATGAGGAAGAGGATGTGTAACCATGCAAAAAAGCTCGAATTTCCGTTATTGGATGACGTTGATCTCCTGCTGCGGGCTTACCGGCAGCTCGATTGGTATCCTGACTAACTCTATGGGGGTGTTTTACTCCCCGGTTTCTGCCGGGCTGGGGGTTGGGCGCGGGGCCATTGCCATGCACGCTACCTTGTCTATGCTGACTATTGCGTTCCTATCCCCTCTTGCGGCCAAGCTTCTTACGAGAGTCCCCCTCCGGCTTTACCTGGGGCTGGGCACGGTATTAAGCGTGGGCGCTACGTTTGCGCTGTCTTTTTCTACCAATATATGGGCTTTCTACATTTTGGGGGTCGTTAAGGGCGTTGGCATTACGTTTTTTGGGATTATCGCTGTAACCACCATTATCAGCAACTGGTTTTTTAAAAACCATGGGCTGGCTGTGGGGGTCGCCCTTTCCTTCAGCGGGCTTTGCGGGGCTATTTTCAGCCCCTTGTTTACCGCTATTATTGAAGGCTTTGGGTGGCGGGTTGCTTTGGGCTGTATGGCGGCCTTTACCCTGCTGCTGGCCCTGCCCGGGGTGCTCACCCTGCGCCTTACCCCCCAGGAGTGCTCTATGGCCCCTTATGGCGGCCAGGGGATTTCTATGCCTTCGGCCTCTGGGGTGTCTGAAAAGGGCAAGGCCAAGCTGTACATGCCTGCCCTGGTGCTGATGTGCGTTTTTTCCCTTCTTTTGACAGGCACTACCAGCGTAGGGCAGCATTTTCCCTCTGTGGCGGAAGCCGCCGGGTTCTCTGCCCAGGTGGGCGCTATGATGATTTCGGCGGGCATGGTGGGCAACATTGTCTCAAAGTTTATTATCGGCCTGCTTAGCGACCACAAGGGGGCTTTTTTCGCCAGCACGGTTATGATCCTTGTCAATGTCCTGGCCCTGGGGGTGCTGCTCCGATTGCCCAGCGGCGTACCGGCGGTGGCTATTGGGTCGGCGTTCTTCTATGGGGCGGTGTATTCGGTTTCGGCGGTAGGGTTCCCGCTGCTTACCCGGCGTGTTTTTGGCCATGAACAATATACGGTCGCTTACTCGATTGTACAGGTTTTTGCAAACGGCGGCGGCGCGCTGGCTTTGACGGTCATTGGCATTGTATACGATATGACGGGCAGCTGTGATTTGGTACTTTTGGGTTCTATTGTGATACAGGCCGCTAACCTGGCTATGCTCTTTGTGCTGAACCGCATGCGTAAGCAGAACGCCCGTTGAACTGTCTTAGCTGTTAAAATGCCCACAGCCGCGAAGCCGGGGGCATTTTTGTCTCTTTTTATACTTCGATGCGGCTGCCGTCGTTGGTGAAGAGGACGCGGTCACCCAGCACCTGTTTGGCCAAAGCGAGCTCGCCTTCGAAATCTTGCAGGATTTCTACGCCGTGATGGTAAAATACTACCTTGCCGAAATCTACACGGCTTTCCAGCAGCTCCCGGCACAGGTCGCATGCGCGGTGGTGGCCGGTCTCTAAAAAGAGCAGGTCGGCTTGGTGGGCGTGGGGCAGCAGCTCGGGCAGCTGGCCGAAGTCGCCGGAATAGAGGATTTTCCTCCCCTCGGCCTGGGCGGTAAAGGAAAAGCTCTTCCAAGGCTCGCCGGCGCTGGGCTGGCCCAGGTGGAGGTTGTGGAACGCTTCTACCTTTAACCCCTTTTCGCACAGGGGGCCGTCGGCAATGAGATGGGGTTCCAGCTCAAAGACAGTCTCGTAGTGGCCCTCGCTGCCCAGAAGCATTTGGTAGATGCCCTCGAACACCGACAGGTCTGGGATATATACGGGGATTTTGCGGCCCTGCATGCGGGCTTTGTTGGCGGGGTCGATAAGGCATAGCTTGCGCAGGTTCCACAGCAGGTGGGGCAGGCCGCCTGTGTGATCCATGTGGGTGTGGGAGATGAAGATGCCTTGGGTGCTTAACTGGTCCAGACCCATTGTGTAGGAGGTATAACAGCAGTTTTCCCCAGCGTCAAAAAAGTAAAGGGAGCCTTCGGTTTCCAGGGTGACACTGGTGTGGTGGCGGGCGGGGTAGGGCTCTGTGCCGGAGCAGCTGCCCAGTACGTGGAGGATCATAGGGTTGCCTTCTTTCTTTTGGTTTCCGCTTGCGGGAGTGTGCAGCGGTATGGTATAATGTTTGCAAGAACACTTGGGAGTACGCTTGCCCCCTGCTGCGAAGGGGCGCCGGGGACTCTGGATAGAATTGTTGTAGCTCCATGTGTCCTGACGAACACACGGAGCCAGGAGGACGCCATGTTATTTCATGAGACCATTGCAAACTGGGAGGACTGGGGGCGGGTGTTCCAGTCCCGCGGCGCTTTTGAGGCCCTGGCCCAAGAGATTTTCCGCCGGGAGGGGCTGCCGTTTGCGCCGTTGGGGCCCCTTACCCCTGGCACCAACGGTGTTTTCCGCAGCGGGCCTTATGTAGTGAAGATTTTTTTCCCGAAGGAGTCTGGTGTGAATCCCCGGCCGGATTTTGAGAACGAGGCGGCTGTCTGCGGCCAGGTGACCCGGTGGGGCATCCCTACGCCGCCTTTGGTGGCACAGGGGATGATAGAGGATAAGTACACGTTTTATTATCTTATTACCCGCTATTTCCCTGGGAAAGAGGCGGGGCCTTGGCTGGAAATGGCTTTGCCGGAAGGAAAGGCTGCGTTTGTGCGCCAGCTGAAAGGCTTGCTGCAAGGGCTGAACCGCCCTGCCCAGGGGCTTATTGCCTATGTTGACCTGGTGGAGCGCGCGGTAACGAACCCCCGGCTGCGGGCGTTGGCCCCTTCCCTGCAAAAAGAGATGTGCGCCCGTGCCCAGGGCTTGGACTTGGGATGCCCGGTGCTGGTTCATGGCGACCTTACGGGGGAAAACCTTTTGGTGGACGGCGATGGCAAATTGATGCTTATTGACTGCGCCGATGCTTGCCTGGCCCCGGCTTGGTATGAGCTGGCCCCCATTGTGTTTGAGCTTTTCCAGTGCCAGGGGGATTTGCTACGCCTTTTTGCGGGTGAAGATCGGGATGCCTTTATTGAGCAGGTGCTGGACGCGGTATGCCTGCACGATTTTGGTGCGCACATGCTGCGGGACGCCCCCCTGCGGGAAGGGGCGCCGCCCTTCACTACGCTTTGCGATGTCAGGGATTTCCTTTTGCACAAGCTGGCTTAAGGGCGAATCCCCCTGCAAAAAAGCCGATACGCGGTAAGCGTACCGGCTTTTTTTAAGCGGTTTGGGTGAGTATGGCTGTAAGGGTATTTACACGGTTTTGCAGCGGCTTTTTCACCGCAACGGCTACAAAGCCTTTTAGGGCCATCTCCCCTATATATACGCCGGGCAGCAGGGCCATTTTGACCCAGGCTTCCATGTGGACGCGGCCGTTTTGACATTCTACTTTCATAAATTGGGGTGCCGCCAGCATCCCCACGCCTTTTTTCCATACGGGCTCGCCTTTTACTGTGGTGTATTTGAAGCCCTCTTTGCCCAAATAATCCATGACAATCTGCCTTACCTGGTCATCTGGGCGGGTCGCTTGAAAATCGCTGATTGTACGTGCCATGCCTTAGCCTCCTTTTACATAATAGGGGCAGGGCACCCCTCTGGCCCCTCCCCCTTTCATTATACAGGAAAGTGCCTGCTTCCGCAAGGGCTTTTCCGGCTTTTTGTTAAATCCGCTTAATCCACTTCCGGCTGCTCAAGCGGAAAATGCACCAGACGGCCTTGATAAACTGGTCGATTTTCAGCAGCGTATAGACCCAGAAGGCGGGCAGGTGCCACACCAGCCCCGCCAGGTACCCCAAGGGGATGGAGGCTACCCACAGGAACAGCACGTCTGCCAGCATGAGGAATTTGGTGTCGCCGCCGCCGCGGAGCACGCCTTTTGTCAAGATGGAGTTCATGGACTGGAAGACTACAATGACGCCTACGGCGGCCATGAGCTGCTGGGCGATGGCCTGGGTCTCAGCGTTGATGTTATAGGCGCCGATGACCAGGTCGCTGATGGCCAGGATAAAACCGCCGGCTAATATACCGATGACTGTACCCAGCCCCCAGAAGGTGAAGCCCTGGCGCTGGGCTTTTTCTACTTCGCCGCGGCCCAGGGTGTGGCCGGTGACAATGGAGCTGGCGTTGCCAATGCCCTGGATAAACACGGTGCTCAGCTGCTGGGTTACCATCGTAATGGCGTTGGCCGAAACAAAGCTGGCCCCGATGCGCCCCATGACCATGGCTACCGCGCTGTTGCCAAAGGCCAAAAAGGCGTCGCTGACAAGCACTGGGATGCTGATGCGCAGGTAGTCTTTTACCAGGTCGCCGCACTTCATGAACAGGTGCTTTACCCGGTAGCCGATTTTTTTGTCAGCCAGGAAGAAATACCCGCAGATAAAGATGAACTCGAACAGGCGGGAGATCAGTGTGCCAAGGGCCGCGCCCTCTACGCCCATGGCTGGGGCGCCGAATTTGCCGAATATGAACATATAGTTAAAGAAGATGTTGATGAAGAATGCGGCAATGGAGCTGATCAACGGCAGCGTCACCTGCCCCACGCTGCGCAGGACGATGGTGCAGGTCAAGGAAAAGCCCAGCAGGAGGTAGCAGGGGATGGACCAGCGGAAGTACCCTGCCCCGGCTTGGATAATGGGTTCTTCTACGGTGTAGATGCGCATTAGGCCCTGGGGGGTGAGGATCGTGGCCAGGGTGAAAAGCATACCAATGGCAAAGCACAGCCGCAGCATAATGGTGATGGCTTTGCGCAGGGAGTGCTTATCCTGCATGCCCCAAAAACGGGAGGTAAGCACCGAGGCCCCCATGCCCATGCCCATGCAGCAGATATGGAATATGTTGATAAACTGGTTGGCTAAGGACGACGCCGACAGGGCGGTTTCACCCAGCCGGCCCAGCATGATGGTGTCCATCATATTTACGCCAATGGTAATCAGGCTTTGCAGGGAGATGGGCAGCGCAATGGCCGCCACCTGCTTGTAAAAGGCCTTGTCCCCTAAATAGGGTTTGATTTTCTGTAGAACGCTTTGCTTCCCTTCCAAAATTTTCCCATCCTCTCCGGCCCGTTCCCCCGGGCAATATAGTTTCAGCTGCAACTAATGTTTATAGTATAGCACACCGGCCCCTGCCGCGCAAGACTAATATGTAAGCTTCCTCACAAAATTCTTACGATTTGCTTCCCTAGAGTCTGTTTCAAAACAGACTCTAGGATGAATCTCCCCTGCCGCCTTGATTTTCCCTTTCAAGCCCGCTATAATAGTAACAGGAAAGAAGAACAAAATGGAAAGGTAGTGTACCATGAAATATGACGGCATTTTATTTGACCTGGACGGGACCCTGTGGAACGCCACAGAAGCTATTGCCATATCTTGGCAGATTGCTTTGAAGGATGCCCCGGACATCCCCCGCGCCCCTACCGTTAAGGAATTGGAGGGCGTGATGGGTATGACGGGGGAACAGCTGATGGCAACACTGTTCCCTTACATTACCCCCCAGCGGGGTGCTGAGCTTTTTGAGCGCTGCTGCCAGGTGGAAAATGAATACCTGCTGCAGCACGGCGGGCAGCTTTATGAGGGGATAGAAGACCTGCTGCGGGCTATTGGAGGGCAGGCGGTTACGGCCATTGTTAGCAACTGCAACACGGAGTATGCCCCGTGTTTTTTGAAGGCCCACCATATGGAGGGGTATTTTACCGACTGGGAGTGCAGCGGCCGCACGGGTCTGCCTAAAGGAGAGAACATCCGGCTGGTGGTAGAGCGCAACCACCTGCAAGCCCCGGTATATGTTGGCGACACCCGGTTGGACTATGAAGCTGCCCAGCAGGCGGGGGTACCTTTTATCCATGCTGCATACGGCTTTGGGACGATAGAGGGCGTTACGGCTATACACAAGCCAGTGGAGCTGTTGGAGTTGATAAAGTAGCCGGGCCCATATTCGCTTGGAATCGCGGCCCTTGACCGGCAAATCCCCAGGAAAGGAGAGACAACCGCCTATGAAAACCAGCCTGCTGTTTTCCAGCTTCCCTTTTATTGCCAGTGAAAAGGTCACCCTGACCCGCATGACAGAATTGGATTTGAACGCCATGTGGGAAATCATGGGGGACGAAGAAAACTACCGTTTTGCCCCCACCGCCGCTTTGCGCACCCCAACAGAATGTGGCTTGAAGCTGCGGCAGATTGAGGCCATGTTTAAGGACCGGGTAGCTATTACCCTGGGGATATACCCTAACGGCCGGGAAAACCGCCTGGCTGGTTTTTTGGAGATTTATGGCATTGACCCCCGCATACAGGCGGTGACCGTCCGCTTTACCCTGCATCGGGACTGCACGGGCATGGGGTACGCGACCTCGGCCCTACGGGCCACGGTGGACTATTTATTCGGCACTATTGGTGTGCACCGGATACAGGCGTATGTACTGCCTACTAACTACCGGGGCGTCTTGGTGCTGGAGCGCTGCGGCTTTTTGAAGGAGGGCACCATCCGGGAGGGTTTTATCTGGCCTGACAAGGGCATTGTAGATTTGAGCCTCTATTCCCTTTTACCTACCGACCGGCGCAAGAAGACTGGGCATGCTTATTACTTTTAGGGGCGCTATGCCTCCGGCGGCCAGGGGGACTTTTTTGGAAAAAAGTCCCCCTGGACCCTTCAAAAAACTTTGCGCCGGTTGGGTTTTGGGGGGATTTTATAAAAAGCAGCTGCCTTTTGGGAGGCAGCTGCTTTCTTTTATAGTTCGATCCAGTACCGGCGGGTTAGACGGCCGTTCTCTTCTACCTTGTTTTCCAGTTCGCCGCCGCAGGCCTCAATGGTGGCCGCAGAGGCCAGGTTTGTGTCGCTGCAGGTCACCAGTGCGCGGGATAGGCCGCGCTCTTTGGCTTTTTCCAGGCATAGGGCCAGCATATAGGGCGCAAGGCCTTTGCCGCGGCAGCTGGGGCGTATGCCGTAGCCGATGTGCCCGGCGTAGTGCAGGAGGTAGTCGTTGAGCTCATGGCGGAAATCTACGGCGCCCAGCACACGGCCCGCGCGGTCTACGAAGAAATATGTGGTCGAGCTGACCAGGCCCGCTGGCGGGTTTGTCCGCATGGTTATGACATCGCGGAGCCATTGCTCGTAGCTGCGGCCTTTTAGCGCCATGGCGGAAGGGGTGAGCCGGGGGCCGTCGCCGCCCCACTCGTGGTGGTAGGAAAGAAAATCCCCTTTAGCTACATCTTCTGGCAAGGCAAGGGAGAGCCCTGCCGCTTTAGCCCGAAGCAGGCGGTACTGGGCGGCGGTCATCGAATAGAAGCAGGCATTGCGGTAGGTGCCGTCATAGCCTTTTAGGGATCGGCGCAGGGTGCCTTCATAGGTAAAGCCGCATTTTTCTATGACCCGGCGGGAGCCTTCGTTGTTGGTATAGTGGTCTACGGAAACCAGCAAGACCCGCAGGCGCTGGAAAGCGTAGTCCAGTACGGCGTTTACGGCCTCGGTAGCATAGCCGCGGCCCCAATAGTCTTTGCCGACCCAATACCCCACCATGCGGCAGCGGGGGTTTTCATGGCGTACTACGTCCCGGTGCAGGCCAATGGAGCCTACTAAAGAGCCGGTCTCCTTTTCTTCCATGGCGAAAATCGTGTCGGGCCCGCCCTCCCCGCTTATCCACTTCTCTAAAATCCCCTGGGATTCCTCCAAGCTCTCATGAGGCTTCCACCCGGCGGCAGGGCCGATGTCCGGGCCCGCACACAACCGGTAAAAGCTCTCTATATCGTCCATGCTCCACGGCCGCAGGCGCAGCCGCTTTGTTTCCAATATCTCCATAAATTTTCACCCTCCTTAAAATAATCCTTCACCCAGAGGCCCCCATACCCCGCCCCAGGCCGCCAGCCTAACCAAGCAAAAGTTTTTGGGGGTCCTTAGGGGGCTTTTTACAAAAAGCCCCCTAAGTGCGGTCGATGGACAGTACGCCTTTGATTTTTGAGAGGCGGTCGATGATGTTTTGCAGTTGGGGCAGGCCGTTGATGGAGATGGTGGCGGAAATTACGGCGTTGACGCCACCCTTCTCCTGGCGGGAGTTTAGGGAATGGATGAAAATCTTCATGTTGGAGAGCTGCATGGTCACGTCGGCTAAAAGGCCGGCGCGGTCGGTGGCCACAATGTGCAGGGTAGACTTGAAGTCATCTTTTACATCCCCTTCCCAGTAAGCGTTTACCCAGCGCTCCGGCTCGGGGCATTGGGTCAAGTCCTGGGGGACGTTGGAACAGTTCCGCTTGTGGATGGACACCCCGAAGCCGCGGGTGATGAAACCGACGATGTCGTCCCCGGGAAGGGGGTTGCAGCAGCGGGAGAGCTTTACCAGGCAGTTGTCCATGCCCTCTACCAGTACGCCGCTTGCTACCTTCTGCTTGCGGGGGGCGGTGGGGGGCGGCAGCTGGGAGGGCTCTTCGGGGCTTACAGATTTGTGGAGGCGCTGGTATTCCTCTTTGATGCGGGGAAGCACCTTCCACAACTGTATGCCGCCGTAGCCGATGGCGGCGTACAGGTCCTCTTCGCTGCTGCAGTTGTGGCGCTTGCCTACGCTTTCTACCATGTAGGCCATCAGCTCGGGGCTCATGGCCATGCCGCTGCGGCGGAACTCGCGCTCCAGCTCGGCTTTGCCTTCTACAATGTTCTCTTCCCGCTTCTCTTTTTTGAACCAGGCCCGTATCTTGTTGCGGGCTTCGCTGGTGCGCACCAGGGTGAGCCAGTCCCGGTTGGGGCCCTTGCCTACTTCTTTGGTGGTGAGGATCTCGATGATCTCCCCGGTCTTTACCTTATAATCCAGGGGTACGATGCGCTGGTCTACCTTGGCGCCGATCATCCGGTTGCCTACGGCGCTGTGGATGGCGTAGGCAAAATCGATAACCGTGGAGCCCATGGGCAGGTTGCGCACATCACCTTTGGGGGTAAAGACAAAGACTTCCTCGGGGATCAGGTCGCTTTTGATGGAGTGTACCAGGTCGGTGATGTCTTCGCTGCCGGCCTGGTTTTCCAGCATTTGGCGCACCCAGGCCAAGCGGTCGTCCATGGAGCGGTTGTCCGCCTGCTTTTTCGACATGCCCAGCTTATACTTCCAGTGGGCCGCTATGCCGTATTCCGCTGTGTAATGCATTTCCCAGGTGCGGATCTGCACCTCGAAGGGGACGCCGGATTTATTGATGACAGTGGTATGCAGGGACTGGTACATATTAGGCTTGGGCAGGGAGATATAGTCTTTGAAACGGTTGGGCAGGGGCTGGAAGGTATCGTGGACGACGCCCAGGACGTTGTAGCAGTCGCTGATGGTGTCTACAATCACCCGCAGGGCAAAGACGTCGTAGATCTCCTCGAAGATCTTGCCCTGGATGAACATTTTGCGGTAGATGCTGTAGATGCTTTTGACACGGCCCTCGATGTACACATCGGGTACGGCAGGGCCGATGCGGTCTTTGATCTGCTTTTTCATGTTGGCGATAAATTCGTCTCGGCTTTTGCTGCGGGACGCCAGGGCCTCTTCTACCTCGTGGTAGGCAGAGGGGTCCAGGTATTTTAGGGAGATGTCCTCCATGCACTCCTTTACTGTGCGCATACCTAGGCGGTGGGCTATGGGGGCGTAGACCTCCAGGCACTCACGGGCCTTGTCCCGCTGCTTTTGGGGGGAGACATACTCTAAAGTGGAAAGGTTGTGCATGCGGTCGGCAAACTTGATGATGATGACCCGGATGTCCTCGGCCATGGCCATGAGCATTTTGCGCAGGTTCTCGGCCTGCTGCTCTTCCCGGGAGGAATAAGGGATTTTATCCAGCTTTGTCACCCCGTCGATAAGCAGGGCCACTTCATGGCCGAACCGGGCTGTAATGTCTTCGATGGTGCAGTCGGTGTCCTCTACCACGTCGTGAAGGAGCCCGGCCATGACCGATTGGGAGTCCATGCCCAGCTCTACCAAAATGGCCGCTACGGACAGGGGGTGGATGATATAGGGTTCACCTGAGCTGCGCCGCTGTTCCCGGTGCTTTTCTTCTGCCAGCCGGTACGCTTCTGTAATGCGCTCCCGGTCGTATTCTTTGCCGCTTTCTGCTATGCTCTTCTGCAATTCTTCATAGGAGCTGATCTGGATAATATCCGCCATCTTCCGTCTTCCTCCTTTTGATGCCTTTGGCCTTGCCAAACGCGCCGCCTTACGTAGCGGCCCCTGCCAGCTGCCGGTATACCGGCGAGGCAAAAATATCCACTTTGCCCTGGGTAGGCATTAGGGCAATATGCATGGCCTCGCCACTGCGGCCGCAGGTGATAAGGCCCCGCTCTTCCAGCATATCCAGGGACGCCAGCAGCCGGCCCAGGCCCGGCCCTTCGTCCCCCAAGGCGCCTAATAGGGCCAGGGGGCTGGCGCCTCTCCCCTGCCGGGCGCCTAACAGCCGGTACAGCGCCGCCAGCCAGGGCCGGTCTGGCGTAAGGGCGCTGGCTTCCCCTTGGGATAGGGGTTCCCCGCGGCGGAGCTTTTCATACAAGCGGTAGCTTTCGATACACGCCCCGGTGTCGAGCCCCATGGGTTTGATATCTTTTATTAGGATGCTCAGCTGCTCTTCCCCCCGGAACACCCGGGCCTCTAAAGTTACCGCCAGGTCTAGCTTTTCCCCGGGGCTGTAGGGGAATTCCTCTGGCTTTACCCGGAAGCGCATGCACCGCAGGCTTACGCCGTCCCGGGAGAGGGTGAGCCGCAGGTGCTGGCCGCCGCCTACCGGGACGATCTCCCGCAGTTCGACCCCGTAAAGGCCGAAAACCGGCTGGGGGCTGCCGCTGCCAAAGGGCTCCAGGGGGGAAAGGGCCTTGGGCAGCTCTGGGGAAAGGACAGCGGGCCTGAGCTTGCAGTCCAGGCGCAGGAACTGGGCGGGCATGGCGGGGTGCTTGATGCGGGCGTATTCGTTAATTTTCTCCCGGAATGCGTCTACGTTTTCCACGGGCATGGTGGCCCCTGCCGCCATAGGGTGCCCGCCAAAACGGGTGAGCAAGTCGGCGCAATGGGAAACGGCTTCAAACAGGGAAAAGCCCTCTACACTGCGGCCGCTGCCCCGGGCCTCGTTTTGGTCTTGGGAAATGACAAAGCAGGGCTTGCCGTACCGTTCGGTCACCCGGGCTGCTACAATGCCCACCACCCCGTGGTGCCAGCCTTGGCCGCTGACCACAACCACGCGTGCGTAGCGCAGCTGGGGGTCGGCTTCAATCGCGGCCATAGCCTGGGCGCTGATCCCGCTTTCGATTTCGCGCCGGCGGCGGTTGTCATCTAGTATCTCTTCGGCTATGCGGCGGGCGGCGTCTTCCTCTTCGCAGGTAAGCAGCTCTACGGCACGTTCTGGCGCGCCCATGCGGCCGGTGGCGTTGATGCAGGGGATTACCGAAAAAGCCAGGGATGTGGCGGTTACGGCCCCGTGGCTTTCCCCCAGCAGGGCCGCTATGCCGGGCCTGCCGCCTTTTTCCAGCACCCGCAGGCCGGCTTGGACGATGGTACGGTTTTCGCCGCATATGGGTACCACGTCGCCAATGGTGCCCAGGGCCGCCAGGTCGCCGTACTCGCTGGCCACCTGGCCGGCGTCCCCGTCTTCTAGGGCCACTAAGAGCTTTAAGACTACCCCGGCCCCGGAAAGCTCCCGGAAAGGGCTGTGGTCATCGGGGCGGTGGGCGTCCACTACGGCAAAGGCGGCGGGGAGGCGGTCGTGGGGGCGGTGGTGGTCGGTGATCACCACGTCCATACCCAGCTCCCGGGCCAGCTCTACTTCCTCTATGGAGGAAATACCGTTGTCTACGGTGACGATCAGGCTGACGCCCCGCTGATGAAGGGTCTCTACGGCCCCACGGTTCATGCCGTAGCCCTCGCCCTCCCGCTGGGGGATGTAGTAGAGCACGTCGGCCCCCATAGCCTGCAGGTAGGAGAACAGCATAGAGGTGGCTGTTACGCCGTCGGCATCGTAGTCGCCGTAGACCGCGATTTTTTCAAAGTCTTCTATGGCCCGGCGGATGCGCTCTACGGCCTTATCCATGTCCTTCATCCGGTAAGGGTCTGCCAAAGCGCCGCCTTGCAGGAGGCTTTCCAAATCCTCCTTGGTGTGGAAGCCCCGGATATCCAGCAGCATCCCCAAAAAAGCGGGCAGGCCGTATTCTTCGGAAAGGCGCGCCGCACGGGCTTTGTCCAGCGCCGCCACCTCCCATCTCCTGATATTCAAACCATACCCACCCCATTTTAAAAATTCTATCCTTATTTTATCATTGATTCCCCTAACTTGCAAGCCCCTTGGCTCCTTTGGGTGGGCTGGAGTGGGGGGAAAATTGGCCATTTGGCGGCGAATCAAAACCACGCGTGAAATGCGTGGTATGCACAAGCCCTAAAAGGCATGGTACCGGCTACCTCTCAAGAGGTACTGAAAGTCTATAAAACCGCACTACGATTTACGGGCCGCCGCAAAAGCGGCCCTTCCTTATGCCTTCTTGATCCCACTACCCGTAAACGGGTCAACGTATTCCCTAAAGCTGAGAAGCGCAATTTTGAGGGGTCAGGTATAAACGAAACGCCCCGCCCCCCAAAACCGCGCCCGAAAAGCCGCATGGCGCAAGGCTCCTTATGCCCCTGCTGCGTAACAAGAGGGCAATGCAGCAGGCGCAAGCGCCTTTATGCAAAAAAAGCGGCGTCCCTTTTCTCCCCGCGTAGGGAGTGAAGAAACGCCGCCATGGCCGGGGAAAACACAGCCCGGCGGCCCCTGCAACTGTCCGGGCCGCCGGGCTGGCCTGCCGCTGGGCTAGCCCGCCAGGGCTTCCTCTTGCAGCCGGTCGAATTTCTCCATACATTCGTCTACGCTGGCACCTGCCAGCAAATCCCGCACAATAAGGCAGGTGTTGCCCCACTGTTCCACCTTCATGCTGGCGTTAGAGCCCAAGACGTACACATTTTCCTGTATCCGGTCGTTTAAGGGCTTTAGGGCCTCTACGCACTCCACCTCTACGTTTTTAGAAGGGGAAATGACCCTGTTGGTTTCCGAATACATTTGCAGGGCCTCATCTGAAAGCATATAATCCAGCACCGCCAGGGCATCCTCCTTATGCTGGGCGTTTGCGCCCACGCCCAGGCCGGTCATGGTTATAATGGGAATCTGCCCCCGGCTGCTGGGGAAGCCGATGACCTTCATGGTAAAATCGGCCCTGCCATAAGCGGTATCGGTGTTGGCCGCGCCCCAGTAGGCCATGACAATGGGCGTCTCGCCTGCCAGGAAGTCCGCCCCCTCCCCTTCAATGGCTTCGCTTACCAGGGCCTTTTCCGCATCCACGTAGCCCTTGTCTATAAGCTCCTGCAAAAACTCGAAGCCCGGGCGCATATAGTCGCTGTACTTGGCTTCGCCGCTGTTCAGGGCGGCAATCTCGGCCTCGGTGCCGCCGCCGTTATACAGGTCGGCATAGGCCTGGGCCAGCACAAAGGTTTCCAGCCACCAGCGGTTGGCCCCAACGGGGGTCTCGACCCCGGCCTCCTTAAAGACGCGGCAGCACTCCAAAAACTCCTCCGGGGTTTCCGGCAGGGCTAAATGGTGCTCTTTAAACATATCCTCGTTGATAAAAAGGCCATAGGCCACCACCTCCTGGGGGATGGCCACCAGCTTGCCGTCTACCGTGTTGGCCACGCGGACGGTATCCCGCAGGTTTTGGGTACATTCTAAACCGGAAAGATCCGCCAACGCCCCTTCGGCCCCTAAAGCCAGGATTACGTCGGGGTTTAACAGGTAGATATCGTCCATATCGTTGCGAGCCCGGTCCAACGTCACATCATCATAGGTAGCGTCCTGGTAATCCTCTGCCGTATAGGTGCGGTAGGCCACCGAGGCCCCCGTTTGTTCCTCGGCATAGGCCACGGTCTGGTCGGTAGCGCTGCGGGCCACGTTTTCAGCATCGGGGTCGGTTTTCTCCATGGGGCTGAAAAGGTTCACCACCCGGGCGTTGGGCTTATCCGCGGTGTACAGGTTGTTGTTTCCCTTTTCAGCTTCACAGGAGGCCAGCGCCAGCGTTAAGAAAGCCGCCAGCAATAATAAGGCCGTGAGTCTCTTAGAAAGGGTCTTGAGGGGCTTCATGGTCTATTCCTCCCGTGTTGTATACTGCCGCACCACCCGTTTCAGCAGGGCAATGTCAATAGGCTTTGCCACATGGGCGTCCATGCCGGCTTCCAGGGCGGCTTTTTCGTCCTCGGCAAAGGCGTTGGCTGTCATGGCAATAATGGGTATGCGCCCGGCGTCCTCACGGGGCAGGGCCCGGATGGCCCGGGTGGCTTCATAGCCGTTCATAACCGGCATCTGCACGTCCATTAAAATCGCGTCAAACTCCCCGGGGGCGCAGGCCGCAAAGCGCTCTACAGCCAGCTGGCCGTTTTCCACCACCTGGCAGGCGGCGCCGTCCAGCTCCAGCAGCTCTACCAGTATCTCGGCGTTGATCTCGTTGTCCTCCGCGGCCAGGAAGCAAAGCCCCTCCAAGGAAGGGCCCTCCCCATCGGGCCGGGGGGGCACCGGGCCTGCCTGCATCTCCATCAGCTTTTCTTTCAGGGCCGAGACAAAGAAGGGCTTTGCCAGCACCCCCGTGTTTTCCAGGCCCCGGGCTTCCCCCATCCCTTCGTCCCCTGATAAAAGCAGCAGGGGCGACGGGGCCGGCAACGCCTGCCGCAGCTGCTGGGCCGACGCCAGTGCCCCGGGGCCCTGGCTTTCCCAATCTAACAAAACCGCCTGGAACCCAGCCTCCCCGCCGCTTAACAGGCGCAGGGCGTCTGGGCAGGTGCGGGCCGACACCACCGCTATGCCCGCGCCTTCCAGCAGGGCCTGCATATCCATCAGGTCTTCCAGGCCGCAA
This sequence comes from bacterium D16-76, assembly GCA_009917445.1. Lineage (GTDB taxonomy): Bacteria > Bacillota > Clostridia > Oscillospirales > Acutalibacteraceae > Acutalibacter. The sequence continues at coordinate 36,628 of QZEE01000006.1, read as the reverse complement.
CCCACCGCCAAAATGCGGGAGATGCCGCTTTCCTTCCAAAAGGCCAGGTCCGCCTGGCGCTCGGGTATGCGGAATTCCATTTCTACCCGGAACAGGCTGCCCTTGTCTACCTGGCTTTGCACCTCAATGGTGCCGCCCATAAGCTCTACAATGCTTTTGGTAATGGCCATGCCCAGGCCCGTGCCCTGTACCTTGTTGGTGGTGCTGTTCTCCGCCCGGGTAAAAGCGTCAAAGATAGTTTCCAGGTATTCGGGCGTCATGCCGTAGCCGTTGTCCTCTACCTCAATACGCAGGCGCGCATACTGGCTGGACCGTTGCTCCAGCCCCAGGATGCGCAGCCAGATGCTGCCCCCGGCCTGGGTATACTTGACGGCATTGGACAAAAGGTTGATCAAGACCTGGTCCATGCGGGTCTGGTCGCCCAAAAGGTACTCGTGGCGTATGCCGGCGGCCTCTATGTGGAACGCCTGGCCCTTGGCATCGGCCATGGGCTGGATGATGGCCCGCACCGAAGCCATCAGGCTGCTTAAGGAAAATTCCTCAATATTCAGCACCACCTTGCCGCTTTCAATCTTAGACACGTCCAGCACATCGTTAATCAGGCTTAACAGGTGCTGGCCCGAGGCGGTGATCTTCTTGGTATACTCCCGCACCTTTACCGGGTCTTCGGCATCCAGGGCCAGCAGGGTGGTAAAGCCCAGCACAGCGTTCATGGGGGTGCGGATATCGTGGGACATATTGGATAAAAACATGGTTTTCGACTGGCTGGCGATCTGCGCGGCCTGCAAAGCCTCGGCCAGCTGGCGGCTGTGCAGCTCCCGTTCCGCCTCCCGCTCCCGGCGGTCCTTTTCCTGCTGGCGCTGGTTGATCAGGTACACCAAAAAGCACAGGAAAAAGGCCACCAGCATAACCATCACCACAATGGTGATGTTCTGGTTTACCGTATCCCCTTCCTGCTGGATAGCCTCAACCGGCACATAGCCCACCAAGAAGAGGGTGCCGCCGTTTACGGCCCACATATAGTTTAAAGAGTTCTTTTCCCGGATATCGTGGTAAAACAAGATATTGGTGCCGTCCTCCAAACACTGGGACACCTCTTCCTGCAGGCCCGGGTCGGTGATGGAGTTGGCCCGGTAGAAATCCGACAGGTTCAGGTGGCCGGCGCTGCGCTGGCCCATGCCCTTAGGCTTTAAGACAAAACGGCTGTTCCCGGCATCCATAATATATAGCATAGCCTGTTTATTGTAAAAGCCCTCGGGCAAAGAGCGGTCCAGGGAATCGTAGACATATTCCGCGTACAGGACGCCGATCTCCTGGCCGTCCCGCTCCACCGGGCATTTCAGGGTATAGGCCCAGGTGCCCATGTAGTTTACATAAGAATGGGACACCGGCAGCCCGCCGATCTCCCCCCCGGCGGAAAAATCCAGGCTGGCGGGGTCAAAAGCCTCCCCCGTGCTGGAAACCCCCTGGCCCTCCCCGGAAAGCACCAGGGAAAGCTTGACCATGGTAGTATTTTTCACATAGGTGCGCACGTATTCCTCTGGGTCCTCTGCCGCGGCCACGTCCCGGGCTACCAGCTGCTGGAACTCCGCCCCGTTGCGCAGGATGCTTTCGATGGTGCACTGGATCAGGTCCAGGCTTTCACTGAGGTTTTGGATAGCGGAATCCGACATTTCCCGCGTGATCTTCTGGGATATCCAGAAAACCACGCCGCCCATAAAGACAAAAACCAGCATAATGGAAAGCAACAATGTGAGGCCGGTGTTCCGGCGGCCTTTGTTCACCCATTTTTTCATCCAGATTCCTCATTTCGGTCCACGCGCCCCGCAGCCGCCAAAAGCCGGGGCGGCCCGGGCCAGCTGCATGGCTTTCTGCTTGATGCCTGCCGTACTTATATATTATACCATTCTGTACCATTTAGTGTCAATAGAGCCGCACAGGGATGAATGTTCATTCCCCTGCCCTTGGCAGAAAGGGCAGCCGCCGTCCCCTTGCCAAAAAAAGGTTTACATATAGGCAAATTTATAGTATACTATACTAAAAATTGAGCGGGATGCGCCGGTAAAGGCGCATCCACACGCGGGAGGGCGCAGTATGGCGGGGTATCAGATCGTTACGGATTCTACTACGGATATAACAGCGGAAATGATAGAGGATTGTGGGCTGGTGGTCATCCCCTTGTGCTTTACCCTGGAAGGGGCCACGCACCGGGACGTGCCCCAGGGCGGCATGCCCATTGAGGGCTTTTATGAAAAGCTCAGGGGCGGGGCCATGTCCACCACGGCCCAGGTAAACGCCGAGGAGTTTATAGAAACCTTTACGCCCATACTGGAAAGCGGGCGGGACGTGCTGTATATCGCCTTCTCTTCGGGCTTAAGCGGCACCTGCCAAAGCGCTATGATCGCCAAGCGGCAGCTGGAAGAGCAGTACCCCCAAAGGCGCGTAGAGGTGTTTGACTCCCTTTCCGCCAGCATGGGCGAAGGGCTTTTGGTATATCTGGCTGTGCAGCGGCAGCGGGCCGGGCTGGATTTGGACGGGCTGCTGGGATGGCTGAAGGAAAACGTGCTGCACCTGTGCCACTGGTTCACCGTAGACGACCTGAACCATTTGAAGCGGGGCGGGCGGGTGTCCGCGGCTACGGCCCTGGTGGGCACCATGCTGGGCATCAAGCCGGTGCTGCATGTAGACGATGAAGGGCACCTGATCCCCGTTTCCAAGGTGCGGGGCCGCAAGCCCGCTTTAGACGAGCTGGTGCGCAAAATGGAAGAAACCGCCATAGACCCCGCCAGCCAGACGGTGTTTATCAGCCACGGCGACTGCCTGGAAGACGCCCAGTACGTCCAGCGCCGCATACAGGAAAAGCTGGGCGCCCAGAAGTTTTACCTGAATTTTATTGGGCCCGTCATTGGCGCCCACTCGGGGCCTGGCACGGTAGCGCTGTTCTTTTTAGGGCAGCGGCGGTAAACGGGCCCCGCCCATTTAAGAACGAATGGGGACAGGGCCGGCGTTTGTGAGGATTCAACAGCGCCAGAACCAAAAGGCTCCCTTCCCCATCCACCTCTTTCGCAGACATTAAAGAAGCCGGCAGCGCTTGAACGCCCTGCCGGCTTCCTGTTTTTGCCGGTTATTCCACTTCTACCAGCTCATACTCACGGCTGCCATAGCCCAGTTTGGCGGCCGCCTCAATGGTCAGCACACCGTTGCGGCTCTCAATGCGCTCTAACAGATGGCCCTGGCCGGGGTCGTCCTTAGCGGCGTAGACCAGGTCAAGGCAGGCCTGGTCAATGGCCACCGGGTCTGTAGACACCAGGATGCCGATGTCCTTCATGCAAGGGTCTTCGGCCACGGCGCAGCAGTCGCAGTCAACAGACATATTCTTCATGACGTTCACATAAGCTACATTGCCTTTGAAGAAACCCACTACCGAAGCGGCCGCGTCGGCCATGGAGCGCAGGAAGGAATCGTGATCCGCCGTCCAGATCTTCTCCGGCTCCCCGGCGCCATGGATGTACGCCTTGCCAAAGGAGGAAGCCACGCCAATAGACAACTGCTTGATAGCCCCGCCGTAGCCGCCCATGGGGTGGCCCTTAAAGTGGGACAGCACCAACATGGACTCATAGTTTTTCAGGTTTTTGCCCACATAGTTCTTCTGGATCTGCTGGCCCCCCGGGATGTCCAGCTCCAGATCCGGCCCTTCGGCGTCCAGAAGATCAAAGTCGAAATACTCATCCCAGCCGTGCAGGGAGATGGCCTTCAAATGTTTCTCGGTGGTGTTGCGCTGGCCGTCGTAAGCAGTGTTGCACTCGGTGACGGTGCCGCCCACAAAATCTACTACCGGCTTCCAGAAATCCGGGCGCAGGAAGTTCTGATTGCCCACCTCGCCGGAATGTACCTTAATGGCGGTCTTGCCGGGCAGCTCTTTGCCCAGCATCTTAAAAAGCTCCAACACCTTTTCCGGGGTGATGGTCCTCGAGAAATATACTTTTGCACTCATGCTGCTCACACGTTCCTTTCCGTTTGTCATGGTTTACCGCGGGCCTGGCGCGCGCCCCTTTTCTATTGATATTCTAGCATGGGCGCAGGAGAAAAGCAAGGCCCGCAGGAAGAATTTACACAGCCCCCAGGCGGTTTCGGGCTTTGGGGCGTGGTTTCCCGGGGATTATGGACCCGTGTCTTTTTTCTGTTGGTTTTTGAAAAAATCTTGCCTTTTTCTGGGAATATTGCTATAATATCCATACATATTGGACGCGTACGCCCCTGCTTTTGGGAGGCGTTTACCGTAACCACTTTACATAACCATGGCAACATGGAAAAGGAGATGGCATTTTTATGAAGCTTTCCAACCGCATTCTTTCTGTGCTGCTGGCCCTTGTGCTGGCTGTTTCCTGCTGCGCGCCTGCCCTGGCGCTGGAGGATGAACTGCCGCCAGAGGCCGCCCAGGCGCTGGAAGACGAACAGCATCCAGAGGATGAGCAGCTGCCAGAGGCCCAGCCTTCCCTAGAAGCCGCTGTGCCCCTGGGGGAAATCCAGGCCACCCTGCGCCTGGACTACGCCCAAAGGCTTACCGCCCTGCAAAACCACAACGTAAAAGCAGGCCTGTACCGGGACGGCACCCTTTTAGGGGAAGCGTCCCTAGGGGACGCGGCCACCCAGCGGGTGGGCGCTTACCCTGCCTCGGTGCGGCTGAAAAACGCCGATGGCGGTGAGGACACCTCTGGCTGGCCCCGGTATGTCACCCTTACCATAGGGGGCTTGCCCCAGGGCGACTATGTGCTGCAGTTTACGGGGCTGGGGTACCGTACCTATGCCCACAGCATCCCCCTGCAAAGCTATTCCCAGCACCTGATTCTGGGCACCGGCGACAGCACCTTTACCCTGGGCGATGTAAACGGTGACGGCTATGTCAATGAAGCCGACCGGGATAAGCTTTCCCAGTACCTGGGCTCTGGGGACCAGAGCCTCTACCCCACCTACGACCTGGACGGTGACGGCTCCATTGGCCTTGCCGACCTGGTGTACGTTAACCAGAACCTGGGCGTCCAGGGTGAAGCAGAGGTAAAGGACACCGCCCTTATCGAGCCCCCGGTGGACATGCAGGTTTTAAGAAACAGCGTTACGCTTTCCGAAGGGTCTGAAGGGGCTTTGGCAGACCTGTTCACCGACAACGGCACGTCTGTCTCCCTAAGCTTTCCGGACGACTCCCTTTCCCTGCCCATTGATTTGAGCGCCAGCCCCGTTGAGATGACCCAAATGGTCATCCGCACCCCCGAAGCCGGCGGCTTTGAAACCGGCAGCGCTTTGGTAGAGTACACCGACGGCAGCAGCGAGAGCCTGCCTATCCAGGCCGCCGCGCCGGCGGGCGTGTACCTGCTCCCCCAAGAGGAGGGTGTGCGCACCATTACCCTGGAGCTGGGCAAGCGGGTGCCTGTAAAGAAGGTCACCATTACCGTAGACAAGGTTGGCAGCAACTACGTCACCATTGAGACCATCCAGTTCTTAAAGGACATCGTACCCGAAAACCCGGTGGCCCCTAACCGCCTGGTAACGGGCCTTACGGCCTCGGCCGGCCACGAAAAGGCCACCCTGAAATGGCGCGAGCTGCCCAATGTCACCGGCTACCGGGTGGACTACTGGGCAGAGGGCAAAGAGTCCGCCAAAAAGAGCCTGCACGTCTCGGTGCCTTACGCCGAGATAACAGGCCTGGAAAACCTGAAGAAATACTTCTTTAACGTCACCCCCACCGCCGACGGCTGGACCGGTGAGACCTGCGCCCCCATAGAGGCCACCCCCCAGCCCAGCAAGCGCCCGGACGCCCCGGACATGGTGCAGGTGACCGAGCTGGAAGGGGCCTTGGGCGTCTCCTGGAAGCAGGCTAAGTCCGCCACCTATTACGAGGTCTATTATAAGGAAAAGGATGCCAGCCAGCCCTACCAGCGGGTGGGCGGCAGCCTGCGCACCACCAGCACCAACATTTCCAGTTTGAAAAACGGCACCGCCTACCAGATCTATGTGGTGGCTGGCAACGACGCCGGGAAGAGCGGCGCCTCCCGCATTGCCGAGGGCACCCCAAAGGCTGTTGTCTACGACCGCCCCGCAGGCCTGCCCACCTCTGGGCTTTTGGGCCGCGACAAGATCGAGAGCATACGCCTGGCCGCCCCCGGCAACTACGCCCAGGGCGAATACAGCTCGGATAAGCCCTTCTCAGCCGAAAACATGATTGACGGCGACTACCGCACCCACTGGACCGCCGCCAGCTGGTACGGCAACGAGCACGTTATCACCACCTTTACCCAGCCGGTAGATTTGCAGGCCGTGCTGTGGTCCCCCCGGCTGGACGGCAACTACCCCCGCTTCCTGCGGGCCTACAGCATCCAGGTGTGGTACGACGGCGAAGACCTTAGCGGCCCCGGCCACCTGATTGTGCCGGACCCCGAAAAGGGCGGCCAGGACAACAACGGCAGCACCAACGGCGGCGATGTCTTCACCTGGCCCAACATCCCCAATAAATCCGCCATCCCCACCACTAAGTTTGCCATACTGCCCTTTGGGGCCCAGCGCAAGGTCAAGCAGATCAGCGTGGCGGTAGAGCAGGACGCCTACAACATCACCAGCTGTTCGGAAATCTCCTTTATGGAGTACGACCCGGCCCACTGCCTGCCCGACGAGATCGCCGGCCTGTTCTCCAACGAGCTGCGCACCCAGCTGAACACAGGCGTCACCCTGCAGAAGATTGAGGCCCTGCGCGCCCGCCTCAACAGCGACGAGCGCTTCTACTACCTGGACACCAACACCCTGAAAGACGAGCTGGCCTTGGCCCAGGAGCTTCTCTCCGGCCCCAGCACCGGCGTGGTGGCCCAGGGCCTGCAAAGCCGCAGCGCCGCCGCCGACAGCCAGGCCTATCAGCAGTCTGGCAGCCAGCTGCAGCCTTTGGGCGCGGCGGCAAAGGCCGGGCAGGAGATCACCATATACGCCACCGGCATCCCCAGCGGGGAAACGGTTACCGTGTATGCCAGCCAGTTCAACGCGGAAGCCTCTACCTGGCTGTCGCAGATGGGCACCCTCTCTAACGGCCGCAACACCTTTACCGTGCCGAAAATCGGCAGCCAGGCCACCGACCGGGGCGGAAGCCTCTATGTGTCCTACAACGGCGCAAACGCTTCTATGATCCAGCTCCATGTGCGCCGCGCCACCGATATCCCTATGCTGGAGCTTTCGGATTGGGGAAGCATGGACGACTCTGCCCGCAAGGAGGCCATCCGCCGCTATGTAGACGAGCTGAACGCTTACATATCCAAGGCTGGCGTTACCGAGTCCAACAAGACCACCAACTGCTTGAATGTCACCGAAATCTCCACCCCCAGTGTGCTGCTCTCCCTGCCCGCCCTGGCGGTCAAGAACAGCGCCCCCGCGGCAGAGCTGGCCAACAACCTCTACAACACCGTGCTGGCCTGGGAGGATATCATCCGCATCTGCAACACCACCCAGGGCATTGACGGTGCCCTGCAGACCCGCCAGAACGTGCGCTGCATGCAGATGTTCTCCGGGGCGTTCATGTACGCCGCCGGCAGCCATATCGGCATCGGCTACGGATCCTGCGCGGGCATGTGCACCGGCAAGCCCATTTCCCAGCTTCCCAGCGGGGCCCAGGTCAATAACCTCTTTGGCTGGGGCATTGCCCACGAGATCGGCCACAACATGGATAAGCTGGGCCGTGCGGAAATCACCAACAACCTTTACGCCCTGATGGTGCAGACCTGGGACGGCGATAAGGCCACCCTGCCCTCCCGCCTGGAAAAGAGCGGCAAATATGCCGGCATCTTCAACAAGGTAGCCCGCGGCCTGCCGGGGGCCTCCAACGACGTATTCGTACAGCTGGGGCTGTACTGGCAGCTGCATCTGGCCTATGACGATGCTGATCCCACGGCGTTCTATAACAAGTTCTTCAAGGCCTGGAAGGCCGGCACCTACTTCCAGGGTGCTACAACCTATGACGAAAAAGTAGCCCTTACCGCCGCCGGCGTGGCAGGCCGCGACCTTACCGAGTTCTTCACCCGCTGGGGCTTTGTGCTGGGGGATTCTGCCCGCAGGCAGCTTTCCAATTACCCCAAAGAAGAGCGCGCCATCTGGTACCTGAACGACCAGAGCCGCCGGGACCGCCTGGCAGGCGTCCCCAGCAATCAGCAGGGCAGCTTTACTGCCACAGCCGCTAAAAAGGCCGGCAGCGATAACGAAATCGAAATCACCATTACGCCCCCCAGTGTATCGTACATCCAGGGCTACGAGATTTTGCGGGACGGCAAGCCCATTGCCTTTGTGCCCCACATCCGTGGCAAAGCCGACAACTACGTCTATACCGACTTTATCGGCTCTGGCAACCACCTGGCCTTTACCTATTCTGTAAAAGCCTATAGCACCTTGGGCAATGAAATCGGCACAGCCCAGGCCGGGCAGGTGCGCGTGGCCTACGACAAGACCGTGCCCGCCAATGCTTATTCTGTCGAACGCAACTACGAGGCTAAAGAAATCACCTTCAAGTTAAATAGTGAGACCAGTGTTTCCGGTGTCAAATTCAAAGGGGCCAACATCCCCAAAAGCGGCGCTTACACCGTCACCGTTACCACGGCGGATAACGCGAACGCCAGCATCACCGCCCGCACCGGCGACTTCTCTTCCGGCAACCAGGCCATTGACGATAAGAACAGCTACTTGACTTACCTCAACAAGCCCGGCACCGGCAGCACCGACACCCGCGTATGGACCTACGACGCCAAATCCGTCACCATAACCGGCGTGCCGGAGAATATGAAGAATGAGGACATCCAGCTTATCAGCTACGCCGGGGACGACGTCTCCTTCCTTACCGATGAGGGCGGCTTTATGGGCCGCTTAGAAAGCGATTACGACTACGGCGACGGCACTATCCCCGCGGACACCCTGGTGATTGTGGGTACCTACCGTGGCGACCCCGTGTTCAACACCCTGCAGGTAAAGGGCAAGTTCACCACGACTAAAGTCAACGTAGACGCAAACGGCACAGAAACCCTGCTGGTTTCGGAAGAAGTACGGGCTATCGACGGCTACGCCTTAATGTTCGCCGAGATACCCGAAGACCAAAAGGTAAGCGATATCAGCGACGGGCTGTTCCTCTTTGTGCCCAACGTGCAGAAAGAAGCCGAGCTGCAGGACGTCACCCATTGCGACGGCGCCAACCTGTTGCCCAGCCAGGTCATGGTAGAAATGTACCGCACCGATAACGCCGACGGCACAGGCGGCAAGCGCGTCACCGCCCAAACCCTGTGGATGGATAGCCCCGGCGGCAGCGACCTGCCGGTGATCCAGCTGAAATAAGGGAGGAAAACCACATGAAAAAAGGAAAAAGATGGGTAGGGCTGCTGTTGGCCTGCGCCCTTCTCATAGGGGCCCTGCCCCTGCACGCGGCTGCGGCGGCGGGGGTTTCCCTCACCTACAGCCAGACGGCCAACGGCCAGGTGGTCCTGGGCCTTGAGGGGCTTCCCAGCGGTTCGGTCCTGTACGGTGTAGCCCTGCAGGTCACCCTGCCCGGCACCTACACCCCCGCGCAGATTTCCCTTACCCCCGCAGACCCCTTGAACTACAGCCCGTCCTATGGCTCCCAGGTCTCTACCAGCGGCGGCAAGACCACCGCCACGGTCTACCTGGTTTCCAGCCTGGCCTTGAATAACGGCTCTACCCTTACCCTGGGGGCCCTTTCTGCCGGCGGCATGGGCGTTATACCCGAAAATGCCAAGGTGCTTTTGATGGATTCCGACGCCTTGACCGGCGGCCTGGGCAGCGCTTCTTTTGAGACCGTACCGGTGGTACAGCCCACCGGCGGCTCAGACCTGCCCTTTGGGGACAGCTACAACATCCACGCCCCCCAGTCGCCCCACGGTGTCTACCAGGTGCTTCCCACGGCCCGTGAGAACCAGGTGGTTACCGTTTACGTCCAGCCAGACCCGGGCTATAAGCTTGCGGCCTTGACCGTCACCTCCCAGGGCAGGCACGTGCCCCTGCTGGATATGGGCGGCGGCCAGTACACCTTCTGCATGCCCGGCGCAGACGTGACCCTGGAAGCCATCTTCGTAACCACCGGCATTTACCTGCCCTTTACAGACATGGGCCCGGACGACTGGGCTTACCCCTATGTGCAGTATGTATACGAGCACGGCATGATGAACGGCATGGACGACACCACCTTCTCCCCCGGCACCCCTACCAGCCGCGGTATGATCGTGACTATCCTCCACCGCCTGGAGGGCTCACCCAAGAGCGGGAACAACACCTTCAGCGACGTAACCCCCGGCTCCTGGTATGAGGACTCCGTAGCCTGGGCAGCCGAAAACGGCATTGTGCTGGGCTATGGCGACGGCCGCTTCGGCCCCGGCGACGTGATCACCCGCGAGCAGATGGTGACCATCCTCCATCGCTACGCCCAGGCAAAGGGCTACGACCTTTCCGCCTCCGCCGACCTCACCCAGTTCTCCGATGCATCCCACCTTTCCGGCTTCGCCCAAAGCTCTATGCCCTGGGCCGTCGGCTGCGGCCTCATAAACGGCGTTGGCGAAAACCGGCTGGAACCCCAGGGCAGCGCAACCCGCGCCCAAGTGGCGGCCATCCTTACCCGGTTCTGCCAGAACATCGCCCATCTCCTGTAGGCCTCCGGCGGGCAGGGACTCTGTCCCTGCACCCTGCCAGAAGACCGCGGGTCCTCTGGACTCCCCTCCGGCGGACATAGCCGGCATAAAGAAAGAGAGCGGTACGTTTTTACGCGTCCGCTCTCTTTTTGTTTTTTGTTTTTGGGGGATTCGCCCTTTTAGAGAGGCTTCTTTAAGTTCAGCTGTTTTTTGTCCCCCTCGTATCCTAACGAGCGGTAAAACGCATGGGCCCCCTTGCGGCTTTCCCCAGATACCAGCCGTACCCCGCTCGCCCCGTCTTCCCGGGCCCAAGCCTCTGCCGCCCGCAGCAGCTTGCCGCCTATGCCCATGCGCCGGTGCTGGCGGCTTACGGCAATGCCCATAATGTTTTTCATATGATCCGCATACAGCACGTCATAGCCATTTAGATGCACATAGCCCACCGCCTGCCCGTCCAGCTCGGCTATCAGGATTTTGTCCTTCCCCCCGGCCAGCAGCTTTCCCAGCTTCTCCCCCACCCTATCCGCAGGGTAGTCGTACCCCATCTCTTCCCGGTTCAGTTTGGCAAGGGCTTCCGCGTCCCCAGCCCTTGCCTCTCTTATGACGATTTCCATAACAGCCTCCCCTTCCGCAGCCTCCACAGCCTTTTTTGCGGTTTTTTTCTTGATTCCGTTCCATTTTAGACAAAAATCCTGGCATATCTCCGGTTTTAAAACAGACTCTAGGGGCAGGGCCACATTTTTAGAGATTATTTACCCAGCACACGCTTTACCGTGGCTTCGATGTTTTCAGCGCTCAAGCCAAACTCCTTCAGCAGCTCTGCCGCCGGGCCCGAGTGCCCAAACCTGTCGTTCACGCCAATGCGCGTGACTGGCGTGGGCAGTTCTTCACTAAGGCAGGCGCAAACCGCCTCACCCAAGCCGCCAATAATGTTGTGCTCTTCCACCGTGACAATGCGCCCGGTCTCCCTGGCCGCCTTCACAACCAGCTCCTTGTCCAAGGGCTTGATCGTATGGATGTCCAGGACCCGCGCGTCAATGCCCGCCGCTTCCAGGGCTTCAGCGGCTTTTATGGCTTCCTGCACCAGCAGGCCCGTGGCCACAATGGTAATGTCCTTGCCGTCCCGCAGGGTGCGGCCCTTGCCCAGCTCAAAGGGCCCGGTGATATTTTCGGTGCAGCTTTCCACCGCCAGGCGGCCCAGTCGCAGGTACACAGGGCCCTTGTGGGCGGCGGCGGCTTTTACAGCCTCTATCATTTCATAGTGGTCGCAGGGGTTCAGCACCACCATGCCGGGTATGGTGCGCATCAGCGCAATATCCTCGCAGCACTGGTGGGTGGCCCCGTCCTCCCCCACCGAAATGCCCGCGTGGGAGCCCACAATCTTGACGTTCAAGTGGGGGTAGCCCACCGAGTTACGCACCTGCTCATAAGCCCGCCCCGCCGAGAACATGGCAAAGGACGCCGCAAAAGGCACCTTGCCGCAGGTAGCCAGGCCCGCCGCAATGCCCACCATGTTGGCTTCCGCAATGCCGCAGTCCACAAACCTCTCGGGGAATTTCTTCTTAAATATGGTGGTCTTGGTGGCTTCCGCCAGGTCGGCGTCCAGCACCACAATGTTGGGGTCCTGTTCTGCCAGGGCCGCTACCGCCTCGCCAAAGCTTTCCCTTGTCGCTTTCTTTATTTTCTCAGCCATTTCCACAGCCATCCTTTCTATTTGTCGCCCACATATTGTACAAAGTCCAGGTTATTGCCATCCGGGTCTTTTACCCCAAAGCCCCGCCACTGCCAGGGGTACGTTGCCGGCGGGGCTTCCACCGGGACCCCTGCCCCCTGCAGCCGGGCATATTCCCCGTCCGCGTTTGCCACCTGGAACTCCAGCCCGCAGCTTTCCGTAGGGACGCGCACCTCTTCACAGGTGTGGGTAAACACCAGGGCCACGCCCCCGGCCGGCAGCTCCCACCGGCCCGGCACGATTTCCTGTACCGTGCCGCCCAATACCTTCTGGTAGAACCCTGCCAGCCCCTCCGGCTTCTGAGAGACAAGGTTGATACAGCGCAGCTTCATGCCTGCATACCTGCCAAACGCTCCTTCAATTCCTGCATGGCCTTCTCGTATTCCTCCCCATTAGGGGCCTTGCCGTGCCAGCCCGCCTGGCCCTCCATAAACGAGACGCCCTTGCCCTTTATGGTCTTGGCAATGATGGCAAAGGGCTTGCCCTTGCAGGCCCTGGCGGCTTCCATGGCCTTTTCGATCTCATCAAAATCGTTGCCGTCTATGGTCATGACCTCAAAACCAAAGGCTTCAAATTTTTTGTCAATGGGCTCCGGCCCAGCCACCTCGGCTATGGGCCCGTCGATCTGCAGGCCATTAAAATCCACAAGGACGCACAGGTTGTCCAGGTTATGGTGCCCCGCAAACATAGCGGCCTCCCACACCTGGCCTTCCTCAATCTCCCCGTCGCCCAGCAGGGTGTACACCCTGTAGGGGGCCTTGTCCATTTTCCCGGCCAGGGCCATGCCCACCGCCGCCGAAATGCCCTGGCCCAAAGACCCGGTGCTCATGTCCACCCCAGGGGTGCCCTTCATGTCCGGGTGGCCCTGCAGCATGGCGCCAATGTGCCGCAGCCTCTGCATCTCGCTGGGGTCAAAGTACCCCCGCTGGGCCAGGGTGCCGTACCAGCCCGGGGCACAGTGGCCCTTGGACAGCACAAAGCGGTCCCGGCCGGGGGCCTGGGGGTTTTTAGGGTCCACGTTCATCTCTTTAAAATATAAATAGGTGAAAATTTCAGCGGAGGAAAGAGAACCGCCCGGGTGCCCGGACTTGGCGTGGTACACGCCCTCAATAATGTGCTGGCGCACCTTCTCCGCCGTGATCTGTAGCTCTTTGCGTTCCTGGACATTCATGCTTAAAAACCGTCCTTTCGCTGTTGGGTGATGGGTGCCTAAAAGCGTTCCGGGTCAATTGTATCGTATTTTGCCAAAAAAAGCAACCGGGATTTTCACTATAACTTGTGCATCCCCCCTATTTTATGTTATACTGATTGTATTACCATTAACCTTGCAAGGAGGCACCCCTATGAAATACCCCTGGCTCTACGAAGAATTGGCCCAAAAGCCCGGCGTCACCCAGGATTTTAAGGAGGAATGGCAGTGGACGCGCTTTCTGGTAGGGGGCAAAATGTTTGCCGCCATCTGCAAAGGGGAGGACGGGGCCGACGCCCTTATCACCCTGAAGCTGGACCCCGCAGAAGGCCGTTTTTTCCGGGAGCAGTACGAAGACATCCTGCCCGGCTACTACATGAATAAAGAGCACTGGAACTCCCTGCGGGCCGACGGCCAGGTGCCCGACAGCCTGGTGCGGGAAATGGCGGAGAAATCCTACCGCCTGGTGCTTTCCGGGCTCCCCAAGAAAAAGCAGAAGGAGGTCCTGGGGGAATGAGGGGCCCCCTAAAAAACTACCGCCTGGGCTTTGACCCCTGGGCCCTAGCCCTGTTTTCAGCCCTTATGGCCCCCAACCTTTTCTGGGCCGCTTTCCCCGCCCCAGCCGATGTGCTCCAAAAGCCCTCCGCCACCCCGGCCCTGGACGCCCTGGCCTCTGCCTGCCAGATGCTGGCTATAGCAGCGCTTATCCTCCTCAGGCGCAAAGAAGGCCTGCCGTCTCTCTCCCGCTGGGCGTGGGCCGCCCTGGGCTTCCTGCTTCTCTACTATCTGGGCTGGGCCCTTTATTACCAGGGGCAGGCCGGCCCCTGGGCCATCCTTTTGTTGACCCTGCCCCCCTGCCTTTCCCTGCTTTCCTTCTGCCTGGCCCGTAAAAACAGCCCGGCCCTTGTGCCCCTGGCTGTTTTTACGGCCTGCCATCTGGTTTATGGGGTGGTAAACTTCCTGTAAAGGGCGTCCCCCCGCATATTTGAAAGCCTATGGCGGCAAAATAACCCTAGCCTACATTTTCACACAGGGAAAGGAAGTTTTGCCATGAGCAAGGAAAAAAAGGGCCGGGTGGGGGCCATGCCCGCCAACATCAATATTATGAACCCCGTACCCAATAAAGATGCCCGCTCCATTGTAAAGCTGGTGCGCAAGGACGGCAAGGTCTCCGGCTACGAGCTTTCCGACGGCGCCGTGCTCTCCAAGCGCGAGGGCGTGGCCCTGGCCAAGCAGGGGGGCATACGGGGGGTGGCCATTGCCAGCCGGGGCGGCAGCGAATACCTGCGCTCCCTGCCGGACGGCGACGAAAGCAACAACCTGGGCGACCTGCCCAGCATGCCCCAAGGGCCCCGCTCCTTTGATTAAAAACAGGAAAGCCGCTGGCAGCAAAGGCCGGCGGCTTGTTTTTTGTCTTTTAGGGCTTGGGGCTGTAGGCCCCAAAAGCATTTTTCACCAGAATCTTCATGAGCTCGCTGTTGCCCTTAAAGAAGCTGATTTTCGTAGGCGTCTTCCCGGCCTTAGGATACGCCCGGGTCACCGGGATCTCACAGGCCTTATACCCCAGCTGGGTGGCCCGCACCGAAAGGTAGGCCAGCAGCTCATAGGTCATAAAGACCTCCCGCAAGGGCTGCACCCGGGGGTCGGTAAGGTACCGGGCCGAGTAAGCCCTATAGGCGTTGGTGGTGTCGGTAA
This sequence comes from bacterium D16-76, assembly GCA_009917445.1. Lineage (GTDB taxonomy): Bacteria > Bacillota > Clostridia > Oscillospirales > Acutalibacteraceae > Acutalibacter. Next base: position 21,360 of record QZEE01000006.1, on the reverse strand, counting down.
AGCGCTTGCGGGCCGTCAAAGAGATGACCGGCGCGTGGATCAGCCTGACCGAAAGCAGACGCACCGGCGGGGTATTGACCGCCCGCCCCCCCTTCACAAACCGCGACCCCTGCACCAAGTCGTAGCCCTCCTGCAGCTTCTGAATAAACCGGGGCACGTCCTCAATGCTGTCCTTGTCGTTGCCGTCAATGGTGATAACGCCCTTATAGCCCCGCTGCAGGGCCCACCACATGCCCATGCGCAGCTGGGCCCCCTGCTTGCCCAGGTCCTGCTTGGTCAACAGGGCGTTCACCCCCAGGGGCCGCAAAAGCCTTTCCTGCATGCTGCCGTCGGTAGACCCCCCGTCGCACAGCACAATATCCGCCGCCCCCGGCACCCCGGCAGCCTGGGCCCGCCTCAGCTCCCGTATAATGCGTTCCCCTTCGTTGATAACGGGGATCAGCACCACATAGTCCCGGGACTTCCCCCCATATTCCTCACACGTAAACCGGGGCACCCCCGGCTGCTTTTCATAAACCATCCTTGTTACCTCACAATATGCAGCATATTCCCCTTTTGCAGCGCTTCCGGGGGGATTCCCCCGCCATCCAACGTGATCCAGAAAGAAGCCCCCGCTTCCTCCCCTTCTTCCTCCATCCCCACGATCCCGTACCGCTTCCCCTGTATTTCCAGCCCCTTGGCCCCTTGCAGGCACTGGCGGTTCTTGTCGTGGGCCTTTACCCGCACCCGGCCGTCTGCGGCCTCTTCAGCCTTTACATAGTCAAAGGGCGCCGTGTACAGGGCCTCGCACCGGGCCTCTAAAGAGGCAAAAGAGCAGCACCCCTCCGGCTTGGCGCTAATGGTAATCTCACCATAGCCGTCTACCACGTTTACCGGTATATACTCCTGGCTTTGGGGCCGCAGGTAGTTGCTGTCGTAATATTCGACCTGCCCGGTGTTCAGCGCCTGCCCATACAGGTACACCGTGCCCGTATTGGCCGCCCGCACCATAGGCTGGAAAGCCAAAGCCCCCCGCAGCCCCGGGGCCTTTTCCGTCGTATAATCCACATAAAGGTCCGCTATGCCGTTTACAGACGGGTCCGCCTGTACCACCAGCTTTTTCGTGCCGGCATCCACATCTACCACCTGCACCGAAGGGGTATCGGGCAGGGCGCTGCTTTCCCCCCGCTGCCAGTAAAGCTCGTAGCCGTTGGCAAAAACCGGCTGCCAGCCCTCATACAGCAAGCGGTAAAAATACCAGTCCGCCCGGGTCTCCCAGGTGATCCAGGGGTCTGTTTCCTCCCACATGGTGGCGGCATAGGTAAAGCCGCCGTTTAAGAAGGCGTCCACATACCCTTCCCGTTTTTCGTCCCCCAGCACGTGTATAATGTAATCCGTGCCCGAGGGCTGGAACTTCCCCTCCACCAGCTCCTGGGCCGAGGCATAGGTGGAAAAGAAGCTTTCCCCCTGCAAAAAGGCGCGGGCGTCTTCCAAATCCTGGCCCCGGCTGGTGACAACGCCCCCCATTTCAGAAAAATACACCCCCTGGTAAGGGGCCGCCGCCCAGCCGATTACCTCTTCTTTTGCTGTGGAAAGCACCCAGGCAAAGCACATGACAAACACCGCTATATGCATGGGCAGGGCCTTATTCTTCACCTGGGCCGCTAACCTGGCCGCCAGGCCCAGCCCCTCAAACAGCAGGGTGATGAAAAGGGCCGTAAGCGCCACCTCAAAAGAATTGCCGCAGCTGATGAGCTTATAGGCGTTTACCGCCGCAAAGCCCGTCATGTTCACAAAAGCCGGTATGCCCCAGCGCCTTACCGCCTGGGGGGTGGCCTTGTCTACCAGCAGCCGGATCAGGTACACCAGGCACACCAAAGCCTGAATCATCATGGGCAGCGTAAAATCCACGTCAAATAGGTAATGGCTCTTCTCTCCGGTGTTAAAGTACCAGCCCTGGTACCCCCCGGCCCCAAAGGTGCCCTCCAGCCACAAATCCAAGCGCCCCCGGGAAACCGCCAGCACCAGCAGCACCGCCGTTATAGCCGAAGCCGCCCCATACAAAAGCCCCCCCAGCAAAGCCTTGTAAAGCTTCCCGACGCGCCGCCAGGCAACCAAAAACACCATGATCCCCAGGCACAGCCAGGTGACAATGCCGTAATCGTTGCTCCACAAAAAAGCAAAGCCCCCCAGGGCCCCGGCCAGGCCCAAGCTAATAAGCCCCCGGTACCGCCCGGCCCCCGGCCACTTCCCCTCTAATCTTTGCAATAGGGGCCCCCCGGCCCCATACAGCAGGCAGCACAGGGGCAGCACCATGCCCCGGATAAACCGGGCCGAGTTCCCCGCGCTGGCGGCGTAGGTCAAGGCCTCCTTCATCTCCCAGCACCAGGCCAGGCCATTTGTGAAAAAGGCGGGCTGTACCAAAATCAAAAACAGCATAAGGTTAGCGGCGCACAGCACCACCGGCCACTTTTTCACAATAGACCGCCCCAAAACCACGCACAACATGACCACCGCAGCCAGGGTGAGGAAGGTAAAAGCCATCAGGCTGGACCGGTAGCTGCCCCCAAAAAGCAGGGTGGCAAGGGCCCCCGCAAACAGGTGCCCCAGGCCCAGGTAATCCTGGAAATCCACAAACGGCGCCTGCCCAGCAAGCAGGCGGCGCACCGGGTTATAATTCTGGAACGTGCCGTTGATGGGGTAAAAGTCGGCATAGCGCCCCTCCTCTATGGCGTGCACCAGGCACACGGCCAGCAGCAGCGCCGCCTGCCCCCACAAAAGCCAGGTCCCGGCCCTCACCCGTTTCAGCCTCTCCAGAAGCTTACCCATAGAATACCCCCTTTACATAATCCATAGCCTTTTCCACCGCGCCCAGGCCCCCGGCCTTGCCCATCTCAATAGACACCCAGCCCCCGTAACCCCCGGCCTCCAAAACTTCCCGCAGCTTTTCATGCAGGGGCCGGGGCTCAATAGGCGGCAGGCCGGGTTCGCTGATATGCACATGGCGGATAAGCCCCACCCTGCCCAAAAGCATCGCCGGGGATTCGCCGTTTTCCACCATAGTTCCCACATCCAGGTTTAAAAGGAACCCCGGGGAGTTTACCGCCTCTATAAGCCCCAAGGCCTCTTCCGTGGTGTTGATAAAGTTGGTGTTGTAAATAGGCGGGTTCGCTTCCAGCCCAATGGCCGTGCCCTTTGCGTGGGCATAGTCCCCCAGCTCTTTAAAAAAGCCCAGGGCCAGGGCCGGGTCCCCGCCCTGGGGCAAGCTGCGGTTGCGGGGGCAGCCAAACACCAGGTTCCCGCAGCCAATGGCCGCGGCAAAATCGATGGCGGCCTTGGTGTAGCCCAGCAAAGCCCGCCTTTCCCCCTCCCCGCCAAAAAGCTTTTCCGTGCGCCCATACCAAATGGACTGTATGGACGGCACCTGAAAGCCCAGCCCCTGCCGCCAGGCCCGGGCCTCCTCCAAATGGGCATAGGGCTCCTGGGGGAAAAGGGCCGTAGGGGCGATCTCCAGCCCCGTAAACCCATACCGCTCCATAAGGCCATAGGCTTCCCCGCTTTCCTCCCTCTCCCACGCAATGTTGGAAACTGCCAGCTTCATGTCCCTTTCCCCTTTCTCCGCTTCTGGGGGCCCGGGCGCACCCAGGCCGCAAGCTTATAAACAATCACATAAAAGCACACCTGCACAAAGCCAAAATACCACAAGACAAAATTCAAGTGGGTGTGTATAAACGAGTGGGACTTTGCCAGCACAAACCAGGAAACCGCCCCCAAAGCGGAAACCCCATACAGCGCGGCGTCCCGCACAGACAGCCGCCCCTTGTGCCAGTCCCAGGCAAAGGCCATCAGGGGCAGCACACACAACAGCGGGAAAAGGTCCCCCGGCAGGCCGGTGATGATCTGGGTGTCAAACCGCAGGTATTTTCCCACCGTCTCGAAAGCCGAGGCGTTCAGGGAGGGCCAGTACACCGGGTCAAACTGGCTCATGTCGCCCCCATTGGTGCGGCGCAGCACGTCCTGCTGGATAATCAGCCTGGCCCCGGCCATAAAATCCCCCTCGCCCCGCACACCGGCATGGATCAGCAGAGCCGCAAAAACCCCGCCCAACGCGCAGCACCCCAAAAAAAGCACCGCGAAAAACAGCCGCCTTACCCGCTGCCTGTCCTTTTCGGCCCAGGCCCCCAGCAGCTCGGCCAGGGGGAAGAGCACCAGCCCCACCATCACCGCCGAGATATACTCATACCCGCACAGGCACTTGATGAAGATGGACGCAAAGGCCCCCCCATAGCACAAGGCCCGGGCCCTTTGGCTGTCGATTTTCCACAGGCACACAAGCCCCACCAGCATAGGCAGGAACCAGGTAAATTCCAGCCAATACAGGTGGGCGGCAAAATTCACCACCCAGGGCGAAAGCCAGAAAGCCACATAAAAGCACCCCGCCATGAGAGCATTGTATTTCTGGTAGATAACCAGCACCAGCCCCATAAACACTGCGGCCGCCGCCAGCGCGCACAGCAGCCCCAAGGCCCGCGGCCCCCCCAGCTGCCCCAGCACCTGGAACACATGCCCCTGCAGCCCGATCTGGCTTACATAGGGCCTAAAGGCCCCGTCTATATAATCCCCCAGCCCGTAGGGCCCCTGGGCGGCGCCGCCGGCATATGCGTTCATGGCGTCTACCACCAGCTTCTGGCTGGGCGGGTCAAAGCCCGGGCCTACGGCGTCTTCCCCATCCATATAGCACAGGGTGTAGTTAGAGGCCAGCACCAGCCCCAGCAGCACACACCCGCATACCTGCCGTACCAGGCGCTTCTTCCGCTGCCCCCAAAACAACTGGCTGGCCACAAACCCCCACACTAGCAAAAGCAGGAAAAACACCCCCGCCTTTACAAGCCAAGAATAAGCCGCCGAAGCATAGCCATACCCCAGCAGCACCCCCCCAGTAAGGGTCTCCGGCGCCAGGCACCCCGCAGGGGCCTCCTGCAGCCAGGGGTAGGTTCCGCAGTATTTGGCGGAAAGCACCAGGGTGTATACCGGCCCCATGGGCAGCTCCTTGTGCAGCTTTACCTTGTGCCACCGGTTCGATTCTATCCGGCCCAAGTCCACGGTAATGCAATCTAAGGGCGTACCATCCTCGCCGTAGACATAAAGCAGCAAGCTGCCCGTGTTCCCTGCCGGCTGGTTGGCCAAAGCCAGCTCAAACCCTGCCAGGTGCTCCTGTAAAGGGGAAAACGTGACCGTATAATCCCCCTGCCCTAAATCTATATAATTTTCTACCCCTTTCGGGGGCATAGGGCCATAGGCTGTCTCGTCGCAGAAAAACCCCAGCGTAAACGTGTGCAGCAGCACCGGCACCAGCAAAAGAGCCATGAGCATTGTCATGGCTGCAAAAGCCCCGTGCTTTTTGGGGCGCCTAACCTTTTTCTCCTGAGACATAATCCTTTATCTCCTTTAAAACCGCGGCTTTGTCGCAAATATACCCATCCCTGCCGCCAAAAAACGGCGCGTAGCGGGTGCGGTAGTCATAGGCCGCCGGGACGCCGGGCAGGTGGTTGCAGAACTCCTCCCCGGTCAAATACCGGTACACCTGGGCGGCGGAAACCGGCTCGGTAGCCGGGTGCCACAGGGTAAGGCCGTGGCTAAGGGCCGTTTGTATGTCCCCCCAAAGCCGGTAAAGGGGGTAAAACTGGTACACGCTGCGGCTGTCCGTAAAGTTAAGGGCCGTAAAACCCAGGGCCTTCAGCTTCCCGCCCAGCCGGGCCTTTTCCTCCCCGCTAAGGGGTTTCAGCCGGCAGAAGCCTTCCTGGGGCGCCCCGTAATACCTGGCGATGCCCCCATCCCTCTCCCCCAGCTCCTTCAGCTTGGCCTCTGTCAGCATAGAGGGCACCGGGTTCATAAAGTCATAAAGGAAATTCTTTTTTAGGTTCGCCCCAAACAGCCCCGGCAGCCGCACAACCAGCGCGTCCGGGTAATGCTGCCGCACCCACAGCTCCAACTGGTAGCGGTTGTAGCCATAGGGGTGCAGGCCCTCGGTTTCCACCGGCGTATCCTCATCCACCCCACTGGGGGCCTGGAACACATCGATGGTGGAAATCAGCACCAGCTTTTGGGGCCCAATGGCCTCAATATTGCGCTGGGCCCCCCTAATCACGTCCATGTCCTTTTCCGGGGCGTGGTTGGCCAAATATTTCGCCGCAGGCAGGCCCGCATAAACCAGCAGGCCCGGGGCCGTGCCGTAAGCCTCCTCAATGTTTTTCGAGTTATAAGCCCGGTCAATCCCCCCCGCGGCGTACAGGTTCGAGCCCACAAACCCCGTGTATCCTACCAGTGCGGTCATGGCGGCCTCCTTATTATTTGGTGAGTTTTTCAATGCTTTCAAAGCTGTAGGTCTTGCGCTTGTGTATCAGCTCAATAAGCAGCTGCAAATATTTTATGACAATAGTCAAAATGGCAAACAGCCCAAAGAACCCCGCCGACAAAAACAGGATGGTGGTGGTCCACCCCTCCACCGGCGCGCCGGTGCCGTACACCACCAGGGAGTACACCCCCATAAACAGGGCCACCGCCATCATCAGCACCGTCATGGCCGCCGAAAAGCGGTACCCCGCGTTGGTAAACAGCAGCAGAGCGTCCGCGGCCAGGCCCTTGCGGTAGCCCCTCTCCCGCTTGTCGGCCCCGGCGCCCCCCGCGCCCTGGCAGGGGTATTTCAGCATGTCCGTTTTCAGCCCGCACCCGGCATAGACCACCTTCCGGTAGGGCACGGTCTTGTTCATGCTCGCCACCCGGTTAATGGCCCGGCGGCTGAGCACCCGGAAGCTCTCGGTAGCCATAGGCCGGGGGCTGTCTGAAAACTTATGGAAAAGCCAATAAAACAGGCTGGAAGAAACCTTCTGCTTCCGGTCCGGTCCGGCGCTGACAATGTCGTACCCTTCCAGCGCCCGGCGGTACACCTTCATAATTTCCTCCGGCCCATAGTCCATTACCGTCGAGTCAAACTCAAACACAAAGTCGCCAATGGCCAGGTCCATGCCGGCGTTCATGGCCCGCTCCAGCCCATGGAAGTAGCTCATATTCAGCACCGAAACGCTGGTGCGGGCGGCCTTGGCGCTGGCAGCCCGTATGGCCTGCACGCTGCCGTCCTCCGAGCTGTCGTTGACGCACACAATCTCCGAGTGGTCGAAGTTCTCTTCCAGCACCCCGATCAGCGAACTTAAAAAAGCTCCTACCCGTCCGGCCGCGTTGTGGACATACACCACGGCGGAAGCAAAATTTTTCTCTCTATTCTTCATGGCTGAGCACCTCATCCAAATCGTAGACTGTGTTAATCTTACCCGAAAGCACCGCCACAAAGGTGGGCTTTTCGGAGTAGCTGCGCACCACCGTAGGCCGGCTGTCGTCGATCTCCGAGCTCATCAGGATGGGCTTCATGGAGAACAGGGACCCCTTATAGGTAAACGCATATTCGTCCTTCAGGTATTTGCGGGCCAGGTTGGCCATATAGGGGAAAGCGCTGGGGGGCTTGGCGGGGCAGTCGTTGCAGTTGCCCAGCCGCCGGGGCGAACAGTGCCCCCCGCTCCTGGCCTGGCAGGGGAAGGTGGGCACCGGGTCATAGCTGGTGGTGTGGGGGGTAAAGGTCACCGAGGTCAAGGAGTGGTCCCCGGTCTTGCCAAAGGGCATAATGGAGAAGAAAGGCCCGTCCATCACCGTAAAGCCATAGGGCCTCAGCTTGTCGCCTGCCTCGCACAAAATGATTTCGCACAGCTCGTACTTGATCTTAAACTTCTCAAACCCCAGCATGTCCAGCACCTGGTTGGCCCCGGCATAGGTGGCGTTTAGCAGGAAGCCCGTTTCAAAATCCCCGCTTTCCGCCGTAAAGACCCGGTAGCAGCCGCTGTGCTTTTCAATAGACTGGATATCCACGTTGTATAAGATCTCCACGTTAGGCAGGCCCTTGAGCTTTTCCAGGTAATAGTCCCGCAAAATCGCCGCGTCATAGGTGTACTCCCGGGTTAAAAAGGCCCCGTCGCACATGCCCTTTTTAAAGAAACGCTCCGGGTGCAGCTCTTCACAGGGTATGCCCGCCATTTGGCAGAACTTCTTAAACTGCGCCCCATCCGACCAGGAAAACTGCCGGGAGGTAGCGTACACCTTCTCAAATTCCCGGTTGATGGCAAAGCCAAAGTCCTCATTAAACCGCTGGAAGTACCCGGCGGATTTCATGGCCGTAGACAGCGACCGGGGGTAGTGGTATCCCTGGTGCACCCGGGCCTGGTTGATATAAGTAGCCCGCCCAAAAGGCCGGCCGTCACATTCCAGCACCGTAACGCGCTGGCCCCTCTGGCCGCAGAACAGCGCCGAGTAAAGCCCGTAAAGCCCCGCGCCGATCATCACCTTGTCCCGTTTTTCCACGAAAAAACCTCCTAAAGCCCGGGCCCGAAGCGGCGCGCCCGGCACGCTTATCCCGTATTTATTAGACATAATACCATACACAGCCCCAAAATGCAAGGCTTTCCCAAAAGAGGGGGGAGTGTCCAAAGGCGCGTTTTATGCCTCTGGCGGTTTAGGGGCTTTGAGTCTCGCCTGCCGGCTCGGGGCGTAAACGTTTGGCGCAGCAATACGTTTACCCCTCTCCCTCTAAAAACCCCCGAAGCAACGCTAACGCGCGGCTTTTGCGTGTCCCACTTTTTCTTAAACCACGCACTTTGGATGTCTCCAAAAGCCCTTCCCTTATTTTTTAGTATGAAACAGAAAAGCCAAAAAACCCACCGCCGACCCGGCCTTTTCTTCCCCGCAAATTTTGTGGCCGCGCACCGGCCCCAGCCGTTTGACAACCCCGCCCCCCTATGGTATGATACAGGCAGCAGGCCTGCCTGCTCTTTCTATATAAAAATAAGGATGTCAGAAGGGACAGGGTATCCATGAACACACAGCTGCACCAAGACGCACAGCAGATTATCCGCGCAAGCCTTAACGCCGTCCTGCCCGACCAGGCCGTAGCCCGGGCCCTGGCAGGCTACACCCCCCGGGGCGGCAAGAACCTGCTGGTAGCCGCCGGCAAGGCCGCCTGGCAGATGGCCCATGCCGCCCTGCAGACCCTGGGCCATGTAGACGGCGGCGTTGTTATCACCAAGTACGGCCACGTCATGGGGGATTTGCCCGGCCTTTGCTGCTTCGAAGCCGGCCACCCCGTGCCGGACGAAAACAGCTTTGCCGCCACCCGCCAGGCCCTCGGCCTGGTTTCAGGCCTTTCCTCCCAGGACACCGTGCTCTTCCTGCTTTCCGGCGGCGGCAGCGCCCTGTTCGAAAGCCCCCTCCTGCCTGGGGACCAGCTGCAAAGCATCACCCAGCAGCTGTTGGCCAGCGGCGCGGACATTGTGGAAATGAACACCCTGCGCAAGCGTTTAAGCGCCGTAAAGGGCGGGCGGTTTGCCCTGGCCTGCGCCCCGGCCCAGGTGTTCAGCGTTGTCCTCAGCGACATTATTGGCGACCCCCTGGACATGATCGCCAGCGGCCCCGCCTACCCCGACGCCAGCACCTGCCAGCAGGCCCAGGCCGTGGCCGAGAAATACCACCTGGACCTCTCCCCCCAGGCCGCCGGGCTTTTAGCCGAAGAAACCCCCAAGGCCTTGACCAACGTGGAGACCCACATTACCGGCAGCGTGCGGGAGCTTTGCGCCAGCGCCGCCCAGGAGTGCGAAAAGCTGGGCTACTCCCCCATCGTCCTCACCGACTGCCTCTGCTGCGAGGCCAGGGAGGCCGGTAGCTTTTTGGGCAGCATCTTAAAAAGCCACGCCGCCCCCCAAAAGCCCCTGGCCTTTATTGCCGGCGGCGAAACCGTGGTCCACCTGACCGGCCAGGGCCTGGGGGGCCGCAACCAAGAGCTGGCCCTGGCCGCGGCCCCCCACATTGCCGGGCTCAACGCGGCCCTGTTCTCCCTGGGCAGCGACGGCACCGACGGCCCCACCGACGCCGCCGGCGGCTATGTAGACGGCAATTCCGCCCACGCCCTGGCCCAAGCGGGGCTGTCCGTCCCCAGCGTCTTAAAGGAAAACGACGCCTACCACGCCTTGCAGCAGGTGGGGGGGCTGCTCATCACCGGCCCAACCGGCACCAATGTCAACGACGTAGCCGTAGGCCTCCTAAGATAAAACGGGGGCGGCCCCGGCGCAGCCTGGCACCATTCCGGCGCGCCGGGGCTTTTTGCGCCCGAAAATCAACCCGCCACGCCGCGCTTAACTTTTCCCCCTATCAGGACGATGATACCTATAGAACAGCCGCACAAGGCGGCACGCGGGAAGGAGGCCCAGGATATGGGTGATTTAAAGGTGCGCAGGAACAGAAGCTTTGCGCCCCCCCGGTATGAAACCACCGGCAAAGCGGAAAAACAGGCGGGCGCCGCCCCCACCCGGCAGGCAGCGGCCCCCAAGCCGGGGGTGGCCGTGGCCGAGACCCTCCGGCAGCTGGCCGCGCGGCTCAGCCAGTCTGCGGGGCAGGTGCAGCAGGCCAAACGCAGCCTGCTGGGCGGGGAAGCCGCCCTGGCCGAAGTCCAGGAGGATCTGGGACGCATGGCCCAGCTGGCCCAGAAAGCCGCCGAAGGCTCTACAGAAGACACCGGCGCCCTGCAGGCCCAGCTGAAGGAGCTCTGCGAGCAGGTAGACCGGGTCATCCAAAGCGCCGTGGACGCTGGCTTCTTCCAAGACGCCCCTCCCGCCGGCGGGACAGACGGCGCTAACGATTTGCCCGCCTGGCTTTTAGGGGGGCTTACCGGCACGCCCCCAGACAAAGAAACGCTTCTGGCCGCCCTGGGCCTGCCCCCCGACGCCACCGGCCCCGAGCTTTTAGCCGCCCTCAGCCGCCTGCCCTTGGACGAAAACCCCGCTTCCGGCTACCTGGCCTCCCTCTATTTAGGCTCTGTCATTGCCGGCAGCGACGACCCCGCCCAGGCCGCAGAGGGCCTGCGCCAGCTGCTGGACGCCATTGCCCAGGGCGCTGCCCCAGATGATGCGCTGAAAAGCCTTACCGGCGGCAAATTCGCCAGCCTGGCCGATTTTCAAGAGCAGTTCACCGCCGGCACGGCCCCAGGGCTGGAACCCTTCCTTACCGGCCTCCTGCTGCCCGGGGACAACACCCCCTCCATGCCCGGCCTGCCCCCCCTCCTCCTGCCCGAAGGCGCTGGGGACGGCACCGCCCTGCTGCTGGGCCTGCTGGCCTCCCTGGAAGGCCTGGAGACCCTGCCCGTCCTAGGCGGCGAAGGTACCGCCCTGCCCTTCCCCCTCCCCGGCGCCTCCCACACTGCCGGCCAGACGGCAGGCCAGGGGCAGGGCCCTACTCCCCAGGGGCAGGCCCTAACGCTGCCCGGCGCCCGCGCCGTAGGCCCCAGCCTTTCCGGCGCGGCCTTTGACCCCTCTGCCGGCACCTTCACCATAAGCGGCAGCCTCCCCCTTCTCCTGCAAGGGGACGGCGGGCAAGGGCCCGCCCTGCGCCTTACCGGCCCGGGCATGCTGGCCCTGCAGGGCTTTTCCTCCCCCCAGCTGGGCGTAGGCGCCCCCCAAGCCCGCCTGTACGCACAAGGCCCCTGCCAGCTGGGCCAGCTGCACCTGGCCCCCGGCGCTTCCCTCACCGTAGAGGGCGGCGGCGTGCTGCACGTCAGCTCCCTGCACGGGGGCACCGGCAGCACCCTGCGCCTGCAAGGGGCCGCCCTGGCGCTGGGCGAGGAAGCCTCCCCCAGCCAGCCCGTCCCCGTGGTGCTGGGGGGCATGTCCTTCCTGCTTTCCACTGGCCAGGCCACAGTCCACACGCCCCAGGGGGAGCCCGTAAAGCCCTTTGACCTGCTATGGAAAGCCCTGGTGCCGGGCTTTAACACCCTTACCTCCCTGGCTGTAGACGGCAGGCAGGTGCAGATGAACCTGGCAAAAGGCGGCCGCCAGGAGCTGGCCCGGCTCTGGCTGCCCAAGGGCGACCCCTCCCAGGGGTTCCCGTCCCACACCGTGGTCCTGCACGGGCGGGACGAAGCCGGGCGGCTGCGGACCCGCTACGTATATTTGCTGTGGAGCCAGCGGGAAGGCGGCTTCCAGCAAGCCCCCCTGTACCCCAACCCCTTTACCGTTACCGGCGGCGAGGCCGACCTGGACTGGCGCTACGAGGAAGAAAGCCAGTCCCTGCGCATCCTCACCGGCCAGGTGGACGCCGTGTCCGGCGGCTCTGGCACCGACTTAAACCAACAGCCCTTCAGCGGCCGGCTGGCCCTGGCCGACGGCATCGGCCCCGTGTCCCTTACCCTGGACGGGGTGGCCTGCCAGGTAACCTCTGGCCGGGCCTTTAACCTGGGGCGCGGCAACCAGGTCACCCTGCTGCTGCCCGACGATACCCACAACCTCTTTGAAAGCGGCCCCGGCTGCGCGGGCATCTCTTTGGGGGACGGTACCTCCCTGTGCATCGACCGTGTAAAGGGCGGCGCCGGCACCCCTGGCGCCCTTACCGCCACCGGGGGCGCGGGCAGCCTGGGCATTGGCCGCGACAGCGGCGTAGGCCGCCAGCAGACCGCCCCCATCCTGATCCGGGGCGGCACCGTCACTGCCACCGGCGGCGCTGTAGAAAGCCCCAAGCTCCGCTCCTCTGGCAGCGAACCCCCGCCCCCCCTGCCCCTGCCTCATCCCCCCTTGCAGGCCCTGGGGCTTAACGCCCTGGACATCTCCACCAGGGAAGCCGCCCGGTCCGCCGTAGAAGCCCTGGCAGCCGGCAAGCGGCGGGTGGCCCAAATCCAGGGGGCTTACAGCGCCCTGTACAGCCAGCTGGAGCAAGGCCCCAGCCCCCAGCCCTACCGCCAGGCCCTGCGGGACTCCGGCCAGGCCGGGGACCTGCTGTGGGACATGCGCCAATCCCTGCTGGACGCCCCCCTGGGCTCCCTCAGCCAAGGGGACCTGGGCAGCCTGGGCCAGCTGCTGTGGTAAGCTCTTCATACCTTAAAAATAAAAAAGCGCCGGGAAGCCTTTTTAAACCAAAGCTTCCCGGCGCTTCTCCGCGCCTGGACTTGAATACCCTTATAGGCCAGGCAGCCACCCTCCCTTATGCCAGGCCGTAACGGGCCGTCCGTGCCGGGCCGTGGCGCACAACTACGCCGCCCTTCACCAGTTCCCCCAAAGCCGCCTCAACTGTGGTGGGGCTCACGTCCGGCAGAATCCGGCAAATCTCCCCCTTGGAGATTGGCATAAGGCTGCCCGCCACCACCGCCTCTACCCGGGATTTTTTTGTCATCCGCCGCCCCGGCAGCAAGGAAAACGCCTTTTCTGCCTGCTGCCCGCACAAGTAAAGCAGCATAAAAAAGCACTGGATAAAGGGCCAGTAGCCCTCCTCCCCTATCCGCCCCAAAGCCGCCCGGCAAAGGCCCCCATACCGGCCCGCCGTTTCCTCCCAAGAGGACGGCAGCGCCACCCCGGCCCGCTGCAGCAGCATACGGGCCACTAGGCACCCCATCCGCCGCCCGCCGGGAGAGAAGGGCTCTATGCGGGCAAAATCGGCCAGCAGGCAGGGCACGGCCAGCAGGCTGTCTTCTTGGGCGGCCTGCTCCCAGGCCTCCATAGCCCCTTCCACTTCCTCCGGCGGCAGGGGGGATCCCCCCGCGCCCTCCCGGTAATAGCCCCCTGTGCCCGCCCGCCGGGGCAGCGCCAGCCCGTACAGGCGCAGCAGGTCCCGGCGGCAGGGCCCCAAGGCCGGGTGGCCCAGCTGGATTTCAAACAGGGCGTCCCGGTAAGCGGCCATCTCCTTTTCCCCATCGGTAATGGGCGGCGAGTTCCGGGCGCAGATCTCCCCAGCCCGCCCTTCGCTGCCGCCGCCCCCGCAGGCCGCCAGCAGCGAACGCACCCGGCCCGCCCGCTCTACCGCACTGTAAATGCCGGGGTAGGCGCGCCGGTAATCCCGCAGCCGCTCCTGGCTGCGCTTTATTTCTTCCAACAGCAGGGCCACGCCCTGGGGGGGCTTGTCCTGTAAAAAGGTGTAGTCAAACATATGCAGATTTTCCATAGGTCCGCCAGCCTTTCCCGGGGTATATGGGCGCAAAAGCCCCAAAACACAACATCTAGTATACATCCCCTTTTGACAGAAAGCAAGGGTTATCTGCACATATTTAAAAACATATGCAGAAAAAACGCAAAAAAGCGGCGCAGGCTGCCCCGCGCCGCTTTTAGGCAGATGCCCCTAGAAGGGGTTGCCCTGCCCCCCAGCCGTAATGCCAAAGAAATCCAGAGCCTTTTGGATGAACAGGTCCCAGAAGCGCCACTCGTGGGTAAATCCCTCGCACTCCTCAAAGGTGGCGGGCAGGCCGATCTTTTCCGCGTAAGCCTTAAAGTCGCAGTACCGCTTCCAAATCAGCGTGTCCTGGGTGCCGCAGCAGAAGTAGAGCTTGGGCAGGGCGCCGGCCTCCATCAGCTGGGGCAGTTTGTCCCACACGTTCACAACCGAGTTTTTGTAAGCTTCCAGCCCGCCAAAGGCCGCCACCACGTTCTGCACCCGCCGGTTAAAGGCCGCCTGGGCGCTGCCGTCGGCTGAACCGTCATAGGCAGGTTCCTTCATCTGCTTCAGGTCTGTAGGGGCGTTGGAGAGGCTGGCGGCCCCGGCAAATTTCTCTGGGTGGCCAATGGCGTACTGTATCGCCCCGCTGCCGCCCATAGAAAGCCCGGCAATGAAATTGTCCTCCCGCTTGTCCGACGCTGGGAACCAGCTGTGCACCAGGGGCATCAGCTCTTCAAAGAGGTAGTCCCAGGCGTTGTAGCCGGTGCAGAAGTTGGGCCAGTTTACATAATTTGAGTTGTTGGCGCTGGGCATCACCACAATCAAGTCCCGCTCGCAGGCGTACACCTCGATGTTGCTTTTGCGTATCCAGTCGGTGTAGTCCCCAAAGGTGCCGTGCAGCAGCCACAGCACCTTGTATTTTTGGCCGCTGCCGTAAAACTGCGCCGGGGTCTTCTCCCGGGGCTTGTCCGGCAGGATGATGTTTACATCGGTGTTGGTGGCCAGGTATTCGCTTTCAAAGTTAAAATGGGCCAGTGCCATAAAAGCAGCCTCCTTTTCAGTCTAAATAAAAAACATGTGCAGATCAGGCCCCGCAAAAAACATATGCAGATGCCCCTTACTCCCCAATATGCCCCGAGCCCAGCCCTTCTACGGGCCCGCCCAGGGGCAGCCAATCCATGCACTCCCCTATGTGCTTGTCCCAGAACACCCAGTCGTGCCCGCCGGGCCCCTCGTGCCAGGCGACCTCATAACCCAGGGAAAGCAGCAGGTCCCGGTACTCCCGGTTAGAGCCGATCAAGCCGTCCTCTGTCCCGCAGGCCATGTAGAACTTGGGCTTATGGGGGACCTGGGCGGTTTTCTCCGCCAGGGCGTTATAGTCCCAGGGGCCGCCTTTTACGGTGGACAGGTCGTTGAAAATAGACTCGCCGTAGCCCTTGTTGGTAAAGATGTTGTCGGTGTACTCGGCGGCGCTGAGGAAATTGCTTTCCAGCACATAGGCCGAAGACAACGCTACCACGTGGCTAAAGGTATCCGTAAACCGCAGCCCGTTGATGGTGGCCCCATAGCCGCCCATGGAAAGCCCGCCGATAAAGGTGTCCTCCCGCTGGCGGGAAAGGGGGAAAGTGCGGCGGGTAAACTCCACCAGCTCTTGGCCGATGAAGGTGCTGTACAGGTTGCCGGCTTTCACGTTATCCACGTAAAAGCTGTTGTCGCCGCTGGGGCACACGACGGCCAGGTCGTGGTCCTGGGCCCAGGCCTGCACCCGGGTGCCGCTGACCCAGTCGGTGTAGTTGCCAAAAAGACCGTGCAGCAGATACAGCGTCTTAAAGGGCTTCTCGGCCTGCAGGGCCGGCGCGCCGCCGGGCCCGAATACCCGCTTGTCCGTAGGCAGCACCACCTGGATGGGCACCGTGCGGTTAAGGCAGCTTGAGAAAAAATTGCATTGCAACAAAGCCATAAACATACATCCTCCATGCATAAGATTGGCCGGGCGCCCCGGCTTATCTACTATTATACCCCCCTACCGCCCCCAGCGCAAGCATAACCTGGGTGCGCGCCCGTCTTTGAAGAGAGGTTTGGGCTGTGAGCCGCCTGCCTGGGCTTGGCGGGGGTGCTGGTTTTTGAATCCCCGAGTGTAACAAAAAGGTTACAAGGGTTACGGATCGTTTACAAAACGGCCTTTTCTTACAAAAAGCTGCCAAAAAAGACCGTTTGTAACGAATTTGTAACCAGCGGTTTTGCAAGTTGAGCCAGGCTATCCTGCATTTTGCTAATCTCCCCTACCTGCGTTTGGGGATGGCTTAAGGCCCATTTTCCCGGTTTCCCCCTTGCCTTTTTCACAAAATATGCTATAATATTATGAAAGCAAATTTGCCTGGGCTTCTCTGCGGCCCAGGCGCGGGAGGATGATATTTATGGTCGGAGGCATTGCAGGTGTTGGCGGCCTCTTCGGCGTGAATTTTTATGGTGTTTCCGGGGTTTCCCGCGCATATGGCGCGGGGGCCGGCACGGGGGTCATGCGCAGCGGCCGGGCCGCGCCAGAGGCCCCTGTGCAGCCGGTTAAAGCCGTACCCACCCCTACGGCTGGGGAGGCCCAGCCTACGGTCTACAGCAGCCGTTTGCCCAGTGAGTTTTCGTCTTATGCTATGCCCGTCCTGCCCCAAAGCTATGGGGCTGAGCTGGCCAACCGCGCACGGGTAGAATACCCCCAGGGCCAGCCTGCCGCCCAGCAAGGGGCCGCCCAGGCCCCAGAAACTGCCGGGCCCCAGCTGCCCAGCTGGCCGGGGGCTGACGCTGCCGAGACCCTGGTGCGCATGCGCATACAGTACCCCGGCCAGGGGGCGGAAGGCGCCCAGGCTTTGGAAAATCAGGAAACCGGCGCGGTAGCCGCCCAGGAGGCTTTGGAAGAGGGCAAGTGCGAGACCTGCGAACAGCGCAAGTACCAGGATGGCTCGGACGACGTTAGTGTGTCGTACCAGAGCCCTACCCGCATTGACCCGGACATGGCGGCTTCTGCTGTGCGGGGCCATGAGATGGAGCACGTGGCCCACGAGCAGGCCAGGGCCCAGCGGGAAGACCGCAAGGTCGTCAGCCAGAGCGTGACCCTGCATACCGACATCTGCCCGGAGTGCGGCAAGTCTTATATTTCTGGCGGCACCACCCGTACCGTCACTAAGGCCAACCCCCAGGAGCCGGCCCAGCAGCCCCAGGAGGAAGAGCCGGAGCAGGCGGCGTAACGCCCCAGGCCCCTGCCGCCGGTGTTTGGACGGGGCGGCGGGGCGGTAAAAAATCAGCCCGGTACAGGCTGGCGGCCTGGCGGGTACAAGAAAGCGGTGTATTCACATGCAGGAAATTAAAATCACGTTGACGGAAAGCCCTAAGGCAAAGCCTACGAATCAATCGAAGCTGGGCTTTGGCAAGATTTTTACCGACCATATGTACATTATGCCCTATGACAAGGAAAGGGGCTGGCACGACCCCCGCATTGAGCCTTACCACAGTATTGAGCTGGACCCCTCGGCCATGGTGTTCCACTATGGCCAGGAGATGTTTGAGGGCATGAAGGCTTACCGCACGGAGGACGGGCGCACCCTGCTGTTCCGGCCGGACCGGAACATTGCCAGGGCCAACAACTCTAACCGGCGCATCTGCATACCCGAGGTGCCGGTGGACGACTTTATGAACGGCTTGAAGACCCTGGTGGGCATCGAGAAGGATTGGATACCCACGGCGCCGGGGACTTCCCTGTATATCCGGCCGTTTATTATTGCTACCGACCCCTTCCTGGGGGTGCGGCCTTCGGATACGTATTTGTTTATGATTATTTTGTCGCCCTCTGGCGCGTACTATGAAAGCGGGCTGGACCCGGTGAAAATCTGGATTGAGGATGACTACGTGCGGGCCGTGCGGGGCGGCATTGGCGAGGCCAAGACCGGCGGCAACTACGTGGCCAGCCTGAAGGCCCAGATGAAGGCCCACGACGAGGGATACTCCCAGGTGCTGTGGCTGGACGGCGTGGAGCGCAAGTACATTGAAGAGGTGGGGGCTATGAACATCTTCTTCAAGATAAAGGGCAAGGTGGTCACGCCGGTGCTTAACGGCAGCATATTGCCTGGCGTTACCCGGGCGTCGTGCCTTGACCTGTGCAGGCACTGGGGCATGGAGGTGGAAGAGCGCCGGGTGTCGGTAGACGAGCTGGTGGCCGCCGCCAAAGACGGCTCTTTGGAAGAGTGCTGGGGCAGCGGCACGGCGGCGGTGATCTCGCCGGTAGGGGCCCTGCGCTTTGGCGACGAGGTCATGGAGATTTCTGGCGGGGGCATTGGCCCGGTAAGCCAGAAGCTGTACGACACAGTCACCGGCATACAGACCGGCAAGGTGGAAGACACCTTTGGCTGGGTTGTTGAGGTGGAATAAGGGGTTCCCTACTATCCATAGATTTCCGGCGGCAAAGCCTTGACAAATCGTACAAAAAAGTGGTATAATCTTTTCACAAAAGAAGTCCGGGGCCGGAAAGCTTTTCGGCTTTTCTGCCAGGGGTTTCCACCACACGCGGACAACAATTGGGTAATTGTAAATTTAGAGTGAGTATGGGGGACTGGGCCAGTGGCCCAGTCCCCCACACTTTTTGCGGTTTTTTGGGGGGCTTTCTTACGTTTTTCTTAGGGATGGGGCTGGACGGGGGGCGGCGGGTTTACACCAGGGTTGGGGTATGCTATAATTTCCCCTGTAAGAAATTTCATGGGAAGAGGAACGTGGCTATGTTGGAAAAAAAGAAGAGGAAGATACCGTGGGGCCTGCTGTACATTGCCGCTACCATTGTGGCGGTGGTGCTGTTTGGTGTGTTTAACCAGCAGTTTGGCCATGTGTTTGCCACTATGGCCGGGCTTGCCCCGGGATGGCTGGCGTTAGCGGTGGGGATCACCGTGGTCTTTTTTGGGTTTGAGGGCGGCATTATCCGGCTTTTGATGCGCAGCCAGCACATCCCTATAACCTGGGGGAACAGCTTGAAGATTGGGCTTATTGGCATTTACTATTCGTACATCACCCCCAGCTCTACGGGCGGACAGCCTATGCAGGCGGCTTACCTGCGGCGGGACAACATACCGGTAGGCCTTTCTACGGCGGTGCTGCTGATGAAGTTTTTCTGCTACCAGTGCGCCTTTGTGCTGTGCTCGGCGGTGTTCTACATGATGATGCTGGGGAAGCTGCGGGCCGAAAACCCGGGCATTTTGCCGCTGATCGTGGTAGGGCTCATCATTAACGGGGGGTCTATTCTGTTTTTCGCCTCGCTGTTTATCAAGCCGGTGTTCCATGTGATTTGCCGCTTTGCCAAATGGCTGGCCGGTCGGTTCCGGTTTTTGCGGGAGCGGTTCCGGATGGTGGATGTCATTGACAAGTTTGAGGCGGACTTTGGCAGCTTTACCGACAACTTTAAGGAGAAAAAGGGCAGTGTGCTGTGGGGGATCCTGCTGTCTATCCCCCAGTTCTTTTTGCAGATGAGCGTGATCTTCTTCATTTTCAGGGCTTTTGGCTATGGGGGGATCGGCTATTGGGAGGTGGTGGCGGTGCAGAGCCTCCTGCAAGTCTCGGTGTCCTTTATGCCCATGCCGGGGGCCTCGGGTGCCCAGGAGCTGGGGTTTTCCTCTTTCTTCCGGGGGTATTTCGTCCACAACGATTTGTACGCCGCGGTGATGGTGTGGCGGTTTTTCACCTATTACCTGGTGGTGATTGCCGGGGCCCTGCTGGTGGTGGCCGACCAGTTTTTCTACCGCCGGAAGCGGCTGCGGGAGGAATTGGGGGAAAACATTAAGTAAAAAACATAGAATTTCTGTATTTATAAATTGTTCTTACTGAGAATTTTTCTGCTGTTTTTTAGAAAATCGCATTGACAACTTCGAAAATATATTATAAAATATATGAAAGACTGACCCGGGGGGGAGTGTACCCCGCCCCGGCAGGCCAGGCAGAGAAACACATTGCCCCTGCTTTGCGGCAGGGTATTGGGAGGCCAGGGGGCCTTCCATTTCTCAGATTTAAAGGAGTTGTCGCTTTATGAAACGAAAAAAAGCATACCAGTTGACAAATTCTGAATTGGTGCTGATGGAAATCTTATGGGAAGCCGACCACCCTCTCTGCAGGCCTGAGATCATCTCTGCCGCCGTGAACGAGAAAGGGGAACCCCTGTTTGCCGTCAGCTCTTTCCATCTGCTGGTGAACGAGCTGCTGGGAAAGGGGTACATCCGGGTGGCTACCGGCACAGGCCGGGGCCGCAAGCATGCCCGTAGCTATGCCCCTACCCTGACACGCAACCAGCACTTTGCCCTGCAGATCGTCCGGTCTGGCAATGTGGGGCCTATGGATATCCCGGATATTGTGTGCTCGCTGCTGGAATATGCCGAGGTGGACGATACCACTATGGTGCTCAGCAAGATAGAGGAACAGGCCGGGCAGGTTGTTACGGCGTATTGAGGGGAGGCCGGTGCTAGGTTTCAGCGCCGGCTTTTGCTGTTTTGAGAGGGATGGGCAAAAAAGCCTTGGGGCGGCAAGGATAATAGTTGACTTTTGGGGCAAAATTGGGTATGATTAGAAGAGCAAAAAGCATACTACTTTTGGAGGTGGCCGTTGTATGAAAAAAGGAAGCAAGCTGGCGATACTCGTTGGGGTGGTGGCAGCCATTGCCGCGGTAGTGGCCTCTATCTCCGCCCTCCTTCTTTATCTCGATAAAAAAAGGGACGACGAGGAGCTGGAACACTATTTGGACTGCTCGATTCAGTGAACAACCTGCAAAACCTGAAAACAGCAGGGCCGATGACCCTGCTGTTTTTTGTGTTTTGAGCGGGGGTTCTTGACAAATCCACGAGGGTGTTGTAAAATAGGGAAAGCAGGTTTTGTTTTGTGTGGAATTGAAGTTTTTTATTGTGCCTCCTTAGTTAAATGGATATAACACGCCCCTCCTAAGAAAGTGTTCCAACGCTCGCCTTGGGAGGACAAGGAAAATGTTGCGAGTTCTACAATTTCATAGTTTTTATAAATGTTTCCGTAGCTCAGTTGGATAGAGCGACCGCCTCCTAAGAGAACTTCATGTTATCCCTTTTAAGCCCTATTTACAACTGAAAATTTTTATTATGCCTCCTTAGTTAAATGGATATAATACGCCCCTCCTAAGGGCGGGTTGAGGGTTCGATTCCCCCAGGGGGTGCCATCCTGTGGATATAAAAAAGATATTCGCTCAAAAAACCGCGCTGTGGCGCGGTTTTTTGATGCCCGGAAGCCTGGATTTCGAAAGTGCGAAAACGTGGATGGCAGTAAGCGTAAAATAGATATGAACCCTCACAGCATGAAGAAAACAATAGCGATTCTCAAAAAGGGAACCGC